>JAFRFD010000072.1 GCA_017434525.1 Methanobrevibacter sp.
ATGTTACAGACCGGCTCAATAAACTGCTGGTATAAAAAAAGCTCTCCGATTACTCGGAGAGCCCATAGATTCATGATATGTAATTCTTATTCGATAACGGAAGCAACACGGCCTGATCCAACAGTACGTCCACCTTCACGGTTGAATGTATCCGTTTTTCTCGTGTTCAAGCTTCATTTTTGTTGTTTTTTTCGTCATTTTCACCTGAAATTCGTCTCATTATTCTCTTTGTCCGGATTCTTGACGCCATTTTGACGCCAGTGCCAATTTTATAAATACATAGTATAACACAAATGATACTCTTATGTGACTTGCTTAGACTTAGACAATAAATAAGGACTTCGTTTTCCTAATGTTAGATTATTAAAACTTCATCATCCTTGATTATGTCCATTTTCTATGACTTGAAGAAGAGACAACGATAGAGCATCTACAGTAATGGAAGATACACTTCCATACATAGATGGATCAATTGCCTCAAACTCAAGCACTTCCCATATTCCATTCGTATTATCTCTTAGTAAATCAATTCTCGTAAATATCAGCTCGTCTGAACCAAATCTTTTTCTCACATAATCATATAGTTTCTCTGAAACCAATATCGCACTCTTTGGTACGTCAACTATGAAAAAATAACTATCTCTATATTGAGGTTGAACTCTCCAGTCAGATGGCGAAGGAACTTTTTAAATATAGAAAACGGGTTTTCCCGAAATCATTACAATTGATATTTAACTACTATATTCAATAGCAACAGCCATGGATAGCATTTCATCATGCCGTCTCTTTACCAATTCTTTTGGATATTCTACAACACCATTATTATTCCAAGGGTCGTTGAAAACATATGTTTTATCATTTTCGCCAACTAGAAGCATGCAGTGTTCATTCGCTATCCATTGGAAAGCCTCTCTTTCATTTAGTTGCCAAACAGTTCCGGGTCTAGATGGCTTGAGATCAATAGTTGCCCAATATAGTACTGGCATTTTCTTTTTGATATATTTACAAACCATTTCCTCTGTAGACAAATTAGAAATATCTTTAGCCATTAGTTCTATATGTGTATCGTCAGCATAGTCATTTACCGCCTTGACAATAACTCCTGAGTAACATCCATATGAATTATGATCATAAGGCGTTCCGATGAAATATTCATCTGGCGATTCACCATAAAGTTTATTATTCTGCATACACAATGGTTTCTTCGGTATATATGTAATAAATTCATCAACAGTAATCGGACAATGAAGATAGTTCAATAACATTACTGTACTAACACATTCACAACCAGTAGGCCAAGCAGGAGTCTGGCTTATATATGCTACTTCATTTATTGTTTTCATATTGTTGTATGTCTCCCATCATTTTTTTCAAATGTTGAATGGTCGTGATATATCTAGAATCAAATGTACTGTAGATATCATATGCTTTCATTGAATGCAATGAGGCTAAACTAAGATACTCCTTTTCACTTGTCGTACTATATAGATTCATTTCATTCTCAGCAAGACATTTCAAAGTATGAGCTATGTATGTGCCATTTCCTTTAAAAATATTGTTTTGAATCTCAAGGGCTTCTTTAAATAGTAGTTCGGCTTTATTATAATTATTCTTTTTTATTTCAATCCAGGCAGATAGTTTTTGCCCTAACGAATAAGCAAGGGAAGTTTTTTTATCTTCTTCACTTTCAATATACTCTTGAGACTTAATAAGATTTCTCTCACAGTCTTCATATTCCTTTATTCTATAAAGTAATATAGCATACAAATATAATGTGTGAGCATACTTTACTCTATCAATAACATTAGGCACTTCTTCTTCAAATATATTTATAGCTTTTTTAAAATATTCCTCAGATAACTCAAATTGACTAGCCTGCATATAAATCCATCCAGCGTTTTCATAAAGATGAATAGCTGTATATGGTTTATTGTTTGGTATTACCATACTTGATTCTACCAGTTGCTCAATTTGTTTCTTTGCTTTCTCATCTTCTAAATCTATGTAAATATCATTAAGAACAAGTTGTAATTCATAATTATGGATAGAATTTATATCAACAAAACTACTATTATAATTTATTTCTGCAACTGCTAAATCAAAATCTGAATTTCTACGGTATTCTCCAATCATCCATAATCTAAAATCCCAATTATCTTGCAATAATTTATATGTTATGTTTTGTGGATCGGTTAAAATATAATTTTTCCAATTTCTTGTAATAGGATAAGGAATGCAACTTAATGTATTACACTGAACCATATTATAAACATATTCGAGAATCCTTCTAGTTCCAATCGTTTGTGTGACATAATACTCCTTAGCAGCATTTACATTCTGTAGCCAGTCACCCCAAGATTTATGATAAAAATAAATCCTGTCTGAGAAATCCTCTAATACTAGGTCTTCAATTTTACTCCAAAATGATGCGGTAATCTCATCATCCCATTGAAGGATATCTTGTAATTGGTATATGCTGATTCCTCCCTTTATAGCTAATATTATACTTAGAGCCTCTCTATAAGCTATGTTGTATTTTTTTATATCTAAAAATATTCTGCCAAAATAACTATAGTAAATTTCTTCCAAATCATCCGGCACGAAAACAGTGTTTATCTCAGCATCAGATTCAATACAATCACAAAAATATTTTGCATATAAAAAATTCCCTTTACAAACTTCCTTTATTGTAGCTAAAGAGTATTCCACCCGCTTATCCCTAAAACGTAGTTTTATGTATTTTTCAATGTCATCATCTTTATCACATTTGTTCAAATCTATAAAACGACATCTTTTATCGAATCCCCGAAATAATCTTTTTTTTCTGGCAGTCAGGATATAATTAACTTTATTCTGAGTCTTTAAAATACTATTTTTCAGTATTTTCACAAAGGCTCTTGCATCCTCCAGTTCATCAAGTGCATCAATTATTATTATGAAAGGATCTTTCAATGACAGATTAATAATAGGAAAGACTAATAGTAATTCGAAAAGCTTTTCTGCATCTAGTTCAAGTAATGACGAGGCATCTTTATCTTGTAACAATTTATACAATTCACAACAAAAAATATCATTGTTTTCTAGTAACTGTATAACTATACTCCTAATCATATCTAAAGAATTATTCGCATCGCCCTCATCCCATTTGCAATAAAAACATGCATCTATTTTTTCTTCATTTTTTCTTCTAAATTGTTGTACTAATGTACTCTTTCCAGTTCCTGGTTTGCCAATAATTACTGTATTAGTTTCCTTATTTGTTAATGCCTGCTCCATTAGTTCAATTAAACCTGTTCTTTCAATCAAGTCTAAAGTAGTATCATCTAAATTTTTTTCCCATATCTTCGGAATCCCAGGAAGTATAACACTATACAAATATGCCTTTTTTTCATCAGTGTTAATTTGCGTAGTTTCTATATTTACTGGGTTTTCTCCATAATCATAGTTTTTTTCTAACAGAATGTACATAAATAAATATGAAACATTAAATACAATTAGTATTGCTAATGATAGGACAGTTAGGAACCCACTTAACGAATTGATTTCTAACAACTGTTTTAATATGTTTCCGAAATCTGAAAAAACATTACCTTGAGCTTCAGAAATAGTATTCAGAAATAAACCAGTAAAAATGGTTCCAAGTATACCATTAATTGTTGTTCTATGACTCTTAATCCACAAATACTTTTTCATTTGTATTTATATCCTTTTGAAATTCATGAGCACTTTTCAAAGTAGCCCTAATATTTTTAGCGTTCTATTATCTCGTTTTCCACTAAAGTATTTGTATAACACGTTTTGAAACACAGGATCAGCATCCCTCACCAACGAAAACAATGTCATAGAAGACTTGAGTTTCATATCATCCGGTTTACCAAATATTTCTGTAGCATTATTCGTATCCAAGGCCATCAATGCATGACAGATTGTCAGCAAATTTTTTCCCAAATATGGATCCTGAAAGAAAGCAATTGCTTCATCGATGCTCTTTATAGCATAGTACTGGGATATCGAGCTACGACCAAGTCCAGCAATTTGCGGGAAGATATACCACATCCAATGTGTAATCTTATGCCCATTCTCTATTTCTTTCAAAGCATTTTTATAATGCTGTTTATGTGCTTCTGCAAATCTTGATAAGTCTATTGTTTGATTCATCCTAAATACTTAGTCACCCTTCATTAATTCATTATGCAAAACCACCTACACTCAGAGTTGTCAAAAGCATTTTCACTTACTATTTTGATATTCTTTGTAATCCATGGTTTCTATATTACAGTGCATTCTCTGGAAGCATCATCTTAAACCAATTTTCTATAATACTCAATCCAATGTTGATAAATGACTAAGAGACTTTCCAATGCTTCTTTATCATCAACAAAGTAGTTTTGATCATTATACGCTTTACAGTCATTTATGCAACATAACCCTCCAAACATATCAAGGTATAACGGAAATGCTTTGCATAAGGATGGCCGAGCAGGATATATTTTGCATTTTCCTTGATCTAGAGCAGTGCATGTCCCATCTGCCAATGTCTTCATTCTTTTTAATCCGTTTTCTCCTTCAACGATATATGCTTTTGCGCCATAAGCTACCAGGTTATCACAATCTTGATCAGTCAATACTATGTCAGAAAAACTTCTATCTCCTATTATCGATAGACTCTCGTTTATCCCATCAAAAGCCCCACAGCAATGATTAGGGCAATCTATACCCAGACACTTAAACTCTCTTTTATTATCACTCATGATTTTTTCATCTCCAAACAGACTGGCTTCATCTCAGTCAATGAAAATCCATCAGACGTCCTTTTTCTAACAAAACCACAGTTAGAGTACAACCGAACAGCGGATTCGTTATCTTCGAGCACGCACAATTCCATAGCTTCACCTGTATGCTGATGCATGAATTCGTTCAACATCAGTCTCCCTAACCCAAGACTTCTATATTCTGCTGAAATGCAGATATTTATTAAACTAATTGTTTCTTTTTCTAATTGGGTATCATACCTGACATCTACATACTGATTTGAAACTTTCCAAACATTTTCTTCTGGCAAATCAATATTTTGGTTCTTTGCGATAGTTAAAAACCTTTTTACATCCCAATCTAGGATACCTCTCACCCATAGAATAATTCCAACTATATCATCACTTTTACATTCTTTAAAAATGTATAAATTCTCCTTATTAAACATTGCATCCTGATTGTTCTCGAATACCGTTGGGAGTAGTTGTATTGCTGTTTCTTTTCCATTTTCACCAAACATTGCCGGATATATATAAGGATCTGTATCATAAATCAACTCGGATATTCTTTCATACTGTTCTTTAGATATAATAGAATCACTATGTAATTGTTCTCCGATGTAATTATCATAAATGTCTTTATTTTTCTTCAACACATACTCCATTCTTTTCTTTATATCTGCAGGATATTCGGCATTTGAAATATCCATTATGAGTTTGTTTCCATATTTAATATAATACTGCCTCTCTCCCTTTTCATTATGAGATATACACATATTAATGGAAGGGTCTAAATACTTCTCAAATTTCAAATTCTTGAATAAAGAGTATTTTGCCAGCGGCATTACGTCATTACAGTTATCTACATCGTCAATATAATTCTTTTCCCTATTTTTCATTCTATATTGATACCATTTGTCAAACAATTGATAGCTGCCTCTATAGAAATCAGCATATGGAATTATTTCCAGTGCTTGAACTTCCGGATGATTCATAGCAAGAAAAAACCGGTATGAAAACAGATTGTCTATATCTTCAAACTGTAGTAGTTTTTGATTCACGCAAGAGGCGAATCCCTCTAAATATACCAAGTAATTAACTAATGATTGTCTTGACTCTGAAAGCGACTGAATCTTCCCTGTTCCAGCATGAGTAATAGCATCTTCCAGATAGTGTTCTATATCGCATAATTCCTTATTCTCTATAAAAGACATATTATATTCCAGAATAAATCTTGCTTCTTCAGTTTTTGCCCGTTCAATCTCTGCCTCACTATCTGATCTTAACTGGACAACGATAAAAGCACCCGCAACAATAGAAGCTAATACATCACAGATGCTCACCATTAGAGTAACTGCGTCTATACCGGCTAAATGAGACTCATATAGAAGAATACATGAACTATTAATAATCGCCACAATGATAAGCATTGTTATCAAAAAAACAGTTAATGTATGAGAATTCTTTTTCATCATAATGATATCCTTTTGTATTACCTGCTATTATGGGCAATGCTATATTAGATTGCCTTACTTCTTAAACACTAACCTAGTATCCATAACATCCGTTTCGAATTCTAGTTTTCCATTGCTATACTGCATTTTTCCTTCATTTCCGTCATCAAACTTTAAATATACTTCATCTTCTTTATCGTCAACTTCATATGTGAAAAAAGCGGTTCCTGTGTCAGGATCCATATCTTGTAAGGCAGTTTCAAACAATAGATCCACTAAATTATTCGTGTCAACCCCAACCAAGAGGGAAATATAGGGCTCAATCACTTTCTCAACTGCTTTTGTAAAACTCTTCTGATCAATGATTAATTCACCAGATGAGTCTTTATTAAATACTATTTGAATATCTGAATACACCGGGTCTGGACTAAAAATCTTTTCATTAATCCCCATCTCTCTAGACAATTCATAACTTAGTATACTAGCAACATCGAGCTTGCCTTTCCATTTTCCCACAATTTTGTTTGATAAGGTCCGCCCTTTTCCACAGCCAACTAAACAGACTATGATGATAAACATAAAAAAAGTTGCAAAGAAAGATTTTCTTCTCATTAGATTTACTCCAATCGCTGCAGATTAACTGCAATCATTCATTACACTGCTATGAAGCGTTAATACATAAACAAGTTCACCACATTGTTAATGCTGATACAATGGTTACGCATCCACCTATTGACCCTATAGCATCAATTGCACTGGTAAGAATCTCTTTACACTCAATGCTGTGATTTTTCATGGCTTTTTCAACCATCTTTATTACTTTTCTTTCTGCTGTTGAAGCATCACACTGTCCGGAAAACTCCATGATGATTCCATGTTTATTATTATCTTTAGGAATGCCGACAGCGACAGCGGAGGCTATTCTCTCCCCTTCTGTGTAAGTAGAAACACTTCCATATGCCGTATATACAATAGATCCTTCAATACATTCAACGTTCTTTTTCTCTTCACACCCTATGGGAAGAATGCTGCTTACTCTTACAAGATTATATCCAGATATTTTAGCTGATATTAAAGCGTTGTCGAATGATACTAATTCATCTTCGTCAAAGCCCTTTCCCGAAGAAAGCATATAACTCTGTGGGTAATTACTCATCGTTGATTGTCCTCCTAAATACCAATTATTATTACTTCTGAAATATTACTGATATCTTCTATCATCTCTTTCGCAGATTAAGTCATATATATTTTCTCCAGAAACAGCGTCCTTAAGAAAGCTCAGTCCTCTGCCTAGAACTGTATTTCCGTCTTTGCTGAGTATAAGATTGCTTTCTTCCACATTCATTGGAATTCCAAATAATTCTTCATCATAATACTTTAAAATGGTTTCTTCTTTTCGTTTTTGATCATCGCTTATTCTGTCAGATTCTTTTTCATGAACTATCTTTCGATATTCTTGCCAATCTCTGAAAAGAACAAAAATTTCTTTATAATGTTTTGCAAAAGGTTTTAACTCTTTCTCTTGGATTACTGGATTGTTGATAGCTAGGAAAAACCTATATCCCATTAAAGTGTCAAAACTATCTACATCCATAGCACCTAAATGAACAACCGTTGCAAAGCCATCTAAATACTCTAAAAAATTAACATATTTTTGCCTTTCTTTTGAACCTAATTCACCAAGTTTATTTTCAAGGTCATGATATGCATCCTCCAATTTTTCGATCCAAATATCATTGTCATTATTTTTGTTTTCACAATATTGAATAAATATATCATAATATTCTTCTAACTCACTTACGACATCTGTCAGATTCATATTATCTACATAGACTTGGTTATACTTAGTAATGAAAGAGCATTTACTTACTGCAGTTCCATCTTTTTCAGATTCAACTCCCAAACTCAGTTGTTCTATAACAAGATATGCGGCTCCAAATGAGATAATCATTTCACCCAGTCCTTGAAAATTCAGGATCTCAGTTTTAGTTCCGCTTAACCAATTGTCAATAAACGTAAAAACAAACAAGAATGTCAAAAAAAATACTAACATAGTCGAAAAGGCTGTGATGTGTTTAGTGAATGATTCTTTCTTATTTTTGTGTTTGTTCATTTCTATCAATCCTTTTTATTACTCTATTTTGCAGAGCCGTAGATCACTATTGGATAGTCATCATATAGGGACTTGTACCATCTTCATATTCCACGTGTACAGTATAAATCTCTCCCTCCTCCAATTCATCAATTGTAAGGGAGTCATCATTTCCACAATATCCATATCTTAATCGCTCACCGAGCCTGTTATAAATACTTATGCATACTTGAGTCCCGTCTGACATTTCAGAAAAAGCAAATTCATATTCTCCATCTCCAGGGGCAGTATATGTATAGACGTTGTTCTGATCTGTAAATTCTATACTATCTTTAATTCCATCATACTGTGAAATATCCAAAATCTCTTTCTGTTTTCCAATTTTTAGTTTATATGGACTGAAACCATCTTCTTCTGAAACATGGATATCATATCTTTCTCCCTTTTTGAACTCAATTGTTATCCCATCATTATTCCCTGCATAAGAATACTTAAGCCTCTCCCCTAAATCATTATAGATAGATAGCATAATCTCTTTATTATCGTGAATCTCAGAAAACTCAAACCGATACACTCCATCTAATGGGGCAGCAAAAGAATATACATTGTCTTGATCCGTAAACTCTATACTGTCTTTCACCACTGAATAGTTAGTTATATTCTCTGTTTTCTTTTGCTTAGCTATTAATAATGTATATGGGCTTAATCCATCTTCATATGTAACATGGAGTTTGTACTTTTTTCCCTTCTCTAAGTCAGTTAAGGTCAATCCTTCTCCATTTCCAGCATAGACATAATGCATTCTTTCACCTAAAGAATCATAGATACTTAGCATCATGTCAGCATTATTATGAATGCCAGAAAGCTCGACTCTATAAGTACCATTTGTGTTCGGAGAAAAGGAATAAACATCATCTTGGTCTTCTTCTCGCATTTTTCCGGTATGAGTTATTATTTCTGCTTTGGCTACTTCTAGTTCTTTATTTTCAATAGAATTAACAGTCATTATTCTTAATTCACGCTCATATTCTGTGGTCCCTTCTTCAGATGTGGTTCCTTCAGTACCCCAATCACCACCGGAATCAGAACCATCATCATGGCATTGTCCTAATAACACAATGACTGTCAATATTAAAGCTAATGCCAATAAGACAGTTTTTAAAGTTTGCTTAGGCGGCTGAGGCGAGTTATCTTCTCCTTCCTTCCTGTCTTTTGATGTATTGCCAGAACTATCTATAGTATTCTCTGAGTTTTCATAAGGCAAATCTGTAAACCACGTATGCCCGCAATCATTACACAATCCCACAGTCCGTCTAATGTACCTTCTCGAGTTAGAGTCCCATGTCTCTCCTTCTTGCTCTCGAGTAAACGATACATTAGAACTCCCACAGGAAGGACAGCCTTTTTTATTTAACTGCTCGAGCTCTCTCTTCATTTCATAAGATATCCTTGAATTACAAAATTCACATTTATCTCCATCGCCGATTTCTCCACCACAATATGGACATTTCATAATTATTACCTCTACTTGTTGATTATCTTTTGAAGAATCAATAATATGCTTTTCAGAAAAATGAAGATAAGTATCTATGCTTTTCCTCTCAGAACAGCATCAATCGCATTTATAGCTTCTTCAATTTCTTCTTCATGCTGAGGTTGGAATAGTTCATTTCCTGTATCAGATAACATCGTCAAATATACTTGATAATAGCCTTTATCATCATTCTTGCCTTCTCCAAATATCAGCCATCGCTCATAATTCATATCAAAAGATAACAATTGATGATATTTAATCTGAGGATAAGAGTCTATATAGAAATCCGGATTATCTTTATCCACTCCATCTATATACCTTATGTAAACAGATCTTGATTTATTAGGGTTGTCTCTGGATATATAATCAAAAGGCGCTGCAACAAGAGCCATCTTTTTCTCTTCTAAAGAATTAATTCCAGTTCGATTAAGATAATCAATTCGATTATTAAAGTCAACGTTTATAATCCTTATTCCTTTTGATCCATTTAATGCATCAAATGTTTTAATCCGCTTATCCTTGTACCCACATACTTTGCATTTACCAAACATACTGATTGTGTTCTCATTTCCACAAAGGCAACAAACATTGTGTTTCATATTATATTATTAGCCCCTTTCCATATCTTGGTTCTTTAATCATTTCATTTGTCCTCTGTTATTTCTTAGATGAATATGGAACTCTTGAACTAACTGGATAGTCGCCCTGAACCCATGTCCTGCTTTCCCTCATATATTTATCTGTGACTAAAAAAAACATTCGTCCATAAGTGTCATCATACTGAGTCGCCACATCATTCCAGGTAACATCTAAATGGTACCAACTATCTGCTATTTTTACCATATTCCATGCATGTGCACCTCCACCGTTACATATTCCATGAATAATAATACATTCAATATTATAATCATTTAGCAATATCTTTGCCGCCCGGGAATAACCATCACATACTGCAATTCCTTCAGCAAATGCATTATAACCAGTGTGCGTTTCCGGAGGGAATGGTTCTGAAGGAGCATATTCGACATTATTGCACAAATATTGATTAACACAGTTAACTATTTCATACTCAGATAGTCCATATGCATTTATTTTCTTTTCTGCTTCTTCGGCCAATTTATGAGTTTCAACCTTCATGGCTTTAAGTTGGGAAATGGGAAGAGAATACTCAATCTTGATTGTATTGATATTCCCTTGCACACCATGTGAAAACGACTCTACACATATGGCGTCATATGGATCTTCACGCTCTAATTCATAATATAAATCAATTAGTTCCTGTGGAGATGTCAAAAAACCTCCTCGAGAAACAAAAACCTTCGTTTCTTGTGTGGAATCAAACATTTCGGCCAAAAGTTTTTTTAATTCTTTACGATTTGAGACTTCTGATCTTTTTTTTCCATCATCCGTATTACTAGATTCGTCATCATCTTTTATGATGTCATCAATTTCTTCTTCAGTAATATCCTTTTTGACTGGATTCTCTTTTGAATCACTATAGTCTGAGATAAGCTTATCAAGTGTTTGATCCGCTGATGACAGAATGATTTCCTGTTCTTTTTTCCCATTAGAAAACTGTGAGCTTCCTTCAGAATAAATATCATCTATGGAAGGAGTCTTTGAACACCCGTTTAAAATTATGCCGATTGACACAGCAGTAAGAATAAGAAGGATTTTCTTCATAACGTGATCTCCTTTATAGCTTATCAATTAACTCTTTCATCGCTTCAAAGGGTGTATAGTGACTTCCCTGCGACTTTGCATTATCCAAATATTCCTTTAGCATTCTATACCCATCTCCATAGACAGTATTCAACGTCATAAGAGTTCTTTCAACATATGCTGCATACTCTTCTTCTCCAAGCTTTTTCAAGACATCAATTTCCATATATACAGCATGTCCTTCTAAATAACGCAAACGTTCCTCTGGGTCTAACCTATTAAGTTTACTCATATTGAGGTTTTCAAATTGCCAAGCATGTGTTAGTTCATGTATCATAGTATCCTGTACAGCAATCCTTGGTCCTCTTGTTTCTATCCATAATTCATGCTTGCTATTATTGTAAAACCCTAATACCCTTCCTTCAGCTAAAGATTGAGAAGCAGCTTTAATCCTTTTTGCTGATTGAAGCTTTACGTGTATCTTTTTGTTGATTACTATATTATATGTTTTTTCTATAAACTCAACAGTAGTTAAATACACCTCACTAATCTCTTTTTTCTGGCTTATCTGCTGTTGTTTACAGGATCTGCACATTTTTCTTCCATCATCCATGACATACGCAAAAACAACCGGCTTTCCGCAAAAACTACAAGTATATTCTGCATCTAATATATCTTCATCTTGAGATGAAAATATTGGCTGTTCTTTTTCATCTGGAATGATTCTTTTACAGAAGGAAAGAAGTCCTTCTAAATCAAAACAGTCTGAAATCTTATCATTACCCACATTTAGTGCTGTTCCCTTATCAGAATACCATTCCAAATAATCCTTCATTAACGTAAATAGTTTAGTTCTATTTCCATAAAGTGCAGACAGCATCCCCATTTCTAAAGAACTATTCTCAAGGATATAGAAAGAATAGTATTCTTCATTTTCCTTTTCTGAAACTACATCTGTAAAGGGAACCATAGAATGCAATAGTTCTGACTCACTCAGATTAGAAGAATCATTCTGAACCTTCCTCCAAAAGCTGTCATCCTTGCTATATTTACTAATAACATATAGATTCATCCACGTTTTTGGGAATAGAGTTTTTAAAAAACCCTGAATAAGGAAAGCCGCCAGAAAACCAGCTTTCTCTGAATCGCCTTCTATCATTGTTCGTCTCAATGATATTTCCAGGAGAGGCACTTGGTATTTAGTATCAACTATCAAAGACCCATCTGCATTTACACACGTATTCATATGTATAGTTTTGAGGAAACTGCCATCCATATCACTGGAAGAATCCCAATAACCATATATTATCCGTTTTGCATCGGTAGAGTATATATTGATATTTAGCAGCGATGTGTCAACACATTCATCTTCAAGTTTTAAGTTTGAAAAAACAAATTCACTACATGGATAATAGGAATATATATCACTAACAGACGCCTCTTCTGCGAACACCCTTTTGGTATCCATTGAAAGGATTCGATAAAAACAACCCTCAATAGGGACAATTTGCTCTGGAAGAAAATAATTGTAAATATTATCTTGTAAGATAGGGAGCTGTATCTTTTGATCATTTTTTGTTGACAGAGTAATTCTATCTATTTTTCTTCGAAGTCTTTTCCGTATATTATCATCAGTAAGTTTTACAATGTTTTTTTGAATATAGTCATCTTTTTCCTCGTCAAAATAGGATTCCACACCAAAATGAAAGCTCTCATGGACATTGTGGAGCTCATGGTCATTTAAAACATACTGAAGGCTTTCTTCGAGTAATTGAGGGACATTCAATTCTCCCCATTGATATTCTCGGCCTTTCTTAAGAATCTGTTCTTCCGGTAATGAATTTAAACACATCTCCAAAAGAATTTTTAGGCATCCATCCTTTTTTAATATGGACTGGGAACTGTACAGAGAATAATCATATTCAAGGTTTTTCCCTAGTCCCAGCTTGTCCGCAAAATACTCTCTAAGAATATAAAAAGGCGACACAATATGAAGCAAAGTCTGTTCTTTACCTCCATAGAAATTCAGGGATGTAACTGCATTAAAAAGGTTATACGACGAGTCTTGTACAACTAACACCTCAAGAGCCTTCTTCTCTTTGTAATCATTAAAAAGGAACAGTTCTTCAAGATCCAGTTTCCGTTTTAAATATTTAGCAATAGATTGTGTGGACATTTTCATCGATTCAAAGAAGGATTGCAACCCATTTTTCATGTCATAAAAAAATCTTACAACAGGAACGTCATATTTCAGAGCCACAAGTCCTATAGGCATCTCCATTCCTATATACACCGGTGTTTCCTGTGCGATACCCATCATCTTTTGGATTTTATTATAACTTTCTTCTTTCCAAGCAATAGTATATGCATTCTTGGAATATAGATTGCTTTTAAATAGATGAAGTTCCTTCCCAATATAATACTCTAAGGAAATACGTAAACTATCGTTATCAATCGTTGAAAATGCAACATATTTAGGGGCATGTGTTGTTTTTATTTTGGAGAACTCCGAAAATAATGATTCCAGGTATATGTTTTCATGAGAACATATTTCCTCAACATCCGTCATTATAATGCTATCAATATATTGAAAAAAATCATTCCTTTTTTCTATGAGATTATAATCTAATAGTTCTGTGTAGGAGATTACAAGCACATCCATCTCAGCGTTACCATTCGCTTTATGGTAATCCGCAATATTCCAAACACTACTAAGCTGATTAATTCTATTAAAGGCCTTAGTTAATTCCTTTCGGAAACTATCAACCAGTTTTTCCGATTTACATAAAACAAGAAAAACTTTTTCTTGAGACATATAATAATTCATATAAGCCGCAAGATAAATCAAAAAGTCTCCTTGAAAAACATCTTGTATATAAATAGACTTCTCATTAACCAATTCTATTAGTGCATTCTGATAGTCTTTATTTGTTGTTGCACCAGCTTCTTTTATATGATTACTGATGATATGTAATACCGAAGGATCGTTACTTTTTAAGTATTGACTTTGGTTCAATCCACTTTCTGAAATCCCTTCCTGGTGATAATGAATATCATTATTAATGAATGACCCAATAATACTCCCAGAGTCTTTGAATTTTCTTAAATACAGACTATAAAGTGCTGCTAGATTTCCCTCAAGTTTATCATCTATTGTTTCCGATGAAAAACTTCCAACCTCCGGTGCAATTTCTGTTTCAAGCATATATTGTATTTGCTCTATAAACAAGTATCCCAACATAGGTAGCAAATACCAGCCTTGTACTAATTTGGATGCAACCATTAAAACACTCTCTGATTTAATCAGTATTCCTGTATACAGAAATCCTAATTCTAACACTTCACAGATTAAGAAAGCATATTTCATCCATTTGGCCCAAAGGCCAATGGTAAAGCCTTTCTCTGTAACTCTATAACCTTCATTATTTGGTGACTCTTTAAAAAAGAAACGTGGAATCAACCATGGAAGATGGTATATTTTTTCGATCAATGACAGCTCGTCAAAATTAATATACCGGGTATTTGAAAGCAAAATTTTTATAAGCAAAAACAAGCAACCACTTATCAACACAATTAAGAAGTTACTGATTAGCAAACTCAAAATCATATAGACTAATTGAAATCTCTTCATCAAAATAAACAGATCCCAAAACACCTGAAGTTGCTTCATGTTGATAATTTTATCTGTAATGACCAGAATATATGGTCCTGTATATTTATTTAAGAAAACAAACATCAAAACAATATATGAAGCAATATAACGGCAATGGCAATAACGTCTTTCAATAGAATACTTAGATTTTCTAACCATACCGTGAAGGATATAAGTTAATAGTAGAAAGAAGATAATTAGCAATAAAAAACTCACTATTCTAAGCATTATTATCAACTCCTTTCCACCGGCCAGTATATCACATTATTAATCACATCTTTATTCAAATCAATTTTTGTAGCAACTAAATCCCTTTCATTACCACTATAAATATCTGCAGAATTAACAAGTCTATCAAAGTATTCACACTTCCTTATATGCTCCTTGATTTTTGTTTTATGCCATAAAAACTTTTTGGCATAAGTAACCGATTTTGACTCAGCCTGGTTTAGCTGGTCCAAATATGAATTAAGTGAATCTAACTGATTTAGCAGATTAATATACGTAGTAAAACTATTTATTTTTTCAAAATAGCCTCGTATATAAGTAACCATACTTCTCTTTAAACTGTCTAAACTAGATTTGATTTTTTTCTTGAAATAATAATTTGGCGCTGATATTCCTACAATAGAAAAAACCAAGCAAAAAGCTATATATGAAAAAAGGGCTATAAGTTTTGTCTTGTCTGCGAGAACATAGCTTTGCATAAGTATATAATGCAAGAAAACTGTTCCTGCACACATAATAATAGCTAATAAAAAATTTCCCATTATAGTTTTATTTAATCCGCTAATATAAAAGCTTATTTCCTGATTACATTTTTCAAGAGCTTGCATGAAATTCAACTGATCTTGAAATTGTAAAGAAGGATTCATTCTCGGCCCTTCAAGCTTTTCTAAACAAGATTCTTTTGACCGTAAAGAATCATCCTTTTTCTTGCCAATATCTTTTCGAGATATTATACGATTATCAGCAAAAGGTTCCAATTCTAGTTTTCTGGAAGTTAATGTGTCTTTGAATCTAATGCTTAAATCGTTTGCATACAGCTCTAATTCTTCTTCCATGTTTTTTACTTTGTCCTTAATACCATTATAAGTCAGCTCCCATGCATTGACATTTTTGTCTTTTTTAAGGCTTTTGTTCAGAAATACCCGAATCAATTCTTCAAATGATCCCCTGTATTCCTCCTCACTCAACAATTGTAATCCTTCTCTTCCCCGTATTTCAGGTGGATTTTTATAGACTGGAGCCTCTTCCCCATCCAAAAAAACTTTTGATCTGCGTTCCATTGTGATCAGTTCATCCTGGAGATTCTCTTTATAGTCGAATATCATCTCCCCATACTTCTCACGAATTGTATTATTATTGTTTGCCTTTTCCCATCTTTCTTCACTTAAGTGCTTTATTGTGGCCAACGACCTGTCGCCCTCTTCTAATACTCCAAAATCAAGATCAGAAGTAATGTAGTCTACAATGCCAAGAAGCGCAAGCAAGTTTTCATCCAGCCTGTTTGCATCTATTTCCTTTTGAAAAACACTAAAATAACCAATGCAGTTTTCTGTATACTCTGCAAACAGGGCAAGATCAAGCTTTCCTTCTTTGAATCCAGGGAAATATCCCGTTGCTTCTTCAGAGCCTTCTTGAGATAACATATGCTCTATATCGCACTCTTCCCCTAATGATTTAATACTTGATGGTAAACAAAAAGCATTAATGTATCCAATTATAAAGCTCTGAGTAATTGCATCAATTTCTGCATTTGTGCTCACATGCTCTTTTATCGCGTCTATAGAATTATTGTCTTTTATAGTCTCAGGATTAAGATTTATTCTATCTAAAAGAATCTTGATATCATCATTTATTATATAAGTGCCCAAATTAGAACTTCCCAATAGAAAGTCCGAATCATATAACATAATAATGCTTACGCTTTTGTCAGATGCATCTTTAGATTGAATATATAGTCTGCTTTCCAGTAAATGATAATGAATCTTAATCATTCGGTACAACAATGTTTCTTCCCATCGAGGTTTCTCTTTCCGGTGTGCTCTCATTCCAAATACTATGCGATAATCACCGATTGGGATTGATGTGTTGTCCATGTAATCTCTAATCTCATTAAAAGTCTTTTTGAGTGAGTTATTTCCTGAATCATCATAGAACTGAACGTTGCTGAGATGAAATCGATTCTCGCTCTGCAGCCTATAAAAAAACATATCAAAATTTGACATATTAAGACACTGATCCACATTTACATAAAAATTGAAAGTCCGCATTCTCTTCTCCTAAGAGTTGATTGTTAAAGGGGATTGATTGTAATCCCCTTTTTGCAAGCAACTACAATTATTTCAGAATCAAATGAATTTTTTTCTTTTGATCTCCTCGATATTATTCTTAATCTTTTTTGAGGCCAATTCATATTTTTCCTGATCAAAAGTATTCTTACCCACCTTACTGTTGTTAATGATCATATCCAAAATCTGAGGATAGGCCTTATTGATCAACCTTTCATTATCCTCAAATAATTTACCTAAATACTCGAAAAGGACTTCTTTAATCCCATAAAAAACTCTATCCCATTTTTTCTGAGGCATAAGAGGATACATCTGCATAATAATATCCAAGATATTCTCATCTTTTTCTTCGTCTGTGGTAATCTGGCACAGGTCAAGAATCAGCCTAGTATTAAATATGGTGTTAATTAAATCAGAAGGGCTGTTATATCCTTTCGTTTGTTTAATATCCATATTCGCTATTCTCAATATATAACTCACAATCCGTTTATTATATAATAAGGAATCAAGCAACGCCGCATAATCAGACGAAATCAATACACCCGCTTTCCGAATAGGAATCAATTTGTTCCCCACTTTAAAGCACCAGATTGTTTTGTAATCTGTTTCCTCATTACATATTTTGACAAACAGATCTAAACCAAGACCATATATGAATGCCTTTAAAACATTAGTCTTCCTTTGCTTTCTTTCTTTAAATCCTAATGATGGAACAAATCCTTCTTCGTGCCAAAATCTATTCAGATGGGGATTAACTACCGTCTTATAAGCGTCCGCATCCTCTCCTGTTGGATTTTTTCCAAGATTGGCTATTCTCGTATTATACGCATTCGCAAACTCGGAACCAGGCATAAACTTTGTTAATTCCTCAACCATGTAATTATGCTTTAATCGGAAACAGATGATTTCATAAGGCGAAAATGCATCCTCCATTAATACAGTAACAGGTTTTAAATCAGTTGCCTCAGTTTTATTGGGAACAAGATTTTGTCTTGTCATTCCCTTATCCGGCACACCAGCTCTTAATTCAGCAGATTCAGGATTCAATGCCAAATATACTGTTTCTGTAAAATCTGTTTTTTTAGCAACTGAAAACATAGGTGCGGCAATTGAAAAAGCTTTTTCTATTCTCTCTCGTTCGTATACTAATCTGGCATTTTCGTATCCTTCATCATCAGGATATATTTGTTTTTCCAACTGCAACTCATGTTCAATTGCTGCTTTTGCACTAAAGTTTATGACACCTCTTCCCTTATCAATAACTATGGCTTTCAAAGAATCAACAATCCCGGTATCAAAAAGGGCTGCTAATCTTTTCTCGTTATTCTCTGTTCTTTTCCTAAGTTGTGTTTCCGAGAGTTCCTTATCCTTGCTATTAATCATTTTTGAAGTTATATCAAATATGCCTTCAAAAATAGATTGCTTTGTCTCTTTTGGAAGATCAAAGGTGTTTTTCACTCTGAATTCATTGAACAGATAATTAAGAGATTTCGATGAACAGAACAAAAGTCGTTCTCCATATGGATTGTGTTCAAATCCATTTTCTAACATTCTGATTTTTTCTTCATTCTCTGTTATCTCTTTTGCTATATTGTCAAAGAATCTAGAATAATACTCTGAAAACTGTTCAAACCGTTTTAATAACACTTCAAAAGTGTTAATCATTATTTCTTCCTTACCGAATGTGAGATACAATTCATTTTGGGCTCTAATGGCATCTGGTAATGACCTGGCTATTCTCTTAAGTGCTCCCTTTCCATTTCTAATAATAGGAATCTTATTGATTTTAATGAATGATATAGCATCCATAGCATTTTGCTTTCCATCTTCTGCAGTTCCATAAAAATCCATATTCTCCAGAAGTTCCAAATCAACTGCTTCATGCTGTCTTTTTAATGAAGATAGTTCTCTCTTCAGTTTCATGACCAAATCGTAACAGAAGAATCTTGCGGCAACCGGATGAGTGGCAGAAATATTTTTGTAAATATTCAAGTCATTATTTTTATTCATCTTCATCGAAAGGGCACTAGTTGGAAATACCTCATTTGCAATGTCGATTTTGTGATTTTTCACAAGCAAATCGACTGCATTTGACATATCTTCGACAGCATCATACAGTCTCTCAGCCTCTTTTTCAGCAGTATCTAGTTTTAATAGTTTCTTGTAATCGGCCTCACTTTCTTCCTTTATTTGAGTTATATTTGCATCATTGTCAAATATTCTTTGTATCCGTCTTTTTATCTCTCGTATTAGTATATCGCTCTTTGAATATGGTTGATTGGCATCATCCGGGTTATCAATGAACATTTCCTTATATAAAAATGCGAGTTTCGCTTCTTTTTTTCTATATGTATGATCTCTAAATAATTCCGTATATTTTTCTTCTATCTCCGGAACAATCGCTGACGGATCAGATCTCTGCTGACGCATCATTTCTCTTTTAATCTGTTCATATTCAACATCTAAGAGCAACCACTCTTCTTTTACTAGCTCACTTATCCAACGCAACGTCACATAATCTTCAACTTCTTTATACGGAAATCTTAATATACATAACCCTGCACTATTATATCTGTTCATACCGCCACATTCCATGTCTGCTAAGACAGAATTATCTAAAACGCCTTCTGCCCTATCACGAATTGGCGTAAACAGCAATGTATAAACCATACGAGAAATGTGCTCAGTAACAACATATATATTTGTATTTCCAATGCCCCCAGTGCTATCAGTTCCTTCAATCAAATAAAAAGCATTATATGGTATATTGGATCCCTCAGCTGCGATATTTCTCATATCATTTCTCATTGCTTCAGTATCATCCTGCCATATGTCGTCTTCAAATAATTCATCGGCATAGTTCTCTGCATAATCCTGTATCAACTCGCGTTCTCTATCTGCACGCTTTCCTTTTTTGTAATAGTTTAATTCAAGATGGTTTTCTTCGTCATCTTCTATTTGTGTGAGATAAAATGCATTCAATTCTTTGATACATGCATATGCATTAACCATGACAGCGTCTCGGTTTATTTTATTTGGCTGCTCATTTTTTGTGATATCTGCATTCATGAACATTCCACGAACGTAAATATTCTCTATAGCGAATTGTTCTTTAACAAGATTCTTGATATAAAAAGGCATCTGCAAGAACATACCAGCACCGGTACCCCCGGTTATCGATCCCACAAAAAACACATTAAAATTGCTAATATCTTTATTTCCATCATGCTCAAGAATTCTTCGTATTTCTTCTTCTAACGGGATAAAACGGTTTTCTTTTTCTGCCACCAATGCAGATAATCTACTGATTGCTCTTATCTGACCAGCACCCTTGAGTGTGCCTTTATTAGCAGTAAACTTATTAGCCGGGAACCATTTCATGTAATCTATATTTTTCCCCAATAAGTCCTTTACCAAGCGCTCATCACTTATCTGAATAGTTGTAATAGACAGTTTTTTCAACTCTCCCTGATCAGTGTCAAATGCTACTGCACCTACATATTTTTTCTGATCATCTGATAATTTTCTAAAAGTCGAGTCTGCAATACGACCACCGATCCCGCCTAAACCAACAATCAATGTTGGCATTTCACTCATAATCATAAACTTCCTCCTTATTGCATGTAGATTTTATATATGTATTTTCCCTGTTTACCATAGATAGGCATAGAATGTTGTAATACTAAATAATCTGCCTGTATATTATTTCCGTTTTCCAACCGTTGTGCTAATCCATCAAAATCATCTTCCGGGTTTCCGGATGTAGCCTGATACTTATGATCAAATACTGCATCTAGGTTTCGTGTTTTTATAATAATTCCAGAGTTTCTATCAGCAATAAACCTTATCCCCTGGCAAACGATTGAATCAGCTGGCGAAGGCAAAAAAGTATGAAGGCTGAACTTATGTGCCTCGACTGTATCACTTTTATGGGTATCACGAACCCCTTCAATATATCCGCGACGCTTATAAACATCTATAATAATCTCCTGATTATGAAATTTAGCTTTAATGAAGACTATATAAATAAGATACATAATAATAAGCAAAATCATTAATACAGGAATTAAATCTTTAAAATCACTTGCCTTCCCATAAATTGTAAATTCTCCCTGTGATGACTTTGAAGGATCTTGCTCGATTGCAACATCCACTTTATAATCTCCAGCAGTTATCATAAATGCTGGTATAAGTAATCCACTTGGATAAAGGCTATAACTTCCATCATCATTTAAAACAAGTTTTAAACTTGCATCTTTTTTTCCCAGTCTTATATACCATTTACTATTTTCCCTGTTATCAACTATATAGTCTTTTATGACAAGATCAAGATTCTTCTGGTCCTCTCTAGATAATCTCTTACCATCGCCAGTAATATAAAATCTCACACAGTTTCCATTATCATCCTTTTCTTTTAGTTTCTGTCGGCTATATTGTACTTTAGAAGGCTGATCGACCTCAATTCCATATTCGATTGGCTTGGAAACAGTAAACTTTACTCCCTGATTAATTGGCATATAGTCAGGAACCTTCATTGTACATTGGAACTCGTTTTTGCCTTCTTTTAATATAACTCCTTTCAATTCTCTTGTATCGGATTCTTCTTTTGCATCATCATTTAACAAGTATTTCAGATTAAATTTTGTTCCTTTTGGCAAATCAGTTTCTGGTATTTCCTTTCCTGTATCAGGATTAACAGGAATTACCGACACATCAACTGAATCATCGGCTACTAAGGTATCAGTATTCTCTATCGTTTTTCCATTTCTTTCAATCAAAATCTTCATTTCAATTGCTGGTTGATACATAAAAACGACATTGGAGAGGTCTATTTTTTCAGAAAAAGAAACTGTGTAATCGCCTGGAGGAATTACCTCGTCTCCATTCGTTATCATAGCAGCATTTCCTATTAGGCTTTTATTGGAATCATACCCTTTCTTCTCGGGATATTCTAATTTAATATTGCGTTCAACTGATAATTTCCCCTTACCGGCAACGTTATTCACTTTCGATTTTGAATTCTGAGAAAAAATAGAAATGGAATACAATGGAAGACGCGATGTCAGAACAACCGTTCTATCGTCCACTCCTTTTATTTCATCATTATTATATTTGTACCTTCCAGATACTTTATTCGAAATATCCGAGAGTGCGGGAATGATATTATTCCCTGCTTTAACACTTATTAACCCTTGATTCTCATCGCTTGTAACATCAACTGCCTCTCCACCTATACCCATATATGTTATATAAACCTTTGATCCGTTAGGCATAGTTTTCCCTTTATATTTTTTATTCAGCAATTGATTTATATCCCCATCGGGTACTCCTTCAGCATTTCCTGCCATTGCACCATCAGTGAATACTACAAGCCAATATTGTGTAGATTCATCGCTGTCATTTATTGATTCAAGTTTATCCATAGCAACTTTCACTGCTTTAATAGGAGTTTTTCCAAATTCGCCTGGTTCAGATCTTATTTTATCGACAGCTTTTTGAGGGTTTGTCAAGTCAACCTTTTTTGCTCCTTGTTTATATGACGACATATATGTAATATACATGTCATCTTCCTTGTTCAATAATGCAGCAAACGCTTGCATAGCATAGTTAGCAGAAGACCAGTTACTCTCTTTTTTCATACTTCCAGAATCATCATAAACGACTGAAACAATTTTACGGCTTGCTTTCATCTTTGTTTCAGCAAGTGAAAACACGAAAAACACTTTAAAAGCTGTAACAATAATTAACACAACCAAAACGATATATCTTAACGATTTGAAATTAATGAACCCTTTAACTCCTTTGATCATACCATCCCTCCCATCCTTTGTAAGCATGCGCTCATTATTACGATATATTGACATAAATTTGCAGAGAATATCATGTAACATTCAAAACACCTCATGCGAATACAATTATTACATATCTGACAATTTTTATTTATCCATAGGTATAATACCCCACGATGATTATACCACAAATACAACTAATTAATAGGTGCGTTTTTTGTAAGAAATACTAACATGTTTCCACACGTTATGCTATTTTTCGACAAACTAACCACTTCTATTTGCTCCCAGAAAATCATTCTAATTCACATGTTTTATCATATAATATGAAAAACATAGAGATCGGCCCATTATCGGAATTGGTTAGAGCTACACTTATGATACCCCTAACTATCCATTCATCCTCTGTTACTTTCCAGAAATCTCATGTCTTATTTGATGAGACTTATATGAACTTTCTTCCTCTATCTTGCTTTAGATAACTCCCTAAATCGCTCAACTCGTCTATTTCTCATTTTATAAGAAATAGCCTGCATTATTTCCTGGAAACACACATGTATTATTCTTCTGTGAACAGCTATACTAGTACTGAAACATAGTTCAATCAAATAAGTGGATTTATGTTGTTGCCTGATCATATTAATCTAAAAAGAAAGGAGAAAACAGAATATGAGAAGAGTAGTTTATATGCTGATGGCTATCGTTCTCTTAGCCACAAATATTCTTCCTTCCTATGCAGAAGAATATAGTCTTCGTGATCAATTAAATGAGCGTCAGAAGTATGTTTATGATCTTGTACAATCTGTGTCAGACAAAGATCATTCCATGTTACTCGTAGTTCAGGACAAAGATAACTACTTCCAGATTATGGACATTAATGGCATCCTGGATATTCTTTCTGGAAACCACTTAGGAGAGGCTTTCTTCGGTAGTGATTCATATCAGCAATCATATCTCAATACTGTGATTGCGGATGCAATCACCATTACTGAGGCAGACTACAATCTGGACGAAGTACAAGATGCAGATAAGTTCATGGATGTTGTCACTACTGAAGCTGCTCTGTTGAAGGATGCTCCTGGGTATCTGGATGAAATTTCTGAAATTACAAAAACAGTATCCATTGCATGGGAGGGTGAGGTTTACCTCTTGAAAGTTGGTTTTGCGTCTGATTTATATCTCAATGCCTTGGCCCTTGTAGCCGACAATAGTGACGACAAGAATGTATCCCAATCAGCGAAAAAAGCCTATGTCTTTGCAAAATCCGATGAGGCTCAAGACCAGTTCCTTTACTGGGCAGACACCGTTACTAAAAAAGGAGTATCGGCACTCATGGATACAATTAGATCTACTTCGCCTCTTATCATTTGGAATTTTGCAGAACTTGGGCTCGATATCATCAGCGGAGATACGGTTAACAATAACTTGTCTGAGTTGCATGCAACTCAATTCCAAAGTGCTGTTTATAATACTTTCTATACCAAACTCTTTGAAAAAGGAGGCAATTATCTGCAGAATGATTATACTGACGAAGAACTGGAAGATCTTCACTCTCTTGCTTGTTTATATCTTAAAACGGGTTACACCGGATTTAGCTATAACAAATGGGATAATGCCAAATCCTGCAAAAAAGCTTTAAAGAAGATTCTGAGTCTGCCCTTCCCAACAAGTCATGAGCAATACTCGGGACCAGAGATTACCTTAAGCGATTATTCCTGTCCCGGACAACTCTCTGTGGGAGACAAATACAGTTTCTTTGGAACAGTAAATTCTTCAGAAATGTTAAAGAGAGTATCTGTTGAAATCATCAGTAATGAGAACCACTATGAGTATAACTCTCCTGAATTGAATGATTATACTTTCCAAATTCATAGTATTGATAATCAGATCGCTGTTAATCAGATGCCTGCAGCCGGTTACCGCTACGTAGTGTCAGCAACTACTGACTCAGGAACTCATATAGTATTGGATGAGCCTTTTAAGATTATTCCTGAAGATGGCAATATGACAATTAATCAATATCGCATCCCTGGAATCATTAAAGAAGGAACCACCTTTCCCGTGACCGGTTTGGTAAAGAGTAGTTCCACTCTTTCTTATGTAAAAGTGGAAATCATCACGTTTGATGGACAATGGGTGACAGGTGATGAAAGTGATTCTATCAACGATAACCAGTTTGATCTGTCTGTATTAGATGCCAACACCAGATACGATTTACTCTCAACAGGCAGGTTCAGATATCGTATAATTGGAAGAAATGAAAGTGGCACCGAAGTTTTGGTCGACCAGCCTATCCTTGTAATACCTTAATAGTTTTTATATTCTATGTAAGCTCAAATTATAAGTGAGATTCAAAACATATTAAGCGATTAACAATCTTCAATCATCAGGATCCATGCATCATAAATGGTGTATGAATCCTGATTCTTTTATGTTTGCTATACATCCAAAACTAAGGAATGCATTTCTTTCCTTTTTTCACAAGGCCTGAACTCCTTGGATTACGTTCTTCATCCGGTCCAGTTTCTATTCTGTCACTCTTCATTATTCAACTTTATCTGAGAATAAATAGAATTCCTAAAATTTGCAAATTCCTCTACATCAATATTGCAAGAAGAATTAATGAGTGTATCAATAACCGTATTCTTCTGTGCAGAGCTGAGATTATCAAAAGTCGATTCCACTATATTGTCATATACAGTGTTAAGAGCTAACAACATTAACAATTTCGTTTCAATTCCACAGTTTATCGTAAAATCCAAGAAGTCTTCACTTTTACCAAACACAGGTTCAAGGTTTACTTTCCTTTGAAAGTTATTATTAACTGAATCAACTTCTATCATAATCATGAGAATACCCCCTTACAATTGTTTTCGTTCTTATTATGATACAACCTATTGTTAATGAAATGAAACCATCAACAGTAATATGAATAATCATTTCCACATGGATTTCATCTTTCTTTTGAATCTGAATCTATGCTCAGTCATTTTCTTCTATAGTAAACGACTTTAATAATTTCACCATGCAAAAGAACATAGTGTAGCAAGCTTCTCGTTCGGCTCATTGAAAGAAGAAAACCATTCATCAAGTACCTCAACCAATGTTGGTAAGCTTGGCCAATAACGATTATGAGTTTTTTCACGACGCGTCACCCTCCATACTTGCTCAATTGGGTTCAAGTCTGGAGAATATGGCGGCATAGATTCTATTATGATGGCATCACGGATATCAGCATACTCCTCTTCAGACTCAATCAGGCGTTTAGCCTTCTTGTGCCAAGGCGCATTATCCATGATAAGATGAATCTTTTTTCCGGCCTCAACTGTAAGTGAACTTATAAACCGCCGGATAGAGTCTATAGTAGTCTCATAATTAAACCAATCCGGCTTCACAGTAAAAAGTTGCCCTGATTCTGGAATAATAAAACCACTGTAGGCAACTGATTTACGGCCGGGATAAGAACGCACTTTGGGACAGCTGCCTTTTGGGAACCATTGTCTTGTAATAGTAGCTTCTACTGAAAAATGGACTTCGTCCTAGAAAACAACAATAGCATCTGGATCCTCTGTGAGATCTTTTAGTTTTTTTTTAACTCTTCACGACGAGGATCTTCCTCATGATCTTTCGAAGGAAAAGCCTGTGGACGTATTTGAGAGAAACCGAGTTCATGGAACAGACGTTGGCATTGTCTGACCCCAAGAGTGATATCGTATGTGCGCTTTATATAATCTGACAATGATGGCCCATCCCAAACATTGTACCCATAGTCAGAGGAATCCGAAAGCAAGGTGACTTTAATTTCTTCTTTTTGGTCGGGCGACAGCCGAAAGGGGCGTCCAGGTTGTTTCCTGGCACGAAGGGCCTCGAACCCTTTTTCATCAACTATTTTCATCCAAGACGAAAGGGTTCTAGATGTTTCGCCACAAGAAGAACTCAATGATGAGGCGCTTGCGCCATTTAGCATGAGATTAACTATCGTCACTTTGCGAAGATATTTGGCATCATCGTTTGAAGAGACTATTCGCTTTCCTTCTTCGATCAAAGATTGTTTATCAGACTTAAAGACTCGGATATTCATAACACACCTCCAAGTCTATTATATCACTTAAAGTCTAATTTGTAAAAGGAAATTATATATGTCGTTTACTATAATCTCTCATACCACTTTGCATTATTGGCAAAGAGTTCCTCGAATATCACAGGCCGATAATCATTGATATCAACACAGCAGTTCAGAGCACACGGAAGAGATTTTCTGATATACTTGTAAGCATCACAAGTAGTTGAATTATGGATATGCCCATGGATCAGGAACGTATGACCATCTTCCAGCGAGAACTTTGCATACCTGGATCCTGGCCACTCCATCATTGGATAATGGCACAAAGTAATGCTTCTCTTCCTGTCTTTAATGACCGCCATGTGCTGGACACTATCGAAATATTTGTCAAGGTTACAATTCTTCATCCATTTAATATCGTGATTCCCGATAATGAGGTGCTTATGCCCTTTTAATCGTCCCAAATAGCTTCCAACATGGATCCTTGATCTGTAGGATAAGTCTCCACAGATCCATACATGATCTTTTTCATTAACACATTCATTCCAGTTATTGATGATTGTCTCATTCATTTCCTCAATGTTTTTAAACTGAGGTCTTGAGTAAAGGATATTACTATGACCTAGATGAAGGTCACTAATGTATCTGTTAACCCCAACTGTCCCTAAAAATTCATTCATAACTTCTATTCCTCCATCACAATATAGCGGTCGTTCATTAGTTACTGACTCACTTTATTAAATTCAAACTTTTCCGAGGCAGCGTCTCCCAGTAGCTCTTTTACCTCTTCTTCATATTGCTTCTCTGAAATAGTTTCCCAATCCTGATTACGAAAATCCTTAGCCACAGCATTTTCATCACCCGGCTCCATGTCATATCTTTTGGCAGCAGGTTCCTTATATATTTGATGAATCAGCAAACGGAGGTCCTACATGCCAAAGGGTTTAGGGCTGACAAGTAAATATTGCCTTATCTTTCTTACATGATGTGGGGTCCAAGCCCATATCAAAACTGTAAATAAGGATCACTTTCTCAATTCATAATAATGTAAATACCTAACCTTTAATAATCACACACATCGAAGGTAGGGTATTTTTTAGCAAATAATGCAAACGATCCTCCTGACTGATATTATTTTCAATCAGGAAGATCGCTCTGTTCCAAGATGTTGCATTTAAACATTTTCTCCCGGAAAAAAAGTTGCGAGTTTCCCTTGCTTTTCAATACGTTCTTTCAAAAGATTTATAAATCGAGACGGATGTGTCACCCTTATCACCGGACCAAAGGAAAGGATACGGATCACCATCTCTGTTTCGTCCTGCCTGTCATACCTCAGTTTCACTTCATATTTATTTTCACTCAGTCTTTTTGTCTCTTTTTCCAGATGAGAAAAATGCAATAAAACTCGTTCAAGTGCATTTCTCCGATTCGTAAGCTCAAATATAATTGTTTCTGATTCAGGTTCTTTCATCGCAAAAGGCTCATTTGAATAAGCTATCTGACAGTTCTTTATCCTTGATAGATTAATTGTCCAACCGCGTTTCCTCGTAAGCGATGAATAACAACCCCGGTTTTTCAAACCGGTGATTGCATGAGATAATCACCCTGTATAGGAGTGATCATTTTATAGTTGCATTTATCTTCAGGACTTCAGACAAGTTTACTTCAAGTCTGTCCAGTGTAATCC
>JAFRFD010000073.1 GCA_017434525.1 Methanobrevibacter sp.
AAATAAATATATGTAACACATAATACTCAAATTTAACGATATTAATGCACCCTTTTTAAAAATTAATAATTATACAAATGTATTTTTATAAACTAAAACTAATCATTATCTAATATGAAAAAAAAAATAAGAAAAATTAAGCGGAGTTTATATCAAAAAAATTCAGACCCCTAAACTACATTCAACGGAACGACAGTTGAAAACACAATTTCAGTATTGTCAACATTAATGGCTGACAACCTGGTAAAATATTATAGAAACACTTCCCAGTTCTATATTGACATGATTGATGGCGAAGGTAATCCTGTTAGTGGTGTTAACATTACTATGAACATCAATGGTGTTTTCTATAACCATACAACCAACGAAAACGGAACTGCCAGATTAAACATTAACTTACCTCCTGGCGAGTACATTTTAACAGCAATTGACCCGTTGACTGGTCTTCAAATGTCTTATAACATTACAGTATTGCCTACATTGTATGCAAATGATTTAAAAATGAGTTATAAAGACGGTTCAACATTCAATACAACTGTTCTTGACGGTCAGGGAAATCCATTAAAAGATGCAATTGTCAAATTTAATATTAATGGAATATTCTATAACCGCAAAACAGATTCAAATGGAATAGCTATGCTAAACATTACCTTAATGTCCGGCAAATACATAATCACATCAGAATATGATGGATTGAAAGTTTCAAACACCATTATAATTAAGGATTAAGTTAATTAATCCTTTCTTTTTCTTTTTTTGATTTAACCACTCCAATTAAGTCTAAAATCAAATATAAATACTTAAATACTGATTTTCAACATAAATTTATATATGTGATAATTATGAAAGTTTTAAAGATTATGATTGTCATGCTTATTTTAATCATATCGGTGGGGGCTGTCTCAGCAACTGAAAACAGTACTGATGATTTTATAAGTGCAGATAATCAAGATATTTTAGAAAGTACACAAGACGATGTCATTTCCGTGGGCGAAAACCCACAATCATTCTCTCAATTAAGTAATGAGATAAAGAATTCGACTGGAAATTATTTGGAATTGAATACAGACTATAAATTCAATGCATCAACCGATGACCCTATTGGAATATTTATTGAAATAGATAATTTTATTCTTGAGGGTAAAGGACATACAGTTGATGCGAACAATCAGGCAAGAGCATTGATTATTAGAGGAAACAATATAACCATCAACAATCTCACCATAATTAATGCATACGCTAATCAAGGTTCTGCATTAATTATTACCAAAAATTCTTCTTTAACCACAAATAATGTAAATATTGATAATAGTAGTTCTGCTGCCGGAGTTATATTTGTAAATACCAATGGGACATATGCAAGTAATAATGATAAAATTACTGATGCGGCCAGTCCCAGTGGAGTAATAACCATATCCTCTGGAAGCGCAACTTTCAATAATATATTGATGACAAGTTCTAAAGCATTATCATGGGGATTTATTAATGGCGTAGAGGGTTCAAGCATTAATGTTTTAAACTCAGTGTTTGCAAATGCCACATCCAACTATTCCACTGCAATAAAAGGGGACAAATCACTGAAAATTAAAAATACTAAATTCATTAACTTGCATGCCAACTTTACTGCAGGAGCAATTTCATTTAAAATGGGAAAAGAAGCAGAAATTGATAATTGTACCTTTGAAAATGTTAGCTCTTCAAAAAATGCTGGAGCATTGTTTGCTGATGCCTATCTTGCTGAAAACATGCCAGTTACAATCACCAATTCCACATTTGTTGAATGTTATTCCGGATTTGGTGGAGCCATATTGGCATTAGGAGCCAATATTAATATAGAAAATTGTAATTTTAAAGATAATACAGTATTATTCGATGGTGGTGCAATATACGCTTCTCATTCAGTAATAGCAATTTCAAACTCAACATTTGATGGAAATGGTGGATACGGTTCTGTTGTTGACCGTGATTCTTATGGCGGTGCAATATATGGTGATGACGGTACATTAAATATGCATGATTCCCAGTTGATTAACAACTTTGCACAGACAGGTTCAGCCATATATCTATATGATTCAAATTATGATATTGAAAACAATGAATTCAATAATAATTCTGATTTAAATGGCACATATAGTGATATCTATACCGCATTTGATAATAATGAAGCAACCTTAGAAAATAATACATATAGTGGAGACAATACCACAAAATTAAACGATAAAATTTATGACACAATTGTCGATATTCCTGGAGCGAAAATAGAATTGATTGAAAATTCAATTGACGTTAGCACATTGCCTTCTAAATTTGATTTACGTGATTGGAATTGGGTTACTCCAGTCAAAAACCAAGGAACTATGGCTTCATGCTGGGCATTTTCAGCTGCAGCACCATTAGAATCTGCAATACTAAGATATCTGGGCATTTCAATGAGTCTTTCCGAAAACAACATACAAAATATTGGACTAGAATACTCCAGATATGGTGTAAATGGAATGAAGGAAACAGGAATACAGACTGTAGGTGGTGCTTATGCATTAGCTTGGTTTGGTGTATTCTCATCCGAATATGATGCTTATGATCAACTTGGAAAAGTTTCACCATTAATCGCACCAACTTCAGCAATTCATTTCCAGGACATGGTCATAATACCTGCACGTAAAAATGCAACGGACAATAATCCTATAAAAGAGGCTGTTTTGAAATATGGTGCAGTAGGAGTTGGTTATGCTACTGGAAGCGGCCCATACATTAATGGATCTTCACAATATTGTTATGATGACCGTCTTCTAGACCATGGAGTTACAATAATCGGATGGGATGACAATTATCCTAAAGAAATGTTTTTAAAAACACCTCCAGGAGACGGTGCATGGATTATTAAAAACAGTTGGGGAGAAGATGTAGGAGATCACGGATATTTCTATATCTCATATTATGATGTCAACTTTTCAACCAAATCAACTGCAACTGCGTTTATACTAAATAACACCGTCCAATATGATAAAAATTATCAAACAGACGTTATGGGTGTTATAGACTATTCAAATGCCTCCAATACATATATGAACATATATGAAGCCCTTGATAACGATGCAATTGCTGCTGTCGGAACCTACTTTAATGAAAGTGGCATTGACTATACTGTTGAAATCTATGTTAATGATGTTTTAAAACATACCCAAACCGGCGTTTCTCCATTTTACGGTTTCCACACCATCCAATTAGATACAACTATCCCAATTAAAAAAGGAGATGTCTTTGCTGCTAAAATCATATCAAACAGTGTTCCAAAATCAACCCTCGCAAGAGTACACTATCTAGAAAACTCATCAAAATACCTGCTAAATGGTAATTGGGTGGATGCTTCTTCTGATAATGTAACTTGTGTTCTAAAAGTCTACACATTAGATTTACCTATTTACACTCAAAATTTGGTTAAAATATATAAAAACGATTCCAAATTTGAGGCAAATATTGGTGTTGCCAACGAAACTGTTACCTTTGAAATAAACGGCAGAAATTATACAAGAACCAGTGATGAAAACGGAACCGCTTCAATAGCCATCAACTTAGGACCAGGCAACTACACAATCAAAACTACATTCAACGGCACAACAGTTGAAAATAGCATTACCGTATTGTCAACATTAATAGCTGACAACTTGGTAAAATACTTTAAAAATGAATCACAGTTCTATATTGACTTGATTGATGGTGAAGGAAACCCTGTAAATGGTGTTAACATTACCATGAACATCAACGGAGTGTTCTATAACCGTACAACCAACGAAAACGGTACAGCCAGATTAAACATTAATTTACCTCCTGGCGAGTACATTTTAACTGCACTTGATCCGCTTACCGGTCTTCAGATGTCCTATAACATTACAGTGTTGCCTACATTGTATGCAACTGATTTGGAGATGAAATATAAAGACGGTTCAACATTCAATGCAACTGTTCTTGACGGTCAGGGAAATCCATTAAAAGATGCGACTGTTAAATTTAATATTAATGGAGTATTCTATAACCGCAAAACAGATTCAAATGGAATAGCTATGCTAAACATTACCTTAATGTCCGGCAAATACATAATCACATCAGAATATGATGGATTAAAAGTTTCAAACACTATTACAATCAAGGAT
>JAFRFD010000074.1 GCA_017434525.1 Methanobrevibacter sp.
GACTTCGCTGACGTTCAACTCGTCAGCATTACAGGTTTTTTCCAAAACAACCGCTTTCATCATAACACCTCTTTCCAGCATTGAGGGTCTGGAGAATACATGTCATGGGTTGTTCCGTAGCTTACCGCCGGACATCCTCTGCAGAATCTCAGCAATTCGCATCGACTGCATTTTTCGAATTTTTCAAATTGTCTGTATTCATCCATATCATCACCCATGAAAATATCATATATTGATTCATTTAAGGCATTTCCAACTTTACTGTCCATTCTGCGACATGCGAAGACATCACCTGACGGCAAAATTGTCAAATGACTGTTTCCGCAATTGCATCCATCATAGACAACATCCTCATTCAAATTTTCTGGAATCTCATATAATCCTTTTTCATATAAGAATAACGTCCATAGATGGTCTTTTAGTGTAAAAAATGTTTTGTTGTCTTTATATTCATTGTATTTTTCCCATACCTTTTCCAAAAGGTTTTTATATTCTTCAGAAGTCATTTGTGTCGCCTTTTCAAGGCTTGTCGGACAATATCTTGCAAAGCTGAATAAACCTGCATTATTTTCAACAACGACATCAATCAAATCTGGAATTTCATCAATGTTTGTCTTGGAAACTGTCGTCATGATGCTGGCCCGGACTCCAGCATCCTGCAGGATTTTAATTTTTTCCAATGTAATGTCAAACGAACCGGGTTTTCTAAAATAGTCATGGGTGTCGCGTAGACCATCCAAAGACAGTTGATACTGCCTGCAGCTTAAGCTTTTAAGTCTTTTTGCAACTTCATCGGTAATATGAAAGGGGTTTCCCAGTATTGAATAGTGAATCTTCTTTTCGTGCAACATTTCAAGCAATTGCCAAAAATCAGGATGAAGAATCGGGTCTCCTCCAGTAATGCTGAAATATGGTGTCCTGTTTGTTTTCAGGCAGAATTTTAGGCAGTTATCTAAAACAATTTCCATATCCTCATATTTCATTGTTATTAATTCCTTGTCATTTTCTTCTGAAAAAATATAGCAATGCTTGCATCGCTGGTCACAGTCATCAAGGATATGCCATTGAAATGCAAAAAAATCAGCCATAAAAAACAACTCCTCAAAAAAATAGTATATAAAAAAATAAAATATTTAAGATTGAATTAATCTTAAAATCTGTCTGAACCACAAGCTGTGGTGATATCTGATCCACAAGCAGTATTAATATCAGAACCACAAGCAGAAGCAGTCACATCACTTCCACAAGCAGTATTAATATCAGAACCACAAGCAGAAGCAGTCACATCACTTCCACAAGCAGTATTAATATCAGAACCACAAGCAGATGCAGTCACATCACTTCCACAAGCAGTATTAATATCAGAACCACAAGCTGAAGCAGTCACATCACTTCCACAAGCAGTATTAATATCAGAACCACATGCGGTAGAGATTACGTTTTGTGCGATTTTTGATGAGAAGAATTTCTCATTATCGTTCCATGCATTTAGTTTATACATAATTTTTTCTCCTTTAAATATTAATAAAAGTTAAAACTTCTATTTGATTATAATTTTTATTCTAGTGAATATAAAAAGAATAAAGTTACTTGCAGGTTACTTGTTTTGAATTGGTCTAAAATAGTTTAGATGGAATTTTAGGTTACTTCCAGGTTACCTAAAATTAATTAACATCAGCACATAAAAAATTATTTATTAAGGGGAGATTAAATGACAAATGATACAAAAGCAGAAAGATGCCCTATGGAACTTGCTTTGGAATTAATCAGTAAAAAATGGGTTATTCTAATTTTAAGAGATATGTTTTTCGGAAAAAAACGTTTCAATGAATTTAAAGAAGGCAAACCTAATCTATCCAATAAAGTTTTAAGCAATTGTCTAAAAGAAATGGAAGAAAACAATCTTATTTCAAGATACAGTGATGAATATAATAAAAACATCGAGTACTCATTGACCGATAAGGGACAAAAACTCAATAAAGTGATTTATGAACTGGCCATGTTCACATTAACGACTGATTTGGGCGATAACTTCTATGATGATGAACGAAAAATCGAATTAAAGAATATTTTTAAAAGCATATTAATAAAAGAATAATTATTAATACAAATGACATTGATAAAGTTTAAGATGAAAAAACATGATACAATTTGAATTGAATGACTTCTGAAAACTACTATATGAATTTAACTAAAACTCAAAATCTGTTCTAATTTCTAATATATTTTCACATTCCCCAAGTATATTAACCAACCTTTCATCCAAATCATCATGATTATCTCTATAATCAATTTCACCCAATTCACTTCGAATTGAATAAGCAATGTGTTCCTCATCCAAACTGAAATATGCATTAATATTTTCCTTATTTCCCCTAGCATCAAGCCTAATCCATTTATTCAAATCTTTTATATGCACAGTGTTTAAAGCATGAATCATATAACCTTCACTTGCATCATCGGCTCTCGTAAGCAGTTGATAACTGATGCCTGATGGAATCTGATTTGCTCTTAGAAGTGCTGCGAGAAGGCATGACTTTGTCCAGCATATTCCAGTTTTATTTTTAAGCACATCACTGGCAGTTCTTGAAACTACTTCTGTTTTAATGTCCCATGAATGAGGAATCTCATCTCTAACAAAGATATAACTTCTCTTGATATAATCCAAATTATCATCTGATTGATTCTTTAATTCCTGAACCCTTTCTTGGATATGAAAATTCATATAATCAATGCTTGGAGTTTCTATTAAATATTCTTCCATTTAATTACCTACACAGTTATAATTGGTTAAATATAAAATAAAATAATAATATTGTTTTATAATTCTAAAAAATTTCTCAAAAGGGATTTTGCCCGTATACAATACAAAATATTTAGTACTTTTAGCTCTTACAGTATAATATTTAATATAACTTCATATAAAGATTATGAATAATATTTTGGTGTTTTTAAAGTTAATGCAATTTTCCTCAACAAATATATGTTTTAAAGAATAATGTCAAACTCTCTTTTAATATTTTGACCATCAGTAAAATATTCTTTGAGATTTGTCTCTGACATAGATGTTCCACATTTTCTAAAGCCATAATTTTCAATTTGTTTTTTTTACAACGGAAATTATTTAATATATATGAAAAATATACCTCATATTTATGAAAGACTGTGGTAATTGGACCTTTACTGATTCAATGGAGAGTATCGACAGTATCTTTTCACATCCCAAGATTATGAAAATCAGTTCATTTGATTGACAGAATTGTTTCGTTTTCTTTTAAATTAACCAGTTCTGCACTTTCAACCCATAGTTTTCTTGCAGCTTCATTATCCTGAGCCTGCAGTGAAGTTTCAATTGGAGTTTCATTGTTTCTGTCAAAATATTTTCGAGTGATTCGTTCAAATTGTTTTTCAGTTATTAAATTGGCTAAACCTTTCCCTGATTCAACACCACTTCCTTTCTGTTTGATTATTCTTGCAAGTAATGATGCAAAGTGGGGAAGGAGCTTTTTAGCAATAATATTAGAATTTTCCGGCATGAAATTAGTGTCAGTCATTAATCCTGGGTTAAATGCATTTACAGTAATATTTTTATCCGTTTCCTTTTTTAAACGATCAGACATTTCATTTACACATAAAATATTGCATAATTTTGCCATAGGATACCTGAGTGCTAATTCCTTATCTGATAATTCACCGTTGATTCCAGGATGTGCCAATTCTTCAGCATTGTGAAATTCAGGTGTGTATTTACATACGATTTTTGGAGGATTGTGCATATCACTGCTTACAAAAACAATTCTTCCATTATGTCCCATCTGTTTCAGCATGAGATTTGTAAATAAGAAATGTCCCAGATGAAGTGCTCCGAATGTCGCTTCAAATCCATCTTCGGTATATTCCACCTGCTGGCGATTGAATCCTGCATTGCATACAATTCCATATAATGGCGGAATTTCCAATGTTAGAAATTCATCATAGGATTTTCTAATTGATTCTGTCGAAGACAAATCCAGAGATAATGTATAAATATTCGGATTATTGCTTTCTTTTTTTAGGTTTTTCTGAGCATTTAATGCTTTATTTTTATTTCTACAGGCAATTACAATTGTATAATCTTTACTTTTACTTGCAATATTCTTTGCACACTGATATCCCAGTCCTGAATTTCCACCTGTGATTATGACAGTTTTTTGATTCATTTTATATACACCTTCGATTTTATTTCATAGTAAATTATTTACTAGTAAATAATTTTATAGTAAACTATATAATTTATGATATTTAAATATTTAGACAGGTAGTGAAATGACAGATAAATTAGATTTAATAAAAAATAGTGATGAAAAATCCATTGAAGATATGGAACTTGGGTTATTATTGTCTACTGCATTTTATAGTTTTACACAATACTTAAATGAGTATTTTGAAGAAGCAGGATTAACATTAACACAAGCCAGAATATTATTTACTTTAGGCATAAAAGACAATGTTTCTGTTGATTATCTTGCAGAAAAAACCTATTCCAATAAAAGTATAGTAACAAAGTCCATTAAGGTTTTGGAGCAGAAAGGCTTTGCAAAAAAACAGATAAATCCACTGGACAATAGAAAAAAATTAATTACAATTACTGATGAGGGAAGAAAAGTTCAACTTAAAAGTCAGCAGATTGATTTGAAAATCAATGAAGAATTAAAGGAACAGTACGGATTGAAGGAATTAATATCATTTAAAAAATATCTCAAAAAATTTATTTTAATTTTAAATGAGTGATTATAATGAAAGACAGGTTAATTGCACTTAGCGATGGAATTATTGCAATTGCTGCAACAATAATGGTTTTGGAATTGGCTTTACCTTCCCAATTAACATTTGATTCAATATTAGATTTATCTACAACTTTTTTTGCTTATCTTGTCAGTTTTTCATTAATTTACTTTTCATGGCGAACCCACAACAATATTTTTAAAAAAATCGAAAATGTTGACGGCCATATATTTGTAATGAATGGATTTTGGTTAGTTATCGCAACATTGATTCCATTTGCAACTAAATTAAAGGGCAGTTTTCCAAACAGCAATATAGCAGCAATTATTTATGTTTTATTACTGATTTTTTGATTTATTTCCATTCAACTGCTTGACTGGATTGTGGTAAAAACAGATCCGAAATGTCAAAAAGATGAAATTTCAAACACAACTCCGCGATTACTGGTATTTGTGGGTTCTGCAGCAGCACTGGTGATTGCCTATTTCTGTCCAATATATACAACACTGATTCTGGCCATGATTACATTCATAATGATAATTGTAGTATTCATAAAAAATGAATGAACAAGGTATTGTCGTAATCTGATTATAAAAGAACAAAAGATACCATTTAATATTCTCTTAACTGTTGAAAATTCGTTTTCAAGATACATAATTTTCACGGAGATAAATGACAAAACAGCTGTATAACTTTTTTGATTTGATTATTGCATCATCACAGAAATTTATCCCTTTTTAATCAGATTATCCAGTGTAATTAACTGTTCTTTTAATGTTTTGATTTCTTCTTCACCGATTTTCGAAATGATAGATGTTTCTATTTCATCATTAATCCGAAGAGCTTCTTTTTGAATGTTTCTGCCTTTTTTTGTTATTTTAACAATCTTTTTACGATTGTCTTCAGGATTAATTTCCTTTGTTAAAAATCCTTTCTTTTCAAGTATTTTCACAGATTTTGTTACGCTGCTTTTTCCTATGTTTGCTTTTTCTGCAAGATAATCAATAGATACTCCATTATTTAATGCTAAAACTAGGAGCACTCTTGTTTGGCTCAATGTCAAATCCATTTCTTTAAGATAGCTATTCATGTAGTTTGTGTAATCGTTGAATAGATTGGCTATTAGGAATCCTAATTTTTTTTCTTCCATGGCAATGTTTATATATGATTACTGTTAAATAGTTTTCTATGAAATAGTTTCATAGGAAATTATTTTATAGGAAATAAAATTTTTTCGAGATGATAAAAAATGAAAACCGCAATAATATATGTTTCATCACACCATGGAAATACAAAAAAAGTTCTCGACGTAATGGCATATTCAAATGATATTAACTTATTAAAAATATCTGAAGCTAAAAAAACAGATTTTTCAGTTTATGATGCAATAGGATTTGCTTCAGGAATATATTTTCATAAATTTCACAAAGGCATAGAAAAAATGGCATCAGAAATTGACTTGACCGGCAAAAAGGTTTTCACTGTTTACACATGCGGCATTAATTATATGAATTATGCAAGAGGCATCCAAAAAACAATCAGATCCCAAGATTGCGAATTCATTGGAGGATTCAGCTGCAGAGGATATGACACATATGGATTTTTCGAAAAAATAGGTGGAATAGCCAAAAACCATCCCAACGAAAAAGACTTTAAAAAGGCTCGTGAATTTATAAAAAACAATTTGAGGTGATATTAATGAAAAAAATGATGAATAAAATGCCGTCAGTTGGCGTTGAAGGCCACTGGTCAGCGGATAAATTCAGTGACAATGTATTGCAGGATGCACTGATAAGACATGCACTAGGATTAACCTACCTGCAAATGGCAGATGTAGGGGAAGTACTGGAAACAGTTGCTAAATTCAAAGCAGGAAAAGAATGGATCGATGCATGGTCCGAAATGGCAACAACACTTGAAAAAAGAGCAGAAAACTCCAACAGTAACGTGACAAAAGAAAGTGCATATCTAAGGGCATCAACCTATTGGAGAATTGCTTTAATGTATTTTAACTCAATTGATGATGATAGACTTTCTAAATATTCTCAAAACAGTTTGGACTGTTATCATAACTATCTGGAGGTATCCAATTTCCCCGGAGAATATGTAGAAATCCCTTATGAGGACTCATACCTTCCGGCACATTATTATCAATCTCCCGTTGCAGATGATAATGCTCCGTTAATGATATTGACTCCTGGAAGAGATACTTTCGCAGAAGATACTGCATGGGTTTACAGACAGGCACTGAAAAGAGGAATAAACTGTCTTGTGTATGATGGTCCAGGTCAGGGATTTGCCCTTAGAATGAACGGAATTACATTCAGACACGATATAGAAAATGTAATAACCCCAATTATCGATTACTGTTTAGAAAACTTTGAAGGCATTGATGAGGAAAACATAATACTTTTCGGAATAAGCTTTGGAGGATTTCTAGTGCCTAGAGCCGCAATTTATGATGAACGTGTTAGAATGTGTATTGTTGATCCCGGTAATGCAAACTGGGGCGGTGCCTTTGCTAAAAGACTTGAAATGATTCAAAAAATGCCAAAAGAAGTTCGCCCTGCACAATTGGACTTCATGCTTGAAGATTACATTTACAAGCACGGATCAACTTCAGAAAGCATTTGTAATGAGCTTAGAAAATTCGACAATACTGACATTATTAAGGATTTGGATTGTCTGACCATCGTAATGGATGGAACATCAGAAATGACACAGGGTGAAGCAAAAGAATTCTATGATATGCTTGAATGTGAAAAGGAATATTTATTGTTTGATGAAGATTCCGGTTCACAAATGCACGCTCAAATGGGAGGATATGCAACAGCAAGCGAAATGCTATTGGATTTAGTCGAAAAACACTTAATCCAATAATCATTTCATTTTTCTAATTTTTTAAACTTTAACCACATATGCTGTTGGAAACATAGACTATGAAACATTAAATGAAACATTTTTCAATAATTTTTCAAAATAATAACCCAAATATAAAGTCAATATGCCAAAAAAAAACTATAAAAAATATAAACACCTGTCAAAAAATGCCAAATCAATTCCTTAAAAAAAGACTTATTTTTTTAAAATAGGAATCCCTTACACATAATAATATCATAAAATAAATCAATATTAAGTTAATGAAGAATAAACTTAATATTAATGATTAATAATCCAAATAAACCAAAAATAATGAGATTTTATTTTGCCCGTATACTAACTCTCTTGAATCATTGCTAGAATACCCTTCGCTCCTCGAGCAACCCTCGAAACGGGCAGCCTATCCAATGCTGGGTTTCTTCTAATCATCGACAGCTAAAACTTCCCTCATAAAAGGACCGTAGGCATTGGTCATAAAAATGATACGACAATTAATAATATGTAAAGGATAATATTTAATTATTTACTAAAATTAAAAAAAAAAATAGGATTTTTGAAGATAACTAAAAAGCAGAAAGATTGAGCTTTTCGCAAAACTCCTTATATCTATTTCTAATAGTTACTTCAGATACGTTTGCAATCTCGGCCACATCCTTTTGAGTGACTCTCACGCCAAGCAACATTGATGCAATATATAATGTAGCTGCCGCAACCCCTGTAGGCTCACGGCCTGTGAGCAAACCTTGTTCCTTGGATTGGTTTATGATATTGATTGCCTTAGACTCGATTTCTCCAGACAAACCTAAAACAGAAGCGAATCTTGGAACATAATCTGCAGGAGAAGTTGGCTTTAATTTGATACTCAGTTCTCTTGCAATAAACCTATAATTCTTACCAATCTGCTTTTTCTTAACATTGGAAGCTTCAGAAACTTCATCTAAAGTACGTGGCAAGTTACAGCGTCTGGCCGCAGTATAAATGGAAGCGGCAACCATCCCTTCAATGCTTCTGCCACGAACAAGATTTTTCTTTGCAGATGACCTGTAAATTATGGCAGCATCTTCACGAACGGATCTTGGAAGGCCTAATCTGGAGGATTGCCTGTCAAGTTCGCTCAAAGCGATTGCCAGGTTTCTCTCGCCTGTGCCTGAGATTCTCATTCTTTTGTTCAATTTCCTTAATCTATTGTACTGGAATCTGTTTCGCTCAGGAATGCTTCGACCGTTAATGTCCCTATTGCTTTTGCCCATTTCAGTAGGCAAACCCTTATCTGCAATAGCAGGGGTCGCCGGTGCGCCAACACGGGTGCGTTTGGCTCTTTGTTCATGGTTAAATGCTCTCCATTCCTGACCCAAATCTACAATGCTATCCTCAAGAACATAGCCGCAGCGTCTGCAAGAGATTTCTGCTTTTTGGGAATCGAATTTTAAATCAGAAGATTTGCATTCCGGACAAATATCTGGCTCTTCAATCCTATGTGCGTCTTTTTGCACAGGCATTCTTATAGATTCCATTCCTCTATTTATAGGAATGTCATACATATTAGATGAAATAGTATCATCCTCCTTAGATAAAATACAAAAAGTTCTACAACAAGTTACCTATGAAGAAAAAAAATAAATTAGAATGCTAAACTCCAAACTAATATGAAATTTCCAATATCCATTCTTAATACCTCCTGGTGAGAATATTCTAGTGATGTTGATTAGTATTAAAACATGAATTTGTATAAAATCTTGGTTCTGGTTAGATTATAATTATAATGAGCTTGCAGCGAAATGAAATTCCCATAGAAAACCATAGTACACAAACAAAACACAAAAGGACTTCACTACTGGGATCGAAACGAGACCAGGTATAACCCCCATGCTATGACCGCAATACTCATTATACTTATGAAAGTGATAAATTAAAAAGTTATAAGTCAAATGATTTGTATATAAGAAGGCTTGCAGCGAAATGAAATTCCCATAGAAAACCATAGTACACAAACAAAACACAAAAGGACTTCACTACTGGGATCGAAACGAGACCAGGTATAACCCCCATGCTATGACCGCAATACCTA
>JAFRFD010000075.1 GCA_017434525.1 Methanobrevibacter sp.
ATTTACAACAGATGAAAGAACAAGGCGTAATACTTCACCATTCGCCATCTCATCAATTTTCCAAACATCATCTTCAAATATACCATCATCTATTTGATAAATTTCAAAGCTAACTAAACCTTTAGGTAAAATATCAGTCACTTTAACATTCTGTGCTTTGGAAGGCCCATTATTTTTTATTGTGATAACCCATCTCACAGTAGAATCATTGTGAACAGTTTTGTCTGATACTGTCTTATTGATAGCTAAATCTGCTGAAGGTATTGCTTTAACAGTCTCATTAACTTTTAAATCATCATCGACAGTTACGTTATTAGTTAATTCACCATCTTTAGTGACACTGACTTTAATAACTATAACCGCTTTTGAATTATGAGGAATGTTTCTAATAACCCAAGTTACCTTATTAGCTGAATGGGAAGATACTCCTCCAGTAGCATTAATTATGTTGACTGTAGTTTCATATACTAAACCATCAGGCAAATCATCAATCACTGTTAATTCTCTAGTATAATCATTTTCACCATTGTTTATAATAGTTATATTATATTCTATTGTATCCCCAACATGAGGGGTTAAATCACTAGCAGTTTTATCAACAGCTAATTTGATTACTTTTACAGTTTTATTATCCTTATTATTGGTAAGATTCCAATCTGTTTCGTTGGAATATACTCTAGCAACATTATCAAAAGAACCGACTTTAGTTGCTATTGTTGTAATTGTTAATCTTACGGTTTCATCCGGATTAATTGTTCCAATAGTCCAATTATTAGTTTTATTACTGTAATTACCTTTAGATGGATTACATGATACATATGTAAACTCTTTAGGTAAAACATCTGTTAGATTAACATGTGTAGCAACAGTAGCATTTTTTGCATTGTGAACTGTAATTGTCCAGGTAACAGTATCGCCAATGAAATATTCATCCTTATCAGAGGTCTTATTTACTGATAAATCCACATAGCCAAGTACTCTAAAGGTATTAGTGTTTTGAATAGCCTTATAGTTCCAGTCTTCAGGGTGATTTGCACTTACAACATATTCTCCTACTGGTAAAGGTTCATCTAATGGAATAATAATTTTTGTACTTCTTTTAGGTCTTTCAAGATAAATCACGACTTCACCATAAATATCAGTAATGTATTGTGTGGTTTCAAGTATTGTTTTACCGTCAACTTGCTGAATTCTAACATTGATTTTCTGCATGTATTCACGATCATCTTGGTACAGTTTGGTTCCACCAGCACTGTTCTCTACTCCGTTTACAGGAACTACCCAATTATTACCAGTGTTAATTTTAGCCCCAGTATTGTTTTTAAATGTTACATTCAAGAAATGGATTTCAGTGTTTTTATTAGCATTATGAATTGCGTTAATAATATTGTCTCCACCTCTGTGTTGAATGGTAATGTTTTCATTTGAAGTATTATAATAACTTTCTTTAGGTTTTGGAGTAACACTTAAAAGATAACTCCATGCTTGGTTTTCATTGAAAACATCATTTTTAAGTCTGAAGTTTTTACCGTTACTATAAATTGCTGAACCATTACGAGCTTTATTATGAGTGAACTCGTTTGAAATTGTTGTTGTATTATCACCTTTTACAAAAATCGCTCCACCAAGACCTGAATTATCGTTACCATCATTTGGTATGGCTTCATTTTCTGTAAAATTGTTTGAAGTGAATGTTGAATTATCTCCATGAACAAATACAGCCCCACCTTGATGGGTTACGTTATTCTGATAAAATGTATTATTACCTACCTTAGCAAAGTTACCTTCAATATAAATTGCTCCACCGCTACTAGCATTATTCTTAATAAATTTAGAACTAGCGTTTATTGTAGCATTGTCACCTCTAATGTAAACACCAGCACCGTCAACAGCAACGTTATCACTGAAAGTGGAATTGGAAATTAGATTATCATTACCTTCAATATAGACACCTGCACCAAAAGCGGCATCATTGTGATTGAATGTTGAATTTAAAATCCTAGTATCATTACCTTCAATGTAAACACCACATCCGGAAAAACCGTCCTGATTTTTAAAAGTTGAATTAACAATATCTGTATTAGAACCTATAATATAAACACCAAGACCATCTAAACCTTCATTTTTGTCAAAGGTTGAATTAAAGATTTTAGTATCATTACCTAAAATAAAAATACCTGCACCATCAACGGCATAATTCTCTTCAAATTCAGAATTATAAACCTCAGTATCTTTACCATTTATATAAATTGTACCATTTATACCGTCATTTTTAGTAAAGTTTGAATCAAAAATCCCTGTATTATTACCTATAATATAAAATGCGGAACCTTGATCAGCATAATTCTCTTCAAAAATATTATCATGAATTTCTGCATTATTACCCTTGATGAAAACAGTTCCGTTAACCGCATAATGGTTATAAAATTTTGTATTATTAATAATAGTCCTCTGACCTAGAATATACACGGCAGACCCATTTCCACTATGCGCTATATTTTTATTAAATATACAGTCCAAAATTTTAGTATCGTTACCATATACATATACTGCACCAGCATCTCCAGATGGTCTAAACCAAACGTCAGGATGTTTCTCATAATAATCACCATTTTCATCAGGAATGTACTTACCTGTAGTGGCATCATATCTAAAACGTGGTTGTCCTTTCCATTTTCCATCACTCATTTCATTATATACAGCTACACAAAATGAAGAAGATTGGCCTTTTATCTTTGCAACATTGTATGTAAAATTACAATTCTCAATAGTCACATTATTTCCCTGATAATTTCTACCACTAAACCCATCGTGGGCACCATCCAATCCACCAACCATAATGGCAGCACCCTGACCACCAGTACAATTATCGAATTTTGAATTTCTAACTATCACGTTATCGTGACTTATACCAATACCCGCTGCATATTCACCAGTACCGGTACAGTTTATAAATGAACAACCGTCAATTATTTCCGGAGAGGTAATATAAGCAAAAGAAGAAGAGAAATTACCATGAATATAAACTGCAAACCAACGGGAAGTAACATTAATAAAATTACATTTTGTTAAGACTGAAGCTACAGCTGAAGATCCCCAATTTGACTCGTCAGCAATACACAAAGCACCACCATGTTGAGCAGAGGATGTATTAATAAAGTTACAATTAGTCATGCCGATACCAAATACAGCTCCTAATTGGCCAGAACCATCATTAACATCATTTGCACCCTTATATGTTTGGTGACAGTTAGTAAAATTACAATTTTTAATCGGCAATGGAGTATTATCCCAATAGCAACCTTCCATACCCATAAATTGATATTGAGATACACAATTGTTTATAACACAGTCTGTCAAAGATCCACTTTGAAAATTAACTAATTTAGTGGTTGCATTTAAATTTTCAAATGAAACATTAGTTAAAAAACATCCGTAAGTACTGTAAAATCCTCTTTTACCAGTAGACCCAGGAATGACTGGAGATTTAGAATTTTTAACTCCAAAAGTTAAAGCATAATCCCAACTATCACCAAATTTAGCCATAACACCGTCACCCAGCTGAGAACCTCCATATATTTTTACATTACTAATATATACTTTGTTCGGCCTATTATCAGTGTCTCCATCCCACCAATTGTCACCATTATCTGGATCATATGTACCTGCAAGAATTTTAGTAGCTCCAGTATAGTTTCCTCCATTCAGGTAAAGAGTACCTCCGCCGTGTTCAGATATATATAAAATCTCACTTTTGATATCGTCCATAGTACCACCATCTAAACTCCTATCAGTGGCACCAAGAACAGGATTTTCATTACTAGCACGCAATGAATTAAGATTATTATCAGCCAAATTTCCTTTATCATTAGTATAAAAATTATCTTCAATAGCCAAGTTAGATGAATCTCCATTTTCAGCATTTAAAATTTCATCAATTTCACACTCTTTCGAAACGGACAGAGTGACATTATCATTTGTATCAGATGCATCCGTTGCACTCACAAATGGAATTGATAAAATTATTAAAACTAGTATTAAAATGAAAAACAAATTCCGCCTACAATGCATAATTTTCCTCATTTACAACAAATTTTAAAATTTTGTTTTCTTTTATCTAATGAAAATTATCCATATAGTATAAAAATATTTACTAAAAATTAATGAAAATGTACATAGTGCTGAATATATATTAGTTAACTATATAATATAAACCTTATTATTTAATTCAATATATTGTAGATAATTTTAGGACAAATCATTTAAAAAAAATAGGTTAAATATAAACAAAATAGTAATAATTGAAAAAAATTAAGAATAAACGTTAAAAATAGTTAATAATAAATAAAATAAATAACTATTGACAGCCATATAAAAACCATTATAATGATTTAGAATAACTGATATGATCAAATCAAATCTATGTCAAGAATCAAAAATTGATAATAGACAATAGTTATTTATATTATCATTATTATTTGATATATCAATTTTAATAATCTCCAATATACTCACCATCATATGGGGACTGATAGCGAATAGCACGAGATTGAATTTATTGATATTATTTAGCACTAAAACTGAATCGTGACAAGTCACGATTAAGACTTTCTTTTAAAGTCTTTCAAATACAATCTTACGAAAGTATCCATTTTCTATTAATTTTTTAAAATATTTAAATACTATTTGTACAAATTTCATTAACATATGTCCAAATTATATTCTCTATAATATAGACAATATGTAATAGAATATATGTTTTTAGTAAATAAATATTTTACTAAGGATTTAATTTCAAAATTATGTTAATTTATGAATATTTTTTTAATAAACTAATTAAAAACTTTTTTTTATATAATTTATATTAAATTTAAAATCCATACCATATAATTATAAAACAGATTCAAAAAATGGAGATTATATTATCATTATATAATAAAAATAAGTAAAATATATTAAAATAAATAAAAAATTCACTTTTTAATTTAGTAAAAAATAATTAAGGTTTATAAAATTACAATAGATTATTGAAAAGAATTTAAATATTCTATTACAATCACGAATTGAAAAAAATAATTATTATTTAATAGAACGAATATAATAATATTATGGGTACTTTAGAAAAGATGAAAATACTAACGGATTCCGCACAATATGACCTTTGCGATTATGTTAGTCATAATAAAAGTTCACAGGTCAACTTACCCGGAATCTATGAGGCTACAGGCCATAACGGATGTAAAATTCCTCTTTTCAAAACATTATTAACAAACAAATGTAAAAATGATTGCAAGTACTGCATAAACCAATCTAAAAGAAACTTCACAAGACTCGAACTATCACCCGAAGAATTGGCAAAGGCATTTCTTGGATATTACAACAGAGGGATGGTCAATGGATTATTTTTAAGCTCCGGAATATCAGGAGATGTTGATGAGACAATGGAAAAACAAATTGAAACCGTTAGGCTGCTACGACAAAAATACGGTTATGATGATTATATCCACTTAAAAGTAGTTCCAGGTGCAAGTAAAGATTCTATTACTAGAGCCATGGCATTGGCCAACAGAGTCAGTATAAACATTGAAGCGGCAACTCCTTCAGGCCTTGCAGAGTTATCATCCACTAAAGACTACAATAAGGATATATTAAAAAGGTTGTCTTGGATCAATTCCCTGCAGCATAAAAGTACAACATATCCAAATTCTACTCACACCACACAGTTGATAGTCGGTGCAAACAACGAAAGTGACAAGGAGATTTTACAAAGAATGGAAAAAATCTACAAAAAATCAGATTTGAAAAGAACATATTTTTCAGCATTCACCCCAATTGAAGATACGGAATTTGGAAATAAAACAGCATGTTCAACTGATAGAACCGCAAAATTATACAATGCAGACAGTTTGGTTAACGATTACCATTACAATGTCAAAGAACTTGTATTTGATGAAAACGATAGGTTGTCACTTACCCAAGATCCAAAGATTCTGGCCGCAAAAAATATGGATATATTTCCTGTAGAAATTAATAGCGCACCATTTATAGAATTGATTAGAGTACCTGGTATCGGTGTGAAATCTGCACGAAAAATAATTTCTATTAGGAAAAAACTGCCTTTTAAAAATAAAGAGCAATTGAAAAATTTAGGTGTTGTGGTGGATAGAGCCGAACCTTATATCAAAATAAGTGGCCAATATCAAACTACTTTTGATTTCTAGATTTCTAAGGCATTATTTCACTATTTATAAGAAATAAATTAAATTAGGATAACTGGAAAATTGATGATTTTAATAGAAAAAATTAGTCTACAATAGATTATAATGAAAATATACAATCTACAATTTCAAGTGTAAAATAGATTAAAAAAAATTTACAAAAAATAGAATATAAAAAATAATAGATTAATTAATAATCATCAAACAATTTCCATATTTCAGGATATTTTTTAGAAACAGCTTCATCAATTAAGGTAGAAGCCTCTTTTGAAATACTAAATTCAGGCTCAGTTTTACGTAAATATCTAAATACTGCAGATGATCTCGCAGACCAAAGAGTAATTCTAGGATTTTTATCAACAATTTCTTTAACTTCTTCTACATGAGCTAGATCTACTTGCGCTTTTTGTGAATCTTGTACGCTATCTCCAATGTCTTTATCGCCAGATATGTCTTCGGATGATTCGCCATCCTTTTCGGTGCCTTCATCTTGGATTTCATCTGTCTTTTTGTCTTCGATTTCTTCATCTGAAGTGGAAGTAGAATTATTTTCTTTTTCATTTTCTTCCTCTAACTCTTCAAATATATTTTTTTTCTCTTCACTAGATTTCTCTTCATCTGGAGTTTTATCTCCAATATCATTTAGCATGTCTTCAAGAGATTGAGTAGAATTACTGTCAAAATCTTCATCATAAAAATCTGGGATTAAAGAATCCAATCCTTTACCTAGGCCTTTTCTTGGCATTTACTGGCCCTCCTCATCTCTTTTTAAGATTTCTTTAGCTAATTTTAGATAAGCTTTTGTTCCAGTGCTGTCTGGATCATAGATTAAACAAGGTTTACCGAAACTTGGAGCTTCCGCTAACCTAATATTTCTTGGAATGATGGTTTTAAACAGTAAATTGCTTTCTCCAAAGTGATTTTTTAATTCCTTGTGAACGTCTTTACTGAGTCTGGTTCTCTTATCATAGAGTGTGAGGAGAATTCCTTTGATTGGAGTTGGGCTTCTGAGTCTTTTTTCAACTAATTTAATTGTATTAATCAAATCAGCTACACCTTCTAATGCGTAATACTCAGCTTGGATAGGTATTAAAACACTATCGGAAGCTACTAATGCATTGACAGTAAGTACGCCAAGGGAAGGAGGTAAATCAATGAATATATAATCGAATAATGGAACAACATCTTTAAGAGTTTCTTTTAAAATAATGTGATAGTTTTCACGTTGAGAAAGCTCCATGCTAGCCCCACTAAGGGATATATTACTTGGGATAATAAACAAATTTTTAATAAACGTAGGAATTGTTGCTTTTTTAACACTTATATCCCCTATGATAGCTTCGTAGATAGAATTTTCCACTTTAGTCTTATCAATCCCAAAACTAGTTGTCGCATTAGCTTGAGGATCCATATCAACAACTAAAACAGATTTTCCCATTACCGCTAGGGATGTTGCAGTATTAACAACAGTGGTTGTCTTACCGCAACCTCCTTTTTGATTCATCACCGCAATTACTTCACTCATTAGAATTCTCCTATTGTAAGTTTTAAGTTATTCGTTATGATTTATAACTTAAAAAGTTTCAGGTTTAAAGAATAACAAATAAGTTATTCAGTATAAGTTAAAAGGATTAAGTTATTACTTTTAAATGAAAACTTAAAGGAAATAACTTCTAAGTTACAACATCTAAGGGATAGGAATTAAGTTTTAAGTTAAAACTTTGAAGTTATAAAAAATAAGTTTTAAGAAATAACTTATCATAACTAACTTTTAACAAATAAGTTATATTTTATAACTTCTTCCTTATAAAGTATTTGTTTTCACATATAACTTAACACTTAACACTTGCAAGTTATTAGTTATAAGTTATAATTAAAAAAAAGTATAAGTTATAACTTATAAGTAAAAAAATCAAAAAAAAATAAAGAAGGATTATTTGGCATTTTGCATTGTTCCTTCAAAATAGCTAGCATATCCTTTTAAGTCTAACATTCCATGACCGGAGAAGTTCATGACAATTGTTTTTTCCTCACCAGTTTCCTTGCATTTCAATGCTTCATCAATAGTGGCTTTAATAGCATGAGTGGTTTCAGGAGCAGGAACAATACCTTGGTTTCGAGCAAAAGTAATTCCAGCGTTGAAACAATCAACTTGATGGACAGCCTTAGGTTCAATATAGCCTTCCTTAGTCAAAAGGGAAACGATAGGTGACATTCCGTGATATCTTAAACCTCCAGCATGTACTGTTGGAGCTACGAAATCATGGCCTAATGTGAACATTTTAAGCATTGGAGTGAATTGATTGGAGTCCCCAAAGTCATACTCATAAGATCCTTGTGTAAGGGTAGGACATGCACTAGGTTCAACCGCAATGAATTTGGTATCAGTATTTCCATCAATTTTATCTTTAATGAATGGGAATAAAGATCCAGCCAAATTACTTCCACCACCAGCACAAGCAATCATTACATCAGGCTCTTCTTCGGCAATTTCCAATTGGGTTTTTAATTCCTGGCCAATAATTGTTTGATGTAACATTACATGGTTTAAAACACTACCTAATGAATATTTGACTTCATCATTTTCCAATGCTTCTTCCATAGCTTCTGAAATCGCAACGCCTAAAGAACCAGGATGGTCAGGATTGTTAGCCAAAATTTCACGGCCGACTTTAGTGTTTTCACTTGGAGAAGCATATACATTGCTGTCATAAATATTCATGATATTCTTTCTGTCAGGTTTTTGATTGAAAGAAACTTTAACCATGTATACAGTACATTCAATGTCAAGCAAGTTACAAGCAAGGGATAATGCAGTACCCCATTGACCTGCACCAGTTTCTGTAGTTAACCTTTCAACACCTTCTTTTTTAGCAAAATATGCTTGAGGAATAGCGGAATTAAGCTTATGTGAACCTGTTGGAGAAGAGTCTTCCCTTTTGAAATAGATTTTAGCAGGAGTATTTAGATATTCTTCTAATTTATTAGCCCTTACTAAAGGAGAAGGCCTACCCATTTCCATATATAATTCCCTAACCTCTTTAGGAATTTTAACATAACGGTCACTAGCAAACTCTTGTTCTAAAGCTGCTTTGGTAAAAGCAATTTGTAAAGATGAAATTTGATCTTTTCCTTCACTATTTTTAGGAGCAGGAAGTTCTACAGGCAAATCTGCAAGCATATTATACCATTGTTTTGGTACCTCATCTGAGGATAATTCAATTTTATAAGTCATAATAAATAATATAAATAATGTACTATTTAAAGCTTTGTTGTACAAAAATGTACTATACAATCATTATATATAAGAAAGTACAAGTTTAAAATATGAGAATTTTAGCAATTGATGTTGGAACTGGAACACAAGACATGATGATTTATGATACTGAAAAAGAACTTGAAAACTCAATTAAACTAGTTTTACCTTCCCCACACTTATATATCTCCCAACAAATAAGAGAAATTGAAAATGACATATATTTCGAAGGAGAAATAATGGGCGGAGGAAAAATAAAAAAATCAATTCTAGAACATATGGAAAAAGGATATAATGTTGTAATGGAACCAACATGTGCTAAAACAATAAGAGATAATCTAGAACAAGTAAAGGCAATAGGAATAGAAATAGCTGATGAAACAAAAGATTATAAAGGCTATTCAAAAATTACTTTAGGAGATATTAACATTACAAAATTATCACAATTTTTACTTGGATATGATTTGGAACTTGATTTCGACAAAATAGCAATCGCAGTTCAAGATCACGGATATAATGAAAATATGGGAGATAGAGACTTCAGATTTGAGAAAATAAGAGAAAAAGTTTCAAAACCAATTTCCCCATTAGAATTTGGTTTTAAACAAGAAGTTCCAGAATATTTCACAAGAATGCAGGCTGTCAGAAGACAAATAAAAAGCGAAGGAATCGAAGAACTTCCTTTAGTGATGGATACCAAATTTGCATCAATAGCAGGAATGTGCTTTGATGAAATAGCTGAAAAATTGAACAGTTATATTGTCATAGATATTGGAAATGGACATACCACTGCTGCATCAATAGAAAATGGAAAAATTCAAGGTGTATTTGAACATCACACATCAAGCTTGACCGGAGAATCACTTGAAAGATACATAAAAAGATTAGCTTCCGGTGAAATAACACACAAAGAAGTCCACGAAGACCACGGTCATGGGGCACACGTATTAAATCCAATATCAAAAATAGAAAAGGTAATAGTCAGCGGTCCGAAAAGAGAATTGATTGAAAAAACCAATCTTGACTGGCATCATGCAGCGCCGGGCGGAGACGTAATGATGACCGGCACCGTAGGATTAATCAAAACTGCACTGGGAAGATAGCATGCTGAAAATGGATTCACATATACACAGTGAATATTCTCCAGACTCATCATCAAAAATTGATGATATTTTAAAAGTTGCAAAAAAAGAAAAACTTAATGTTATTGCCATCAGTGATCACAATACAGTAGATGGAACAAGTGAAGTTTTAAAAAAAACAAGAAATACAGATATATTAGCCATTCCATCTATAGAAATTTCTTCAACACAAGGCCATATTCTTGGTTTTGGATGTGAGGAAAATATACCTCGTGACTTAACACCTGAAGATACAATTGACAGAATCCATGATTTAGGTGGTCTTGCAATAATACCACATCCTTATTGTTTTTACCGTCATGGACTACTTCACAACACCGACTACAAAAATTTAAAAATAGATGCAATAGAGACAAAAAACGCAAGATTCATAGTAGGGTATTGTAATAGAAAAGCAAAAAAATTATCAAAAAATGAACACATTTCAGAACTTGGAGCTAGTGATGCGCACTATTACAAATTCGTTGGTGACTGTTATAGTATAGTGGATAGTGAAAAAGACATAGATAGCATTTTAAAAGCAATCAAAAAAGGAAATACAGAATCTCATGGAAAAGGAACATCAAATATCTTACTTTCTAAATATCTATTTGAAAAAAACATCCTGAAGAAATTTGATTAAAAAGAGTTATTCACTCTTTTCAATTAAAATTTCTATTATAGAGACGTTAGTTTTTTCATTATTAAAATTATCAATTTCTTCTGTAGAAATTTTTATATCTGTAACGTCTGAGTCAGGAACAAACCTATTTCTAACTATTTCAGCAGTATCAACCGCACGACTGATAGCTTTTCCTCTAGCTCTGAGTAAAACACTGTTTGAGCCTTCATTGAATTGAGTTACGACAGCTAAAACATAATTCATCACAGGTTTGCTGCCTACAAAAATTGTGTTATTTTCCATAATTAACTCACCATATTAACTTTTAGTTTTCAATGTATATAAAATTTTATATCAATATAATTGAACAAATAAAAAAGATTTTATGAATATGATATGAAAATAATATAACTGATTTATAAAAAAATAAACCAATATAAGTAAATTAAAAAATAAATAAAAAAAATATAAAAAAATTAAAAAAAAATATATAATGTACAATTTAATGTGTTCTTTGAATCAACAACAATTTGTTAATAGAGTCAAGAACCGCAAGAATACTTGCCATCACAATGTCTTGATTGGTTGATCTACCGGTTGACTTATTGCCTTTAGAATCTGAACTAATTACAAAAACTTCAGCTAACGCATCAGTACCGCCAGTAATAGCTTCAAGGTTATATTCTTCAAGTTCAATATCCATTGTGCCTTGAATTAAATGTCTAATAGCATTCAAAGCGGCATCAACTGGACCAACACCCGTACTTGCAGTTTCTCTTTCCTCACCGTCAATCTCAAGTTTTACAGTGGCGGTAGGTGAAACATTTGCACCCATTGAAATACTTAAACCCTTAATAACTATTGGAGTCTCACGGGCTGAAGAAAGTTCTGTAATTGCAATAGCCACTAAATCATCATCAGTAACGCATTTTCCACTATCGCCTAACGCTTTAATTTCATCAAAGACTTTACAAAATTGTTTTTCATCCAAATCAATATGATATTCCTTAAGTTTTGATTTTAAAGCATTGGCTCCCGTATGTTTACCCAAAACAATACGGCGAGAATGGCCAACCATTTCAGGTGACATTGGTTCATAGGTATAAGAATTGTTTAAAATTCCATGTACATGTATACCGGATTCATGAGCAAAAGCGTTATCCCCCACAATTGGCTTGTTGACAGGCATTTTAACTCCTGTAAAGCGACCGACCAAATTGGATAGGCTGTATAATCTTGTAGTATCCAATCCTAAATCGATACCATAAGCAACTTTAAGGGTGACAACAAGTTCTTCAAGAGAACAATTACCTGTTCGCTCACCTAAACCATTAACTGTGACATGAGCTTGATTTGCACCACATTCAATAGCAGTAAGAGTATTTGCAGTTGCAAGACCAAAATCATTATGGAAGTGAACACTAATAGGAGTAGAAAAATTATTTTTGATATCCGTGATTAATTCATGAGTAACAACAGGAGTCAAAACACCGACAGTATCTGGAACGTCTAAAAAATCAACGCCGGCATCAACAACTTCATTGAAAACTTCAAACAGGAACTCCCTTTCAGTTCTTGTTGCATCTTCAGCTGAAAATTCAACAGAAAGACCATGATCCTTTGCATATTCAACAGCTGAAACTGCAGTTTCTAAAATTTTTTCTTTACTCATTTTAAGCTTATAATCGCGATGCAAAGGGGAAGTACCAATGAAAGTATGAACATAATCTAAACCGGCATCAAGAACGGCATCAATATCTGAAGATAAAGAGCGGGAAAGACCAACAAGAGTAGAATCCAAATTCATTGCACTGATTTTTTTAGCGGATTCGATTTCGCCTTTAGAAGAAGCTGGAAAACCAACTTCAATTTTATCAACACCCAAATTATTAAGTTTCTGAGCGATTTGAATTTTTTCATCTACTGTTAGAGCAACTCCAGGTGTTTGCTCACCATCCCTTAAAGTGGTATCGAAAATATAAATCTTGTCTGCTATGTTCATATTTTCGCTTTTTAATTTTTCTATCGTTTCCATAATATTACTTCCCTTTGATTAGAATTTAAAGATAAAAGTTAATAAGTTTATGTATTATTTAGATAATTTTAAAACATCGAAAAATAAAATATTCAAATATGAAACTAGGTTTTACTACACTAGCTTTGTTTATGCAACCTAATAATGACATCATCAATCTAGCTAAAAAACACAAATTTGAAATGATAGAGATACTTGGTGAAGGGCCTTTTTTTGAAAGAGAAAATCCAGAATATAAGGACTGTGGATTGGATGTTAGAATACATGCTGCAACAGTCGACATTAACATTGCAAGTTTAAACAGAGGGATTAGGACTGAAAGCGTTAAGCAAATGATTCAATGTGGTCAATATGCCGAAAAGATAGGTGCTAAAACTATAACCGTCCATCCGGGAATAATTGGTAGAAACGAACCACGACTTAGAAATTGGGCTCTGGAGATTGCCTGTGAAAGCGTCGGAGAAATCATTGACAACACCAATGTCGAAATTTCAGTTGAAAATATGCCAGTTAGAGGCAAATTTTTAGGAAATACCGTTGAAGAAATTGAAATGATTCAAGAGGCTACAGGTTGCAGTTTAACTATTGATACCGGTCATGGAAACACATGCGGAAACCTAGAAGAGATGCTTGAATTGAAAAACATTAGTTATTGTCATTTAAATGACAATGATGGCGTAAAGGACCAGCATATAACTTTAGGTGAAGGTACATTAGACTTAAATTTACTTAAAAAGATTGATACTGCTATTATTGAGTTAAACAACTTCGATAATGTCTTAAAGAGTAAGGAAGTAATTGAAAACTTATAATTTACTATTATTTTTTTGTTGATTATTAGTTATAAGTTATAACTTATAAGGTATACATTTAAAAAAATAATATTAAAAGTCAATCATTGTGACTTCATAAATATCTTCTATAATATAGTCTGTCTTGTCCATCATTTTAGGAGACACTTCTTCCTGCTGTTCAATGGTTAGGACACTAACATCAGCCTTTTTAAATGCCAATATATCATTAAGTCCATCTCCAACCATCATGACTTTATAGCCTCCTTCTTTTAGGATGGATACAACTTCACATTTTCCTCTAGTCGAAACGGTTCCATATGCATTATCTTCAGGGACATCCAACATGTTAGCTAGTCTATTGATGGCTCCTTTTCTATCTCCTGAAGCAATGAATATTTCAATGCCTCTTGATTTTAATGTTTCGATAGTTTCAAAAACTTTAGGGAAAAATCTGCCGGCAGATGTTATGGTATATGCAACAACACCCAAATCCATATCAACAATCAAGGCCGATCCATTGCACAACTCCATATGTGATATTTTTTCGCGTAAAATGTCAAATCCGTCAGTGATGTCTGAAATTTTAGTGGAATCTTCATTGTCTAAAATGTCCTTAACTTCAGCCTTTGAAACCTGCTTTGTGGAAAAACTGATGTCAAAATCTATGTTATACTCCTTAATCACATCCGAAATAAGAGTGTTCTGGTCTAATTTCAAAAGTTTGTTGGTGTTGAATTGAAGTACAACCAATGCCAAGGCATCAGCTTGGTCAATCAAATCTAAGGAGTTAATGTCTGTAAAGATGTTTCCATTCAATACATCTTTGATTACCCTATACCTTTCTATCAATGTCCCTGAGTTATCAAAAACAACTGCCTTTTTCATAATTAATAATAGTTAAAAAAAATATTTAAAAGTATTTAAACAAGTATATAAACATTGAAAAATAAAATAATAATATTATAATTTACGATTATTAGGTGTTTTAATGAGCGTTATTGAAAAGTTAAACTCCATAAAAAATGGAGAAATGACAGCTAAAGAAAATGTAGAAAGCTTCATTAAAGTTATTGATGAAAATAACGAAACCATAAATGCATTTATTGAATTAAACTACGAAAATGCATTAAAACAAGCAGAAGCTATTGATAAAAAAATAGCTGATGGTGAAGAGGTTGGTGCTTTAGCTGGTTTAGTATTCGGTATAAAAGCAAACATTAATGTTGAAGACATGATTATTTCTGCAGCTTCCAAAACATTAGAAGACTACTATGGAAGTTACAATGCGACTGTTGTTAATGAAATCTTGGCTGAAGATGGAATAATTATAGGTATTTTAAATATGGATGAATTTGCAGCAGGCAGTTCAACTGAAACTTCTTACTACGGACCTACCCAAAACCCTAAAGCTATGGGAAGGATTCCTGGAGGTTCATCAGGCGGATGTGCAGCGGCAATTGCAGCTGAAATGTGCGATATCTCCATCGGTTCAGACACTGGAGGATCCATAAGAAACCCTGCATCCCATTGTGGCGTAGTTGGATTCAAACCAACATACGGTGCTGTTTCAAGACAAGGATTGTTAGACCTGTCAATGAGTTTAGACCAAATCGGACCATTGGCTAATGATGTAAGTGGTATTGCAGTAGCAATGAACACAATTGCAAAATATGATGAAACTGAATGCACTACACTTGACTGGAACAAACCTGACTTTACTGAAGTATTGAAAGACACTTCACTTGAAGGCATGAAAATAGCTGTATGTAAAGAATTCATTGACGTGACCGATGAGGAAATCAATAAGACTGTAAATAAGGCTATTCAAAAATTGGTTGATGCAGGTGCAGAACTTGTTGAAGTGAGTTTTGACTACATCGACTTATGTCTACCGACATACTACCTAATCAACTATGTGGAATTCTTCTCAGCCACAAGAAAATATGATGGAAGAGATTACGGATCCAGAATTGAAGAAGTATGTGGAGATGAAGTTTTAAGAAGAATAAAAATTGGTTCCCACATCGCAGAAGCTGAATTCAGTGGTAAATACTATAAACAAGCATTAAAAGCAAGATCTGTAATTAGGGGAGAAATAACTGCAATGCTTGAAAACGTTGATTTGATTGTAGGACCTACCGTTCCAAAACTTCCTCACGAAATTGGCAGTGAATTGGAACCTATGGAAATGTATGCTTACGACATCCTAACAGTTATTGCTAACTTGGCTGGAATTCCAGCAGCAAGCATACCTGCCGGCGAAGTTGATGGTATTCCTGTAGGATTGCAGATTCAAGCAAAACCGCTGGATGACTTAAAAATTATTAAAGCTATGAGTGTATTTGAAAACACTCAATAATCTTCTTTTTTTATAAAATTTTTTACACTTGAAATCTACCTCTAAATTTTATAGATTATGAAATATAATAGATATATCAAGAGAGGTTATCTTTATGACAAAAATTGGACTTGCTTATTTAAATGGGTCTGTTCCGGGATTTGAAGATTTCGGAAATCTGCCTACAGACATTGTTAAGGAAAATGGTCTTGTTAATGGTATGAAGGCTTCACAAGAACTAGATGCACTAATAATTCCTGGAGGAACACTGATTGAATCCAATGATATTAACATGGATTTGAATGCTGAAATCAAAAAGATGGCAAAAGATGGAAAACCAATCATTGGAATATGTGCAGGTTTTCAGCTTCTTTCAAACCAGATTGACATCGGAAGAAAATCCCCAGTGCCAATTGTTAAAGAGGGTTTGGGCATAATCGACGTGAACTTTTCACCACTGATTACAAGCGACCGTGTTAAAGCAAAAGTGTTTGACAACTCATTTTTGGTTAAAAATCAAACTGAAGATGTTGACGGTTTCCACACACATACATATGGTAAGGTTGAAGGGGATGCCAAACCATTATTCTATTCTAAAGTTCAAAGAATGAATTATGGTGACACAAATGAAAAAGGTGATTATAACATCTTTTCAGGAGCATGCAACGATGATGGAAACGTTATCGGTACAATGATTCATGGAATTTTAGATGAAAATCCAATTCTTGTAGAAAACTTAAAAGAACAAATAGATATACAAGACCTTGATGACATTTACAATAGAAATCTGCAAGTCAAAAAATTCCTGCAAAGTGAAGTGGGAATCAACACAAACATAAAAATACCTGAAATAAAACCTCTCAAAAAACCGAAATACCTAATGATAGGCAGTAATGGGTCCGACTCCGGTAAAACCTTCATACTAACAGGCCTTGCAGGTGCAATCAGAAAAAGGGGTTATAAAGTTGCATTGCTAAAAGTAGGTCCCGACGTTCGTGATATTATACCTGGACTGTACTTGACAAAGGGAAAAATGGAAGAGTTCGCATCAATAAAAATTGGTCATTTGGGATGGCAGGATATCGAATCTACTGTCGCGAAACTTAACTCATCTGACTATGATATTGTACTTATTGAAGGTGTAATGAGTGTATTTACCGGTCTTTTAAATGAAAAAGTACCATATTCCGCTGCTGAAATTGCAATGTCATCAAACATTCCTATGATACTGGCTACAGGAGTAAATAAAGGTGGAATTGAATCTGCGGCTATTGATATAGTTTCACATGCGAACATGCTTGAAAAATTTGGAGTTTCAGTAGAGGCAGTATTGCTTAATAAAGTATATAATGAAAATATATTCGACAATGTTGTGCCGTATATTAAAAACAACACCAATGTTGATAAGGTATTGAAACTTCCAAAATTGAAAAATGCGGATATGAGAGGATTCATTCCAGAAGTTGAAATCAGATATGAGTTATTTACATCATATGCAATGGATCTGATTGAAAATAACCTCAATATAGATGAAATAATTGGAATGGCACGTGAAGTAGAATTTGAAAAAATCTATTCGTTCGATGAAATCAAAAGTAAAGTGATATAATGGCCCTTAACTTAAGTCCCGAAACAGGTGTTAAACTTACAAAAAAAGACCGTGCACATGTTTCAAAGAAAATGAAGCAGGGTTGGAAAGCAACATGTTTGATTCCCGACTACATTTTCGATGATGACGGAAATATACAAATCGGATTGGAAAAAAATCGCCGTATAGTAAGAATCGTTAAAATCCTCGATGATGGAATACACATCGAAAAGGCACTGGAAACAAAGACATTGAGAGTCAAATGGGAAAAAATAGCTTCAATAAATCAATCAAAAGAAGTTAAAGATGGTTTGGAAATACAAATGCGTGACGGGAATTACGTAACCTTCAGCATTTATAATTCATATAAAATTAAACAGAATACAGAATTTATAGCTAATTACATAGCTAAAAAGGCTAATGAGAGGAATTAAATTATTCCTCTAAATATTTATTAATGATGTCTTCGCCTCTAAGTAAGACTAATCCGTTTTCTTCAGCATATTTACGAGCATCTGCAACAGATGTAGCTTGTCCGGTTTCACCATCCATCATTTCACAAACTACACATACCGGAGTAACACCAGCCATTTCACATAATGCAAGGCCAATTTCTGTGTGTCCTTGTCTATTTTTAACTAATCCGTCTGCTCCTCTTAAAAGGCATACGTGACCAGGTGATCTGAATGTTGCTCCAAATTCATCGAATCTTTCTTCTTTCATCATGATAGCCATTTCACTGATTGTCATTGCCCTATCATGATCTGTTACGCCAGTGAAAGATTTTCTATGGTTTGTCCAAATTGAAAATGAAGACCTTTCATCGTATGGAATATCTGTTGGTGCTAGTTTTGCAAGTTCTGGATATTTTTCGGATGCCGCTTTCATGATATCTACCATAAATGGCAAGTGAATAGCATCACAAAAATCAGAATGTAAACAATTACAGATCAATCCGCCTGCATCATTTCTCATTGTTGCAATTGATTTAGGGGTCACAAATTCGGAAGCGATAATCATGTCAACTTCCCCTTCCCTATCATCATCATCAAAAACTAGTACGAATTCACCATTTCTAATAGCTTCTAGAGCCTTATCTAAGTTTGTTTCTTGATTCATAGCAATATCTCCTTATTTACTAGAATCAGGGCTAAAAATAACTACAATATATTACTTCTCTTCCATCCGGACTATCACCGTCGGTTTTGGACTTTCACCAAATCAACACTTTTCTTTGTGCTCGTGGACTTATTTTTATTAAAAAATCACCACCGGTGGGGAATTCCGCCCCGCCCTGAGAGTATATTTACAATATATTCATCATCTATAAAATACTTTGTGGTAACAATTATTTTTAAAACAAAATTTATTGATAATATAAATTGCTTTGACCTTATAAAATTGTTTTAAGACTGTAAAATTGTTTTTATCAATAACTGAGTAATTTAAATAGAGTAAAAGATAAAATAATAATAAAGGAATTACTGATGAAGAACTAATTGATTTAGCATTAGTACCGGTGATGGGTAGTGTAAATACACAAGAGCAACAAATCGAAAAATCTGTAAAATTAATATTATCAATTGATTTAGAAAAAAATAAAGTAAAAAATCTTGTAAAAAGTATTGCTTATTTATTAGCGGATAAATTTTTAGAAGATGGAGATAAAAAAACAGCTATTTGTGATGCATTAGGTGGAAAAATGAGTGCAATATACGATTATGGACAAAGACAAAAGGTTAAACTACCACGGCTTGTAGAAGCCATGGATTTTTAGATTTTTTTCTTGGAATCCGCTAGTTTAATAGACTCAGATCATTATATGGTCTACGTTACCCAAGAATATTTTACAGGTACCAAGTTGGATGTTTAATCCCAGTCCCTTGCTCTACGGTGGGTGGTTAAAAGTTCTAAGATGGTAGGAACGGTGCTGCTCACAAAATTTAAACCTTGGGATAACATTGTCGAGGGATAAAATAACTCAGGAATAGGAGGTAAATGTTATGTTCATTTACGTACTAAACAAGAATGGTAAACCATTGATGCTATGTAAACCAAGAAAAGCAAGATTATTATTAAAGAATGGTAAAGCAAAAGTTGTTAATCGCACACCTTTCACTATACAATTATTGTATGGTTGTAGTGGTTATAAACAACCAGTTAATCTTGGTGTTGATGCAGGAAGTAAATATATAGGATTATCTGCAACAACAAAACAAAAAGAATTATTTAAAGCTACTGTTGAATTAAGACAAGACATTAGTACATTACTAGAGTCTCGTAGAAGTCAACGTAGGAGTCGTAGGTCTCGCAAGTTACGCTATCGTCCTGCAAGATTCGATAACCGTAAAAATCGGAAAGGTTTATTGGCTCCTAGTGTTCAGCATAAAGTTGATAGTCATTTAACGATTATCAGGAAAGTTTGTAATATTCTCCCTATTGGGAATATTATTGTTGAGACTGCGGAGTTTGATTCTCATAAGTTGAAAAATCCCTGTGTAGTGGGTATTGGGTATCAGCATGGTGATGCAGAGGGTTTTTATAATGTTAAGGCTGCTGTTTTGAATCGTGATACTTACTCTTGTCAAATATGTGGAGCTAAAGATACTCGTTTGGAGATTCATCATATACAGTTTAGGAGTCAAGGAGGTTCAGATACTATGGACAATCTGGTGACATTATGTAAGAATTGTCATGGTAAAGTTCATAGTGGTGAATTAACATTTGATAAGAAAATCAAATCATTTAAACATGCTACCCATATGAATATCATGAGGAAAAGATTAGTTGAACTGTTAAAAGATGAGTTCAGTAATGTTTTTGAGACTTTTGGTTATTTGACCAAGTTTAATCGTGAAAAACTGAGGTTGTGTAAGTCTCATTGTATTGATGCTTTTGTGATTAGTCATAATTTTGATGCTAAACTGTCTAGTGTTGAGTTTAGGTTTAGGAAGGTTAGGCGTCATAATCGTCAGTTGCATAAGGCTAAACCTGGTAAAGGTGGTAAGCGTCAGCGTACTCAATCTAATTATATTGTTAATGGTTTTAGGAGGTTTGATAAAGTAATGTTTAATGGTGTTGAATGTTTTATTACTGGTAAACGGAGTAGTGGTTATTTCCAATTAAAAACATTTGATGGGGCTGTTATTCATCAAGGCGTAAGTAGTAAACGGTTGAAATTGTTGGAACCTGTTAAAGGTTGGTTGGTTGATTGGAGGATGGCAATTCCATCCTCGACCTAAAGAGGTCGAGGTATCCTTGCCATAAATTAGATGAAAATTAAAATTCCAAAGATACAATATCCCCATCGTTGAGATTCAACTCATCTCTTAATTTATTTTCTGCAATAAATTCCAGGTAATTTTCTTCATGAGTAGTTTTTGCAGGAAAAACAATAGCTCCATTAATTTTATCACATAATTTAGCTTCTATGTATTTTACAGCACCAAAACCTTCATCCGGTTTGATTAAATTTTCACAATTATTTTTTATTTCATTAATTTCATCCAAAAACTCTTCACTAACGATAACATTCAATGTTCCGGGATATGGAATAAATCCCAAATTTTTTTTAAATTCTTTAGTGTAAAAGTCCTGTGATAAAAAGTATGCTGCCTTTCCCAAACCGGTTGTAACTTCACCATTAATTTTCATGAAATAACCTCAATTAAATTGCGGATAACTAATGTCTATGTAAAAATATTAACTGTATTTTCAATTAAATGATGTTGTCAAATATTACATTAACATCTCTTTTAAGGAATATACATTCAATACTATTAGTTAATTCATTTCGATTAATAAATATTTTTGAAGAAATTTATTTAATAATTGAAAACTAAAATAATACTATAATTAAATTTTACAGGGTAATTGAAATGGAAATAAAAACTATCTCAACAGATGTGTTAATTATTGGATCTGGTGGAGCAGGTTCAAGAGCCGCTATTGAAGTTGATGATGCAGGATTAAAAGCAATAATTGTATCCAAAGGTCTTTCATTTAGGTCTGGCTGTACTGGAATGGCAGAAGGCGGATATAATGCTGTCTTTAAAGCTGTAGATAAGGATGATTCAATAGAAGCTCATTTCAACGACACACTTAAAGGCGGAAGCTATCTCAATGACAAAAAGCTTGTTGAAATTCTAGTCAATGAATCACCGAAAAGACTCATTGACCTGGAAAATTACGGTGCATTGTTTGACAGGCAGGAATCAGGTCAAATTGACCAAAGGCCTTTTGGTGGTCAAACCTATAGAAGAACCTGCTATCAAGGAGATAGGACCGGTGCAGAGTTATTGAATGCACTTAAAGAAGAAATTATTAAAAGAGACATAGAATGCATTGAAGAAGTAATGATTACTTCACTCGTTACAGATGGAGATGAAGTGATTGGTGCAACCGGTCTTGACTTAAAGGATTCCAGTTTAATCTATTTTAAAGCAAAATCCACAATATTAGCCAGCGGAGGTGCTGGACAATTATACCCTGTAACATCAAACACCTTCCAAAAAAACGGAGACGGTTATGCAATATCCTACAGAGCCGGCGCCAATTTGGTTGATATGGAACAAGTTCAATTCCATCCAACAGGAATGGTCGCTCCCGAATCCAAAAAGGGAGTTTTAGTAACAGAAGCCGTTAGAGCAGAAGGTGGAAAACTCATAAATAAAGATGGTGAAAGATTTATGAGTAAATATGCTCCCGAAAAAATGGAATTGGCTACCCGTGATGTTGTTGCCCGTTCAATCTATCAGGAAATTATTGAGGGAAGGGGAACAGAAAATGGAGGAGTGTATTTAGACATTTCACACCTAGACGATGACTACATCGATGAAAAACTTGAGACAATGGTTTTGCAGTTTGAAAATGTAGGTGTCGACATCAAACATGGTCCAATAGAAGTAGCTCCGACTGCACATCACTTTATGGGCGGTTTAAAAATTAATACTGACGGTTCATCATCCCTTAAAAACTTATTTGGGGCAGGTGAAGTATGCGGAGGAGTTCATGGTGCTAACCGTTTAGGTGGTAATGCTTTAGCTGACACCCAAGTGTTTGGAAAAATCTCAGGAGAAAGCGCATCCAAAGCTGCAAAGGCAACCGAACTCAAAACCAATGAAGAACAAGTTTCAAAAGAAGCTTCAAGAATTGAAAGCCTAATTAAAAAAGGAATAATAAAACCACAGGAATTCAAAAACAAAATCAAATCATTAATGTGGGAAAAAGTGGCTATCGTTCGTGATGAAGAAACACTGAACGAAGCGTTAAAAGAACTGCTTGAAATGCAAAAAGAACTTGAAAACCTAGATGTAGGCAGTCAAAAACAATATAATACTGATTTAGTAACCGCTCTTGAAGTAATAAATATGGTGGAAATCTGCATATTAATCGTGAAATCTGCAATAATACGTAGAGAAAGTAGAGGAGCACACTTCAGGTCCGATTTCCCTGAAAGTAAAGATGAATGGAAAAAGAGTATTGTATTAAATAAAAATAAAATAGAATTTGAAGCTAGATAGCTTCTTTTAAATTCTTTATAGCTTCGCGAGCATTATCATAAATTTCCTGTTCATCCAAGACAGTTAACTTTTTATTTTCCATTAATATCTTACCATTACAAATTGTAGTATCAACATTTGACCCATTTGCGGAGTAAATAATATTGGATGTTAATGTAGAACTGTCCGGAACCATGTTTGCACAGTTAGTGTCAATTAAAATAATATCCGCTTTTTTGCCAACTTCAATAGAGCCTATCTCATCATCAAGACCCAAAGCTTCGGCACCTTTAATTGTACCCATTGCAATTGCCTCATAAGAGTTTAACACATTAGGATCTAAAGTAGAAACCTTTTGAAGCAAACTGGCTGTTTTTAATTCTTCAATCAAATCTAAATTATTATTTGAAGAAGCACCATCAGTACCGATAGAAACACAAATATCATTTTCAATTAATTTAGAAACAGGAGCGACACCTGAAGCCAATTTCATGTTACTGCACGGATTGTGTGAAATCTTAACATCGTTTTTCTTGATGATTTCAATTTCTTCATCACTTAACCATACACTGTGCGCTGCAACAACATCAGGACCTAAAAATCCTATTTTATCTAAATATTCAAATGGTCTTAATCCTTTTTCAGCACTTACATCATCGATTTCCTTTTGAGTTTCTGAAACATGTATATGAATTCCCATGTTATATTCGTCGGCTAATTGGCGAACCTTAATCAACAACTCTTCAGAAGCGGTATATGGAGAGTGTGGACCGAAAAATACCTTAATCCTTCCATCTGCCATTCCATTGCAGTTTTCAAATAATGTTAAATTCTCTTTGATTTCGGCTTCCCTTTTCTCTGCATCTCCAAAATCTATCATTCCATATGATAAAACTGCCCTTATGCCTGCTTCATCAACTGCACGTGCAACATCTTCCATGTAAAAATACATGTCTGAAAATGTGGTGGTACCTGATTTAATAAGTTCAACAGCACCTAAAAGAGCACCAATATAACAATAATCACCATTAAGGTTAGCTTCCATTGGCCATATATGATCGTTTAACCAACTATCCAAACTTAAATCGTCTGCTAAACCTCTAAATAAAGTCATGGATAAATGAGTATGAGTATTAACAAATCCTGGAAGTAAAACTTTTCCAGAAGCATCTATAATTTTATCAACATTACCTTCATCAATCTCATCGGCTATTTCAGCTATTAAATCGTTTTTGATTAAAAGAGATTGAACTTTTTCTTCAAAATTGTTTGGGTTCAAAATTAATGCGTTTTTAATTAAAATAGTATTATCTGACATAACAACACCTTAAAAAAAAATAAAAAAAGTTAAAAACTTATTTATAAGTTTTTAATTGCTAATTTAATATCATCAGCTTTAACAGTTTTACGTTTTGCGATTTTAGCAACTTGATTAGCTTCTTTAGCAACGTCACGAGCAACTTCTTCTAAGTATGCAGCTAATGCTTCTTTTGCATCTTCGCTAACTCTTTCTGCACCAGATTCTTTAATGATTCTTGCGATAGGAGCTTTTGGTATTTCAGACATACTTTTCACCTCACAATAGTTAATTAAAACTTATTATTAATGTCATTAATAATAAGCTATTATGAGTATTATAATGACCTAATATTTAAATATTTTGCAAAAATCAGCTATTAAACAAAAATTAGAATATTAATAATTAAATGTAATACTTAAAAGTATTTAACAAATGATTAAATAATATAATATAGGATATAAAAAAAATCAGAGTGGAATGATGAAAATTAAAATTGCAATTCCTTCAAAGGGAAGAATAAGTGAACCTTCAATAAACATCCTAGAAAAGGCCGGATTAGGTTTAGTGGATAAAAACAACAGAAAACTAATTTCAAAAACATTCAATGAGGATATAGAGGTAATGTTTGCAAGAGCTTCAGATATTCCTGAATTCGTTAACGATGGCGTTGCTGATATGGGAATTACAGGTGTGGATTTAATTCAAGAAAATGAAGCCGATGTTGAAGAATTGTTGGACTTAAGATTTGGACAAACAAAATTGGTTATTGCAGCTCCTGAAGAATCAGGCATTAATTCTATTGATGACATTAGAGAAGATATGAAAGTGGCAACCGAATTTCCAGTCTTGACAAAAAAATATTTGAATGAAAAGGGTTTGGATTTGAAAATCGTTAAGCTAAGCGGATCTACAGAAGCCGCCCCATTTATAGGAATAGCTGACTTAATTACAGATTTAACAAGCACCGGAACCACTTTAAAAATGAATCATCTTGAAATCATTGACGTGATTCTTGAAAGTACAATCAAGCTTATCTCTAACAAGAAAAGTTTAAAAGATAAAAAAGAATTAATTGAATCCGTAAGCACCAGTATTAAAGGTGTGCTTGATGCTGACAGGAAAAAACTAATCATGATGAACGTGAAAAGCAAAGACTTGGACAAAGTAAAAGAAGTCATGCCATCAATGGGTGGTCTGACCATTTCAGAAGTATTGTCTAATGAAAAAACTGTTGCAGTTCAAGCAGTAATTGATGAAAAACAAGTATTTGAACTTGTTAATGATTTAAGAAATGCAGGTGCAAAAGATATTCTTGTTGTGCCGATTGAAAGAATAATATAAAAATCGCGATAATATACTCCACTCAAGTATAGACACAAAAAAGCATTAAAAAGGGTTGATTAGAATTTTTAAACTAAAAAACATAATCTCAATAAAAGACTTTGAAAGGGAAGATATTGAATATATCTTGGATGAAGCATCAAAACTAGAAAATGTTGCAAAATCCAAGGAAATATCTGAAGAATTAAAAGGTAAAATTCTTGGTTTGATGTTTTTTGAACCTTCAACAAGAACCAGAATGTCATTTGAAACAGCCATAAAACGTCTGGGTGGAGATGGAATAGGATTTGAAAATAGTGGATCAAGTTCTGTTTCAAAAGGTGAAAGTATTGCAGACACCGCAAAAATGTTTGAAGAATACAGCGATGCTTTAGTAATCAGGCACGAACTTGAAGGAGTATCAAAATTCATTTCAGACATTGTTGATGTTCCTGTCATCAATGCAGGAGACGGAGCTGGCCAGCACCCAACACAAACATTACTTGATTTGTACACAATAAAAAAAGAAATAGGCGAAATCGATAATTTAAGAATAGCTTTAATTGGTGATTTAAAATTCGGTCGTACAGTACACTCACTATCAAACGCTTTAGGTTTATTCAAAAATGTGAAAATTTATTTAGTATCACCTCCTGAGCTTAAAATGCCACAAGAAGTCCTTCACGATATCAACAAAACCAATGTTACATGGGAAGAAGTTGATTCTATTGAAAAAATAATTGATGATGTTGATGTTTTATATGTAACAAGAATTCAAAAAGAGCGCTTTGCCGATATTGATGATTATTTAAAAATAAAAGGCGCTTACATTATTAATAAAAAGATGATTGAAGGTAAGGATTTAATTGTAATGCATCCTCTACCAAGAATTGATGAAATTGACACAGATGTCGACAACACAAAATACAACAAATACTTCACTCAGGCTGCAAATGCAGTTCCTGTCAGAATGGCAATATTAAAAACATTAATAAAAAACAACCCTAAATAGTAAAAAGGGTTGTTTCAAGTAATGTTTCATCACATTGAAGTTTAATAATATTTGTTCTTCCTTTTGCACGACCACGTGAAACCGTATTAGTTGAAATTATACCTAATAATTCAAGTTCATTGATAAAGTCAAATATTCTTCTATAGGTTACAGCATCTTTTTTGGAAATATCTTTATACTCATCATATAACTTACCGGAAGATATTTCTTCGCCTTGTTTTGTCAAGTTTAAAATGGCTTCTAAAACCCTTTGTTGTTGTAGTGGTAATGTGGAAATAATTTCAATGACTTTATTATGTTCAATAGTATCCTTAGCTTTTCTAACATGTTCACTTGTTACTTTTTCTGAATCTTCATCAAAAGCTAATTCTCCCGCATTTTTAAGTAAATCTAGCGCATATCTTGCATCACCTTCTTCTTTTGCAGCCATAGCAGAACATAAAGGAATAACATCATTATCCAAAACATCATCTTTAAAAGATAATTCTGCTCTTTCTGTCAAAATATCTGATAACTGATCAGCGCCATAAGGTGGAAAAACGATTTCCTTATCGTTTAAGCTGCTGGTTACTCGGGATTTGATTAAATTTTTAAAGTCAAGATAGTTACTTATGCATAAAACTGATACATTGTCTGTTCTTGTCAATGTGTATAATATTCCATCTCCATCTTTATCAAGCAAAATATCGATTTCATCCAAAATAACAATCAAATGTAATCGTCTACCAAATGCATTAATCTTGAAAATATCCCTAAAGGTATTCACGACTTCACCTTTTGTCCATCCACGGTTTGGAACATCCCTACCAAGCTTATTACATAGTTGTGCAAGAACTTGGTATTCGGTAGTGTAATCTGTGCATCTGATATATTCTACCTTAACGAAGACATTCTTTTTTTGAGCGATTTCCAAGAGTTGTTCACGTGCAAATTTTGATGCTGCAGTCTTTCCGGTTCCTGTTTTTCCATAAAGGGTGACATTTGATGGTGTTACATTATTTAAAACATCAACCCAGTATTTTGCGATTTGTCTTATCTGTTCTTCTCTGTGTACTAACTTGTCTGGTAAAAATCTATGATCTAATGGAGCTTTATCTTTAAATATACTTTTAGATACAAGATCTCCCCAGTCATCTTCTAAATCTTCAAAAACGTTTGACATTATACCACCACATGATTTGATAAAAAAATAATTAGTATAATTTCCAGTGTTAATAATATTATGAACCTAATAAATAAAGGTTTTTATTACAATATTGTAAAAAGTTAATAAAATTGACAAAAGATTGGAAAATTAATTTTCTTAAAATCCTTAAAAATTAAATTAACACGATAATTATTTGTTAAGTATTGAAATATAGTTAAATATTCTATTTTTTAAAAAATAAATCGTGAAAATGAATTTAAATTTAAAATATGAAATACTACTATTTCAAATATAAAATAACAATTTCAAGTGTAAAAATTAAAGATAAAGGGTGAAAATACGACCTCATATCGCTTAAATAAAACAATTTTTGAAAAAATTATCATGATTTGTAATCAAGACAGAGAGGTCCATTGCAAGTGTAAGTTATTTCATGCACGAAGCAAAATTGAAGAGGTCGGTTGCAAGTGTAAAAAGGATGTGAAAATAATTTCACTTAATGAAATTTTTGAAAAATAGAAAATTTTGGTATAATCATAAAATTAAGAAAAATGAGAGAGATAAGTTTCAAATGTTACAGTTGAAATATACCCCTTCAATCTTAATATACCTTCGAAAACATTTCAGTTGAAATGCACCTCTCCCTCTTTAAATGAACATGTCATTTTGATTTGAAGGTGCAGGAAGAGATCCGAACTTCTTATCGATTAGCCAGATACAATGTAATTTGGCCTTGAAAACTCTTTTCATTGTTCTAATTAACATGTCTTTAGTCAATCCATCTTCAAATATCTGTTCTGTGATAACAAATTGACGTAATATATCATTATTAACCTGAAGCTCAAAATCAACTAAAAATGTGTTTAAACCGAAATTCAAATCTAAAATAAACTCTTTTTTTGTCTTCATGTCAGCGGATTCTATCAGTGAAACATGTTGTGAAGCCACTTGAGTAGCACAGGCAATAATAATAGAATCTTTGTCTTTTGGTTTAACAACATCCATTATGTTTTCTTTTGGAAATTCAACAATGAAATGAAAATCGGCATTTTCATCATATTTCATCTCTCTTAAAAGATCTTCGTCAAGCAACCACTTTTCTACTTGTTCTTCGACGTTCATAATATCATCATTTAAATCAATTTAATAATAAAATATTTATTTTTTTATTATATATAATATAAAGTATGATTGAATTGTTTTATTTTATAATATTAGCATTATTGTTTTCACTTGCAATTGATGTTACATTTGGAGAACTACCAACAAAAATTCATCCTGTTGTTATAATCGGTTCAATCATAAGTTTTTTCAAAAATATTTTTATAAAAATCAAAAACAGACTGTCAGGATTTCTTTTGGTAATTGCTACAACAATTGTGGTTAGCATTTTGTTATATGTTTTATATGTTATTTTTTTATTTAATGATGTATTATTTTTTATTTTATTTATAATATTATTATCTTCAACATTTTCAGTAAACATGCTTTTAAAAACTGCTATTGATGTTAAAAACGATTTAGATGAGAGTCTTGACAAAGCCAGAAAATCAGTATCATATCTGGTTAGTAGAAGCACAGATGAATTGACTGAAAGTTTCATTGTTTCTGCTGTTATTGAAAGCCTAACTGAAAACATCACAGATTCCTATGTTGCTCCAATATTTTATTATGCAATTTTTGGATTTGTTATCCTTTTAAATCCAATAAACAATCAATTGTATTATTTATTGCTGATTCCAATGTTGTACAGGATGTTTAACACACTTGATGCTATGGTTGGTTACAAAACAGATGAACTTAAGGACATTGGTTTTTTTGCAGCAAAGATAGATGACTTTTTGAATTATGTTCCGTCAAGGATTGCTGGTATTTATGTTGTAATTTCAGCATATTTGCTTAAGCTTGATGGAAAAAACAGTTATAGAATCATGAGAAGAGACGCCAGGAAATGCCCTAGTCCAAACTCAGGATATACTATGGCAACCACAGCCGGAGCTTTAAACATTCAATTGATAAAAAAAGACACTTATATATTAGGTGACGCATCAAAGGAAATTAACAAGGATGACATTACAAAAGCGGTGAATCTATCAAAAATAACAATTATTTTATTTACTTTAACAATCTTAGTTTTATTAACATTAATTCATGTGATATTATGAAGGTCGCAATCATTTCTGTTTCAGATAAGGGAAAAAAATTAGCATTGACTATTAAAGAACAATTAGATAGTGATTCGACAATAATCAAAGCTGACACATTCCATAAAAATGTTAAAAAACATTTAAGAATTTCATTTTATGAATATGATGCAATAATTGCCATTATGGCATCCGGGATTTTAATCAGGTCTATTGCACCTTATATTGAATCTAAAACAGTTGATCCTGCAGTGTTAAACATTGATGATAATGGAAATTTTGTTATATCAACACTGTCAGGACATCTGGGCGGTGCCAATAAGTTAACAAATAAAATTGCTGAATTAATTGACGCTACTCCTGTCATTACAACTTCAAGTGACATTAACAATAAATTGGGAATTGATGTATTGGCGAATGATTTGTTTTTATCAATTGACAATCCTAAGGAAATTTTGTTTATTAACAAGGCGATTTTGGATGGTGAGGAAATTTCTTTAACAATAAATCCGAATAAAGATTTCAATTATTTATTCAAATATTTAAGCGACAATACACTTGAAATCAATGTTTCAATCAATTACTCTTCAAAAGTAAATATGGATGAGATTCATGCCGTTTTTGATGACCATGAAATTATTCTTAAGGAAAAAAAGTTAGTTGTAGGAATAGGTTGCAGACGAGGAAAAGAATGTGAAAAGATATATGATGGGTTTAATCAGTCACTAATGCAGCTGAATATTGACAAATCAAGGGTTAATCAATTGTCATCAGCTGAAATAAAAAAGGATGAGAAAGGAATTTTAGAGTTGTCTGATAATCTAAACATTCCTGTAAGTTTCGTTGATTTGGATAAGTTAAGGTTATTTGAATCGAATGATATTCAGAAATCTGATTTTGTTAAATCCAAATTTGGAATTTATGGTGTTTGTGAACCATCAGCTTTAATCACAGCAGGCTTTGATTCAAAATTAATATATAAGAAAACTTCATATGATGGCGTAACCATAGCTATCGCTATTTCATGTTAAATATAAAATAAAAAAATAGTAAAATTAGATGGATTCTAATTTAGAGAGAACTTCCCAAATTAAAGTTCTGGCGTGTACAGGAATGTTAGGGTCATTACTGATTTCATCCAATTTTCCTAAAACAGTACTTATTTTAACAGATTGATCTTGTTCTTCATCTTTTAATAAATCGTTAGATTCACTAGCTGCTTCTCGAATGTTACGAGGTACAGTATTGTTATCCATAATGTATTCAAGTATTTCACATACTTCATCAATAGTTTGATTACTCATAATACTCCCTCCAAAATATAATTAAAAACTAGTTAAAATTATTAAATTATATATTTGTTCGTAATATGTTTAAATATTTTTTGGTAAAATACTGTTATTTTTAGTAGAAAAATATATATTAAATTAAAATGAATTATTATACATGTCAGATATAAGCAAAACAACTATAAATTTACCTAAAGACTTGAAAAAAGAATTAAAAAAAATTGCAATCGATGAGGAAACTTCATTATCCGGATTAATCATTAAAATGATTGAAGAAGGAATGTCAAAAAGAGTTGAAAATGATGTTATTTCAGGTGAAGATTAGATAATATCTTCAGCTGAATTTAACATATAAGTAATATATTGAGTTTTTGCAGATTCTTCGATGAATACTGCAAGGGATTCTGCTTCTTTTAGGTTTTTACTAAAACAGACCACACCATGACTTTTTAAAACAAGAACATCGCCCTCTCCAACATTGTCACCAACTTTCAAGGCAAGCTCTTCAGATCCGGGTTTTTCGTATTCAATCCATGGTAAATAAGGGTCTTTTATTTCTCCAAAACCTTCTAGTCTTTTGATTCTTTTATTTGAAAATGCAAATCCTGTTGCATAAGGGGAGTGTGTGTGGACGATTCCATTCACGTCATTTCTTTTTTTATATATTTCCAAATGCATAAACACTTCAGAAGATGGATTGCCTTTTGTTAATAAATTTCCATCTAAATCTACTAGAACAATATCTTCCTGATTTAAATTTGCCAATGATTTTAAAGTTGGAGTGATAGCGACTATATCTCCATTTGAACTCTTTATTCTTTTACTAATGTTGCCTGACTTTCCTGAAACTAAGTTTTTATTAAAAATGTTATTTCCTATATCAATGATTTCTTGAACTTCTTTTTTCATAAAATACCTCTATATGAATTTGAAATGTTTATATTTTCCTTTATGAATAACAGGAACTTCAGCAGGAGTTGGCTCAATGTTGTGAATTTTTTGAAAACTGGTTTGAGTCTGAAAAGTACCTGAGTTTATTAAATGGATTCCATTGAATCTTCTATATGAGTTCACGTGAATATGACCAGTGTGGAAAATGTCTGGCACTTCATCTATGACAAGATAGTCTTCAAGTTCTGAAGCCAAAGGTGTTCTTTCACCATAAATTGGTGCTAAATGCCTTTTTTTAAGAATTTCTTCCATCAACAAGTCACTTTTTTCATATGTAAATTCTTTTACAGCCATTACTAAGTCGTCAAAACTACGGCCATGATAAATTAAAACGTTAATGCCATCTAAGGAGACTACACCTGGATTTGAAATGAATTCCACATTATCAAGTTCATACAATGCCTTTGCATATTCTTCAGGAACTGCAGGTTGTGGTTCGGCTACTCTTGATGCATCGTGGTTTCCAGGGGCAATGATAATTTTAATATCGCTTCTAATGTTTCCTAAAAATTTAGCGGCTTCATTATACTGCTGGGTGATATCCTTTATGGCAAGTTCTTGATCTTGATTTGGATATACGCCTATACCATCTACAATATCTCCACCAATAATCAGATATTTAACGTCTTCAGCAACTCTTCTCTGCTCTTCAGTACCATAATCACAATTAATCCAATCTATGAATCTTGTAAATGCGTCTTCAAGGAAGGTCAGACTTCCTATGTGAACATCAGACAAGAACACAATTCCAAAATCCATTTTCTTTTCAGGAACTCTTAAAACCCCAGGATTTATGATTTGCTGACCAAAAGCAAAGCCTCTATCTCCACTTTTATTTGCGATAACGCCGACAACTTCATCTCTTACAAGTTTTTCGGCTTCAGCAAACAGTTCTTCATTATTGTTGGAAAATAAGATGGAAATGTTTCCTGTATCATCCTCAAATTCCACAATTTTGTGACCATTTTTACTTGATCGGATTTCACGAACCATTAAAATTAAGGTTAAACTGTCTTGTGAATCGTCAATATCGGCAATTTTTGTGTAATTTTTAAGTTCAGGTCTTCTGGAGAGTATTTTTTCTAGTTTTTCATATCTGCTTTTGAAATATGAAATTAGGTTTTCGAGTTCTCCGCTGGTATATGATTTTTTGCTTGTATCCTGTATTATCTTGAAATCATACTCAACGTTAGTTTTTTGGAGATTTCTTTTAAATTGAATTTTTTCATCTTTCACTGTTTCGGAAGCTTCAACAATTTCCTGATTGACATGCTTTTCAGGTTTGTCAGAATTTTTTTTCAAATCTTCTATTGAAACGGGCTCTTCCTTTTTAGGCTTTTCAGCTTCCGATGCATTAATTTTAGGTTTTGGTGTCGGTTTTATCTTTTTAGGTTTTTCAACTTCTAAAGGTTTAACATTTTCTGTTTTTTCATCATTGATTAATGTTTTTTGATCAGTATTGTCAGTTTTTTTGACATTTCCTGTGATTTCATCAATTGTTTGGCCACTAACGGATACTAAATCTTTTGAAGAAAATTTATCACCTTTTAATTTAACTATTAGTGAAGATGCAAAATCTAAAGGATTTTCTGCATTAATAACTTTATCATATGCTTCAGGTGATAGGTTGATTCCCTTTTTTGCAAATTTTAATAGAATTTTATTAGTTGACATATTAGTTAAATTTTTTATTTTTTATCTTAATTAAACTTTGAGAATTTTTAAATATAATATTGATTTGAACGTACAATATTGAATTTAATTTTTCATAGTTATCTTTATTATATATTAAAAACTAAATTTATATTATTATAATATAATTGTTATTATATATTAAGTAATGATTGTGATAAAATGGCGAATAAAGTAGTTAGAATTGTTTTAATAATTGTATTATTTATTGTATTTTTTGAGTTAGGGCTTTTCGGTTCCTATACTATCGTTACTTCCGAAGCTCCGAACATTCAAGGATTAATAGATATGCAAGTTTCAAAAATATCTAGTTTCTTCAGTCCAGAAAAAGTTAATGAAGTTTTGATTAAAGATCCGACTCCTGTTTCTATTACCAATAAAAAGGACATAGCTCTTCGGATGGAGGACCTGTCGCAGGTTGATGGGGTCAATTATGAATCAATTAATGTAACTACATATGAAGATACAGATAATAAAGAGTTTAATGTAACTATTGAAGCTTTAGGTTATGCATCACCTAATTCAACTTCAGGTCAAATCGTCATTAGTCAAACTCCTTCATATAAGATAATAGCAAATGGTGTTGCCAGCTATAAGGGAACAGGACTGATGGTTGATAAGGACACTGTTACAATAAATTCAGTTTTAAAACTATATTAAGTTGATAATATGATTAATGTAATAGGTATTGGTCAAAATAGAGAAAACATGACTTTGGGAGCTTTAAAAGCTATTGAAGAGTCTGACATTATTATTGGTTATAAGAAATACATTGAACAAATTGAAGATTTGATAACCGATAAGGAGATTGTTAAAAAAGGAATGGGCGATGAAATAGTTAGAGCTGAATTTGCAATTCAAAAAAGTTTAGAAGGCTATACCGTTTCATTAATTAGTTCCGGAGATCCAGGTGTCTTTGGAATGGCAAATGTATTGTATCAAATTGTTAGCAAATATGAAAATGTTGAGATTAAAGTTTACCCTGGTGTTTCAGCTCTGAATTATGCATCAAGTCATTTAGGTGCGCCATTAAACGATTTTGCAGCAATTAGCTTAAGTAATATTTTGACACCCCTATCTGAAATAGAAAAGAAGTTAAAATATGCGCTTGAGGCAAATTTAATTGTGGCTATTTACAATCCTTTAAGTAAAACTAGAAAAGAACCTTTCAGGCGTTTTAAACAATGCGTAATTGACATTAAAGGTGAAGACGCTTTGATTGGTATTGTGGATAGTACCTACGAGCCTCCTAAAGCAACAATTGTTAAAGTAAAGGATTTAACTGAAGATTTAGTCAACATGTCATGTACATTGGTGGTCGGAAATGATTTGACTTATGTTCAGGATGGGAAACTTGTAACACCAAGAGGATATGTAATAAGGTCTCAAATTCATCCGTTATCACAGAATCATTATGAAAAGTTATTGAATGGTGAAATTGCACATGGTCCTAACCGTGAATGTGAGTATTATCCTTGTCACTATGATGGCCAATATTGTGATTTCTGTTATTGTCCATTCTATCCTTGTGGCGATTCTTCAACCGGAGGGGAATGGATTAAAGGTAAAAATGTTTGGAACTGCAAAAATTGCATTTGGTTGCACAATAAAGACGCAGTTGAATGTTTAAGAGAACCTTTAGAAAACATTTTAGAAGAGGTTGAGGACTTAAAAACAAAGAAAAAAACATTATTGAAGCTTAGAAGAGCATGCTTGTTAAAAAATAATCCAAATGATCTTTAGGTGTATTTAATTGTCAATCAAAAATTTATTAATCGAAATGAAGAACATGTCCGAGCTGATGGTTGATTTAGCATATTCTGCAGTATTGTTTAATAGTAAAGCCGCAGCTGAGGAAGTAATTACTTTAGAAAATGAAGTAAATGCTATGAATTATGAAATTAAAAAAGAATCGTTAGTTGCAGCTAGGTCTTATGAAGATGCTGAGAAATTAACAGCTTTACTTGAAATTGCGGAAGCCGCTGAAAGTATGGCTAATGCTGCAAAAGATTTAGCTGACATTGTAATTAAAGGTTTTAAACCTCATCCAGTATTTAAAATGGTCATGGAAGAGTCTGATAAGATTATTGCAAGAGTTAGGATTGACGAATCATCAGAATTGGCTAATAATACTTTAGGAGATTTATTATTGGTTAACCGTACTGGTATGAGAGTAATTGCTATTAGACGTGGTGTATCATGGATTTATGGTCCGGATAAACACACTACAATTTTACCTGACGATACTTTGATTTTAAAAGGAACAGATGAAGGTGCTGATTTACTTGAAAAACTTGCAGCTGGAACTTGTTCCCTTGAAGATATCCCGGAAGAATTAGAAGAAGAAATGGACTAAAGTGATAAAAATGATAATAGGTAGTGATATTTGTGAAAGGTCAACAGAAGAAGATTCGCAGTTCACTATCAACTCAAGCCTTCTCTGAATTTTATGAAATTCATAAAAGTTCTATAAAGGAAGGTTTAATCGCTCTTTTGATTTGTGCTGTTGGGGATTTATTCGCCGGTATTATTTTAGGCAAAATGACTTTCTTGCTTGAAGCGTTTCCAGGATTATTAGTGATTATTCCTGGAGCAATAGGCATGAGAGGAAATATTTTCGGTTCCTTTGCTTCAAGACTATCAACCAATTTGCACATTGGTTTGATTGCACCTGAATTTAAATTTTCAGAGCAGTTGAATTATAATATTTTTTCCTCATTTGTTTTAACATTGGTTTTATCCGTATTTTTAGGTATTGTAGCTAAGCTATTCTGTATTTTATTGCATCATCCCTCAATCGAGCTAGTTGATTTTATATTAATATGTACAATAGCAGGAATAATATCTAATTTAATCATGCTTCCAATTACAATGTTTGTTTCATTTAAAAGTTTTGAACATGGATGGGACCCAGACAATATTACAAGCCCTATTATTGCTGCTTTTGGAGACTTATTCACATTACCTGCAATCATTGCATCAATCTTTATTTTAGGTTTAATAAATGTTAATTTCTTAATTAAAGACATTATACTTGTAATTATTTTAATTGGAATAGTGATTAGTTTCATTTATTGTTATCGCTTATCTTATGAAACCAAAACTATTTTGAAACAATCCACTCCAACATTGCTTCTTTGCTCCTTTTTAGGAGGATCTGCCGGTGGAATTTTAAACAGTTCAGTTGAAACATTGCTCACCAATCCAAGTTTACTCACTTTACTTCCTCTATTTTCAGGAGAATGCGGAAGTTTAATAAGTATTTTAGGTGCTAGATTGTCTTCCGGACTTCACTCCGGTTTAGTGGAACCTTTAAAAATCCCTAAGGGAAATACAATTCATAACTTTATAATTTGCTTTATTTTAGCTATTATTGTTTTCCCATTCATAGGATTTTTAGCTGAATCATCATCAATAGCATTTAAGACAGTTGGTGTTGGATTTGCTAACATTTTGTTAATTAGTACAATTGCAGGACTTATTTTAGTTACTGTAATGGTATTTTTAGTATATTACGTTTCAACCATTTCATATAACAAGAATCTGGACCCTGACAATATTGTAATTCCAATTTCAACCAGTATTACAGACTCCATTTCAAGTCTAATTTTAATATCTATTTCATTGATAGTTTTAGGCGCATTAATCTAAAACCACGCCTTCAAGATTAAGTCACAGTCATTAGTCCTGAAATAGTCATAATTTAAGTTATACATTTTGAAATTTTTTGGAACAGATACCAGCACTGCCTTCACGTTGGGCTTGTCAAAGTGAATAAAAACCACGGCACTCGTATCGTCATAGAAGCTTATTTTATCATTTATGCATATTTCATCAGAACCCACACTTTCCCAGGGCCTTTCTTTAACAACCCTTGTAGTGTCTACAACGTATTTTAAATCGTTTTTTTCCTTTGGATTTATTAGTAAATAATAGTTTGACGCCTTTAGGTTTCCTTTAAATATTTTAAAGTAATTGCAGCTGTGGCTGTCCTGGGCATGTTTGTGATTGCATTTTCCTCCATATTGAAAATCTTTTAAAACAAATTTTTTATAAAAATCGCATTTGACCAGTCTATTAACTGAAAATATGTCTCCCTTTTCATTGTCATTGCCTATTTTTACACTTGAAATGCTGCTTTCATGGGGAATCAGTTCAATAGAAGTCTTGATTTTAGAGCCAAATAGCTTTTGATTTACTAATTTTTTGTAGTTGTTCTTAAGTGCTATGAACTTTGAATATGAAACGCTGTTTGGAATGATTTCGCCTTCTTCGTTTATGATTGCAAGGCCCGGTGTTCCTTTACCGTATTTTTCCCAATTATCCGGAGTTCCTGGATTATTTATCAGGTTATCAACGACTTCAGAAATCAGCATTTCAGTATTTTCCTTTTCTATAGCTGTAATTGCTTTATTTGTCAGTAATTCAGATGCATTAAGGACAATCCCTGTAATCATCAATGTTATAATCAATACAATGGCCACCTCAACAGCCATGTTTCCCCTGTTATCCATCATCTCTATCCAACCCATATTTTTTTCTATGTGAACTGTCTAGAATCAAGCTGTTAATGTCTGTTTTGTCAATTTTTTGACCGGTATAGTGGTCATGAAATACAACATGGTCAGAGCAGGATATGGAATCGTTTGTAAGTGGTGTGTGTGTTTGGATAAATACTTCAAGCCCATAATGAGGACATGTTCCCTTGCCTTCCAGTCTGCATAAATAACAGCTTCCATCTCTGCTTTCATGAAAATAACCTGTTTTTAAGCAATCTTTTAGGACTCCCGGATCTCCATGGTGGATGTAAGGGTCATAAGGACATTTTTTAATAGTTAATGGTGTGGTTGCAAAGGCATATGAAAATGGTGAGTCCAGATTTCGAAGTTTAAGGTATCTTGTAAGAGCGTTAAAGTAGTTTAGCTTGTCCCCTTCGATGTATATTCCTGATGCCACACTTAGTTTAGCAACCGGCAACGGGTCCCTAAGTCCTTCAATGGACACATTTTTTTCAATAATCTTAGAATATCTATTTGAATTCTTGTTGATATTTAATTTAACCTTAAACAATACTTTCCAAGGACTTTTCGTAGGTTCAACAGATAAGACATTGGAAGATATTTTTACATCATATTTCTCTTCAAATTCCTTATTTTTTTCATCCAATTTTTTGTTTAAGTTTTTTTTGATTTGGTCTTCGCTATTGAAAAGTTTAAATGTCTTGTAGACCTTATCGCATGCATCATATATTGAATCTCTTCCTAAAATTTCCAGATTATTTGAATAGTCATCGACAATATACTTGAAATTGTCATTCTCATAAGAGTCGATATTTTGATTTTCAATGAAATTTATAGTCGTAAATACAAAAATGCAAATCAATAACAATGTTACTATCAAAATAACAGTTGTACCGAGTATTAAATTACCTTTTGAATCGATTTTCATTATTAGAGATATATCCTAAATTAATAAATTTATTGTTGAAGTGCGACTTTATGATTTCGTGTAAAAATGTAATAATTTTTTTAAAAAAAGGTCAAATAAGTAATAAAAAAAATACTTTTTTATATTACTAACTATATATTATACATATTGAAAATATATGGAGGAGTTACATGTCAGATACTGTAAGAACATGGCGTCATATTCAACAAAGATATAATCTTATTGGTTCTAAATGTACCACATGTGGAGAGTTATTTTTCCCATCCCGTGTTGTTTGTCCTAACTGTAGGAGAAAAGGTAACCTTGAACCGTTCCAATTCAGTGGAAAAGGTAAAATTCACACATTTTCAATAATCAGATCAGCCCCTGATGATTTTAAGAAATCAGCTCCTTATGCTGTTGCAGTAATTGAGCTTGAAGAAGGTGCTAAATTAACATCTCAATTAGTAGATTGCAATGTTGATGATATTGAAATTGGTGACGATGTAGAAATGGTATTTAGAAAAATCAGAGAGGATGGAAAAGACGGAGTTATATCCTATGGATACAAATTCAAAGTTATCAAATAATACTGCCGTTGTTTTAGTAAGTCATGGAAGTACCTTGCCTTATGCAGAGGAAGTATTTAGCGAAATCAAAGAAAAATTTATCAAAAAATCTGGATTAGCAACTGAAATAGGCTATATGAAAGTATCAGAACCTACTATTGCAGGAGCTGTTGAAATATTAAAGGAAGAAGTTGATGATTTAGATAAGATTATTGCACTTCCAGTATTTTTAGCTCCAGGTATACACACAAACATTGATATTCCGACTTTACTAGGTTTAAAACCTTTGGAAGTTGATCCTAGATGTCCTGATGGAAATTATCCGCCTGAACATTACTTGTCAATTGCTGACGATGTTGATTTCGACGGAGAAATTCAACTTTTAGGTTCAATAGGTCCTCGTGATGAGCTTTTGGATATTATTGATAAAAGAATCACAGAAGCTTTAACCGATTCCAAATTGGATGATAATGCAAAAACAGGCATTTTACTTGTTACACATGGTTCCAGATTAAATTACAATAAGGAATTTGCCACTGCATTATTTGAAAAATTCGAAAAATCATGTGATTTACCATCTAGTTTCGGATTCATGGAATTATGCGGTCCTAGCATCCCAGAATCCATCAATAAACTGGCAGATGAAAATGATATTGAAAGATTGGTTGTAGTTCCTGTGTTTATTGCTCCGGGAATGCATACTACTCATGATATTCCGCACATTTTAGGATTTTTGGAGGCTCATGAACATGAACATCATCATGACCACGGCCACGACCATGGACATGACCACTCACACGATTTAACTCCAGTTGAATTTGATGGTGAGATATTATATCCGGAACCTATCAAAGCGGACGATATATTAATTGATATTTTAGTTGAAATGATAAACGAAGCTTGTTAGCTTCTATTTTTTTTGAAAAAATTTTTTTTCAAGATAACTTAAATAATATTAACTTTAAACTTAATAATAATTGATTACAGGTGTTTATATGTCTGATAAAAAAACAGGAATTTTATTTTTAAGCCACGGATCAAGATTGGACGATGGTGAAGATGTAATTAAAGCTTATAAAGAAATGTATGAAGAAGAATTCCCAGAAGCTATTATTGAATATGGTTTTATGGAAATTAGAAAACCAGGTATTCCGGAAACAATCAAAGCATTGACAGAAAAAGCCGACTTGGAAAAAATCATTGTTGTGCCGGTATTTGTAGCTCACGGACTTCACACAAAAAGAGATATACCAGGATTACTTGGTATAGAAAGCGATTTCGATGAAGAATCAGTATCTGGTCATCATCATCACCACCATCATGACCACGATGACCACCATCACGGACATCATCATCACCACCATCATGACCACGATGATGAAAAAGTTGAGTTTGATGGTGAAATTGTATTAACCGAACCTTTAGGTGTTGATACACGTTTATACGAAATTATTAAGGATAGAGTTTCAGATAACTTATAATTTGAAACTTATATTTTTCTTTTTTTGAATAACTATATTTATTTTAAAAATTATACTAATATTCATGACCTTAAAAGTCTCAGATATTGGCGAAAAGGAATTAGTCAAATATATAATTGCCAATTCAAAAGATATTACTCCAGACGATACGGCTATCACGGAATTAACTTCTACAAATTTAATTTCAACTTGTGACATGTTAATTCAATCCAAGCATTTTCCAGAAACCATGTCCTATTTTGACATGGGATTTAAGTCTATCACAGTAAATGTCAGTGATTTGGCGGCAATGGGGGCTGAACCATTAGGATTTTTATTATCAATTGCAGTACCTAAAGATTTGGATTTGGATTCCTTTAAGGAACTTATTGAAGGGGTTCTAAGTGCTTGCAGTTATTATTCAATCCCGTTAATTGGTGGAGATACAAATGAGGCTTCAGAAATTATCATATCTGGAACTGCTTTAGGTTTATGTGATAATCCTTTACTTAAAAATACCTGTTCCAAAGATGATTTGATTGCTGTTACGGGCGACATTGGCCTTGCAGCTTTAGGATTTAATTTGGAAACTCCCGATAACATTTATGTTAAAAATGCTATAAGGCCAATAGCCAAATTAAGAGAAGGCATTTTAATTAAGGATGCGGGAGCAAGTTCCGCAACTGACATTACAGATGGCCTTGCAAGTGAGCTTCATGAAATGAAAAGGAATGGCTTCGGGTTCATGATTTATGAAGAAATGTTGGGAATTTCTGATGAATATAAACATTTGGCTGAAAAATTGAATTTGGATTACCTTGATTTGGTTTTACATGTTGGTGAGGATTTTGAACTTGTATTTACAATATCTGAAGATAATTTAAAAAATTTAAGTATAGATTATAAAGTAATTGGAAAAGTGACAGATTCTGACAGTATTGAACTTACATTAGAGAATGGTTTAGTTGTAGAAATAAAAAATAAAGGCTATGAACATTATGTTAGTGAATAACAATCTTTATAAAAAGAGTTCTAAATCTCAAAAAATCAGATGTGAAATTTGTGCAAACTATTGTAAAATAGCCGATGGCAATGTTGGGGTTTGCAGGCAACACAAAAACATTAATGGTGAATTATTTGATGAAAGTTACGGTGTTGTTTCTTCTTTAAGTCCTGATCCAATTGAAAAAAAGCCTTTAAATCATTTTCTTCCAGGCACTTTTACATATTCGATAGGCGGTTTTGGGTGCAACATGACATGTTTACATTGCCAGAACTATATGATATCCCAGGAATATGATAAAGTTTCAAGAGGAATTAAAATAACGCCAGAAATCATCGTGGAAAATGCACTTAATTATAATTGCAAGTCAATTGCTTGGACATATAATGAACCTACTATACACTTGCCTTTCAACAAGAAAACTTCACTTCTTGCAAAAAGTAAAAATCTAGAAGTCATCTACGTAAGCAATGGTTACTTCTCTCAAAAATCAATTGAGGAAGTCTTAACATTTGTCGATGCATTCAACATAGACTTGAAATCAATGTCTAAAGATTTCTATAAGAAGATTTGCGGCGCCGATTTAGATATTGTGCTCGATAATTTGAGAAGGATATATCTGGAAGGAAAACATTTGGAAATTACAAACTTAATTATTAATGGTCACAACGATTCAATTGAAGAAATTGAAGAATTATGTGATTTTGTAGTCAATGAATTAGGTCCAGAAGTGCCTTTGCATTTTTCAAGAGCATTTCCTTATTATAAAATGAATGATATTGAACCGACAAAACATGAAATTTTGTTTGAGGCTGAAAAAATAGCTAAAAATAAAGGAATAGAGAATATTCACTTGGGAAACATTTAAAAAAAGAAAAAAAATTAAAAATCAATTGATTGATCTTTTTGAATTTGTTGTCCATTCCATGCTTTTATGCTGGTCCAATCGGCATATGGCTCTGTCCAGAATAAGTCTGAAGCAGGCAAACCCAATGCTAAAAATATTGAACAGCAGAAATAAAGACTGCCTGTGTTGATATCACTTTCGGAAATGTCGATTTGTGAACCGTTTAATCCAACAAGCAACCATCCATTGCTTGAAAAGTTTTGATTTTCACCAAATTGTTTTTTCAAAACAGCGGTTAATGCAGACCTCACCTGAGCAGGATTGATATTTCTTGGTAGTATTTTCATTAAGGCCGCTTGAGAAAGCAAGTGGAAAATTCCGCAACGATATGCTAAACAACTGCCTAAAAGCGGATATGTTCCTTCCGGTGAAATTGTTCTTTCAAGCTGAGATGCTAATCTTGATGATCTCATTAGCTGAACATCTAAAAATTCACCTTCGCGAATGCCGTATTTTCTCATTACTTTTAACATGTCATTTAGCATAGGATGAATAACTATACTGTTGAAGTAATCGGAAGTAAAACCTTCTCCATCTGAGTAAATTCCGTCACCCATATAAAATTCATCTCTAAATCTTCTAATACCATAACTTAAACGCTCTTTATCACATTCTCCGGTAAATTCTAAAAGAGCCGCTTCAATCATGGCTGTAAACAATAGCCAATGATTTTCATAAGGTGCAATCATCCTTGTATTTTTTAGCTCACGGATAATTCTTGCCTGGTCATCCATCGGTAAATTAAGCCAAATTTGATTTTTAGCTCTTAATAATCCTTGAGCAAATAAAGCAACATCAACTAAAGATTGTTTTGGTTCAACTACAAAAATATAATCGTTATTGTTTGGATTAACCGCATTTGAGATAGCTTTCATTGTCATTTTGATATATTTTTCACGAAGAATTCCCTCTTCTGAGCTATCTGGTCCTAATTCTAACCAAGGCGCAATTCCATTAAAAACACGAGCGAAAGCTTCAAGGTATGAAAATTTTTGTCCTTCAAGGCTAGTGGACTCGTAAGGCATATTTTTCCTTAATGATCCTTTTGCTAGGTTATTTAAAACAGGATTAGTAATTTTTTGTAATATTGAAATCCAATAAATCCTATCTTCCCAGACCGGGACTTTTTCTTCAATAATAGGATCTTCTTTTTTCTTTAATCTATTCAAAAATGAGCTCATAATAATATTTTGGAAAACATATTATATAAATTTTAGAATTTAATAAAACTAACTTATATATTTTAAAAAATATATATAATTATCATTATTAAGAGGTTGAAAATATGCCAACAATGTCTGAAAAAATATTAGCTAGAGCAGCAGGTGAAAGCCAAGTCCAAGCTGGAGATATAGTTATAGCGAATATTGATGTAGCAATGGTACATGATTTAACCGGACCTCTTTCAGTGGAATCTTTTGAAAAAATTGGGACAAAGAAAGTCTGGGATCCATCTAAAATAGTTATTCCTTTTGACCATCAGGTTCCAGCAGACTCTATCGACTCAGCTAATAATCATATATTGTTGAGAGAGTTTGTTGAAAAACAGGGCATTGAGAATTTTTATGATGTTAATGCAGGCGTTTGTCACCAGATACTTCCGGAATTAGGTCATGTTGTGCCAGGTGAAGTAATTGTAGGTGCAGATTCACATACATGCACTCATGGTGCTTTGGGAGCTTTTGCTACTGGAATTGGCTCTACTGATATGGCAATGGTATTTTCTGAAGGTAATTTATGGTTTAAAGTACCTGAAACCAACAGATTTGAAGTTACCGGTAAATTGAAAGAAAATGTTTATGCAAAGGATGTAATTTTACATATTATAGGTCAACTCAGTGTTGACGGTTCAACATACAAGGCTTGCGAATTTGCCGGTGAAACCGTTAGCGATATGAGCGTATCCGATAGAATGGTTTTATGTAATATGGCTATTGAAATGGGCGGAAAAACTGGTTTGGTAGAACCAGACCAAAAAACAATCGATTATGTTGAAAGCCGCTCAAATAAACCATATAAAGTTTATAAAACAGATTTAGATTCACCATCTCTTAATATAATTGATATTGATGTAAGTGACTTGGAGCCACAAGTTGCTTGTCCACATAATGTTGATAATGTACGTCCAGTAAGTGAAGTTGACCAAGAGATAGACCAAGTATTTTTAGGTTCTTGTACTAATGGTAGGATTAGTGATTTAAGACAGGCTGCAAAAATATTAAAAGGCAAGAAAGTAGCTAAAGGTACAAGAATGTTAGTTATTCCAGCATCAAAAGAAGTTTACTCAAAGGCACTTGATGAGGGATTGCTAAAAATATTTGTTGATGCAGGAGCACTCGTCAGCGCTCCTTGTTGCGGTCCGTGTCTTGGAGGACATACTGGAATTATAGGTCCTGGAGAAGTTAGTATTTCAACTTCTAATAGAAACTTCAAAGGTAGACAAGGTTCACCAGATGGAAAAGTTTACCTGTCTTCTGCAGCTGTTGCGGCAGCATCAGCTATTGAGGGAAGAATCGTGGCGCCGGAGTGATATTATGAAAGGAACCGCATGGAAATTTGGAGACGATATTGATACGGATATTATTGTTCCTGGAAGATATTTAATATACACCGATGAAGAAAGATTAGCAGAGCACTGCATGGAAGGTTTAGATGCTGATTTTGATAAAAAATGTAAAAAAGGAGATTTTATTGTAGCTGGAAGAAACTTTGGCTGCGGATCATCTCGTGAACATGCGCCAATTGCTCTTAAAGGTGTTGGCGTTTCAGCAGTGATTGCAGAATCCTTTGCAAGGATTTTTTATAGAAACGCTACAAATGTTGGTGTTCCACTCCTAGAGGCTCCAGGAATTACAGAACTTGTTGAAAATCAAGAAGAAATTGAAGTTGACATGGAAAAAGGATTAATAACCAATCAAAATGGAGAATCAATTACATTTAAAAAATTACCTCCATTCATGTTAGAAATATTAGAACAAGGTGGTTTAATTGAATACCTCAAAAACAAAAGATAAATATCAAATAGCTATTGTTCCAGGAGATGGAATAGGCAAGGAAGTAATGGAAGCTACACTTTTTGTTCTTGATAGTTTAGGTATTGATTTTGATTATGTTTATGGTGAGGCAGGCGACGAATGTCTTGAAAAAACGGGAAATGCTCTTCCACAGGAAACTCTTGACATTATTCGTGATGCTGATGCCTGTTTATTTGGTGCAGCAGGTGAAACTGCGGCTGATGTTATTGTTAAAATACGTCAGGAAATGAAAATGTTTGCAAATTTAAGGCCTGTAAAAACATATCCAAATACGAATTCTTTATTTGACAATATTGATTTCATGATTGTTCGTGAGAATACTGAAGGAATGTATATTGCAGATGAGGAGTCTTACACAGATGAAGGCGCAATTGCAAGACGTATTATTACAAAAGAAGCCGAAAGTCGCATTATTGATTATGCATTTAATTATGCATTGGAAAATAATAAGACCAAAGTCACTGCTGTTCACAAGGCCAATGTATTAAAGAAGACTGATGGTCTGTTTAAGGAAATTTTCTATGAAGTTGCTGAAAAATATCCAGATATTGCAACCGAGGACTTTTATGTAGATGCAACAGCAATGTATCTTATTACACAGCCTGAAAGTTTTGAAGTTATTGTGACAACAAATCTTTTCGGAGATATCTTATCCGATGAAGGTGCGGGACTCGTTGGAGGGCTTGGTTTAATCCCTTCTGCTAATATAGGTGAAGATGGTGCATTATTTGAACCGGTACATGGTTCAGCGCCAGATATTGCAGGTCAAGGTAAAGCCAATCCGATTGCAATGATGTTATCATCAATAATGATGCTTAGATACATTGGTGAAAATGAAGCCGCCGATAAATTTGATGCGGCAATTTTAAAAGTATTAAATGACGGTAATATTTTAACTGGTGATTTAGGAGGTACTGCAAGTACCATGGAACTAGCTCAAGCGGTTAAAAATAATTTATAAAAATAATGGAGAATAAAAATATGGATTTCAAAAAGTTAACTAAAATGCAATTGGCAGCACTTTTTATCATATTTATTATGGTGGTAAGTGGTGTAGCAGGTTTCTTACTTATTATATTTGGTTAAATAAAAAAAGAGGTTTGATAAAATGGTAAAATATGAAATTGCAGCAGTTGTTGCAGAATTTAATTATGATATAACTCAAATGATGTTAGAATTAGCTAAAGCAGAAGCTAAAAATAGGGATTGTGAAATTACTAAAGTAGTTGCAGTGCCAGGCGTATTTGACATGCCACTTGTAATTAAAAAATTATTGCAGAAAGGCGAATTCGACGCTATTATTACTTTAGGTGCCGTAATTGAAGGTGCAACAGATCACGATCAAATCGTAGCACAACATGCTTCCCGTAAAATTGCTGATTTAGCATTAGAATATGATACTCCTGTAGCACTTGGTATCACCGGTCCTGGAATGACTAGATTAGATGCTCACAGACGTGTTAAAAACGCAAAAAGTGCTGTTGAAGCAGCCATTAAAATGTGCGACAGATTAAAAGAAATTTAGATGATTACATGGAAATCTTAAAACCTAACGAACTAAAAGAAAAGTTTCAAGATCCTTGGATAGCACCATATGAAAAAGTTTTGACAATGGTTGATGGGGACAAGGTTGAAATTGTTGAGTACCATCCGTGTATTTCTGGGTCTCATTGGTTATTGCACCAATACAGAAATAATTCTGAATTAATCGATTCAGCATATCGTGATGGAAATAAGCATGTTTACTCATGTCATGTCGGCAGCGCGCCACTAGACCTGAAAGCTAGTTTCAATGCAGCCGGAATCGATGAAATCGTCGTTGACGGTGATGAGGTTAAGGTTACTCATGCAGGCCTTGCAGGCGCAGGTGTAGGCGCTGGAATGTGCAGAGGTATGGGTGAAGGAGTAAAGTATGTAGAGCTTATACAAGCTGGTGGAGGTTCAAAAGCCGGAAAAGCAACTGTTGTAACTCCTAAACTCGAAAAAGTAGTAATCGGTGTTGATGATACTGATACTAAGGATGCCGGTGCCACATGGACAATGGCTCATAATTTAGGTGTTGAGCTTGCAGGTGAAGGTTTTGAATATCTGGACCATATCATTGTCCAATTATACCCTCATAACCCTCATAAAACTCAAAATTGCGTTTCAATTGCTTTGACATTTGCAGTCGAAGAATCCAAAAAGGAAGATTTAGTTAATAGGGTCATTGAAATTCTTAAAAGGGATACATTATCTGATAAGACAGCTATAGCTATTTTAGAAGGTCTTGACATTCCGGAAAAATTAAGGGAATATTCAATCGCTACTAAATCTGGAATGATGGATGTTGAAACTGCAGAAAAAGTTGCAAATGAATTAAACATACCATTAATTGCCGTAACAGGCGAACAAGGAAAAGTTGGTGCTCTTGCTGCCCTTGGTCTTTACAATGATGTTGAAGAAGCAGTTAAAGCGTACGACAAAAAATAATCTAAGATTTAACTCTTAGATTTTTACTATTTTTTTTAAATATTGATGTTCAAGAAGATATTCTGTTCTTGTCTTAAGAATTGCTTTATTGAAGTGCTGTTTGTATTTTCAAAGGTTATTTTTATTTCATGGTCAGCATATGCAAATTCAGTAGTGTTGTCGATGAATGTTTTATTTATGTATGTAACGGAAGTTACTTGTTCTCCATTGACTGTGATGTCATATGTGCAGTTGTCTTTGAAAATTCCATAGGAACTAACTGTAGAGGCATTATCGATGAAGACTTCATATTTGCATGAAACCTTGTCTCTGGATGAAATAATATAGTTTTCTGAAATTGAAGAGTTTTCATCATTAAAGTTATGGGTTATGCCTGCGCCTCCAAATATTTCTTTCAAACGGCTGTTTTGAATAACGGATCCTGTTTGAACTTCCATTGCCTTTTGAGCATCAATAGGTAATCTTAATATGTCCGGTTCACCAGGTCTTGTTTCATTGATGACATACTCGTTATTATTAATGACAATCGTATCATTAATGTCCACGCCCAATGTCATCATTGCATCCGAAGGCATTCTAATTTGTTCATATTCATTTTCAATTGCAGTATCGATGGTATATGGACCTCTAGCTGATATGGCGTTATTTGACGGGGTATTGTCCGCATAAATAATTAGATTTCTTGAGTTCGGTTCAATTGATAATATACCATTATCAAAGTGAGCCGCACCGATAAAAGTTGATATCATTAAAAGAAGTATGATTATTGAAATTATCATTGGAAAATGGATTTTAATAAAGGACCTAACAATATTTTTTCCAGGTGTCTTTTTAAATATTACAATGGATTGAACTACAACTTTTATTATGTAATAAATGGCAAGTATAAGCCCAATTATTGTTAAGATTACTGCAATTGCAAGTGGAACAAATTTAACGAAAAATATTGTAAATAATCCTAAAATAACAAGGGATAAGCCAACAATGGCCATTCTAATATACTGGCCGATGTCATCAATCATTGTTACCCTACCATATTTGTTGGCACGGTTAATTATTGTTCTTACAACTTCGTTTGCCATCAGGTTTAAATCAGCAAGCGGAGACATGTCATGTTGAATTGCACCGATGTCCACTTCTAAAATACTTATTCCTAAAACATCAGCATCAATAACGATACCCACATCGACACCATAGTCCTTTTCAAAATTAATCTTTTTCAGTATTTCCTTACGGGCTGCAAATTGTCCGCTTAACGGTTGTTCAAAAGAAATTTCAGGGAAAAAGAAATTTAAAAGCGGTTTTGCAGTAAGTTCAGTTACACGTCCACTTTCACGTGCGAATTTGGTTTTTGTAATTTCAGCTTTACCTTCAAGGATAGGCCTAATCATAGCTTCAACTTTTTTGGAAGTCAGATTGTAAATGTCTGCATCAATAAAAGCTATAATATCACATTCCGCTTCTTTATAACCAGTAAATAATGCTTCACCTTTACCCTTGTTGGTTTCATGAGTAATCACTATTGCGCCCGCCTTTTCAGCCTCTTCGGTAGTATTGTCACTTGATCCATCATTAACGACAATGATTTCATCTACAAACGATACTTTCTTTACCACTTCAACCACTTTGGCAACAGTATCCTCTTCATTATATGCCGGAATAATTACTGAAATCTTTTGATATTTTTTAGGCTTTTCAGTTTTTATGCCAGCCAATAGAAAAGTGAGTATTACTAAAAACCAATACACTAAATTCACCGTAATTTATTTTATTCATTAATAATTATGTAATTAAAATAGTTATAAAGGTTTTCGTAAATTTGCTTTTTTTTAACAAAAAATTTTAAATTAACTGTTAATCTAATAGTAGTTCATAGTTAATTAGGACAGAATTTTGATGATAGTTAATACTTTGAAAAAGGAATTGAATTTAGCTGATTGGCAAGTTAAAAAAGTAATAAAATTAATCGATGATGGAAATACAATACCATTCATAGCAAGATATAGGAAAGATGTCACAGGCTCATTGAATGATGAAACTCTAAGAAAATTTGATGAAAGGCTAAAATATCTTAGGAATTTAGAGGATAAAAAAGAAAAAGTATTAAAAAGGATAGAAGAGCTTGGAAAATTGGACGATGATTTAAAAAATCAGATTCTAAATGCCAATACCTTAGTGGAATTGGAAGATTTGTATAGACCATATAAAAGTAAAAAGCAGACAAAAGCCACTAAAGCTAAGGAAAGGGGATTGGAACCGCTTGCAAAAATCATACTTGCCCAGGAAGTTAAGCAATCCATTAAAAAGATAGCTAAGGATTATGTCAATCCTAAAAAAGATGTAAACACTCCTGAAGAGGCAATTAATGGAGCTAAGGATATAATTGCAGAGATAATATCAGATAACTCTGACTTTAGGGGTAAAATCAGGAAAAATACTTATTTTACAGGACAAATCACATCAAAAGCTAAGGATAAGGAAACATCAACGGAATATGATGTCTATTATAATTACTCTGAAGATATTAAAAGAATTCCTCCCCATAGGATATTGGCCATCAATAGGGCAGAAAAGGAAGGTGTGATTAAAGCTAAAATAGAATGTGACAGTAACGATGCCGTAAGATATCTGGAAAGGCACACCTTAAAAAACATCTCAAAGATTCCAGAAAAGATTGAATATAATCGCTATACTACTCCAATCATTAAGGAAGCCATAGAGGATGCCTATAAAAGATTGATTTCACCTGCAATCGAGCGTGAAATTAGAAATTACCTAACCCAGAAAGCTGAAGAAAAATCGATTGAAGTGTTTGCTCAAAACTTAAATCAGGTATTAATGGAATCTCCTCTTGTCGGCAAGACTATTTTAGGTTGGGACCCTGCTTTTAGAACAGGCTGTAAGCTGGCCATCATTGATGAAACCGGTAAAGTTCTCGACACTTCATTAATTTATCCAACAGCACCTCAAAATAAGGTATCCGAGTCAATTAAAACGGTTCGTGAGTTGATTGATAAGTATGATATTAATGTCATTGCTATTGGTAACGGTACCGCTTCAAGGGAATCAGAAGAAATTGTAGCTCAAATAATTAAAGGAACTGGTGTCGAATATATTATTGTTAATGAAGCTGGAGCATCGGTTTATTCAGCATCAAAATTGGCCGATGAGGAATTTCCTGATTTTTCAGAAGGGGAGCGAAGTGCAGTATCAATTGCAAGAAGACTTCAAGACCCATTGGCAGAACTTGTAAAAATCGACCCGAAATCCATTGGTGTCGGCCAATACCAGCATGACATGAATCAAAAGCAGCTTTCAGAGTCCTTGGACGGTGTTGTTGAAAAGGTTGTAAATGAGGTTGGAGTGGATTTGAATACTGCATCCTATAGCCTTTTGAATCATGTATCAGGAATCGGAAAAACAACTGCACAAAACATTATAGAATACAGAGATGAAAACGGACGATTTACCAATAGGAAAGAACTTTTGAATGTTAAGAAATTAGGTAAAAAAACCTTCGAGCAGTGTGCAGGATTTGTAAAGATTGATAATCCCGATTATCCGCTTGACAATACCACAATACATCCTGAATCTTATGGTGCTACTAAAAAACTGCTTAAAAAATTAAATTATACTGTTAATGACATCGGTTCAAATAATCTAAAATTTGATAATCTGGATATGGAAAGCATTTCGGATGAACTTGACATAGGTATTGAGACACTAAAGGATATTGTTAAGGAACTTAAAAAGCCAGGCCGTGATCCACGTGAGGATATGCCAAAACCGATTTTGAGAAAAAATGTGTTATCCATTGAAGATTTGGAGGAAGGCATGATAATGCAGGGAACTGTTAGAAACATTGTTGATTTTGGTGCATTTGTAGATATTGGAGTTCATCAGGATGGTTTGGTACATATATCTCAATTGGTAGCTGACAAATATGTAAAACACCCTCTAGATATTGTTAGTGTCGGGGAAATTGTGGACGTTAAGGTTTTAGATGTTGATTTGTCAAGACGCAGAATTCAACTATCTATGATAATTTAATATATTTTAAAGTCAATATTATATAGTGATTGATTATTTTAGAAGGGATTTAATGACACCAAAGATAATGATTATTCTTGGAAGTGGTTCGGATATTGCTATTGCAGAAAAAGCTATGGACATTTTAGACAAGCTGGAGATACCATACAGCCTAAAAATCGCATCTGCTCATAGAACCCCTAATCTTGTTCGTGAAATTGTAACTCAAGGCAGTAACGCTGGAATTGAAGTGTTTATTGGAATTGCAGGACTTGCGGCACATTTGCCAGGTTCTATTGCAGCCCATACGCCAAGACCAGTTATTGGAGTTCCGGTTGATGTAAAAACCGGGGGAGTTGATGCTTTACAATCTGTTGTTCAAATGCCATATCCTTCTCCTATTGCAACTGTTGGAATTGATAGGGGAGATAATGCAGCAATCTTGGCCGCTCAGTTTATAGCTCTTTATGATGAAGACCTACGTCAAAGATTAATAGATTTAAGATGGGCATATGCCGAAAAAGTTTATAACAGTAATGAAGAAATAGTCCAAAAAATCGATAGGCCATTCATTCAAAATGATTTTTTAAGAATTAAAAATCTTGAAATAAATGGTGTAAAGATTGATGAAAGTGCAGCGGAGGTAGGCTGTAAAAATATAGATGCCGAAGTTGCAATAATTGTTGGAAGACAAACTGATATGCCTATTGCTAAAAATGTAGGCGTTATTCTCGATAGACTTAAGATTACTCATGACACCAAAGTTGTTTGTCCAATCAGATCCACTAAAAAATTCACAAATTATGTTAAATGCATGAAAAAAGCAAAGATATTCATTGGAATCAGTTCAAACTCATCACAAGTTACAGGTGGAATTGTAGGACTTACAGAAAAGCCTGTAATAGGAGTCCCATGTGCTAATGAAAATGGCGATGACTATATGCTCACTACTGTCAACATGCCTCCAGGCGTCCCTGTTGCAACCGTTGGGATAAATAATGGTAAAAATGCGGCAGTCCTTGCTGGTGAAATTCTTGCTATAGACAACCCAGATATTACAGAACTTTTAGGAAAATTAAAGGATAAAAAGATTAACTTATAGTGATAACATGAAAATTTATGACGATAACATAATCGAAATAACAGATGAACTTTCAGATGAATTTGAAGTGGCAAAGGTATTAAGGCAATACCCGAAAGACACAGTCATTGTTAAAAATGTAAAGGGTTTTGACATGCCTGTTATTTCAGGTATCTGCAACACAAGAGAAAAAATAGCCAAATCAATAAACTGTGAAGTTTCTGAAATAACTGAAAAAATCATTGAAGCTATGGAAAAACCTGTTAAAGTAGATAAATTCACAGATTTCAGTGATTATGAAACATCTGATGTTGATTTAGATAAAATTCCAATCTTAACTCATTATAAAAGAGATGGCGGAGCTTACATCACTGCAGGTGTTGTCTTTGCACGTGACCCTGAAACAGGCATTCAAAATGCATCAATCCACAGAATGATGGTTTTGGATAACAAGAGATTGGTTATTAGAATTGTTCCAAGAAATCTTTATACCTACTTCCAAAGGGCTCAAAAATTAGGCCAGGATTTAGAAATTGCCATTGCAATTGGAATGGATCCTGCAATTTTACTTGCAAGCACAACCTCAATTCCAATAGATTATGATGAAATGGATGTAGCCAATGCATTCAAGGGTGGGAATCTTGAATTGATAAAATGCGGTAATTTGAACGTTCCTCAGGCAGATATTATTTTAGAAGGTAAGATTTCTGTAACAGAAACAGTGCCTGAAGGCCCTTTTGTTGATTTAACCGATACTTATGATATCATTCGTGACCAGCCAATCATTAACCTGGAAACCATGCACATCAAAAATGATGCTGTCTATCATGCAATCATTCCTGCAGGATTCGAACATAAGCTATTGCAAGGTCTTCCACAGGAACCAAGGATATTTAAAGCTGTTAAAAACGCAGTTCCTACAGTTGAAAATGTTGTTTTAACTGAAGGAGGATGCTGCTGGTTACATGCAGTTGTATCTATCAGAAAACAGACTGAAGGGGATGGAAAAAACGCCATTATGGCAGCATTGTCCGCTCACCCGTCACTTAAGCATTGTGTTGTAGTTGACACGGACGTCAATGTATTCGATGCTGAAGATGTTGAATATGCAATATCAACACGTGTGAAAGGTGACAGGGACATCATGATAGTGCCAAATGTTCGTGGCTCATCTCTTGATCCGGTAGCAGAAAGTGACGGAACAACTACAAAAATAGGTGTAGATGCAACTAAATCACTTAAAACCTTAGAAAAATTCGAAAGAGTTAGTTTTGGGGAATAATTTTAGTTTTTGTTAACTGGCCTCTAAGTGGCCATTTTTCTTTACTTTCATTTTAATTAATAGACTGATTAATTAAGATGGCAGTCTTTGCATAAAACAATAAAATAATTTATCATTATTTCAAGTTATGCAAGTTTCTAAATGTGGTCAAGATTTAATATCATCTGACCATTGAAAAATTATTCTCTTTTCCTAATTTGGTATTTTTGATTAATTTTTTTTCTACCAAATCATCTAAATCTCTTCTACTTGTTGTTCTAGAGACATTAAAATGTTTACAATATGAGTTATATGTAAAAACATGATGTTCATTTATTATTTTTCTCAAAGCTTCAATTTGTCTTTTGTTTAAATCATATTTTTCTAAATTTTTAAAGTTATAATTTTTATTTTCTTTGTTATAAATTAACTTACCATTAGGTCCGAGGAATCTTACTCCAAAAAAACCATCATTGAAAAATTCAGGTTCTTTTAAACCAGCATCCCTCATTTCATCTCTCATTCGCTTTATACCAGTGCCTGCATGTTCCATATATTTTGTTCTTCCAAATATGTTGCAGATGTTTTTGTTTCTATGTTTTGGGTTTTCTTCAATTCCTAGTTTTTCTAAGGTCATCGGATATGGCAGCTCTCCTGGACTGATTATTTCAATTCTATCATCATATATGTAGAAGGTAATGCAGTTTCCGGTAAGTTCATAATTTCTATGCGCTAGTGCATTAACAAATCCTTCACGTATAGCTTTTATTGGATATTCAGGAACATCTACTCTTTTCATACCTTCTATAACAGCTCCAAGCTTTGTATTTTTCCAGAAAAATTCATCAAATTCTTCCAGTAAAATGAAAAATGAACTTTCTGTCATGAATCTATCGATTATTTCCAATCTTTCGGTTCCATTGAATCGCACCATTTTAATGTCATGGTCCAAATGGAATTTAGAGATGTCCCTTGCGAAAAATAATGCTCCCGCTGTATTTAAGTTGAAGTTTCCAAGTTCATCAATTTCCCCTGCGCCGATATATTCTAAAATCTTATCCATATCCCTTAAACCTTTTAATTGCTTTATGGATTTGTCGGTAAAATTTTCAAAAAATAGGTCTAAGGCTCTAGGGTCCACATCTTCACATGATGAATTTTTAAGCAATCTCACATCAAATATTCCAGGATGCAATCTTTCTTCAATATTTTCAAATATTGCCTTTTTTACTTCCTCAACAAGTTCCTGTGGATTATTGAACTCTTTATACATGTGTTTTTTTGAAATTCTTTTTAAAAAGTTGTTTGAGCCTTTGTCCCTATTATATGCATTCTTAACAAAAATGTAGGCATCAGCTTTTTTAGAAATGTATGTGTCATATTCGTATTCTGTTGCAGAAAATCCATGGCGGTATATCTCTCCGTATTGTGATCCTATTAGTCCAATGTAGATGTCACAGTGCTCTACCTCATTGATGAATACATTATCTGCAGTCTGTGATTTTGCCGCATCAAATTCAAAAAGATATGGTTCCACAAATCTGCCTAAAATCGGATCCTGCAAAATTTCTTGGCGAAGAAGTTTTCGCTCTTCTTTAAATTCTTCAATATTACTGCTTACAAATACTTTCAATGTCATGATATCACAAATTAACATTAATTAAAAAGTATTTATTGATTTAATTGCTTATAAACCTTTTTTAATTTATTTTAAGCAGTAATATTGCTTTAATAGTGGAAAATTGCACTCACTTCGTAAAATTATAGTCAATTTTCAATTAAATGGTATACAAATTACCGTAATTGTAGAGTGTAATGTCATCAGGAACCTTATATATTATGTTTTTAGTATCAAAAATAATTGGATTTTCCATCTTTTTACTGATTAACTCATAATCCGGATGTTTGAATTCATTGTGGTCACATAAAATAAGTATTAAATCAGCGCCATCTATTGCTTCAGAAAAGCTTACCAAATTATCCCTTTCAAGGTGAGGGTCGTGAATTGCAATCTCATAATCGTCATTTTCAAGTTCGGCAATTATTTCATAGGCGGGACTTTCCCTGTCATCACCGGTATTTCCCTTATAGGAAATGCCTAAAACGGCAATTTTACCGCTTGAAACGATTTTTTTAACATATTTGCACACGAATGACGGCATTGAATTGTTTGTATCACGTGCCAGTTTAATTATTTTTGCTGTTTCAGGCGCTTTTGCATAAATAAAGTAAGGATCAATTGCAAGGCAATGCCCTCCGACACCTGGGCCTGGAGAGTGCAGGTTTACTCTTGGATGTTTATTTGCCATTTTAATTACATCCAATGCGTTTACACCTATTTCGGCACAGATTTTTGCAAGTTCATTTGCAAGTGCAATGTTTACATCCCTAAATGTATTTTCCATACATTTTGACAGCTCTGCGGTTTTTGCCTCTGTAAGCATGAGGTATCCTTCGACAAATTGGCCATAAACTTCACTTGCTTTAACACTACATTCTGGTGTAACACCACCGATTATGCGGTCGTTATGGACAAGTTCTTCTAATATACGGCCTGGAAGAACCCTTTCAGGGCAATGTGCAAGATACAGGTCTTTACCAATTGTAAAACCGGCCTTTTCAAAAATAGGTTTAATCACCTCATCGGTTGACATAGGAGCTATTGTTGATTCGATAATTACGGTATTTCCCTTTTCCAGGTATGGAATTATTGTTTCGCATGCTGTAATGACATAGCTCAAATCACAACTGTAGTTTTCAATGATGTATGGGGTTGGGACTGTAATGATGAAGGCATCTGCTTTTTCAGGAGTTAGGGAGGCCTTATATGTATGTTTTTTCACGGATTTTTTGATAATGTCTGCTATTCCCGGCTCTTCGATATGAATGATTCCCTTATTTAGGTTGTTTATCATCTCTTCGTTGATGTCTACTCCCACAACTTCACAATGGCTTCTAGAAAATAGAGCGGCTGTCGGAAGTCCAATATATCCTTGACCCATAATACATACTTTCATTGTTCCAACTCCTATTTTAAATATTAAATATAATATATATTAAATCATATTATTTAATTTTTAAGGGATATTATGAAGGTTTTAATTACAGGTTCCAATGGAATGTTGGGCCATGATTTGGAAAAAGTCTTAAAGGATAAACATGAACTGATATTAACAACATCCAAGACACTGGACATCACTGATAAGGAGAATACAATAGATTTCATTGTAAAAAATAATCCTGATGTCGTAATCAATTCGGCCGCCTACACTGATGTTGACGGCTGTGAAACCAATCAGGATTTGGCTTATGCAGTCAATGGAGAAGGTGTAAGGAATTTGGCATTAGCATGCAATGAAGTTGATTGCCCTCTTGTTCATGTAAGTACAGATTATGTCTTTGATGGGACTGCAAGAGACCCAATCGAAGAGGATGGAGAAATAGGGCCTATCAGCATTTATGGTAAAAGTAAACTTAAAGGGGAGGAAGCTATTCTAGAAATATTGGACAAATACTTTATTTTAAGGACTGCTTGGCTATACGGAATCAACGGTAAAAATTTCCCTAAAACAATGCTTGAATTAGCTAAAGACCATTCTGAAATTACAGTTGTTTATGATGAGGTGGGAACACCTACCTATACTCCTGATTTGGCATATGGAATATCACAGATAATTGAAACTGATTTCTATGGAATTTATCATTTGACAAACTCCGGACAATGTTCATGGTGTGAGTTTGCAAGGTATATCTTTGAGATTGCCGATAAAGATGTTAAGGTTATACCAGTAACGGCTTCTGAATTTTCAAGACCTGCACCGAGACCAAGTTATTCAGTCTTGAAAAATAAAAAATGGATAGAAAATGGATTTGAACCTTTAAGAAGTTATAAGGAAGCCATTAAAGAATATATAGAGTTGATTAAATGAATAAAAAACTAGTATTTGTCCTTGCACTTGCTATTGCATTGTTTGCTATCGGTAGTGTTAGTGCAGGTTTCTTTGATTTTTTAAAATTTGGAGATGATTCATCTTCAGTCAATGTTAGTGAAGATGGCCAATACTGCACGGTTAATGAAGTGGCGGCTTACATTAAGCAATATCACAAACTTCCAAGCAATTACATTACCAAAAAGCAGGCACAGGCTCTTGGGTGGCATGGAGGACCCCTTAAAAATTATGCTCCTGGAAAAAGCATAGGTGGAGACACATTCACCAATCGCCAGCATGTACTTCCGGATTCCGATTCAAAATACATAGAATGCGACATCAATGCTAATGGAACCGCACGCGGAGCCGAAAGGATAGTCTATAATACTGGAAACTTTAAGGTTTACTATACTCCAGATCACTATAATACATTTGAAGAGGTTTAAAAATGCAATTGGATGGAAATTTGATTAGGCAGAGAGGACATGATTATTTGGCCGAAGCTCTGAATCTGCCGGATTATTACGGTAAAAACTTGGATGCATTATATGATTGCCTTACTGAAATCAGCTGTGAAATTGAATTGATTAATGCAAGTGTTGTTGATAAGGATATCATTGATACATTTAAGGATGCATCCAGTGAAAATGAGCTTTTGAAATTAACAATGTTTCCTTAGTTCATTAAATTTCATTAACCAATAAGAAATCCAACATGTTCTATCAGTTATTATTCTGCTTTTTTTTAAAATGGATATTATTGGATTAATTTTCATTATTTTTTCTAGTTTATCATTTTCCAAAGATTAATATATTATTATAAAAATATACTAGTATACAAATATACAATGAATTTTTTTGGAAGTGATTTTTAATGGCAACAACAATTAGGATAAATGAGGATATTAAACAATTGTTGAAATTGAAAAGTGCTGAAACAGGAATTACACAATTGGATTTGGCAAACAAGTACATTTTAAAAGGTCTTAAAGAGGATGACACTCCAACTAATGTAATGAGCATTAGTGATATTGAGGCAATGTTGTCTTTCGATAAACCTGAGGGAGATAAAAACTTGGAAAAATTGGATGGGGTATCACACTCAGAAGTACCAACCAACAGTGTAGAATTAAAAAAAAGTAGTTACAGATAAGAATGATATTTTTAGACAGTACATACCTGATTGGATTGATGATTGATAATGATGATTATCACGAACAAGCACATCAAATAAGACCCATCATCGACAAAGAAAGAAAATTAATAAACAACACGGTACTTGTGGAAGTACTCAACAGCTTAAAAAAGAACAATCATAAAATCGAACTGGATGAAATATTGGATACTTTACTAATTGGATAAAGTTGTTTTTCTTACAGATAAAGATTATAATGAAAGTTTAAACTTATTTAAGTTTTATAATTTGAGTGTTAATTATTCTGATTGTACTATTTTAAAAACAATGATGGATAATAATGTTTCTGTTGTTGTGTCGTTCGATTCCGACTTCGATAAAATCAATGGAATAAGAAGAATCTATTTATAAAAATAGTATTTCTATATAGTTTCAAATATGCCGCATTGTTATTTCATAGTTATTTTAATTAACAATGAAAAATAAAATTCTATTTTAGTGATTGTTATGAAAGGTATAGTACTTGCAGGTGGTTCTGGAACTCGTCTGTATCCAATTACAAAAGCGGTTTCAAAGCAGTTATTGCCTTTATATGATAAGCCAATGATTTATTATCCTATATCTGTTTTAATGCTTGCAGGAATCAAGGATATTTTAATTATATCCACTCCCCGTGACTTGCCTATGTATAAGGAGCTTTTGGGTGATGGAAGTAGTTTGGGAATTGAATTTTCATATGAAGTTCAGGAAAATCCCAACGGCCTTGCTGAAGCGTTTATTATAGGTGAGGATTTCATAGGTGATGATAACGTTGCTTTGATTTTAGGAGATAACATTTTCCATGGTCACAGGTTTACAGAAATCCTTGAAAGGTCAAAAGACCTGAAGGAAGGCGCTGTAATATTTGGATATTACACCAACAACCCTGAAGCATTTGGAGTTGTTGAGTTCGACAGCGACTGGAATGTTTTATCAGTGGAGGAAAAGCCGGAAAAACCTAAGTCAAATTATATTGTACCTGGTCTTTATTTTTATGATAATGATGTGATTGAGATAGCCAAAAACGTAAAGCCTTCAGACAGGGGTGAGGTTGAAATTACATCAGTAAATGAGGAGTATCTGAAACGTGGAAAGCTTAAGGTTGAACTCTTGGGAAGGGGTATGGCCTGGCTTGATACCGGTACTCATGAAGGGCTTTTGGAGGCTTCAAACTTCATCGAAACCATTCAGAAAAGGCAAGGGCTATATATAGCGTGTCTTGAAGAGATTGCATACCTTAAAGGATATATTGATGATGAAGTTTTGCTGAAGACAGCTCAGGAACTTGAAAAAACTGATTATGGGCAATACTTATTTAATTTAGTTAAAAAGTGATCTTATGGGAAAATTTAAATTTACTAATTTAGATATTGAAGGGATGTTCATAGTTGAACCCACTGTTTTTGAAGACAATAGAGGATATTTCATGGAATCTTACAATGAAAATGACTTTAAAGAGGCAGGACATGATTTAACTTTTGTTCAGGATAACCAATCAAAGTCATCAAAAGGTGTTTTAAGAGGCCTTCACTTGCAAGTTAATTATCCTCAAGGCAAACTCGTACGTGTCATTAAAGGGGAAGTGTTCGATGTTGGTGTGGATTTAAGAGCTGATTCCCCTACTTACGGGAAATGGGCCGGCGCCATCTTATCCGAAGAAAATAAAAAGCAACTGTATATTCCTCCAAAGTTTGCGCACGGTTTTGTGGTCTTGTCTGATGAGGCAGAATTCCAGTACAAATGCACAGAATTTTATCACGGCGAAGATGAAAGCGGCATAATGTGGAACGATGAAGATATTGGAATTGACTGGCCGATTGACGGAATTGAGGAGATTATTTTATCAGATAAGGACAAGAAATGGAAGAGCCTAAAGGAATCTCAAATTAAATATGAGTGATAACATGACTAAGATACTTGTTACAGGTGGAGCAGGATTTATAGGAAGCAATTTTGTCAGATATATGGTTAATAAATATTCTGAATATGAAATAATTAACCTTGATGCGCTGACTTACTGCGGAAACCTTGAAAACTTAAAGGATATTGAAAATAAGGACAATTATTCATTTGTTAAAGGCGACATTAGGGACAAAACAGTCGTTGATGAGTTGGTTAGGCAGTGTGATTATGTGATTAACTTTGCTGCTGAAAGTCATGTTGACAGAAGCATAGAAGATCCGGAGATTTTCATCAAATCAAACGTTTTGGGAACACAGATTCTTTTGAATGCAGCCAAGGAATTCGGAGTTGAAAAATACATTCAGATATCAACCGATGAGGTTTATGGAACACTTGGAAAGACAGGATACTTTACAGAAACCACTCCCTTACAGCCTAACAGTCCGTATTCAGCTTCAAAAGCTGGTGGAGATTTAATTACTAGAGCATATGGAGAGACCTTTGGCTTGCCGATTAACATTACACGCTGTTCCAACAATTATGGACCATATCAGTTTCCAGAAAAGCTAATTCCATTGATGATTTCAAATGTTTTGGAAGATAAGAAATTGCCTGTTTACGGGGACGGTAAAAACATCCGTGACTGGCTGCATGTTTTAGACCACTGCAGAGCAATCGATTTGGTTATGCATGAAGGTAAATTAGGTGAAGTATATAACATCGGCGGAAACAACGAAAAAGAAAATATTTACATTGTAAAATTGATATTGGAAGAATTAGGTAAAGATGAATCATTAATAGAATTTGTAACTGATAGGTTAGGCCATGACAGACGTTATGCAATTGATTCAACAAAAATCCAAAATGATTTGGGATGGTCTCCTTCCTATACTTTTGAAAAAGGCATTAAGGAAACTATTCAATGGTATTTGGACAATCAGGATTGGACTAATCAGGTTAAAAGTGGCGATTATCAGAAATATTATGAAAAGATGTATGGAAATAGATAAGTTTTACACTTGAAACATACCTCTTTTTTCTATTATTTTATTATTTATTTTTAACTTTTTTCACTTTTTGTTTAAAAATTTTAGATTAAATTATCATATTCATTATATTTTTATTCATATTTTAGTTTCTATTTTTTTAGGTATTAAGGATAGTTTTATATATTATTATTCTTTAATATTCATTATTGTAAGGTTTGTTTTTCGGAAAAAATTATTTCCGAATTTTGGGGAAATGGTGATTTTATGTTGGAGCAATATTTACCTTTTATCGGTTTAATTGTTTTTGGCAATATTGAAAACTTGGTTTTATCTTCTCAAGGGGTTGTAGCAGGTGTAAATCCAGTAAAACTCGGTATTGTAAGTATTTTATGTGTTTCCATGTGGCTGATTGTTGGAACATTTGGAACCCAACTTTTTTATCAATATGTTGATTTTATTAATTTCATTGGTGGATTAGCAATATTTGTTTTAGGCCTGCAGGCTATGGTTCAATCTGTCAGGGGTGAATGAATGTTCGCTGAAATTAAGCAGTTTTCCATTTTAATATTATTTGGTAACATTGAAAACCTGATTTTGGCGGCTCAGGGTGTTGATGCTCATGTAGATCCTTTAGGATTGGCCTGTTTAAGTTTACTTGCTGTTGTCTGCTGGTTTTTAATTGGTACATTTGGTACTAGAGTCGCTATAAAATATGCAAGATACATTAACTTCATTGGAGGTCTTGCAATTTTTATTTTAGGTGTACAGGCGATGTTAGAGTCAATTCCAGGAATACTTGCATTTTTCCACTAAGTCAATTTTCTTATTTCATTGATTTTTATGAATTATATTAAACATAAAGTATATGGGGCTATATTTAACTTATTTAAAATATTTCCAGTAGATAAAAATAAAATCACGTTTATAGTGGATTCAAGGGAGTCCTTTAAGGGCAATCTTGATTATATTAAAAAGGAATTTGAAAAAAGAAAAAATTATGAATTCAACTTCTTTTATAAGGATAAACTTTCATTTAAGGACTTTAAGAATTTAGCCACTTCCCATTACGTATTCTTAAATGACAATTTCTTTCCGATAGCATATATGAATTTTAAAAATGATACTGTTGTCACCCAATTGTGGCATGCTCCGGGAGCTTCAAAAAAGTTTGGAGCGTCTGTTGATAAGGACAGCATAGAGATTCTTGAAAAAATTGGTAAAAACACTGATTATTTAATTGTTTCTTCTAAAAACATTGTAGATTATTATTCCGAGGCTTTTCAAATATCAAAGGATAAAATCAAGCCTTTAGGCCTTCCAAGAGCGGATTATTATTTTGAAAATCACGATGTCAAGGATTTGAAATCAAAATTTTTTGATAAATTTAATATTTGCGAAGATAAAAAGATTATTCTATATGCCCCAACGTTTAGAGATGAGGAAAAATATAATAATGTTTTCAATTATTTGGATTTAGAAAGATTTAATGAGGCATTGGGTGAGGAGTATATCTTGGCTTTAAGGCTTCATCCTAAAATCAAAGACTTTTACAAGGACGACATTGCTGCAAAAGGCAAATATATTGACTGCAGCGACTATCCTTCAGAGCAGGAATTGCTGCTTGTGAGTGATATTTTAATCACAGACTATTCATCAATCATGATAGAATTTGCAATGTTAAATAAGCCGATTGTATTTTTCACTTATGATTTTGAGAGCTACATGTCCAATGAGAGAGGATTTTATTTTGATTTTAAATCTACCGTTCCGGGGCCTGTTGTCAGTGATTCCAATCAATTGATTAATGTCATTGAGAATTATGAATTTGATAAAACTAAAATCTCAGAGTTTGCCATGACACAATTTGATGCAATAGACGGTGAATCATCTAAAAGAGTTGTCGATTTTCTATTAGAATATGAGGGTTAATATGGATAATATTAAGGTCAGTGTAATTATTCCAGTTTATAATTGTGATGAGTATGTAGGAACAACCCTTGAATCAGTCATCAATCAGGATTTTGATAGCTATGAGATTATCGTAATCGATGATGGATCTACCGATAACAGCTTGGAAATAATAAATACCACATTAAAGGATTGTGAAGTTCCATATAAGGTAGTTCATCAGGAAAATGGCGGCGTTAGTGTTGCAAGAAATCACGGAATTAATATTTCATCCGGTGAATATTTAGTTTTTGTTGATGCTGATGATTATATCACGGAAAATCATTTATCTGAGCTATACAATGAGAATTACGACTTCAGTTTAATACAATTCGCTAAAAAAGATGAAAATGTAGTTTCCAGTCCTAATCACTTTAATGTTGATATCATCTCTACAGATGACTTTATTAGAAAAGAACTCAGAATGGAAATATTATTTAATTTTTTCCAATTGTCATATAGGGCAAGTATCATTAAGGAAAATGATATATACTTTACTCCAGGTGTTGTTTATGGTGAAGACACTGAATTTGCACTAAAAGCATTAATTCACGGTGAAAGGATACACATAAGCAATGAAATTACTTATTTTTATGTCCAACGTTCCGATTCAGCTATCAGAACAACAGAATTCAGGCGCTTTGATGTAGTTCCTATTTTTGAGAATTTGGCTAATTTTTATATGATGCGTGGAAAAAACGATTTAGCATCTCTCATCGTTCATTCAAGAATTCCAAAAGCCATCTTCGGCAATATGAACTACTTCTTCTATAGCTGCTACGGTTTTGATGATGTGATGTATGTAATGGAGAAGAGGGACCTGTTCTCCAAATTGGAAAGATTCAGAGGAGACATGAAGTTTAAGTTGAAAGTAAGATTATTTTTATTAAATCCAAGATTATATTATAAAATGTGGTTTAAATTTAAAAATTCAATTGATTAATATGAAGGTCTCTGTTGTAACACCGAATTATAATGGGGAAAGATTTTTAAAGACTTTCTTCGAATCGCTTAACGATGATAGCGAACTCATTGGGGAAGTAATCATCATTGATAACGGATCCAGTGACAATAGTAAAGAGTATATTAAAAATAATGCTTTCAATTTCCCTGTTAAATTAATAGAGAATTCACAGAATTTGGGCTTTGCGCCTGCAGTCAATCAGGGAATACTAAATGCAAAATATGAGTATATATTTTCATTGAATAATGACACGGAAGTTAAAAAAGGTTCCATCAGGCAAATGGTTGATTTGATTTCATCCAGTAAAGACATATTTTCAGTTCAAGCCAAGATGCTTCAATATGACAATAAAGATTTAATAGATGATGTTGGCGATGAGTATAATCTGCTTGCCTGGACAAAAAAGACAGGTGAAAACCACAAGTCAGATGAATATCTTGAGGTAAAGGAAATATTTTCAAGCTGCGCCGGGGCGGCATTGTATAGGAAATCCCTATTGGAAGAGCTTGGAATGTTTGACGACAACTTTTTTGCATATATGGAAGATGTGGATTTGGCTATAAGGTCAAGAATCAATGGTTATCATAACTTACTGTGTCCGCAGGCAATTGTTTATCATATTGGCAGTGCAACAAGTGGAAGCAGACACAATGAGTTTAAGGTAAGGCTGGCGGCACGAAATAATGTGTGGGTAGTCTATAAAAATATTCCTATCCCATTAAAGATTACTAATTTCATATTTTTGTTTTTCGGATTTTTGATAAAGTATTTATTCTTTGTAAAAAAAGGTTTTGGCTCAATCTATTTGGAGGGAATCAAGGAAGGATTATCCACAAGAAATAAGATTAAAAAAACAGAGTTCAAATCAGAAAATATAAAAAATTATTTAAAAATTGAATATAGATTAATTATTAACACAATCAAATTTTTAAAAAGATAGCGGTTGATTTTCATGGATTTATCTATTGTAATTGTAAATTATCAAACATTTGAACTGACAAGGGATACCATTAATTCTATTTTAAGCTATTCTTATCCGTTCAGTTATGAAATCGTCGTTGTAGACAATGCCTCAAATGACGATAGCTTAAAACAATTACAAGAATATTTTGATGATAGAGTGAAATTCATAGCTTCTAAAGAGAACAACGGTTTTGCATCCGGAAACAATCAGGCCTTAAGGCAGGTAAATAGCGATTATGTATTGCTTTTGAATTCCGATACGGTTGTTTGGGAAAATACATTGGAGAGCATATTTAATTATATGGAAAAGCATGATGATGTCGGGGCATGCGGATGCAGGGTTCTTTTGGAAAACGGAAATCTTGACAAGGCATGCAAAAGAACTTTTCCGAATGTTAAAAACTCCTTTTTCAGGCTGTTTCACATTCCAAACAACAGCAGTGACGATAACTATAATCTAACAAGTCTGCCCGATGATGAAGTCTATGAAATCGATTGTCTTACCGGCGCATTCATGTTCATTCGACAAAAGGCTTTGAATGAGGTCGGATTATTGGATGAGACTTTTTTCATGTACGGTGAAGACATTGACCTGTGTTATCGTATAAAAAAGGCCGGCTGGAAGATTGTCTATTATGGAAAGAATTCAATAACTCACTTCAAGGGAGCCAGCAGTAAAAAACAAAAAAATAAGTTGATTTATGAATTTTATCATGCAATGTATATTTATTATAAAAAACACCACGCCAATGAAAACTCATTCGTTTTGAATATTGTTGTTTACTTTGGAATGGCGGTTTTATGCATTTTAAAGCTATTTTTAAATTTATTCAAAAAAAGAGTTAAATAATATAGCAACCAATATTATATTAAAACTAGTTTTTTGGTAATTGCTATGATAAAAGAAAATCAACGACTGTTAAATATTGTTTTGGTATTTATTGATGTTTTAGTTGTAATTTTATCTCTAGCATGTTCATTTTTGTTGAGATTCAATACTACACTATTCGGTCCGATTGGAGACCATTTGCCAATATCAAGTTATGTTTTATTCTTAGTTTTTGCCGTAATTCCTACTTATTTAATTCTTTATTTTGCTTTTGGATTGTATAAACCGCGTAGGACCTATAAGAATATATTTTCAGAAGCCACACAAATTATTAAGGTCAATATTGTAGCATTTTTTGTTTTAGTTTCTATTTTGTTTATTATTAATCAGCCAAACTTTTCAAGAATCATGCTTTTCCTTTTAGCCATAATAGGAACGTTCTTTGGAATAATTGAAAGGTTTATAGTTAGAAGTTTTCTTAGAAAAATCAGGATTAATAACAGGAATCTAAAACATATTTTAATTGTCGGTGACAATGATTTGGCTTTTTCATTTGCCCAAAAAATAAAGGATAATCCCTATCTGGGTTATGTTGTCAGCGGATTTTTAGGAAGATCCGACCATGTTGGAAATGAAATTGCCGGAACTAAGGTCATTGGAGCTTTTAAAGATTTGGATAATATATTGGAGAAAAATAGATTTGACAGGGTTGTTTTAGCCATTCCCTTAAAATATTATTATCGTATAAATGAACTTGTGGAAAGCTGTGAGAAATTTGGAATTAAGGCGGAAATCATTCCGGATTATATCAGGTATTTCCCTGCCCAACCGTCAGTTGACATGATTGAGGATATTCCTATAATCAATATTCGTTATGTCCCGCTGGATGACGAATTCAACAAGTTTATGAAATACGCTTCAGACTACATTATTTCAATCATAGCCATCATAATAACTTCTCCAATCATGATAATAACTGCAATCGCAATTAAATTGACATCAAAAGGCCCTATAATATTTAAACAGGAAAGGATAGGATACAATCGCAAACCGTTCATGATGTACAAGTTCCGCAGTATGAAGGTTCAGGACCCTAACGAGGAAATATCAGAATGGACAACAAAAGACGATCCGCGCAAAACCTTGGTCGGAAATTTTATCAGAAAAACTAGTATAGATGAATTGCCTCAATTTTTCAATGTTTTGAAAGGGGATATGAGCGTTGTCGGTCCAAGACCTGAAAGGCCATACTTTGTAGAACAGTTTAAAGAGGACGTTCCGAAGTACATGGTCAAGCATCAAGTTAAGCCAGGAATCACTGGCTGGGCTCAAATCCACGGATGTCGTGGAGACACTTCCATTAAAAAACGTATTAAATATGATATTGAGTATGTAGAAAATTGGCATATGGGTTTAGACTTGGCGATAATGATTAAGACAGCCTTAAAGAAAAATCCAAATGCATATTAACATATTTGCACATTTTCACACTTTAAAAAAATTTATGTTAATTTTTTTTATAAATAAAATATTACTTATCAAATGCTCTGTCTCTAATACTTTATATAGGGCATATTTATAAAATTATAATTAACTTTTCTATGAGGGGTTTGGTATGCAAGAAGAAATTTTACAATTATATGAAAAAATCAAAGATCAACTTTCTGAAGAAGAGTTCAACGCTGAAATCGAAGAATTACGTAAAAGTTACGGTGATGTAGAATTTATGAATGATGTGGATTTGGCACGCATGATTTTAGGCAATTATGGTGTTGAAGCTCCAGAAATAGTTTCTACAGAAGAAAATGGCGATGAAAATTCCATAGTCGAAGCCACTGATGACAATTCTATAGATAGTGTTGAAAATACAGAATTTACAATGACTGAAGAATTACAAGAATATTACGACAAAGTTAAGGATAAGCTAACTGAAGAAGAATTCTTTGAACGAATGAACGTTTTCAAAAAAGAAAATGCTGACATTTCATTTATGGGCGATGCCACTTTTGCAGACATGGTCGTTAAAGAAGCACAAGACCAGGAAGAAGAAGTCGAAGCTATTTCCGAAAGACCGGAATATTCCGCTAAATCAATCGACAAGCTAGAAGATGGAAGTAAGGACGTTACCGTTGCAGGTAGGGTAATATCAATTTCCAATAAAAGATCATTTAAAACCCGTAAAGGTAAGGAGGGTGAAGTTTGTAATGTGGAGCTTCAAGACAACACAGGAAAAATGAGATGTGTTTTCTGGACCCAAAACATGCCTCTTTTGACTAAGTTCCATGAAGGAGATATCATACAAATCAAAAATGTAGATATTAAAGAAGGATATTCTGGGCTGGAAGCTAATTTAAGGCAAAGATCATCAATCGCACATCTTGATGAGGACGCTTCAAAATTCCCGGTTTATGAAGAAACCATTACTGACATAGCTGATATTAAACCTGAAACCAAAGTAAACATTGTTGCTAGAATTCTTAGAATTCCTACAATAAGAAGCTATGAAAAAAATGGAAAACAGGGAAAAGTGGCTTCACTTGAATTACAGGATGCAACCGGTAAAATCACCTACACATTATGGAATAAGAATGTTGAATTAATCGATGATTTAAAATTGGAAGATGGAGATACAGTAAAAATTCTCGCTGCCCAATCTCGTGAAAGGACAAATAGGGATGGGGAATCTGAAATATCTTTAACACATTGGGATGGAAGAATAATTAAAGGAGATTTTGATGTTCCTGAAATTGAGCAGGAATTTTATCAGATTGGTGGTTTAACCGAACAACGTGACGTTTCCATTAAAGGAGTTGTTGTCAGGCTCCAGGATATTAAAACATTCATTAGAAAAACAGACAATACTGAAGGCAGATTAAGAAACTTCGATGTAGGAGACACAACAGGTTCCATTAGAGTCACTGTCTGGGGTGATGACACAGCTTTACCAATAAATAAAGGAGATATTGTTAAAATTATTGGTGGAGACGTTCGTTTCGATGATTATACTGAAAGCGGATATTCAATGAACACAAATTTCAATACCCAAATCACAATCAATCCAGAAAACTTAACCATTGAGGAATTGGATGAATTTGAAGGCATTAGGGAACAACTAAGACCAGTTCCTATAGGTTCAATTTCCGAAATCGATGATGAGGGTAAGGAAATAGATGTAATCGGTAGAATTCTTTCAGTTAATGATGTTAATGAGTTCCAACGTGATGATGGTAGTGTTGGCATCGTCCGTTCAGTAATGTTTGCTGATGAGTCAGGAAAAGTCAGATTATCTTTCTGGAATGAAAGAGCACAGGAAGAATATGTCGTTGGAGATGCATACCAAATTGAAAATGCCAGGACAAGACTTGGAATGATGAGTGTTGATTTAAACATCGGAAGCGGTTCTAGAGTAATCAAATTATCCGAAGAACAGGCATCAGCAATGTTCATACCTGAATTATCTACTTTAGAAAAAACAATCTACAATCCTAAAAAAATTGAAGATCTTGATGAAGATGAAGAGGATACAATCATCATTGGTAGAATAATTGAAATCAATGATTTACGTACTTTTGATAGGGATACTGGTGACGAAGGTCATGTAAGAAATATTGAAATTGCTGACGATACAGGCGCCATAAGAGTTGCTTTATGGGATAAGGATGCCCTTAAAGAAAGAGAAATTGGTGATGGAATTAAACTACAAAATCCACGTTTAGCATTGAATATGGATAACCGTCTTGAAGCTAATGTATCAAGCGCTACAACTATTCTCGAACCTAGTGAAAGCGAATTGGAAAAATTACCTTCCATCGATGAGTTAATGGCTGAAATTTACACTCCAAAAACAATAGAATCATTATTGGAAGACGATACAAACGTTTGTGTCACTGGTACAATTAAAGATGTAAGCACCCAAAGGGTACTTCTTAAAAGATGTCCTAACTGTAATCAAAGCGTAGAGGAAACAATTGACGAATATGTTTGTGACAATTGTGGCTTTACTTTTGATGAACCTGATTATCTTCTCATGGTTCCAACAAGAATTGAAGATGACACTGGAGAGATTCAAGTCACCTTCTTTGATAAGTTAGCTGAAGAGTTAATTGGAATGAAAAAAGAGGAAATCATTACTCTTGCCGATGATGGTTATGATATAGAAGACAAACTTCAAGATTTAAACGGTTTAACAATTGAAATTATAGCCAATGTTAGTTTTGATGAATTTAATGAAGAAAATAGGTTAAGTCCTAAAAAGATTATAAACAAATATTTTTAATTAAACAAGTAAAGGAATGATTGTTATGGTAGAATTAGCAGATTTACCAGGTGTTGGTGAAAAAACAGCAGAAAAATTAAGAGATGCAGGCTTTGCCGATATGATGAGATTGGCAACCGCTACTCCAAAAGAATTATCAGTTAAAGCAGAAATAGGTGAAGGTGTTGCTGAAAAAGTAATTGAAGCGGCCCGTAGAGCTGAAAACATAGATTTTGAAACTGCTTTAGAAGTTGATGAAAGAAGAAAAGACGTTGGCCACATTACTGTAGGCAGTCAAGAATTCAACGATTTAATCGGTGGAGGAATTGAAACCCAATCCATCACTGAAGTGTTTGGTGAATTCGGATCTGGAAAAAGTCAAATTTCACATGAATTGGCAGTAACCGTTCAGCTGCCTGTTGAACTTGGTGGACTTGAAGGGGAATGTGTATTTGTTGACACTGAAAACACTTTCCGTCCAGAAAGAGTCAGACAAATCGCTGAAGGGTTTGATTTAGATGTTGAACAAGTTTTAAGTAGAATTCATGTTGCTCGTGCATTTAACTCTGCTCACCAAATTTTAATGGTAGACAAAATTAATGAACTTATTCAAAATGGTACCAACGTTAAACTGGTCATTGTTGATTCATTAATGGCTCACTTTAGAGCAGAATATGTTGGAAGAGAATCTCTTGCTGTCAGACAACAAAAATTAAATCAGCATTTACATTCACTTCAACAAATTGCAAACACTTACAATGTTGCTGTTTTCTTAACTAACCAAGTTCAAGCAAAACCTGATTCCTTCTTTGGAAGTCCAACAAAAGCTATTGGTGGACACGTATTAGGTCACGCTTCCACTTACAGAATTTGGCTTAAAAAAGGATTAGCAGGTAAGAGAATTGCACGTTTAGTTGATTCTCCTCATTTGCCTGAAGGTGAATGCGTATTTAAAATTACTAGCGAAGGTATCGTTAGCTAATTTTAATTTAATTTTTAAGATTCTTATAGTGTAATCACTTTGATTACACCACTATAATTTTTTTGTAATTTTTTCCAAAAATCGTGATTTTTATCCTAACCTAAATTTTTTATTTCATTAAATAATATCAATGAACGTTTATTTGACTTAAATAGATTTATATATTCTTTTTTTTATTTTTAAAGCTATTTTAATCAGTATTTTTTTTCATCATATATAAACTTTACTCTAAAATGTCATAAGAAAGCTTTAAATATGTGGATTTACTACATATGTATATCTAATACTATGTAAAAATTCTATAGACTTGTTTTAAAAAATTGCAATTTTTATTATATATTAGATATTTTTCACGACTTGTACAAGGTGAATTAATATGGCAGAAGAAATAAATAATAACGAAGAAATTAGGATAGGTGTTTACGTCTGTCACTGTGGTGTAAACATTGGTGGAGTAGTCGACTGTCCTGACGTTGCAGAGTATGCTAAGTCATTACCTAACGTTGTATACGCAACCGACTACAAATACATGTGTTCCGACCCTGGTCAAGCTATGATCCAAGAGGACATTAAAGAAAAAGGATTAAACAGAATTGTTGTAGCAGCATGTTCTCCTCGTCTTCACGAACCTACTTTCCGTAGATGTGTAGAAGAAGCTGGATTAAACAAATTCTTATTTGAATTTGCTAACTTAAGAGAACAAGACTCTTGGGTACACATGGACTTACCAGAAGAAGCTACTGCAAAAGCTAAAGATTTAACACGTATGGCTGTTGCAAAAGCAAGATTACTCGAACCATTAGAAGCTACTAAAGTAGCAGTAGATAACAAAGCATTAGTTATCGGTGGGGGAGTAGCTGGTATCCAAACTTCCTTAGACTTAGCTGATATGGGATTCAAAACCTACGTTGTAGAAAGAAACCCAACTATCGGTGGAAGAATGGGACAATTAGACAAAACATTCCCTACTCTTGACTGTTCAATGTGTATTTTAGCACCTAAGATGGTAGACTGCGCAAAACACGAAAACATCGAATTAATTTCTTACGCAGAAGTTACTGAAGTTGATGGATTCATCGGAAACTTCACAGTAAAAGTTGAGAAAAAACCTAGATACGTAGATGAAGCTTTATGTACTGGATGTGGATCTTGTCAAGAAGCTTGTCCTATCGAAATACCTAACTACTATGACGAAGGTGTCGGTATGGTAAAAGCTGCATTCATCCCATTCCCTCAAGCTGTACCATTATGTGCAACTATTGATAAAGACTACTGTATCGAATGTAACTTATGTGTACAAGCATGTGGTCCTAACGCTATCGACCACAACCAACAACCTGAAACTATTGAATTAGAAGTTGGTACTATTGTTGCAGCAATCGGTTACGACCCATTCGACCCATCCGGAATTTACCAATACGGATACGGACGTTTCTCCAACGTAATTACTGCTATGGAAATTGAAAGGATGATTAACGCATCTGGTCCTACTGGTGGACACGTAATCAAACCTTCCGATGGTATCGAACCTAAACGTGTAGCATTCATCCACTGTGTAGGTTCAAGAGATGAACAAATAGGTAAACCATACTGTTCAAGAGTATGTTGTATGTACTCCATGAAAAACGCTCAATTATGTATTGACCACGAACCTGACACCGAAGTAACCTGTTACTACATGGATATTCGTTCATTCGGTAAAGGATACGAAGAGTTCTACAAAACATCTCAAGAAAAA
>JAFRFD010000076.1 GCA_017434525.1 Methanobrevibacter sp.
ATCTACTTCTTTGAGATAACATATACTGTTAATGTCTTCAGGGTCATCTGTTTCTGCAATACTATACCATCCCATTATCATTAATGGTTTATCTTTTGGGAATTTTTTTAATTCTTCAATAGCTTCGCCGCAATTCATTTTATCACCTCTAACTTGAATATAGATCTGTAAATATCCATGATGGATCATATGCTATAAGGTATCCGTCTTCACACCAGATGGATCGTACATTTCCTGAAGTTGCATCTGCTACTGCTGCAGGGTCACGGTTGATCCAGTTTCCGGATGTATGTTTGGAATGTCTCAGCCTTAATCTGATATGGCCAGTACCACTGACACGACATTTAACGTGGACAAATTGCACGTCATAGCCTAATGATTTTGCTATGCGGTAATATACTTGTCCCCAGTCTACACAGTTGGAACCTTTGCCTTTACTACCGTCATTGATTGTCTGCTTATCTGTTTTCTGTGAATCGAAGTATTTGCTATATAATTTCTTGTTTGCTATAATAGCTAAAGCCTCATCAATTGTATTTCCTTTGAAGTTAAATATCTTAATAAAGAAATTCATTGTAGTGTCTTTATAGTCCGGTAATGTTGATTTCCTATATACTATTGCAGGTAATCTTCCATTGGCTTTAATATATGCTTCTGCCCGTATGGCCATGTCTACGTATTCAGCTTTATCTATCTGAAGGCCGTTCTTTAATGTTACATAGTTTGGAAGGAAATCTAAAGACGTATTGTCTTTAATGGCCGCCATAGTATACATAGCTACTAGCTTATCGGTTCCTAGTTTCTTTGCTTTCTTTTCTACATCTGCGCAGCTACCTTTTAGTTTGAGTATTTGGTAGTAGTCACGCTTTTTATATTTCTTTTTGTTCTGGAGTAGCCAGTATGCAATTGAGTTCATGCCCTGGCAGAAGTAAGTCCAGCTTATACTATTACTTGACATATTATATAATTTATATAATCAAGTATTATAATTTTTATATAATGTGTCCGTTTTATGTAGTACATTATTTTATTACTTCAAATGTTAGATTTTGTATTAGTTGGTCTATATGTTCTGACCATTTTTGCTGTTGCAATTCCTGTTGCAACTATTGCAATTTTGTTGCAACTCTATTGCAATCCGATTGCAACTTCCAAATTTTTCACCATGAAATCTGAAATTCGAGTTGCAATTATTGCAATTTTTTATTATTAGTTTGTTCAATATTTTTTAATATATTTTAAAATAATTGAACAATTGTAATTTTAAGAAAGTTAAATTTAACGTCAAAGAGAAATTGCAATTTTGTTGCAATTTTCCATACATGAATTGCAATTTTGTTGCAATTAATTGCAATTTTAAAAATCCGAAATATCGATAATTGCAATTTTGACCCTATTTTCCTTGCAGTTGCAATTCATTATTTTGGTGTTGCAATTATTGCAATTGTGAATGTATACACGAATGTATATAAATTATTGTACTACATAGCGAAAGTGCAGTATGTCCAGTGGCACATCTGTATGTCCAGACTACCCCCTATTTTCGGCTTATTGCAATACCTTAATATAATACATATATTGTAGTACAAGTATCACAATAATGAATCGTTCCTGCAAGCAAACAGCATACCTCGAAAAATACCAGAGATCGTTTTGATTTTTCCAAAAAACTGAAATTTAAACAATTTTCAACTTTTTGTGAAGTTGTTCAAAAGTTGCAACTAGTTGCAATTTGTTGCAATCATGAGTTGCAACTGTTGCAATAAAATTGCAATCGAATTGCAATAGCTATAAAATATAGTTGTGATAAACATATGTATGTTAAGGATTTGGAGTGAAAGTGATGGATGAAAAAACACTTGAAAAAACTGACCATGCAATAGGTCAAGAATTTGAAGTTAAGAAAAATACTGCTAACGCTAATAGGATAGGATTCAGCAATACTGTTTTTGGAGTTGGAGAAAAAGTCTATGTCCTGTCAGAAAAAGAACATGAGAACGTAGTCCAACAATTAAACCAGGTAAATGATTACAAGGCCAGAATCAAAGAACTTGAAGCTGACATTAACAATGAAGATTTGAAAGGTGAACTTCAGGAAAAGGATGCAATGATTGCAAACCTAAAAGCAAGAGTTGACAATCTTGGAAAAGAACTGGAAGAATCTAAAACTCAGCCTAAAGTTATTGATAAAGATGAAATGGAAGAATTAAAAGAAAAACTTGAAGGTGCACAAAATAAATGCAAGTATTGGAAAGGTGCATATGAAAGTATTATTGAAACATCTGATGGTCTTGCAGCTAGAAATGAAGAATTGATTAAAGAAAATGATCAATTGAAAAATGCCAACACCAACATTAACGAAACCAATAAGTTGCTGAATGATAATATCATAGCTTTAAATGCTAGTTTTAAAGAAACTAAAGACGAACTCCAATCCACATTCGATGTTAAAGAAAAAGACTTTAAAGAAACTATTGAAAAACAACAAACACATATAGATGAATTAACCGAGAAAGTACAATCTCTTTCCATTCTTAAAGATTATATTTCCCCTAAGGAACATTACGCTGCACTTGAAGAATTAAAAGACAAAATCAAAGAAGTTGAACTGGAA
>JAFRFD010000077.1 GCA_017434525.1 Methanobrevibacter sp.
AACTTTGTAGAAACCATATCAGAAAAAGTTAGTTATCGATTTTAATCGATTATTTTTATTAAATAATGCATTAAATGTCTTTGTTTGTCTTAAAAATAGTTATTTGTGCTTTAAATTTTACAGTTGAAACATTACTATCGTGAAAAAAATTTTTGACCTTTCTTTATTTGGCCTATAACGGTCTAAAAATGGTTTAAATTTTTTACACTTGAAATTGTACTTGTTATATGCTAAAAAAACAAATATAAAACTATTTATAGTAAAATGGAGAATAAATATTAATATGAATAGCAAAAAAATTTATTCTCCATATTATTATTTGATTTCAAGACATTTAACTCTTTCTGATTTTGGTTTGAAAATTAATGGAAAATTTCCAAAAGAAAAACAATTTAAAAACACTGTTAATACAAATATGTTTCTTAAATTCGTTGAAAAGACGTATAACTGTGCTTTAATTGTTTTTAGTAAATATTCATGTGATTGCAGTAATCATTTGTACACTCAGCCCCAATTAGTTACTATTTTGGCTGCAAAAATTTATTTAAAAACCACATATCGTGGAATAATAGATTATTTGGAGCCATGCACTGAAATACTTAATTTTCTGGGACTTACCAGATTGCCGCATTACACAGCAATCCAGAAATTCTTTCAAAGACTTTCTGACACTCAAATCAAGTATTTAAATGATTTTTTATTATTGGATCATCCTGAAAAGAGTGAAATGATTGCTTTGGATGGTACTGGACATACAAGTGACTATGCTGATAAATATTACGCTCAAATTCGAACTAAAAAGCGAAAAGGATACACTAAAAACCATCTTGCTATCGATGTAGACACTCGAATGATCCTTCATTATGGAGTTTCTAGAGGTCCCAAACATGATACGCAATTCGCTTTAGCAGCAATTAGAGAATCTAAAAGATATCATCCACATTATATCTTAGCAGACAGAGCTTATGATTCAGAAGAGATAAGGAAATGCATAAACGAAGAAACCTTGGCTTTTGACCAAATACCTCTTAAAACAAGAGCAAAAAATGGCCACTATCGTTTAAACAGTTCAACAATCTTCAGACCAAAGGCTTATGCTAGAAGAATGAATGTAGAAAGTGTAATTTCTGTTATCAAACGAAAATTTTCAGGTATAAATTTTTCACGAAGTGAAAAATTGCGTAATAAAGAAACCAAACTAAAAAATGTCGTATATAACGTATACAGGTACACACAAATCTTTTAGAGAGGGTTTCTACAAAGTTATTTTTTTCTTATTTTATTTCACTATTTTATTTATTAAATGAGTTTTATACTTTTTTTAAAAAAAGAAATTAAAGTGTGGTTATTTGACAACCATCACTTTCAACAATCAGTGTATGCTCTTTTTGAGACACCCATGCTCCGGTTCTTTCCTTTAATGCTGCATAAGGGTAAATGGCCATTGCATCCCCTAACTGTTTCAATGCGGTATTGACTCTGTGCTCATTGAACTCCTCAGTTAACCAGCGTCCTGAAAACGGCAGGTATCTGTAATTTTTTTCAATATGTTTAAGCATTCTTTGAGTGCTTTTCATTCTGAAAGGCCTGTTCTGCATAAATGAAAAGATATAAGCATAAGGACAGTCATTGACAAAACCTTCACCGTCTGTTGCAAAAGGCTCAATCGCTACAGCCTGACCTTCCTCAAGGATTGTAGGGTCATTATTGTTATAGTTTGGAACTGAAATTCCTGCATGGAGGTTCCAGTGTTCAAGACTGTGTCCTGTAAGGTTTCTGACAGGATTTAAACCATATTCTGCAATTGCCTCTTCAACGGCAGCACCTATATCACAGACTCTAACTCCTGCCTTTACGGTACTGATTGCGGCTTCAAGTCCCGCTGCTGAAGCGTCTATGATTCTTTGGTTTTTCTCAAGGGTCTCTTCATCAAAGAGCTCTTCCAGGTTGTCTCCGGGAACCATAATTGTAACAGCGGAATCTGCTATATAACCGTTTACTTCCGCTCCCAGATCCAGTTTAACAAGGTCTCCTGTAACCATCTTATTGGTATCTCCTGCAGGGGATGTGTAGTGTGCGGTTATTTCATTGATTGAAACGTTACACGGGAATGCAATTCCCGCACCTGATTTTAATATTTCGCTTTCCACAAACTCTACAAGGTCAATAATCGGAAGACCGTTTTCAATCATCTTTGATGCATCTGATCTTACTCGGGATACTATTTTTCCAGCTTCTTCATAGGATTTAATTTCATCAACCATTATATCACGGCTTTAAATTATAAAATACTTTGTATATTTATTTAAAATATCTCATTTTCATTATTTATTTCATTATTGATAAAAATCATTGATTTTTTCATCATTTGTTAAAATTTCTTTTTGATTTTTGATGAAAATCATTAATAATCTTTTTTTTTAACAGGATAAAAATCTTTTATCGGTCTGTTTTTTTAATTATTGATAAAAATCATTGAAATTAAAAATATATCTATTTATTAAATATGGACGAAACCTTATAAAAATTTTTATATACTTCCAGTTATATAATATACAATATTCTTATTTGAATTAATAACTCTATTGATTTGATTTTAAACTTCTCATGTTTATCATATAATCTAATTTAGTTATCTATGGAGGTAAGTCTATGGCTAATGTGGTAATACCAAGTGAAATTTACATTCTTGTTTTAGTAGTTATTTTGGCTGTAGTTGTTATTTTCGTTATTAGTCAATGGAAAAAGGTAAGCCAATCTAATAATACGCTAAAATTAATGGAAAAGGAAATTGAGCTTAAAAAAATAGCTATGGTTGAAAAGGACTTGGAAAATAAACGTCTGATGGAAAGTCCTATCCAATTGCCTAAGGAACAACAGGAACATCTTACTCAAATCAGAGATTCCACTCAGGATGTTATGAACAATGTAGGCTATTTACATAGTGAAATCAATGAACGTTTGGCACGTCTTGAAGCTCAAACCGAACTTAGGAAACTCGAAAAAATGCTTGAGGAAATTGAAGAAAAAGAGAATAAACTCAATAAGGACAGTAATAAAAAATAGTGAGGTTTAATTATGGAAGCAATTGAATTATTGGCAATCATTATTCTTATAGCAGCTATTGTAATTATAGTCTATTACTACCTGCAAACTGTTAACGGCGGCAGCTTTGATGTAAATGATTTAAGAAACTCTTTCACTATTCCTAAAAAAGAGGATATTCAATCAATCCGCATAGATGATGACTTAAGGGAAAAGGTTTCTGTTGGAGATAAGATTAAGTCTTCCTTTAAGGACATTGATAAATCCTATGCCAACACTACAGATGCATTTTCCAGAAGATTGGATTCTTTCCTTGATGAGAAAAGTGAGGAATTGATTGAAAGCTGGTCTTTAGTCACTACAGATGATTTGGAAAGTCTTGAAAAACGTTGCATTTCTGCATGTGACAGCATTGACGATTTGGAGAAAAGATTCAGTGAATACAGTACTGTAACCAATGAAAAAATCGAAGATCTCGATAATCGTCTTAAGGCACTTGAAGAAGAAGAAAAGCTTTTGGAAGCTGAAGCTGAATAAAAAGGAAAATAATATTCATTATTTTTCCTATTTCTTTATTTTTTACTCTTTTTGCTTTTGTTTTATTTGATTAGATTTCTTTTAATCCAAAAGTTTATATATTATGGAAACTAATATTATAATGTTGAATATTTCTAGCAGGGTGGGGTAGTCTGGTGATCCCGCGGGGCTCATAACCCCGAGAGCCCTAGTTCAAATCTAGGCCCTGCTATTTTTTATAGACTGTTGATATAACGTTGTTATATTTTTTATCACTTTTTTTGCATTGTTTTAAATTGGATTTTTTTTAGTGTGAATCATTTTCTCATTTATTTTTCTTATCACATCAAATATAAAATTCATATTTCTTATTTTTTAAATTTCTAAATTATCTTCTTTTTTTAAGCAATTTTAATAACTTTTGTTTAAGATTCTTTAGTTTTTTTCTATAATCGTTAAGTTTAAACAACATATATTAAATTAAAATTGACAATTAATAAAACTTAATGGAAAGACTTTTTAATCATGTTACATATAATTATATATAATTCAATATTATTTTATCAATAGAGTCAAAATTATAACTTTATTAAATATTGAATTTTTAAAATTATAAAATAATCTTGAATTAGAAACGAGGTTTTTAATTATGAAACTAAAAAAGTATTCAGTCATTTTAGCCGTATTGCTTCTTGCAATTCTGGCTATTGGGGCTGTAAGTGCGGAATCAATAGATGATACGGATGTATCAACTGATTCCATTGATGATGTTTCCGTAGATATTACGGATAATGATGTTAAAAACAGTTTGAGTGCTGTTGCCCTTGAAGAAGGCGAAGAAACATCATACGATATAGATGATAATTCGTATAGTACATACTTCAATGAAAACGGTACTGCAACTGATAAATTGGATCCAATGGGAAATTATACATTGAACATTGGAACCTTAAACAATAAGGACATGAAAATAGCCTCTGGTAGTAATATTAAGATTGCTGCTAAGGAAGATTTTGGTATTATAAATAATGGTACTATTACTATTGGTGACGGTAGTGGTGAAGCTGGTTCTATTATTATCAGTGGTTTGACTTTTACCAATACCAATAAAGATGGTATTGTGGTAAATCAGTTCAGTACTAAAGTCACTATTGACAATAACAAATTTGATTTAACCTATAATAGTGAATACCTAGC
>JAFRFD010000078.1 GCA_017434525.1 Methanobrevibacter sp.
AATCTACCGTTTCTTATATTATCCACAAGAATCACCTTAAAAAATAAAAAAAAGAAAAAAAGATTTGAAAAATCTTATTTTTTCATTTCAGTGTATCCACATTTACCGCAAGCGAATCTGTCACCATGGTCTGCCATGAATACACCTTCACCACAACGAGGACAAATTGGGTTTTTTCTTTCAATTTTGTCGCCATCTACTTTGTAAAGATCTGCTTTTCTTACCATATAAATCACCTATTCTTCTGCTGCTTCTTCCGCTTCTTCTTCAGGTTCTTCTTCAGGTTCAGCATTTTTAGCTAAAACATGTTCAGCTTCAATGTATTTTAAGTCATCCACAGTGTCATAAACTTTTGCATAACCTAATGCTTTAGGTTCACCGTAGTGTGGTTGTACATTGTCGACTACAATTAAATCTTTTTTAGTATTTAATAAAGCAACTAATTTAGATTTGATATCTAAAACTTTAGGAGTTGCTTCTCCATCATAATCAACATAAAATTTAATTTCTTTTCTGTTAAACAATTTGTTTTCTTTTTCTTCGATAAATTCGATTTCCATTATTAAACCTCAATTCAATTTATTCTTTAATAAATCCATCAATAAGCCTTTGAGCCTTATTTTTAACGTCAGAAACTTTTAAAAGCACCAAACCCTCATTTGGTTGTCCGTATAAAATTGTAGTTTCTGGATTTGCCATGATGATGCAAGGAAGAACTGCAAGATCTTCTTCCCCCGCTACTTCAATTACATAACATTCGCCGGTGTTAGATAATTCAAGAGCCTGTTCTATGGTTTCCCATAGATCATCTGTAATACATCCAGCAGGATTGTCTGCCTTTAAAATATGGTCTGCACGTATAACCTCATGAGTATGATTTTTTCTTTGAATTAAATTATCGATTATACCAATATTCGGATATAATTCATGTTCAGTAAGATTTTTGAAAGTTTCATCACCAACAGAAATTAAAAACTTGGAAGATTTGATTTCACCAATTGCATCTTCAAAGTCAGGATATAATTTACCTAATGGCTTTTTAAGCTCTAAAATTATATCTTTATTTAACTCTGCATCTAATCTTAACACGAAAAACCCTCTATCTTACTCTTAAACAATATTCTCCTGGAATTTGAATATTCAATTCACGAGCTAATTCAGATTCTTCAGGATCAGTTATAATCAAAAGACCGCTCCAATTGTCAGAAGTAGGACTTCCGCAACTAGGGCAATGATCTTTATTTGAAATCATTTTACAAACTGTACATGCTTTCATTGTTTAGCCTTCCTACTTTTTTCTTTAGCTTCTTCAATCCATTCAAATCTACCTAAATTGGTTTGTCTCATAGTGAGAGGAATTTTGGAATTCCTGTTATTTTCAATATTATTGGTAGATTCATCTTTAATGGATACGCTAACTGCTCTAGCTCTGACTAAGTCACCTTCATCCAAGGTTTTATTAGATTCTTTTGCAAGTAATGCCCCTCTTTTAGCATCATAACTAATATAGTCATCAGTAACTTGGGAAACATGTATTAAACCATCCATAGGTCCAATTCTTACAAATGCACCATAATCAACAATATCGATTACTTCACCATCAAATATTTCATGCTGTTCTGGTTTGAAGAATATAGCGTCAAAAACAACATTATGGTAAGAAGCTCCGTCACCCATTATGAGTCTGCCTTCGCTAATATCATCTATACTGTTAACACATATAAGTAAACCTAGTTTTTTGTCTAAACGACCTTCATACTTTTTATTTAAAGTTTGAATAGCGACTTCTTCAAGAGGATCTTCAAATCTGTAAGGTGGAATTCTTACTGTATCCTCAATTTTTGTTTTATAATACAAAATAATCCCTCATTTAATTAATAAGTTTAATTAATATTATATTTTACCTTCAACTGCAATATATTTTTTTTGCCTTAAATAAGCAACTGTTATTCCTTTATCCTTTGCACGATTTTTCAATTCAATATCGTTTGTAGCTAATACTTCTGAAACTCTAAGTAACGCATCATCCACAGTTTCATTTTCCAATAATGAAATATCCTTTATTTCAATTTTTGAAGAATTAGCTAATTTTAAGGCCAAATTCGCATTTAACCTTGTTTTTCCTTTATTATTTCGTTTCAAACCCTTCAATTCATTGATAACAAAGCTTGGAGTAGTTAATCTATAAGAAGGTAATAATTTTTCAAGTTCGCTGATGACATCAACATTGAACTGAAAAGGAACCATAAAAAAATTGGTATCAATTACAACTTCTTTAGAGTCCATTATTTGCCCTCTATTTAATAATACCGTAACCTATTAATCTCCAACGAGCTCCAACTCTACGACTTAAAGCAACCCTATCACCAGGGCTTGCGCAAACCGGTAATTTTAGAGCTACATCAACATCATTTTTCTTGGTTGAAGTAACAACACCTATTGTAGTTGTTGTACCACAATTGATCATTAATGGCTCTTTAATTTTAATTGGAGCGACATCACGTTCTTCTTTAGTACCTACAACACGATCAAGCAAATTAGCTTCCATACTAAAACTGTCCAATACATCAGGCAATGTACCTTCTTCACCGGCAACAGTACCGGATAAAGAATCTGATTTAGTTAAAGATGGATCCAATTTTGTTGCAATACCTACAAGTCCTCCAGGACCTATTTCCTCAACCTGTTTACCATTAGCTTCAAGACCGATGATTTCGGATTTTAAGGTGAGTCTTTCACCATTATTAGTAGGACCAGGCCTAATTTCAATGGTATCTCCTAATTTAAAGGTACCTTGAACTAAGGTTCCACCAATAACTCCTCCTTTAATCTTATCAGCGCCTGAACCAGGTTTGTTAATATCGAATGACCTTGCTACATGCATTAAAGCAGTATCATCAATATTTCTTTCCGGAGGTTGAATTTGTTTAAGCATTGCTTCAATTAAGATATCTACATTTGCACCTTGTTGAGCGGATACTGGTATTATCAAAGCATCTTCAGCACAAGTACCTTTAACAAATTCCTTAATTTCATTATAACTTTCAATAGCTCTTTCTTTTGAAACAATATCAATTTTATTTTGAACTACAATAACATCCTTAACACCAATTACGTCAAGTGCCATGAGATGTTCTTTAGTTTGTGGTTGTGGACAAGACTCATTTGCAGCAATTACTAACACTGCACCATCCATAATTGCAGCACCAGATAACATAGTTGCCATAAGAGTTTCGTGACCTGGAGCATCAACAAAAGATACTTTCCTAATTAATTCAGTTTCGCTCCCACAGATTTCACAAGTTTCGGAAGTAGTGTAACATTCAGGTTCATCGCATTTTGGACATTTTCTAAATTCAATGTCTGCATAACCTAAACGGATTGAAATACCTCTTTTTGTTTCTTCACTGTGAGTATCAGTCCATATTCCTGATAATGCTTTAGTAAGAGTAGTCTTACCATGGTCTACGTGACCAACTAAACCTATGTTAACATCTGACTGTACGTTCACAGATAACCACCTTTTTTAATAATTTTAATTCAACTTAAAAGTAAAATAAGAAAAATAGTTAAACTATTCTTCCTCTTCTTCATCAGCACCAAGAATATCAGCTATTGGTTTGCTTCCAGCTTTAGTAACTATAGTGTTGATTTGTACAATATCTTCAGCAATAGTGTTTCCTCTTACGGTTTTTCTTCTTTTAACACCATCTGCTTTAGGATGATAACCGATACCACCAGTTAATAAACTTTTGATTCTTCTGGTACCTGAAACATCTTTTTTCATAGTAAAACCGTTTTTGTCACTACCACCAGTAATTTTTAAAGTGTAACCGTCTAAACCAACAAGCCCTCCATCAAATTCGTCACCGATGACTAATCCGTTGAAAGCTTTAGTTTCATCGACTTCAACTTGATAGGATTCAGCTTTTTGAGACACAACTACTTTGAATGCCATGGTATTCCTCCTTAATTTTTTATAACCCTTAATTTATTATTCAAAAAGACCAAATTTACCCCAATCTGGATCCTGATTACGTTTAATCTCTAAAAATTCATATAAAGTTTCATATTCATCTTCAGTTAACTTATCTTTAAATTCTCTTTCAATGAACTTATAATGTTTTTCAGGGATATCGACATACAATTCATCCCCTTCATCGAAATGCTTTCCAACTACGGCATCCTTAATTGCCATAGCAACCCTTTGACCTCTGGAAATATCCGGTAAAGTTTCACCTTTGTCTTCCATACTAGCTATTACACCAACATATTCGCCATTCTTATTGATTAAAGTTTGGCCTTGCTTAATTGTACCGCTAATGGATTCGATTCCAATGATAGCAGGTTTGCTTTGACGGAAAACAAGTTTTGGTAAAGCCATGAATTTAGCAGGTTTAATAATGGCATTGTAAAATGCTTTCTTCTTAGCTTTTTCCATTTCATCAATCCAGGTTTCATAATCTTCGATGATTTGATAGATTACATCCCCTTTAAAAAGCTTAATATCAGAATTGTTAAGATCTTCTAAAGAGTTAGGATGAACATCGACATTGAATGCTATGATAGCGCCGTGTGCATCATTTTCATTTAAAGCAATAGATGAATTAATGATATCTCTACGATTAACATCACCAATGTTTGCTTCGCGAATAGGAATTTCCAATTCCCTTAATAATTTAACGATAGCTTCAAGGGAACCTAAGGTATCAGCTTTAACTAAAACACCTTCATCCTCTGTGCTGATGGTAATATCTTCAATCTCTTTCAATATTTCCTCTTCAACATTTTCGTTGTCGCTTAAAACCCTAAGTGGTGAACCTGAAACAACATCATCTAAATTAGGAGCCGCAATCTTTATACCTGCAGCCGCTACAACTTCATCGAACTTTTGGAATTTCTTTTTAGAATCCCTCATCTCTTCCAATGGAAGCGGTCTTAAAATAGATCTGATTTTGGTTGTTAATACTTCATTTGAAGAAGTCATTAAAGCTATTTCATCATTAGTTCGTAAAACACCATCATAAATAATACTATCAATAGTTAGACCTAATCCTATTTCTTCTTTGATTTCTAGAACAGTACCTTTAGCAGGAGCATCTTCATTGATTTCAAGCTGTTCGGTTAAATATTCTTGAGCAAGCCCTAAAAGCATTGCCAATACTTCAATAATTCCTTCACCGGACTTAGCGCTGATAGGAATAATGGTAATCTGTGAAGCGAAATTAGTTACTCTGTCGAATCTTTCAGATTGGAAACCTTCCTTGTAAAGCTCGCCAACAAGTTCATAAACTTTGGTGTCCAATTCTTGCTGTACACTTGGAGCCTGTTGTGAAAAAGATTCCTTAAAAGAAGCGCCTTCATGTGTTTCCCAACCAAAAATCATGTCGATTTTGTTTGCAACAACAATGAAAGGAGTTTTATACATTTTTAAAATGTTGATTGCTTCATATGTTTGTGGTTTAAAACCTTCATTAATATCAAGAATTAAAACAGCTAAATCCGCTAATGCTCCACCACGTTTTCTTAAACTGGTGAATGCAGCATGTCCAGGAGTATCGATAAAGAACAGTCCAGGAATTAAATCTTTGATAGTTAATCTTGAGATAAAATTTCCACAGATTTCTTCAATAGTATCGTTTGGGATTTCAGTAGCACCAATGTGTTGGGTAATACCTCCAGCTTCCCTATCAGCTATTGTACTACCTCTAATATAATCTAACAAAGTTGTTTTACCATGGTCTACATGACCTAAAACGGATACAATCGGGGATCTGATTTTCATAGTATCTTTTTTATTATAATAAATTTCTAAATCTAAATTTATTCGTAAATTAAATCATTGTCAACGATTTTGTAATCGCAAATTTCATCTTCATTAAAGAAAAGAGCAATTTCTCTTTCTGCAGATTCAGGAGCATCTGAAGCATGAATAATGTTTCTACCGGTATCCATACCAAAGTCTCCTCTAATAGTTCCAAGATCTGCTTCTAAAGGATTTGTTGCACCAACTAATTTCCTAATAGTAGTAATAGCTTCTTCTCCTTCAATTACCATAGCTAATGATGGGGATGAAGTGATGTATTCTACTAAACTTGGGAAAAATGGTTTTTCAGCATGTTCTCCATAATGAGTTTTTGCTAAATCTTCATCAATGTGAATTAATTTACAAGCCACGATTTGAAGACCTTTTTCTTCAAAACGGGATAATATTTTACCCATAAGACGTCTTTGAACAGCGTCTGGTTTCATCATTACAAAACTTTTTTGAATCATTCTTTAACCCATTTAACTTTTCTTGGAACTCTTCCGAGTTTAATCATATTTTTTTCACATTTACTACTGCAAAAGAAATATATTGATCCATCTTTTTTGACGTACATTTTTCCTGTACCTTCTTCAATTTCTTTTTTACAGAATGAACAAGTTCTCATGTTGTTACACCTTCTTATGGAGTCTTAATTTCCTTAGCTTCTCTAATTGTATCAAGTAACATTAAAATGTCGCCTTCTCTTACAGGTCCCATAATGTTTCTTGTTAAAATTCTTCCTTTGTCTCTACCATCGAGGATTCTGCATTTAATTTGCATTACCTCACCAGTCATACCAGTTCTTTTTAAAACTTCAATGACTTCAGCAGGAGTTCCTTCTTCCATGTTATCACCGTAAAAATCCATTAAAAGAATTTATCTATTCTTTTAATTCTGCAACTTTTTCTACGATTTCAGCAACAGCAGCTTCAGCATCACCAGCGTCTACAATACATGCAGATGCAGTACCAACGGTTAATCCAGCAGCTCCACCAACTTGTTCTTTGGTAGGTAAGTATACGTAAGGAATTTCTTTTTCATCAGCTAATACTGGAATGTGTGCAACAATTTCAGCAGGATCTACGTCTTCTGCGATAACAACTAATGCTGCATCTCCTCTTTCGATGAATTTGGTTACTTCGTTAGTACCTTTTGCTACTTTACCGGTAGCTTGTGCGGTTTCTAATGCTTCTTCAGCTTGTTTAGCTAATTCTTCAGGTGTGTCAAATTTTACATAAATGTTTGCCATAAAATATACCTCCTTTTTCATCTGGCTATGCCATCCATCGGCAGATATTATAATTCTTTTGAATCATAATATAATGTAATTATATATAGTTATATTATTTTTTAACTATAGAAATTACTCAAATTATTCAATAAAAGAATAATTTAATATAGTTTTTAATAATACTAATTCTTGAATAATTCATATATCACTAAATATAATCCCGAGAAAAAAATAAGAGGGATTAGACTTTCAATACAAATACTTCTGAATTTCATATAATTTTTAGCAAAACTAAAAATAAAAATTTAGTAATTAATGAAATAATTCTAGAGAACTAGACAATAATAAATAGGTCAGTATAGTATATAAATGTTTGTAAAAATAAGCCAAAATAAGTAATAAAATAAACAAAATTAGAAATATAAAAAGTGTAAAAGAGATAGTAAAAAATTACTATCTACATCAACTAGAAAATCTATTTGATTGCTAATTTGATGTCTTCTGCTTTTACAGTTTTTCTACCAGCGTGGCGAGCAAATCCTACAGCTTTTGCTGCAATTTCATTACCGCAGTCTTCGATAGCTTCGGTTAATGCGATTTTTGCATCATCACTTACTCTTTGTGCACCAGCATTTTTTAAGATTCTGCCTACAGGTGCGATTGGTAATTCACTCATTATTTCACCTCATTATTTTGTTAATAATTAATTTTAATTTGCTTATATATAAATATATTGGTTTAATAGTGTTGATTTCAAAAGATTTCAACACTAAAAAGCAAATTATAATAACCTAAAAAGTGCATCTATTATCTTTGGAAATGTTTTTCATACGATAGTTTAAACAAAAAAAGTGTAAGTTTCATTGGAAAAAATTAAAATTAAAAGCAAAAACAGAAATAAAAAGTAAAATATGAATAAATTTAAAATATTATTTATTCATTAAAATCTTTCTTAAGGTATCAATATCCGCATCGACCTGTGTAGGTTGAGTGCAAGCATCGATAGCTGTGTTAGGATCTTTAAGCAAGTGTCCTGTAACAACACAGGTAATTGTTTCACCCTTGTCGATTACACCTTCAGCCACAAGTTTTTTAAGACCTGCAATGGAAGCTGCAGAAGCAGGTTCAACACCGATACCTTCTGTTCTTGCAAGCAACTTCTGTGCATCAAGAATTTCTTCATCAGTTACTGTTTCGGAATAACCGTTTGAATCATAAATTGCATTCAATGCTTTAATGTCACTTACAGGAGCTCCAATACGAATTGCGGTAGCGATGGTTTCCGGATTTTCAACAGGCACTACTCTTTTATCTCCTTTTTTAAATGCGTTGGTGACTGGACATGCTCCTTCAGCTTGAATACCAGTCATCATTGGTAAATCCTTAATGAATCCAGCATCATAGAACTCTTTAACACCTTTCCAGATAGCTGAAATGTTTCCTGCATTACCAACAGGCAAAATGATTCTGTCAGGAGACTGCCAACCTAAATCACGGACAATTTCATAACCGATTGTTTTTTGTCCTTCCAGCCTGTATGGGTTGATTGAATTCAATAAATAAAGATGTTTTTCCAATGCAAGTGCGGTCATTGCCTCTAAAGCCTCATCAAAGTTTCCGTTAATTGACATTACTTCAGCACCATGGAACATTGCTTGAGCCAGTTTACCTAAGGCAACTTTACCTGAAGGTAAAAATACAATACATCTCAATCCTGCACGGGCCGCATAAGCAGACAGTGATGCGGAAGTGTTACCGGTAGAAGCGCAACCTACTGTGTCAACTCCCAATTCCATAGCTTTGGTCATTCCGACTGTCATACCCCTGTCCTTAAAACTGCCGGTAGGGTTGGAACCTTCTACTTTAACGTATAGATTTACTCCCAGTTCTTCACCCAACTTATCACATTTGCAGAATGGAGTTCCACCTTCATCAAGGGAAACAATCTTTTCCTCATTGACGGGAATACATTCTTTAAATTTCCATAAATTATCTCTTCTTCCGTCAAATATATCTTTAGAAACATCAATTTCGTTAACGAGTTCAAGTACAGATCCACATTTTTCACATGTGTAGATTACTTCATCGTCATCATATTCTTGTCCACATGAAACACATCTTATCATAAAATCACACTATTATTTATTTTAATTATATGTATAAAAGTTTAACCTAAAATTGAAAGAAACATTTTAGCAATTGGAATCGTCAAATATGCTTCAATGACCCCTGCAATTGCCATTAAAATTGAAGCTATTATAAAAAGGATAATCGCCTGTTTTAGTTTATCCTTTGCAATATTGAAAGAATCGGCTAAAATCTCCTTAACGGAAGTTTCCTCATGAGCCCAAATTGCTTTTAGTAATTTGTATACGAAATTAAATAAAACCAATCCGCTTGCACATGCCAAAATGCATGATGAAAACTCAAAAATCCCATGGGGAACAATCAAAAGCACAGTATACCAAAAATTGTTGCTGGTGGCCAAATAATATCCTACGAAAAATCCATTAAATGATAATACCACAACGGATAAGCAGAAACATAACCCATAAATAAACATCCTGAATACAATTTCAATATTGTTGAAAAATATGTCTGTGAATGTTAACTTAATAACGCCTGACTGTACCTTTTGGGTCAAGTCTTCCACAACAGGATTCAAATAGCTAAACAGATAGGGTTCCAAAATATAACCCAAAATCAAAGAAATGAAAAGTATGACTATTGAAATGTAAATAGCCAGCTTATTTTCACTGAAAGCCAATTTAACTTCATTAAGCATTATATCAATGTTTTAGCGATTTCACGAGCTTCAATTTGTTTTTCGTGCAAATCATCAAAGAATTCTTCCATTAACTCTGCAGTTTTTACCTTACAATCACCACAGCGAAGAGTTCCGTTCAAGCAGTCTTGCCTAATTTTTTTAAGCTCCTCATCGTCGTCAATCAGATGGTAAAGCAACATTTCATAAATTACACATTTGTCCACTTCTCCACCTAATTCCTTTTGTTCCTTCAAGCTTTCTCTTCCGCCTGTTTTAGCAGATTTTACTTTCTTTACAGCATCTGAAGTTTCATCATTGAGATAAATTGCAGTATTAGGTTTGGAGCTGCTCATCTTATCGCCGGTAAGGCCTGTCAAAAATCTATGATATGTGGAAGCAGGGGTTAAAAACCCTAACTCCTCATTGAGTTTTTGAGCGATATCCCTTGTTAATCTGATATGCGGGTCCTGGTCAATACCTACAGGAACAACAACCTTTTTCGGCCCTCCAAATTCTTCGATTTGAGGAAGTAAAATGTCAGCAACCTGAACCAATGGCGCCTGAATATGGGCAATATTGGTTGAAGGAGTAAAACCATAAATTGCTTTCAGTTGATTGAAGTTAGTTTTACTGGATGCCTTAAATGCCAAATCCTGCAATAATTTATTTTGAGATTGGAGATAAACGTTTACATTGTCTTTTTCCAAATCCAATCCTAATGCAATCCAGTTGGTTAAGTATTCATCTACCGCAATTCTACGGCCTTCTTCAAAGCTCATTCCACGAGCTGCATAGGATTCCAAATCAGCAATAGGCAATGATAACATTGCACCCTTTTCCTGATACCATTTCAATTGGTCTACAACCATCTTATGGCCAATGTGCATTTGACCACTTGGCATCATACCGGTTACAACTGCAAAGTCCTTATTTTGATTTATTAAATTGTTTATTTCATTAAATTCTCTGTGACCAAAAATTACTCCCCTTTTCATTAATATCTGAGGGTTTTTGATTTCGTCTATAATGTCTGAAACCTTGCCGATTCCAAACTGATTAACTAACTTATCATAATCTAGGCTAAATGATGCCCATGGATCAATTAAATTTTCCATTTTATCACCAATACATACATTAAATCAAATATCAAATCAATAATTATAATATTAAATTAAGAAACGTGCTGAAATATAATAGATTTCTTTAATTTAAATTAAGGTCTTGTCCATTCTATATTATAGTAGGTAATGTCAAAATCATCATCAACTATAGCCAAAAGAAGTTTCTTATTGACCCCATGTGAAACCCTGACATAACTTGCAAAGTCCAATGCATCAATGTCATAGTTTTCAAAAATAATTTTAACCAAATAATCTGAATGACCTTGACCTGGAGACCTTCCACGATCATATAATCTAAATTCTGAGCCGTATTTAAATCCGGTTTTAATGACATATCCTCGATCTTTCAAATCACGATAAACAATGTATTTTGCATAATTGTCCTGTTCCTTTAAAATATCAATCAAATAACCGATACTGCACTCAACATCTTCTTCATAGATGTCCAGACGTCCTTTTTCCAATAAATAACATGCTTCAATCAAAGAAAGATTAAGACAGTCGGCTTCAATCTTGCCAAATTTACTCTTTTCATGTAAAGCAATCGGCCTTTTACTGCCCTCTTCAATTTTGACAGACACAATTTCATTAGATAAATTTCCACGCATTAAAACACCAAAAAAGAAATAAATTATTTAATGCTAATAATTTTGAAACAAATATTATATAAAATTTGTGAAAAAAAAGAAAATGAAAGTTAAATTCTAATAAAAATATTATTAGCCATTTCTATTGGAATATCTAACTCTCTATTGTCAATAGTAACCATATAATTGTTACGATTAAGGTTTTCATTGAATTCATAGCTTAAATGATGACCTACTTTAATATCAAGAGCAGCAATATCATCTAAAAGTTCATTACTGCCTCTGATGAAAGAGATGGTTCCTTCAGTAGTAGATGTTAACTCTGAAATTGACAATAAATTGAATTTCCTATTCATGACCTTGTCAAAATCCTTTTGAGAATAACAGTCATGACAACTTTCAAAATCAAAGTTACATGCAGGAATTATATTGTCCCCAGGACATACATCCGGATTATTCAACATTGTGCATAATGCCCTTTCTGCCTCATCAGACAATGTATGCTCCATTTCACAGGCCTGTTCATGGATATTTTCTTCCTTAATCTTTAAAACATCCATAAGGAACTTTTCTAAAATCCTATGTTTTCTAGTAATTTTTTGAGCTATCTGCATTCCTTCATTTGTTAATGTGGCGCCCTTATACGGAGTGTATTCGATGTAACCCAAATTTTCCAATTTTTTAAGCATTTGTGTTACACTGCCCGGAGCAATACCCAAATCTTTTGAAAGAGTTGTTGTTGAAACTTGTTCCCCATTGCTTCCATTACGATAGAGAACTTCAAGATATTCCTCAATATTCTCACTAATTTTATCCTCAGCCATGAAATCACCTAATAATCATATAGTTATTTAAAATTATATAATTAAAAGTATAAAAAAGTTTTGGTATACCTAAATTTTAGTGAAAGTTAAATAAAAAAAAGAGAAGTTAATTAATAATTAAATTAATCAACTATTTAAATATTTTTGCCTCAATTAGAATGAGATACCTGAATATATTCCGTGAAGACTAAATGAATTTGTATTCCAGTTAGCTACACTTCCTAATGAGTTTCTGTTACTGGTAGCATCAGCCACATACCAAGTATCTCCAACTAAAATTTGTGCCCAAACGTGACCGTAAGTATTTCCACTAGAAGTGAAATAACAAGTTCCATGGACATATCTAGCTGCAAGACCAGCAGTTCTTGCCATTGCAATAACCAAATGAGCTTGGTCTACACAATTACCTGTTTTAGCGGACAATGTTCCAGCAGCACCATATTTGGTGTCATAGTAGAAACTGTAAGAGATTTGGTCCCTTACATAATTATATATTGCAACCGCCTTTTGATAATCGGTTGTCAAACCACTAGTTATTGAATTTACAACAGATTTTATAGCGCTGTTGCCTACTTGACAATTTGTTGAAGATTTCAAGTATGCTGTAAGATCACTAATCGTATTCTTCTCATTCAAACCAGACCCCGTAGTAGATACTGATGCACTGCTTCCTGAACCGGCAGTATTAATAACAACATAATTCGGCAAAGCCCCATTAGTTGCATAATAAGCTAAAACACGTGAAAATGAATCAACCAATTCTGAATAAATTATCTTACCTAAAGCAGAAGATGCATAGTTAGGTGCTAATTTATTACTACTAATGAATTTTGCAACATTGTTAGCCACAGTAATGTAATTGTCCTTAGTTAATTGTTCAGAGCTAATGCTGTCACCACTTGGAGATTCAGGAGCACTTACTCCAGTAATATAAGCAATGTCATTACTGTTTGAATTTCCAATTTGATAAATGGCCTGACTCATCAAATACAAGAATTCAGGCAATTTGAATGTAATTCCGCCAGCAGTAACTGTATTTGGGAGTTGACCATTGTTTGAATAGTAATTTTTCAAGTTGGTAGCTCCAGTTAAGATATTTTTAATTGAAATAGTCTTAGCAGTTGAAGAACTGGAACTTGAACTAGAACTTGAACTGGATGAACTAGATGAACTGGATGAACTGCTTGAAGATGAAATCTCCTTAATTTCAACATAGTTAGGCAATGCTTTGTAAGTTTTATAATATGCTAAAACCCTAGCAAATGCATCAACCAGGTTTTCATATTTAATTTTTCCTAAAGTTGAAGTGGCATAATTAGGTGCCTGTTCATTTGATGAAATGAAACTTACCAATCTAGATGCAACATCCACATAACCACTTAGCAATAGTTGACCTGTAGCATCTCCACTAGAACCTGAAGGAGCGGAAGCTGATACCGGCAATACTTGAGCGGTAGTTTTTCCAGAGTTTATATATACTGTAGCTTGCGCCATCATATACAGGAACTGAGGAGTTGAATAACTTACTCCACCAACACTAACTGTTGAAGGTATGGTTCCTTTAGATGAGATAGTGTTTTTCAAAGTAGTGGCGGCAGTTAAAATATCAGCAATAGTTACTGAACCTGTTGCAGGAACAACTGAAGCAGTATTTAAATTCTTAAAGTCAACAATCTTAGATAATCCCCATCTAAATAATACTGAACCGGATGCTCCAGCATTGACTGCAGCTTGAACATCATTAGTCAAAGAAGATAATGACAATTTAGCAGTATTGCTGTCAGATGTGTATGCCTGCAATCCTGCCCAAACTTTAGCTCCTTTAGAGTTTTCTACAAACCATTTAGTGGTTGAAGTAATCCAAGATGTAGTTTTTCCATAATTTCCTTTATAAATCATTGGAACAACAAGGTCCATATATGTACTAAGGGCTGCGAAATCTTGACCATAATAATAAATGTTGCTGGTTGTTTCAGGCATTATTGCACAGGAAACAATGAGATTTGAATTATACTTGTGAAGCTCATCGCAAGCCAATTTTGCAAATTGGCTGATTGCAGCGGTACCGCCAGTGGTTTTATAAGCGTTACCAGGATATCTTAGATAATCAAAGTGAATACCTGCAACACCTTTTATGGCAGCATATTTTTTAGCTTCGGAAATTATCTGGTTAAACAATGCAGTATTAGGAGATCCGTTTTTAACAGGATTAATCCAGTCTCCATCATTGAAGGTCTGCATCCAAATGTGAACTCTCATTCCTAAAGCATTCGCACTGGCAATCCAAGTTTCAACAGCAGATTGACCATGCTTGGTGATTGCATAATAATTTAAGAATAAATCAGTGGTTCCTTTAGAAGCAAGACCGCTTAAGTCAACATTATTCATGTCTCCACCGAAAACCCAATAACCATATCCGTTAGTGAGTGTTTTTTTAACAACACTAATTTTAGTGCTTCCAGAACTTGGAAGGTAATTATTATCCCCAGTAGCTGCAAAGCTAAATGAAACCGTATAAGTTCCAGTACCAAGATTTACATTAAATGTAGCGTAACCATCAGAACCGGTAGTGGCGGTATAAGTTTTTGAGTTTACGGTTAAAGATATAGATTTTCCGGACACTGCCTTATTGTTTGAGTCGGTTAATAAAACTTTATAAGTTTGAGTTCCTTGATAGAAAGATGTTCCACTTTTCCATGTAATAGTAGTCTTTGATCTTTCCTTAACAGTAATTTGAGAAGATCCAGATTTTGCATTAACTTTTGAATCTCCACTGAATGCATATTTTACAGTATATTTACCAACAGCCAAATCAATAGGTAATGATACGATACCTTTACTGTCAGTAGTTTTTGTATAAGTATTTCCATTTATAGTTAAAGTAACAGTTTTACTATATAAAGGAACACTGCCTGATGTCAAAGCCACTTTAAATGAATCTCCCGCACCCTTTCCAAAAGTGGTAACACTTTTAACTGTAAAAGTAGGGTTTTTACTTGGAAGAATAGAAACTACGCTTGCAGTAGCTGATGCTGAGTAAATAGCATTACCTGCATATTTATATTTAACTTTGTATATGCCTTCATTTAAAGAAGGTAATTTCAAATAAGCATTACCGTAAGCAGTGGTTTTAACAGTGTAAGATTTGCCGTTTACAGTAATTTTAACAATTTGTCCAGCATCTGGAGCGTAACCTAAACCATTGAGTAACTTAATTTTAATTTTTTTAGGGGATTCGCTTTTAATGAAAGCGTAATCGCTAACAGTTATTTTAGTAGTGGTGGACTTGAGCACTGTAACAGTGTTGATTCTTGTTGAATCCACTCTATTGTAAGAAACGATCTTGTATGTGCCGGGATTGAGATTGTTCAAAGCTAAACTAGCTACCCCATTACTATTGGTTTTTATATAATAAGATTTAGCGTTAATCTTAAATTTGACATATCTGTTAGCTAAAGCCTTACCATCACTATTTAAAAATGTAGCAGTGAATGTTTTACCATCTGTATACACCTTAGTAACATCACTGGCCTCGATTGTTGTCAGAACCTTGAATGTATTGGTTACCTGATATTTGGTAACAGGATTAGTCGCAACAACTTTATAAGTACCAGGATTAAGATTAACATCGACAGAAGCAACCCCCTTATTATCAGTTTTTACAGTATTTGTAACACCATTCACGACTATGTTAACATTGGTGTTAGCTAAGACATTTCCATTCAAATCTGTAAAAGTTGCTGTATATTTGGTGCTTCCTTTATAATATTTAGAAATATCACTTGATTTGATGGTATCTGCAAGTTTCACAGTAGAAGAAACATCACCCGCTGCCCCATATCCACCTTCGCTGGAAGATACAGATAGGCCGGTAACCCCATTTGCACCATCATTTGAATTCGTGTTAGTTGATAAAGTATTTGAATTTTCAGATTCTAAAACCTCTTCACTTGATAGAGAAACTTTAGATGGATCATTATCAACATTTGAATCACTAGATACAGAAATTTCTGATGAATCAGCAGTTTTCTCTAATGGGACTGAAGCATCTGATGTATCATCTACTAAGCTAATAGCATATGAATCTGTAACACTTACATCACTTGCACACACTGCACTAACAGAAAAAATTACTAGAAGTGCCAAAAAAGCAGTGAGTAATAATTGTTTGTTCAAAATAATTTACCTCCATAACAATTTTTAAAAGTTTCAGTGAGTTTACATTCTCACTTCAACAATATTTATTTCAAATATGTTATATAAACCTTTTTATTTAGAAAAAAGGATTATACACTTTTAATTTTAAAAAATAAACTTAAAACTTAATGAATATAAGGAGATAAGCAAAATTCTAGTTGAATAATACTATAAAAGGATTAAACCATATGAAATTATATTTAAAGTAACTTCACTATATTAAAATGTAAATCATAATGGTAGGTCTTATCATATAAAATAACATATAATTTAAGACTATAATAATAAAAAACATAGATTTTATTTTAGTTAGAATAAAAATCAAACAATATAACTGAATATAATTAAAAATAAGCACAAAAAATAAAAAAAAGAAAAATGTAAAAAATTTTTAAAAATTTTACATCATTGGAGGCATTCCGCCCATACCGCCTGCACCAGGCATTGGAGGCATGCCACTTGCATCATTACCAGACTCATCAGGTCCGGTTGAATTTAATGCGTTTCTTGCTGCAATCATATCATCGATACGTAAAATCATTTCTGATGCTTCACCAGCAGATTGAAGCGCTTGGATTTTGACTCTTAAAGGTTCAATAACACCAGCTTCCTTCATGTCCACAACTTCTCCGGTAAATACATTAATACCGATTAAATTGGATTTTTCATGGGCCGCTTTCAAATCAGCAATTAAGTTAATGGTGTCCAAACCTGCATTTTCAATTAAGGTTCTAGGAATTACTTCTAAAGCTTCAGCATATTTTAAAATAGCTAATTGTTCTCTTCCGCTTACAGATTCACCATATTCTCTTAATTGTTTTACTAAATCTATTTCGCAAGCTCCACCACCAATGAGAACTTTACCTTCTTCTATGGTTGCTGCAACTACTCCTAAAGCATCATCCAATGCTCTTGAGATTTGTTCAGTTACATAACGTGTACTGCCTCTCAATACGATTGAAGAAGCCTTTGGATTTTCACACTCTTCAATTAATGTCAATTCATGATCAAATATTTTATCAAGATATACGTGACCTGCAGTACCTAATTTATCTTCAGACAAATCTTCAATGTCAGTTACAAGTTTTGCGCCAGTAGCCTTTTCGATTCTTTCAATGTCTGATTTTTTAACTCTTTTATAAGCCATGATTCCGGCTTTTTTCAAGTAGTGTTCTGCCATGTCATCAATACCTTTTTGACAGAATAAGACGTTTGCTCCGGAGTCAATGATTTTTTGCACTAAATCCTTAATCATTTGTTCTTCATTTTGTAAGAAAAGCTCGAATTGTTCAGGACTGGTAATATCAATTTTAGTATCAGTGTTAATGTCTTTTAATTCAATTGGATATTTCATGATAGCAATTTTAGCATCTTTAACATCTTTAGGCATGCTTTTGGATACAGGAGCATTGTCGATTACAATACCTTCAGCTAAAAATGAATCCTCTACAGAATCTCCAGACACCCTTTGAATGTTAATGTTATCAATGTCAGATTTGCCGTCTTCCTTAATTCTTAAAGCTGCTTTTACAACCAAATCAGCTAAATGTTCTTTTGCATAATCTGAACCTTTACCGCTCATTGCAGTAACTGCTACTTTTTTAAGGGTTTCTTCATCATCTGCATCAATTGCAATGTCATTTAAAAGTTCAACAGCTTTTGCTGTTGCGTTTCTAAATCCTTTTACAACAACAGAGGTTGCGATACCGTCATCTAATAACTCTTCTGCTTTAGCCAATAATTCACCTGCAATTACAACAACAGAAGTTGTTCCATCTCCAACAATGTCTTCTTGTTTTTTTGCAGTTTCAACAAGCATTCTAGCTGCAGGTTGGTTAATTTCCATTTCTCTCATGATAGTTGCACCGTCATTGGTGACGGTTACATCACCTAATGAGTTAACTAACATTTTGTCCATACCTTTAGGACCTAAAGTAGTTCTTACAATACCAGATAAGACCTTAGCTGCAGTGATATTCATTCTTAAAGCGTCTCTTTTTGAATATCTTTCAGTCCCTTCAGGAAGGATAAATATTGGTTGATTTGCCATTTAATAATCACCTTTAAAAATTTTTAATAAAAAATATAAAACTAAGTTTTTATACATATTAACATAGGTTAGAGGTTATATAAAAATATTACCTATTAAACTAACTTTAGGTGTGTTAATGTACATAGAGATAATAAATGAAATTAAAGCTAATCTTGGTGAAAACAAGGATTTAAACAGGAAATATTTGTCATCCCAAATTGAAAAATACAAGGATCATCCATACAACAAAGAGATTGTCCGCGAAATATCCAGAATGATGTGGGACTGCCTTAGCGATGAAGAAAAGGAAGAATTCATTGAAATATCAGATAACGAAAATCCAATAATGGACATTTTAAATGAGATTTCTGAATTTATTGAAGTCGGTGAATACAAAAAAGCTTTAGACAAACTTAACAGATTCATGGAAAGTTTTCCCGGAATGTTTGAAGACGACAGGGTTAGTGAATACCACAGCTTCACAAATCCTTTAGAAGAGTTATTGTTCAGAAAGTATATCGGAGCCAAAAAGGAAGTCAGACTCATTCCAGACAATAAGCCTTTACTTGATTTGTACTACATTTATGGATTTTTGCTTCTGGAAAACAATCAACTTGAAGAAGCAGAGGAAAATCTAAAAAAAGCCAATAAAATCAATCCTGTTTCGGCTAGAATAATACTTGAATTAAGTGAAATCTACAAAAAACACACCCCAAGCTTCAATCAATTTTACATTTACACAACAGAAGCATTGACATATTCATATTACCCAAATGATATTGCAAGATGTTACAGAAACTTGGCATATTATTACATTGAGGAAAACAGATTGGATGTCGCAACCGCATTTTTAAAATACAGCATGACCTTTGAAATGAGCATAATGGCATATAGCGAATTGCATTACATCGAATCAAAAGGCCAAAATATAGATATGGGTCTGGAAGATGCAATTGAAATAATTAAAAAGCAGAATATACAACTTGGAGTTAATCCATTCATTTTGGAAACAATGAACGAACTTGCAAAGGAATATGAAAATAACCAACTATTCAATCGGGCAATATACTTCTATGAACTAATGTTTAACTTAACAAATGACGAAAAGACTGCTGAAAAAATTAAAAACTTAACTGAAGAAAAAAACTATTAATAATATTATAATATATAAATATTATATAGGTGATTTTATGTGTTCTAGTGGAGGACCAATGGCCGATATTGATTTAAAAAAATTGAAAACAAAAAAATATCACTGCAAAGAATGTGGAAATACCTTTAAAGGTCTTGGAAAAAAGGTAGTTTGCCCATCCTGTCAAAGTGATAATGTCGAACTTGCAGAGTAAATTTATTTACTCTAATTTTTATTTTTTTAGTGATTTTTATGAATATTGATTTTAAAGATGATGAAATACTATTTCTTGAAGGTGAAACTGGAATGGTCGGCATTGTCAAAGTAGCCTATGAAAACAAAATGCTGTTTATCGCAACCCAGGACAATGAGGAAATAGTCCAATTTTTAGAATCCGATGACATTATTGCAGTTTCAAATTTTAAAAAGGATAAACGAGCAATAAGATCACAGGCTTATTTAAGCCGTGAAGAATCATCCCCATTAATAATCCTGAATAAAGACCATCCATCCACCAAACGACTGGAAACCGTCATATCCATTGGTGATGGAGTGAACTTAAACTGCAATATAACACCCGGAACCCATCCTGAACAAAACATTTTATGCTCATGTGACAGTTTATCCGGTCTTGAGATTGTTAAGACATCAACTGGAGTAAAACTAAATAAAGAATTTGACAATTATACAATTGAGAAATTTTAGGTTAAACCATGCTATTTATCGATTCATTTTACATGTTTTTAGGCCAATTGGTAGTTTTTCTGGCCATTTTAATTCTAATATTATTCATTGTAGTTCTGATTTTAGGACTTTTAATTGCCCGTAAAAACCAGATAAAATTCCCAAGATTTTTACTGTATATTGTTGATTTGTTATACTCACCGTTCAAGACAATTGCACATTTTCTGAAACTGGATGATTATCTAATCGACGATATTGCAATCAAGGTCCGAGATGAAATCAATAAAGAGAAATTCAAAGGAATACCTGCTGAGAAAACCTTGATTTTCCTGCCACACTGCTTAAGGCATAGAGACTGTCCCGCAACACTTCAAAAGGAAGGTTTGAATTGTACAGAATGTGGATTATGCTCAATTGGAATTATCAAAAAGAAATCAGAACCATTAGGCTATAAATTATATATTGTTCCAGGATCAAGCTTTGTTAAAAAAATAGTTATGGAAAATAAATTCCAAGCCGTGCTTGGTGTTGCCTGTCATGAGGATTTGAATCAAATGATGATGTTATTGTCTGATTTTTGTCCACAGGGAGTGTTGCTTGAAAAGACCGGCTGTTTTGAAACAAAAGTAAATGTTAAAAAAGTATTTGAAAAAATAGATTCAAAATACTGAAATTACTCCATTTTAAAAAAAAAAGATTTTAAAAAAAATGAAAGAATAAAATATGATTTCTATAAAGCCAAAAAAAATAATGAAAGTTAAATTATTTTTTAACTTTCACTTTTTGTTTAACTGTATTTTTATAGTAGGTCACTTGGTAAGTTACTTTTTTACCCACTTTAAGGTTTTTAAGAACATATTGCTTAATTGTTATTTTTGCAATACCATATTTGTTGGTTTTTGCAGAGTAGGTTTTACCATTGAACTTGAAGGTTACCCATTTACTTTTTATAGGGGTTTTTCCTTGTTTCAATACGGCTGCAATCACTAATTTCTTTGCAGATTTTTTGATTGTGACCTTTGCAAGTTTTAAAACCTGTTTTACCTTAACTTTATTTTTGATGGTTTGACCTGCATAAGTTGCAAACAATGAGTATTTGCCAGGATTAACTGTATTTGGTATAGTCAATGTTGCATAACCGTTGCTGTCAGTTTTAACTTTATATTTTACATTATTTAAAGTCATTACTACAATTTCGTTTGCACCTACAGGATTTCCATCATCTCCATATACCCTAACCTTGAAGCTTGATCCATCAGCATGATACATGTATACGTTTGAATTTGCTGCGAATCTTGAAACGACTTTAATTGTGACATTTACCTCTTCCAAGGTTTCAGGATTCACTAAAACCAAAGTATGAGTTCCAATGGACAAATCGGATAAATCTATGTACAATATTCCATCATTATCCTCAATTGTTCCAGTGTAGTTTCTGCCATCTAATTTGTAGGATATATTTGTATCGAATAATTCAACACCGTATTCATCAATAAATTCAATTTCAAGATTGGTTTGTGCTTTATAACCTATAGTTATAGATTCATTGACATTAATAGTGCGGATTATTTCAAAGAGTTCTACAAGTTCATCATCATTTTCATCATCATATGGAGTTATGATGCTATAAGCTCCAGGTCCCAATTTTAAATCAAATGTTGCCTCACCATCTTTTACTGTTGCACTACCGACAACCTTATTGTTTTTCGCAATGGAAATCTTTTTGCCATTTGCATTTGATTTGACAGTGACCATGCTATTTTTTGTATAATATTGGGTTTGGGATTTTTGAGGATTATTGTTTTTGAATGTATATGCCTTGATACATGCAGCCTGTTTAAATAATCCTAAATCTTCTGAAGTGTTGTCAGGATAATAAATAATACTGTTTCCTTTTTCAAAAATAATCCTGGTATCTCCAATCAAAGGTACTGATTTTTCCTTAATTTCCACTGAAAATTTGTGACCGTAGTTGACAGCTATCTTTTTATTCAGTTTTATTGTTGAAAATCCTGCATGGTCTGAGGTACCGTTTTGACTGTAAACAGCTTTTCCATCTACATAAACAGTTATGACATAATTTTCGTTTGCTGTTTCGAAATATGTTCCAACAGCAGATACCAATTCATTGTCTACTGCAGTATAAGTGTTTACAATACTCATTTCTTTACCATTTAGCTTGAAAAATCTTGTCATATCCCCGATATCATACTGGTATGCTCTGGCATACTGTTCAGTGTTTTTAATAATATACCCTGCAGATTCACTATGCATTGCAAAGGATGTATCATAGTAAGATACATAGAAGTATCCGTCTTCACCCCAGTCAGTTCCCCAGCTGTTTTTACAAATCCAAGCACCGTTTCCTTTAGGTTTTATTAGGAAATTGTCCTTTGAATAATTGTCATCCCAACCGACTAATGTTACAAAGTGATTTCCATCTTCTTTACCGTTATAATATTGTGCATGAGTATTCTTATTGTAATAATTATTGTTTGATACAGCACCATAAATATGAACAGTCAACCCACCATAGTTTATTAATGCATCTTTTAATTTTGCATTATCAAGAGCCCCTGTACGTGCAGGTATCAGGATACTGTCCTGGATGTGGAAAGAATCACCAGTAAATTGTGACAAGCTTATTTTACCAAGCTCATCATATGAGTCATCATTTACAGATATGGTTCCCAACCAAGATAGGAAAAGGCCCATAGCTGAAGATACATATCCTGTTTCATATACGCTTGTAGTACCATAAACACCATAATGCAGTGCTGAATTTTTAATGTTGTTTTCAGATAAATCAAGTAATATTCCTGTTGCTTTTAAAAATGCTGATTCAAGTGCGCCTGTTGCACCAAATGCCCAACATGATCCCATAGCACCTTGGTCTTTAACAACACCTGCCAAGTGATAATCACGTAAATCAAATTTAGGGCTTGAAGCAGTTTCATTGACTTTTATTGTTGGATCCAAAATGATTTTTTTACCCTCATAATCAACTACTTGAGTGTATGCTACCTGATTTAATAAGGTTTTGCCGCCATTCAAGTCATTGTTTTTAAGAGAGGATCCTTTTCTGTCAAAATAGCTTACAATAACTTCCTTATTGTTGTCTGCAAAATAGTTATTTTTGATTTCATATTCACTGGAATATAAATAGATACCGCTGCCTAAAGTTCTTGCTGAATTGTTTACAATATCACATGAAGAGACTGTGACTTTACTGTCATCAATGAACAGTGCCCCTCCTTCCAAATAATCTGCTGAATTCTCGTTGACTTTACAGTTTCCTATTAATGAGGTTGTATTTGAGAGATAAACTGCTCCTCCTGAATATTTGGCCACATTACTTATTAAATGAGAACCTACAATAGTAATCTGCCCTCCTAACTGGAGATATGCTCCACCAAATTCTGAAGAACAATTTTCAAACAATGAACTTTTGATAGCCACATCGCTTGTTGCATTATAATTATCACCGTTAAGGTCTGCAAAAATTGCCCCTCCGTTTCTGCTTGATGAAGTGTTGATAAAGCTACACTTTTCAATATTTACTGAAGCAGTTTTTTTAAGTCCGATAGCTCCAGCAGTATTTACTGCAAATAAATTGCTGAATAAAGAATTGAAAACTGTGAGTTCTTCCTTTTCACAGTAAATTGCTGTTGCATAATCTGAAGTCATATTTGCAAAAATTGAATTTTTAACTGTTGTAATGGAGTTATATGCATAAATTACACCCCATCCAATTTTTTTATTATTTGTGAAAGTAGAACCATCAACATTGACTCTACTGTTTAACGCATATATTGAAGCGCCGTTTTTAGCATAATTTTCTGTGAATTTATCATTTGTACTGTAATAATTACTGCCAGATGCATATATCGCAGCACCTTCATATAAATCATGATTGTTTTCAAAGGTCACATTATTTGTATACAAGATACAATCGTTTAAAATGACTGAAGATTTATCACAATTACGTATTTTAAGATTATTAATGTATACGGTTCCACTAGTGATTTTAAAAACGTTTGCCTGATTATCCGCATCAATTACGTGGTTATTTCCTTCAATAGTATATTTTCCATTTTCTGCAATATTTAATCTAATACCCTCTTGTTTAAATGCTGCATCTGTCTTATTACTGAATTTATAATCTGTCTGAATATCCAATCCGCTTTCAGGGCTCCTGTCAATATCATCAAGTAAATCCTTAAATGTTTTCTCTCCTACAGAAAGAATATATGAATCTGAAATTTCCAAATTTTCGTCAGATTGATTAACATCTTCCGCACTAACTGCACCAATGCCTATTATTAAAAACAATAATGCAGTTATCAGAAATATTTTTCTTTTCAAAATTTTTACCTCCATTATTACTTCATAACTTATCCTTTTTGATTATTAAAACTTTTTATGAATTGAAAAATGCATATACATCGATATCATCATAGTTGGCATCCTTTTTCTCCGCTTCAACTAATGATTTTACAAGGTCAACAGTTTTTGACCTGATGTACCATATATCTGGGATAATGCAAATTCTGTCATTTCCACCTGTCAAACTGTATAAAATATACGGCATGTTTTAAAAACTGTATATTATATGGAATAAAATCTATTTTTTGTATTTATTAAATATTGTGATTTGAACATTTTTCAAAACATGATTTGATTTTTTGACATGGTCCATTCAAGCTAGCACATATAGGTAACCAATTCAATATGAATTAAAAAAAAAACCGAACGGTCATTCTGCTGAAACAATGTGAAAAAAATACGTTTAAATTATCCGACACATAACATTAACATCCTCATTTGACATTAATAGTAGACTAACTGAATCTGAACAACCTTCAATTTCAAATAATGCCTTATTATACTTCAATTTTGTCTTTTCTTATCAATAAGATACATGTCGACTGCGACTTCATGAAAAAAACAAAAAAGTAAAGAGAAAAAAATTAAAAAAAATAGATATTAAAATTAATATATTACAGTAATCATGCAAGTTTTCACATGACTACAAATACTAACCATAGCAAGACATGATGATTACTACATGAATGGCTAAAAATAAGTATTTTTGAAAAATACGTATTTAACCAATGTTATAAAAATGAAAATGTCTTTGGAGGTATGTAAATTACATCATCCTTCCTTTTAATTGCATTTGTATTATTTGCAACAACAATACCATATTCGCAATCATATTTATTGATGGCATGTTTAATCTGAGATTTCTTTTTCTTTCCACGACCCACTTCAATTGGAATGATGTTTTCGGATTCTTCTTGTATTAAAAAGTCAACATTTGTTTTTTTATTTGCATCGTAGTATATTGTGAAATTAGTAAATTCCCTATTGGATAAATTGAATAAATTTGATGCAATTAAGTTTTCCAGAAGCAAACCTTCATAATCTTCAGTTCCAAGCAATGGATTACCAACCTTACGTGACAATGCATGTCTGATACTGGGTGTTGCGAAGTAATATTTCCAGGATTTCTTAACTCGTTTGGCTGAACCACCATATGGCTCACAATGGAAAATCAAATGGGTTTTTTCAAGCAGATCCAATATTTTATTAACATTTGCTGTTGATGTTTTTAGATAATTAGCAAGATTAGCATGTGTTAACTCACCAGGCTGTTGTAAAGCAAAATACCTCAATATACGTTTTGCATTTGACTGATTGGATGAAGAAATCTCTTTTATTTGAGACATGTCTTTAGTAATTACCCTTTCAGTAATTTCAACTAAATCTTCACATATTTCCCTGTGTGTCTTTTTATCAAAAAGTATTGGAAAAGCACCAACTTTAAAATATTCATCCCAATCATTAGACGAGTAATCCGGACAATTGGTTAAAAGATTGTTTGTTTCAAATTCTGATTTGACTGCTGAATCAATATTGCCCGAAAATATCATGTCTCTTAAATCATTTGATAAATTTCCGACATTCAAATCATATTTTAATTTAAGATGTTGAGTATAATTTAGAGGAGTTAAAGATTTCTTACGCATTCTTCTTGCAAGATCATCATTTTGTTCCAGATGAAGAGCTGATGAACCTGTGAATATGATAAAAATATTATATGACTTGTCATAAATGATTTTACCAGTCTTCGCCCACTTTTTATCTATTTGAGATTCATCTATGAAGATAAAAACCTTTTCATTTAAAGTTCTTAAATTTGCATGAAATACATCTTTTAAATAAATTTCAACCATTTGGCGAATATTACATTCAACAAAATCATTTAAATCATCAAAAGAAACATATAATATATTTCTGGGAGGAATATTCATTTCTTTCAACAAATATTCATATAACTGCAGGATTAAAGTTGTTTTGCCAACACCCCTAAGACCCGGTAAAACTACAATTTTATTTGATGTATCTTCATTTAAAAAAGTATTTACATATCCTTTTATTTCATCCAATTCATCTCGAGTGTTGAATTTTTTATTATTTTTAGATAATTCTCTGTTTAAGATATTGGGAACATCATTTAATTCATTCCTAATAAAATTTGAGATTAATCCTTCTCGTTCCAACATGCAAAAACCTCCTAATTTAATACTAATTATTCAAATATTTAAATTATCTTATATAAATAATTATTCAAATAATTAAACAATTATATATAAATACTTGTTCAAATATTTGAACAAAAGGAAATAAGTTTGATTTTAAAAATAACAATTAAAAATCAGTAATGACCTTTAATTACTAAATATATTAATTTTAATATAAATATTAAGTGAAATATTAATTGTTTTCAATAACATATGAACATATAATTATTAAATATAATTTAAAAAGCATATAAATCTTGTTGAAGTCACTTCGGAAAATTGCTCTGAGAAAAACATAATATATAAACTTTACGAACAGTATTATTTAAAAAAAACAATATTTATTCATAACAATCACCAAAATACTTGCCGACTGCAATTTCATGAAAAAACACAAAAGAGAAGAGAAATAATATTAAAAAAAATGATATTAAAATATTGCAGTAATCATGCAAGTTTTCACATGACTATAAATACTAGTCCTCATAATATCTTACAAAATCATCTGATTCCTGAGTCTGGCTGAACTCTTCAATGAAGGCTTTCAAATCATTGATAAACTCTTCTTTTCTCTTATTGAAATCCTTGATTTTCGAATAGTCCTTTTTTATAGCCAAGCTCATTATTATATCATCGGTTTCAAGAGTAAGTTCTGGATACAATTCATCTAAGAAATCATCCATTTTATCCTCTTCCATGCTGTTGGTGAGCTCTTGCAAGATGTCCTGCTGCAATAGCACCAACCAAGGACAATTCCCCTGCCAAAACGGTACTTGCAACAATTTCTGCAAATTCACGGGCTTTTCCTGAACCTGCCACACCAAGTATTTCCAGTCCTTCATGAGCCACTTCAAGACTGGTTCCTCCACCGACGGTTGCTACAGGCAAGTCCGGCAAGTTGACTGAGAAATACAAATCTCCATTTCTATTTTCTGCAGTTGTAATGCCTAATGATCCTTCAACAACATGTGCTGCATCCTGACCTGTTGCTAAAAATATTGCTGCAACCATATTCGCATAATGCGCATTGAATGCCATGCTTCCGGAAGCTGCAGAACCTATTAAGTTTTTAGCAGTGTTAACTTCAACAATTGTATCGACTTCTGTCTTAAGCTTTTTGGCTACAATCTCTTTTGGTATTAATATGTCCGCTATAACGCTTTTTCCTCTTCCTTCCACAATGTTTATGGCAGCCGGTTTTTTATCGACACAAACATTACCGCTTAATGCAAGATGTGTTGCAGTAGTGTCATGTGCAAGCTTTTCTAAGATTTTTTCGGAAGCTATTGTCACCATATTCATTCCCATACTGTCTCCAGTTGAGAAAACAAATCTAGGATAAACATAGCTTCCAACAATTAAGATAGGGTCAATTTTAATCAATTTTCCATGTGAGGTTGTGCTTTCTGCAACCTCTTTTAACTCATCGAAATTATCAATAAACCACTGTTTGATTTTTAAGGCATCATTTACACCATCGCATTTGATTGCCGGTGCACGGGTCATGATATCAGATACTACTCTTGCATTAGCACCACCTGAAGCAGTAATTGTTGAAGCACCTCTATTTATTGATGCAACTAATGCACCTTCAGATGTGGCAAGAGGTACAAACACTTCTCTTTGACAGTATTCTCCATTAATTTTTAATGGACCTGCAATACCCATTGGAAGCTGCAACACTCCAATTGAGTTTTCAATGTTACGGGCAGATGCCCTTTCCATATCAAGAGTGTAATTTGATATATTATCCAATTTAATATCATATTTTTGCTCTAAAAATTCTCTTCTGATATCTGTTGCCTGTTTGGCTGAAACTTCACTGTCAACCTGATAAAGCTTCATTTCGCCTTTCAATAATTTATCGATAATTTCTTGATTTGTCATTACATAACCTTTTTAAGTAAATCTACAATTTCAGATGGTTTTATTGCTACTTCAACACCTGCTTCGTTTAAAGCTTTGGTTTTACTTTCAACAGTTCCTGAAGAACCTTGAATGATAGCTCCAGCGTGTCCCATTCTTTTGCCTGGAGGTGCGGTTCTTCCTGCGATGTATGATACAACAGGTTTTGAAAATTCTTCTGCGATGTATTTACCTGCTCTTTCTTCTGCAGTTCCTCCAATCTCACCAATCAAAACAACCGCATCGGTCTGATCATCTTTGTCGAATCTTCTTAGGATATCAACATAATTGTCCCCTGTAACTGGGTCCCCTCCGATACCGACAGCTGTACTTTGACCGATTCCTGCATTGGTAAGTTCACTGGCTATTTCATATGTTAATGTACCGCTTCTTGAAATTACACCAACATTACCTTCAGAAAATATATGGGTAGGCATGATACCTAATTTTCCTACACCTGGAGAGATAACTCCTGGAGTGTTAGGTCCAATGATTGTTGTTCCCATTTCTTTTGCATATGCCATGATTTTCATACTGTCATGAACTGGAATATGTTCTGAAATGATAACAACCAAATCCAAATGTCTGATTGCTTCAAATGCAGCATCTTTTGCAAATTTTGCAGGTACAAAAATAATTGAAGCATTAATGTCCACATCTTCTTTTGCTTCTTCGATTGAATTGAAAATTGGGACTTTGTCTAAAAATTTTTGTCCACCTTTTCCTGGAGTGATACCCGCAACAATATTAGTATTATAGTTTAACATTTGTTCTGTATGGAATGAACCTTGCTTACCGGTTATTCCTTGAACTAAACATTTTGTATCATTATTTAACAAAATCATAATTTATAACTCCTATCTTAAAATTCTAGTTTTATTTTCAAATGGAACAGCTAAATCAATTACATTACCATTCATAAATGCAGTAGCCGAAAATATTACGCTACCGGGCAATACATTGCATGTTGTTCCCCTTTTAACCAAATAAGTATTTTTGTTTCCAAGTGCAGCGCCAATCATTGCGCCGGCTATTACGCCAACAGATTCTATGTTTTCAACAGTAGCCACTACAACAGGATCGTCGGTTTCTGGTGAAACATAACCTACACCAGGTATTTCCTTTGTTTTCGGTTCGATATAATCAGATACATCAGTTAAATTTTTCATTCCCTTTGCAGCTTCAATTGCAGAGTTTGCAACATCACCGACAAATGGTTCTCCCCCATATGTATCAAAACCTAAAACAATTGCGTCAGGATATCGGTCTGGTCTGATATTCGCTTCAGCATAAGAAACTCCCTCTCCGGCATTTTCCGGAGTTTTTGAAATTCCGGACAAATCACCCAGGTTTTCTGCACTTTCTTTTAGAATATTAACAATACCTTCATTAATAGGTTCAAGCAAATCATCTTCTACAAATGCGCTTATGACCACATCATCACCGGTGACATTAGTCAAAGCGGCACCCCTTGCACCTAATTCTTTAAGTTTATAAAGGTTTTTTTCAATAGTTTCTACTAGCATAGAACTACAAGACACATCATTTTTTGATATGTCCGCACCTATAGCAGTAATTTTCAAATTAACACCTTGTATAATTGATTCAATAAACAAATAAAATATAACTATTTTATTGATATATATTTTGTTTTTTAATTTATATAAAGATTAATAGTTTCTTAAGAAAATTTAATAAATAACTTTAAAGCAAATATAATAATTAATGTATTCGCAAACAAAAATTGCAATTCCTATTTTCCAAAAAGATTGCAAAGACGTTATTGAGGTTGCTAGAGATTGCATTGACAAGGGTGCAGATGTATTGGAATTCAGGATAGATGCGCTTAAAAATCCAGACATCAATGAAATCAGAAGCACAATCAAAGAAATTAATTTTCCCATGATAGCTACCAATAGAATAAGCACAGAAGGAGGATCTTTTAAAGGTTCAGAGGAAGATAGAATCGACATTTTGTATCAATGCGCCGATTTGGTCGACTATGTTGATATTGAACTTCAGTGCGATGATGAATACATAAAGAAAATCCATGATACAGGCGTAAAAACAATCGTTTCATATCATGATTTCGAAAAAACCCCTAAATTAAGCGAAATTTTGTATATTGTTGAAAAGGAACAGGAATTAGGAGATATTGCAAAAGTCGCCTTCATGCCTCAGGATTTGGAGGATACATTGACAATTTTGGCGGTCCTGTCACACTGCAAGGATACAATAGCAATTTCAATGGGGGATTTGGGAAGCTATACCAGAGTCATGGCATCCAAATTTGACTCACCAATCACTTTTGCAGCCGGAAGAGATGCTACAGCGCCCGGCCAGATTGATATTGAAACAATGAAAGCCCTGCTCAATATGGATTTGAATATTCTGGATGAGTGATTTTTATGGCTAAAAAAATTATTTTAGCATTAATCATCATTATCATAACCTTATTCTTAGCTTTTACATTTTTAGGAAATGATTCCGTAAACATCTATATTGATGGGGAAAATGTTAGCGTTACAACCAACACGCTTTCCGGTGCAGATACACAAAGTTTAAACAAGGACATCTGTGACTACACCATAAACGTGATGAATGACACCACAACAGACATTACAACCTACAAAAGTAAAATCAGCGACATTTGCAGTTATTACGGCATGGATGATGTTGAAATAAATCTGGATTCGAGCATCGGTAAAAATCAGATCCCTGTTATCGTTACGGTTGATGGAACATCAATGCTTCCCACCCTGCAGGACGGACAAAACGTTCTTCTAAACAAAAGCCATGATATTAAAGTGGGAGACATAGTTGTTGCCGATTCAGATGAATACGGCGGAATCATAAAAAGGGTTGATGAGATTGACGGCACCAGCATACATCTAGTAAGCGATAACAAAAACATTTCCTATGAATACATCAACGGCGTCCTGTACGAAATCAAAGGCATTAGCACCTGGGTTGACATCTCTGATGTTGGTGGTGTTGTAATAGATTACTAAAAAGAGAGGAAATAATGCTTAAAGCACTATTTCCGGAGGGAGATATAAAATAATGGATTCCCATTATTTTTTTAATTTTTCCATACGAGGAGTCTGACTACACAGCGTCATCCCCCTCTTCGCCTGTTCTTATTCTGATTACGTTGTCAATCGGGTGGATAAATATTTTTCCGTCCCCAATGTTTCCAGTGTATGCGCCTTTTTTAATTGCTTCAACAATAGTGTCGACACCTTCATCTTTGACAACGATTTCAATACGTGTTTTCGGAATTAGATCAATACAATAACTGGACCCCCTGTAAGATTCTTTTATTCCTCTTTGGCTTCCACGCCCTTTCACTTCAGACACGTTCATCCCTTCACAGCCAACTGCCAAAAGGGCATTTTTCACATCTACGTATTTTTCCTGTCTAATAATCGCAACTATACTTTTCATTATTACACCTAGTTAAAATTATATGCGGATTCTTCATGAAGATTTGTGTCGAGTCCACCAATTTCTTCAGACTCATCTACTCTTATGCCGCCCATTGCTTTGTCTAATACTTTAGCAAATATGAAGCTTAGTATGAATGAATAAGCAAGAGTAGCAAGTACACTTATTATTTGAATAACAACCTGGTTTGCGTTTCCTGCAATTAATCCTGCAACTCCGCCAACTGTTGGCACTGCAAAGATTCCTGTTGCAATTGCTCCCCAAACACCTGACATACCGTGAACGCCCCATACATCTAAAGCATCATCGTAGCCAAGTCTTGCTTTGAGGTAGTAGATTGCAAAGTATGATACGAATGGAGCTACTGCACCTATAGCTAATGCTCCTGGCACATCAACAAATCCTGCTGCTGGAGTGATTGCTACAAGTCCAGCTACTGCACCGGTTATTGCACCTAAAACTGTTGGTTTTCCGACAATGTAAGTATCCAATGCTGTCCACACGATTAATGCGGTAGCTGCTGCAACGTTTGATACTATAATCGCATTTGCTGCAAGTCCGTCAGCTGCAAGACCAGATCCTCCATTGAATCCCATCCATCCAAACCAGAGTAGAGCTGCACCAAGTACTGCATATCCTAGGTTGTGAGGAATTAATGAAGTGTCTTTTCTTTTACCGAGTACGATTGCGACAGCCAATGCAGCTGCACCGGAGTTCATGTGAACTACAGCACCTCCTGCAAAGTCAAGAGCACCAAGTTGTGCTAACCATCCTCCTCCCCATACCCAATGGGCTACAGGGATATATACTAAACAAATCCATAATATTGTGAAAATTATCCATGCTTTTGTTTTCATCCTTCCAACAAGTGCACCGGAAATAAGTGCTACTGTCAGACCTGCAAAAGCACACTGGAACATTACAAACAATAATGTTGGAATTGTTCCACTTAAATCATCTAATGCAATTCCTTGTAAGAAGAAATTGGTTGGAGATCCAATAAGGCCTGAAATATCACTACCAAACGCAAATTGATATCCGAATATTACCCATATTACACTTACAATAGAAAATGCTATAAAAGTTAAAAAAATTGTATTTAAAACATTTTTACGTTTACTTAATCCTCCATAAAAAAATGCGACTGCTGGAATACTCATTAGGAGCACTAAAAGACTGCAAATAAGAATCCATGCTGTGTCACCTGCACTAAAAACTATGTCCATTTTATCTTCTCTATTAAATTAATTAAATATTTAAATAAATATTAACCGACAATCGCCGGAAGTAATATGTCGGAAGTATCATTCCGATATATAGTAGTAGTAAGTAATAGTATATAAATATTTGTATTTCCAAAAAAATCGTGAACAAAAAATAAAAATTATAAAAAAATATAAACAATATTTAGATGACCCTAAAAATCCATATAAAAAATTATAAAAATAGATAAAAGTATAGTAAAAAAATTTAGTTAAACCAAAATAAAATGAAAATATCACTAATCAAAACGACTAAAATGATTACCTTTTAATAACCATTAAATAATAGCTATTTAAATAAATAATAATATAATTTAAATTTTTTAATAAAATAAAATAAAGTGTTATTATGAAAGACTCAATAAAAGCAAATCTAATAGTATTTTTAATAATTGCAGTAATAGCATTCACTATTAGCAGTGCATTCGCCAGTCTAACAATAACGGAAGATAATGACTCATATAAATTAAGTTCAATTGAAAATGACTCTTTTGAACCAAACTATATTGAAGAGGTTCCAACCATCATTCCAAAGGTTGAAAATACAACAGACAACAGCACCAATATTACGACTACTGTAGATAACCACACTAGCTGGAATGAAACTCTCAATGGAATTTTAGGGAATTGATAAAATGACTGAAAAGAAGAAATTTATCAGAGACAGTGTCTATGGAGATATTAGCCTAAACAAATTCGAGGAAAGGATTATGGACATGCCACAATTCCAACGTTTAAGAAGAATAAAACAGTTGGGATTGATAAGTTTAATTTATCCAGGAGCCACACACACTAGATTTGAACATTCAGTTGGAACAATGAATCTAGGATCCAAATTATCAATGGAGCTTGGATTATCTGATGATGATGTTGAATTAATCAGAGCATCAGCCCTCCTGCATGATATTGGACATGGTCCATTCTCACACGTTTCAGAAGGAGTCCTATCAGTGCCTCACGAAGAATTAACAAAATATGTGGTCACTAAAACTTCAATGAGAGATTTGCTTGAGGAAAAGTTTGATGTCAATGAAATTGTCGACATTGTCAATGGAAAAGGATATCTGGGCCCAATCGTTTCAGGAGAACTTGACGTTGACAGAATGGATTACCTTTTAAGGGATTCACACAATACCGGTGTTGCCTACGGAATCATCGATTATGAACGAATCATTTCCAATCTAAAACTTGAAGATGGATTGATATTGGATATCAAAGGAGTTCAGGCAGCTGAAGGAGCATTAGTATCAAGATATTTCATGTATCCAAGTGTCTATCAGCACCATACAACCAGAATTGTGAATTCAATGTTTAGAAGGGCATTGAAAAAGGTTATTGATGAAGACATAATCAATGAAAATGACATTTACAAATATGACGATGCGGAAATAATTGGTGTGTTCAGACACTGCGAAGATGGATTCGTCAATGACATGATGGAAAGATTGGACAACAGGCGCATCATGAAAAGAGTAAAAACAATTAGGCTCGATAATTTCAAATATCCCGAAAAAATGTATAAAATCAAACAGGAAGAATTAAGAAAAGCTGAAGAGGAAATAGCTGAAGATTACGATATAGATAAAGATTACGTATTCATAAATATTGCGGAATATCCTCGCTTTGATGAAATGAAAACCCAAGTGAATGTCGATGAAAAATTATACCCATTAACTGAAATATCAAATATCATTGGAGCATTAAGTAAAGCAAGATTCAATATTCCTGACATTAGCGTTTACGTTGATGAAAGCGAGAAAACCAAATTCACTAAATTTAAACTGGAAAACTATCTTGATTTGCCAGAAATTGATAGAGAAAAGTTCCATGGCATTCATTATGACCAAATTAAACTATTTTAGGAGATAACATGATAGTAGTTGCAATTACAGGAGCAAGCGGAGTGATATATGGAATAAGATTGCTCGAAGTATTAAAAGAATTGAATATAGAAAACAGTTTGGTTATAAGCGATGCCGGAAAAATTGTTATCGAATCAGAAACCGAATACAGCGTTGAAGATGTGATTAATCTAGCAGATACTTACTATGACTTCAACGATTTGACTGCTTCTATCAATAGCGGATCTTTTAAAGCTGAAGCGTTGGCCATTGTACCATGTTCCATGAAAACATTATCTTCAATAGCTAATGGATATGGAGCAAATACAATCACAAGGGTGGCGGACGTTAGCCTTAAGGAAAGAAGGACAACAGTCATTGTTCCCCGTGAGACTCCACTTAGAAGCATTCATTTACAGAACATGCTAACATTATCACAAGAAGGAGCTATTATTTTACCAGCAATGCCTGGATTCTATTCAACCCATGATACGGTTGATGACCAGATAGATTTCATTGTCGGGAAAATACTGGACTCCCTAAAAATTGAAAATAACTTATTTAAAAGGTGGGAATAGATGTTAGAAGATAAGGATTTCATTAAATCCTGTGACGTTCCAGGACCAACAAAAGAAGCCATAAGGGCAATTATAGTTTACAAGTCAGGAGTAACCTCCGAAGATAAAGTTGTTGATTGCGGATGCGGAACGGGCGGAATTACCTGTGAATTCTCCCAAAGAGCGCGTGAAGTGATTTCCATAGACACCAATCCGGAAGCAATCGAAATGACTTCAAAAAACCTTGAAAAATTCGGTTTGGGAGATAACGTCACATTAATTAATGATAATGGCTCAAATGCCTTAAAGGACATCGAGGATATTGACATTGCCATTGTTGGGGGTAGCGGCAGAGAACTTGAAGATATCCTGGACATTGTTCATGAAAAATTAAATTCAAAAGGCAGAATCATAATTACCGCAATACTTGTCGACACCAAAGTGGAAGCGATAAATAAACTTAAGGATTTGGGATACAATCCACAAATCATGGAAGTCAATGTTTCTAACGGAAGAATCCTTGACCGTGGAATTATGATGATTAGTGAAAACCCGATAGCCATAATTACAGCCAAAAAAAGATAAGACAATGGAGATTATACAATGGACGAACATAAACGTTGGAAAATTAAATTTTCCATATTGATGGTAGTTTTAATAATTATCATTTATGGGTCAAATTACCTTGTTTTAGGCGACCCTGAACATATTATATCTTACATATGGACTCATTTAGGTTTCATTCCAGTGGATATACTTGTTGTAGCATTTTTACTTGATGAAATTATTGAAAAAAAAGAAAAAGAAGCTATGCTTGAAAAATTAGACATGCTTATGAGCACCTTCTTCAGTGAAGTTGGAAACGATTTAATCAGTCAATTGAGTACTGTCAACAAATATAAGGCAAGCACTGAAAATTTAAAGTCCATTAAAAATTGGGACGATAAAGACTATGAAAATAAATTAAATGAGCTTAAAAATACAAATGTAGATTTTTCAGCAATGGACATCCCTTTAGAAAATAGGGAAGAATTTTTAGAAAACATGAGGGATTTGCTAGTAACCAAAAGGGAATTCATCATTAATCTAATAAACAATCCAAATTTACTTGAAAAAGAAGAATTTACAAATTTGATTAATGCCATTCTTCACTTGGATGAAGAATTGGAACACAGAAAAGATTTTGCACTTGTCAATGATGCTGACTTCGGACACCTTAACGGTGACATGAAAAGGGTATATGAAAAACTGGTATACGAGTGGGTTTACTACTTAAGATATCTTAACAAGCATTACCCATACATGATTGCATTGATCATACGTACCAACCCATTTGACGAAGATGCAGATGTATATGTAAAAGAATAGAATTTTAGAGGATTTAATATGAGTAATGGAATTGAAAATAATGAAAATATTAAATCTTGTATAATTTTATGTGGAGGTAAGAGCAGTAGAATGGGTCGTGATAAAGGTTCAATGATTATTCAAGACAGACCTATGATTAAACATATCCTTTCTACTCTAAACCACCAGATAAATGAAGCGATTATTGTTTTAAACAATCAAGATAGGATTGACAAATATTGTAAATTTATCAATCCCAAAGACTACACCTACACCATCACATTTGTTGAGGATGAAATTAAAGACAAAGGTCCCATGCCTGGAATTATGACCGGACTTTCACACATCAAAAGCGATTACGCATTGGTGTTGCCATGTGACAGCCCATACATCTCAAAAAATTATATTGCAACTATTTTTTCTGAAATCGATGAGGATTATCAGGCCATTGTTCCATATCATGACAATGACAATAAATTAAAAACATCAGAGCCACTCCATTCAATCTATAATAAAAATATTGTTACAATAATTGAGGATTTAGTCAACAACAATGTTTTACACATCAAAGGACTAATAGAAAAAATAGATACGAAATTTGTTTTGATAGATAATAAAAAAATAGAAAAAAAAGAATTTAGAAATCTTAATCGTCCTTCAGACATTTAAAGATGTTCTATTAACTCTTTTACTTTTGTAACTGCAGTATTTACACAATAAAGAATATCGTCTTTAGTTAATGGTTCTTTTCCACCTTTTTGCATGGAACAGATGTGACCATCTTTTGTAACACCAACATTTAAACGGGCATTAGCTACTCTTTCTTCCTCTAATGTTGGGTCAATAATCATCTTATCACCAATTTTAACAAAAGTACATAATGCCAATTCGTTGTTGATTGGTAAATCAAAGGTTTCCTCTTCACTAAGGACTACTTCTTCATCTTCAATAGTTGCAACAGGCAATTTTGTAGATTTGAGTGCAGCCATGACTGCTAATTCACATGCATCGAAAAGGTTTCCGCAGTTATCGATAATATGTAAGTCAATGAATAACATCCATACATGTTTTCCTTCTTCAACGCATAATTTGTCCAATTCCACTAATTGACTTTCACGAATGCCTCTGTCAACTACACGTGCAAGTTCTATTGAATCATCGCTAGGTGGTCCAGGTTCAAAAGTAGGGTCAGCCATCGGCAACATTTCACAATTGGTCATTAAAACTCCTAAATCTGGAGTATCTGGAAATGGGCTTCCAATTTGTGGTTTAATACCTACAATAACTTGAGTTCCACCAAGTTTTACACGAGCAGAACCTTCAGCTTTAGAAATAACATTAGTTTCAATAGAAATATCCCTATATTCAGTCAATTCCCTGCCATCTTCTCTTTTATCGTTTTTGACAAGGTTTGTAATACTTTGTCTTGTAATTTCTGGTACTATATCCATATTATCCACCCACTATTCTGTAGAATATTTTTTCATTAAAGCTTCTTTTTGAAGTTCGCTTACTTGACGACATCCTTCCATAGCTAAATCTATTGCTTTTGCAAATTCTTCTTCAGTTAAATCACCATCACTTTGCAGTAATGTGATTTCACCAGTTCTTGGCATCATAGCTATTGGAACATCAGCTTGACCTTCTTTATCCTCATATTCTGATAAGTCAAGTACAATTTCATCATTCACTTTACCTGCAGCGCAACCTACAACGATATCCTTCATAGGCACACCAGCATCGACTAAAGCGACAGCCGCTGCGGTAATACCAGCACAACGGGTTCCTCCTTCAGCTTCAATTACTTCAATGTAAATATCAATCATTGAACGAGGATAGTTTTCTAACATTAAAGCTGGCCTTAATGCATCAGCAGTGATTTTAGAAATTTCAGATGATCTTCTATCTGGACCTGGCCTTTTTCTGTCATCTACTGAAAATGGTGCCATATTGTACCTACATCTGATAACACCAGAATTTGGTTCAAGTAATCTTCTGATATATGATTCTCTAGGACCATATACAGCTACTAAAATTTTATTTCCTCCAACTTCCAAGTAAGCAGAACCATCTGCACGTTCAAGAACTCCTGCTTCAATTTTGATAGGGCGTAATTCATTAAATTTCCTACCGTCTTCTCTTATCATTTCAGACATCATATCTACCTCATTTATAATACGAAGAATCAATAATTATTATTTATTATTCAAAATAAAAGAATTATTTGAGTTATCACCATAAGATAAAGTGTTATCTTTGCTTTTGTTTTTCCTTTTTAATTCCTGGATGACATCAGCAATATTAGGTTTATCTTCTTTTTCTTCTTCAGCTTCCTCTTCTTCAGTTTCTTCTGCAGCTTCTTCTTGAGCTTCTCTTTCTTCTTGTTCTAATTCTTCTTTAAAATTTTGAAGCTTAGGTTTTTCTAAAACAAATTCCTCTTCTTCCTCTTCAGGTTCTTCTTCAGGTGGCAATTCACCGTCAATAGCTAGATATAATTTGTTTTTAATCTTATTAGTTAAACCAGAAGTATGAGCTTCAGCCTCAATTAAATGAATAATATTTTTGGTAAGTTGTTCCATGTCTTCGTCTCCTTTTACCCAGACAAGACCGTTTTGACCAACGACGATTTTACATTTTGTTTTATCTTTAATCATGTTGATCATAGAACCTTTTTTACCTATTAATCTAGGGACTTTGGTTGGAGCAATATCTACAATAATTCCTCCTTTAAATTTACCCATTCCTCTTCCTTTTAAACCGAGTTTTGCCTTTTTGATTTCATCAACATCGACAACTCTTAAAAATAGAACATCCCCAACATCATATACTTTGTTGAGCTCTTTTTTCTCACGACCAAACACTTCAAAAGCAGGTAAAATTCCGGAATAAGGTGAATTAATATCAACATCCCACATTGAGAATCTGACATCATTAATCTTACCTATTACAACATCTCCTTTTTTAGGAACATATTTACTTTTAAGAGGAATAACTCTTATTTTTTTATTCCTTAAAGAAACAAGTCCTATTAAAGAAGAGCAAACTTTACCATTTTCTTTAAAGGTACCTCTTCCTGAATAGTATTCATCGTCAGCTAATATCTGACCAGGAATAACTAAATCTTTATTTTCCACGTATATCATAATAATCCCATAAGCATAATTAATTATTATTTAATAGTTCTGGTTTCCGCTTCTCCACCTGAAATTTCGGCCATTTTTGCAGCAAAAGAATCTTGAAGGCCTCCTGGCATTTCAATAATGCCAATCCAAGAACCGTCTTGTTGCCATTCTTCATTTACTATTTCACCAAAACCATGAATAGTAGAATAGGCTCTACCTGCTGCAGCGCCTGGAAGTCTAACAGCAACTTTAGCTTTTTCAAACTTAATAGGAATGAGCGGTTTGATAGCTTTTAGGGCTGTTTGAACTTGTTGGTCGACAGATGTGAATGGATCAAATTTAACTTTTGCTTCATCACAAGCATTTTCAATTCTTTGTACTGGGTGAGGAAGTCCATTTTGAGGATTTACCGCTTCTTTAGCTATTTTATTAATAACTAATTTTCTTTTATCCTCTTGCATCTTTCTTTTTTGATCGGCAGTTAATTGAACAGTTCCCTTTTCAAGGATAATCTTAGAAACTTCAATAGGATCAGTAGTTTCAAAAATTTTATTCATAGCTTCATCAGAAGCTTTATCTCCTTTTTTGGAGTCTTTAAAAATTTCTTCAACAGCTAAAAGATCTTCAATGGCAACATCTGGGCCATCAGGATTTCTAAAATCAGCTGCTAAATCAGGGTCAACCAATATTTCAAAGTGTTCACCACAATATTCATATTTAGCGATAATAGCTTCATCAACATTGACCATTGAAACATCTCCCTAACTACTTGTAAAAATTATTCTTCATCTTCTTCGGAATCGTCTTCAGCTTCCTCTTCGACTTCTTCAGACTCTTCCTCTTCCTCGACAAGCACTTCATCAATGTATTTTTGTACTTCATCTTGAAAGAGTTTTACATATTTTTCATCTTCAGTTTTAATGACTGCAATTTCAACATTTTTTGAAGTGGTTTCATGATCAGTAGCGTCATTGATAGCTGTTAAAGCCAAAGCAATTGCACCTTCTAGTGTTAAGTCATCACTATACTCTTCTTCAAAAATTTCCATAGCAGCAGCTCTTCCAGAACCTATAGCGGTTGCTTTATATTCAATCAATGCACCACTTGGATCAGTTTCGAAAAGTTTGCACTTACCGTCATACACTCCACCAATGATTAAAGCAGACCCGAACGGCCTTACTCCACCATTTTGAGTGTATAACTGTAACATGTCACATAATTTTTTAGATAAACTATCTACCCTAATAGGTTCACTGTAGGTAATCTTATTGATTTGAGCTTCGACTCTAGCTCTTTCAACTAAAGCTCTTGCATCTGCTACAAGGCCTGAAGTGGCTGCTCCGATATGTTCATCTATCTTAAATATTTTTTCAATAGATGATGCTTCAACTAAACTTGAAGTGGTTCTTTTATCAACAGCTAAGATAATTCCTTCAGAACATTTGATACCTATAGAGGTAGTTCCTCTTTTTACAGCTTCTCTTGCATATTCTACTTGGAAAAGTCTTCCATCTGGGCTAAATACAGTAATTGCCCTATCATATCCAGCATTTTGTAAAGGTTGCATAATAAATACCTCACATATACAATATTTTTATAAATATTAAAAATTTTAATTCAACTACGTAAAAAAATTTAATTTCAAAATCAAAACCAAATCTCCATGAAAAGGCAAATTTTAATTTTAATCACTACACTGTAGTTTATTAAAATATTTTATTATTCTTTTTTCCATAAATCCAATTGATATTTATATAAATAAATTATTTATAAATGTTTCTATTTTAAACTAACAAAAAGTAATTAAATATATTTTTGAGATGCCTTGATTGTTCCGGATAAACCGATAGTTGTGATGGCAATCCTGCCGTTGTTATGCATATTTGCCAATGCCAAGGAAGACCTTACCTCATCTACATACGGCCTTTGGCATCTAATGATGGATTTATATGAATAATATTCTTCAGTTTGACCCATTTCATAAAATTTCATAACCCATAAATTAAAATTAGCACTATTAAGTTCTCCTTGAAAACGTACACATGCATCCCAGACAATTGTAACCAAATCATCCTTAACGATTGGTGATGTGGTTTTAATATCGACTGTTAAATACCTATTGTTTTTTCTAAGAGTAGGCGGCAAGACTTTAAGCTTCATCATCAACCCTCCTAACGCCAGTCAAAATCATTTTATCCCTATTCTTATTAAATTCCAATATATTGCCAGCAGTTAAAAAAGATTTTTTCACTTCATCATCCGTTAAACCCGTTTGTGTGAAAAACGAAATAAAGTCATGAGTTGTCCTAATATCAAAAACAGATTCAGCACGGCTGGATAAAATCAACGGAAAACCAAATTTTCTATATAATGTATAAACATCTTTAAAATTAGAAATGACTTTTGATCTAGGGGCCAAATAACTTCTTAAAACATCCTTAAAACATAATTCAATAGCGACATTATTTCTAACTGCCTCTTTAGCCAAAATATGATTAAGGCCACTGTCAAATCTTCTCAAATAGGGCCTTGACAAAACATCAACCTGAATATTTTCAACAACAGCCCGATTAACCTTTAAATCACCGCCAACAACAGAAATGCATAGTGATTTATTTCTGAATTTACGGGTAACTTTCTTAATTTCATTAACGTTGTTTGATTTAATCTCCAAGGTATAATCAAAATCAATGATATCATTTAAACTTTCAGACAATTCTTTTTTAATTTCTAAAGCATTTTTAAACTCATTTTGATTATATGAAAAGTTAATATGCTCCCATCCATATTTAGAAGCTTCGATAGCTAAATTGATATTATTACCTAAGCTATCCCCTTTAATATTTAAATCAAAAAACATAATTTTAACTTTATTATTTTAGCTATTAATAATTTCCCTAAAAAAAATATAATAAGTGATTAAGAATCACTTATTGATACCTATAGAATTCTACTTCCCAACTTACAGTTTCATAATAATCAATTGTGAATGTTTCAGATGATGATGAAGTGTAAGTAAATGAATCTGATCTTGTTTCAACATCACTATGTGAACCCCAATCAACACCTCCAGACTGGCCATTGGAACCTGTAACATATAAATGATTGGTAGCGTAATTTTTAATTGGATATGCTGAAAGTTTCACCATAATCTGACCATCAGGAACACTGATTGTTTGTGAACCCGAACCGGAACCAGAATAACTACCTATAGATTCCCATGATTTGGACTGGGAAGATGAGACACTTTCTGTTTGAGGATTACTATCTGAAGATTCAACACTTGATGAAACTGATTGAGAAGAGCTATTTTGTACAGAATCATTATTTTGAACATTATTAGAATTCATTGTTCCTGCAAAATATCCAATAAAACCAACAAGAACTAAAATAACTATAACTAAAGCAATAATTACATATTTAGTATTATTATTTTTATTATTCGGCTCAACAGGAGTATAATCTAAAGTTGCTCCGCACTTTGTACAAAATTTTGCTGTTTTTTTATTTTCGAAACCACAATTGTCACATTTCATTTTCATCAACTTAAAATAGAATATATTATTATTTTTGACACAAGTTATATATTAAAGTTAATAATATGGCCATTTAGGTGAAAAGATATTAAAGAGGTGTGTAAAATAATTACATTAAACTTATAAACTGGTATAAAATATTTTATAGTATAAAGATATAATATTTTATTATGTCAAAAGAATACGATGAGATTTTGAAATTAACTTCATATGTTCAAATTTCCAAATATAGGGAAAAAACATTGAAATCTATTGGAGATGAAGTTAAAATTCCAACTCATATTGCAAAAGACAGTGGCATTAGAACTAATCACATTTCAAAAGTTCTAAGCGAATTGAAAAGCAAGGATATTGTTGAATGTATAAATGAGGAAGCTCGTAAAGGAAGATTATACAGATTAACAGATACCGGAAAGGACGTATTAGAAACAATAGAAAAGAAAGATAAAAAAGACTAATTTAATTCAAATCCTTCTTTTATTATTTCTAATTCTTTTTTTTCATCTTCTTCCGATGCTTCTTCAAAAATGTCTAACAATACTTGCATTAATGTTCTATTTTTTAAATTAAGTGGTAAACAATCATCTGTTTCAGCTAATATTGATTTAAAGGTTGGTTCAGCGGAATCCTTTCTATATTGCATCTTTATTTCTTGCCTTAAATCACTGTCAATATATTTTTCAAGAAAACTTATTATTTCATTTGCAAATGCATTTCCAAAAACAACCATTGCATTCAAGGAGTCCTTATCTATTTGCATATTTTCAACTAACAGATTAAATGAACCATAATTTTGATAACCAAACGGTATGAACCTTCCTTCAACAGTATGTGCACAATATTCATTCATGATTCTAAATTCATGACGAGTTAAGAAGTACCAGACGAAACTTTGCAAGGTAGTGGATGTATTTACTTTAAAGATGTCACATAACAAGTTTTCAATGATATTAAACAAAAAGTAATGGGCTAACTCATGAATAATAGTTGAGATTTGCACAGAATCCTCTAAGCGGTCATCATAATAGATGAAATTTCCAAAAAATATAAATCCTCTCTCATAACCCCTTGCCTTGGTTTTACATTCAGTGAAAATATTTGCAAAATTCAAAATCTTATTTTTAATTGTATCTCCTGATATTTCATAAAAGTTGGCTCTTGCAAATATGTTTGACAACATCTCATAATACTGTTTGTCACTGATTTCAGCATTGAACAATAGATTCTTATTGAATTCACTGAATAATGTATCAAAATCCTCTATAGTTACTGGATTAATTTGGTTTCCACATTTAACACAATAAGTGGCATATTCCAGATTCATTTCGCCACAGAAAGGGCAAATATGTTCCGTGATAAATTTATTTCCACAATGAGCACAATAATTATCCTCTTTTAGATTTAATGTGCCACAAACATCACAACTTTTCAAAATTATCACTACCTAAACATATTTTTAAGAGATTTCACAGTGGAATTTATTGAATTTTTACGAAGCATTGTCTTTTTAATATTTTTTCCACAATTATGACAATAATCAGAATTCCAATCTAAAATTTCACCACATGAACAAATCAATCTTGTTTTTAAAGTTTTTTGAGGGTTTAAAGGCCTATCACAGTTTTGACAAAATTTCGAACCTTCAGGATTTTTTTCACCGCAAACACATAAAATAATAGAATTTTCACGATTTAGACTTGACCCACATTCTATACAAAAATCAGATGTGACTTCATTAATTGTAGAGCAAGTGCATAAAATGAAAACATCATTTGTCTTTCCGTAATTCACTAATGGCAAGCCACAATTTTTACAGAATACAGAAACCTTATCGTTTTCTTCACCGCAAAAGCAAAATCTTGAATCCTCAAATTCCAAGTTGAAATTACTATAATTTTCGTTAGTATAATTGTTATCCCCTTTCAGTTGTTTTCCACACATTTCGCAAAATGCATTATCCCTGGAATTTATGGCTCCACATTCACACAATACATTGTCTATGGAAAATTTAGGTTTGGAATCTTTATTAAAAAGTTTTTCCAACTTACTTTGGGATCTTTTTGCCCCACACATATAACAATATTCATTATCGGCATGATTCAAATATCCGCAGGAACAAATTTCATATTTAAAATCATCACGAGCACTTTCAATGTAAGGAGAAAAATCAATATCAAAATCAAAAAATCCAATATTATGTACAGGAAACTCAAAAACATGATTATTCTCATATACTTTATAACCTGTTTTAGAGCCACACATTTTACAATATGGTTCATTAGGAAGAATTCTATGACCACATCTTCGACAATAATTCCCTACAATCATTTTTACCTATTTTTTTGAAAGAGATTGAATTTCTTCAACTACTTTATATAATACTTCATCACCAAGTCCTTCAATATATTTTATTGAACCTGCACATTCATGGCCTCCACCATCAATACCTGCAGATGGAACTCTTTCAATCATTTTAGTAACAATTTCATTTACATTGAATCCATATTCTTCGTTAACCGCATCAGTTGCCCTGAATACTCCAAAATCAGGACCATGACCCAAGGTTACAATAGGTTTGTCTTCACCCAATTCTTTTATTACATGGTCATGGACAAATCCGCATGTTTTTCCAGGAGCCGGAAATGTGAATTTGTGCGCATACTTTTCAACATCAATTAAATTAAAGTAAATGCCGTTCTCAAGCTGTGTTCTTTTGATGTTTGGAAGAGCAGCCTTGAGTTGAATATCAATTCTCTTTTGATATTCCTTATATAATGCATTAATCATTTTTTCATGCTTATCCAAATTATCTACAGCCAAAATGGTATCCATTATTCCCCTACCATTCATGAATCTTAGGAAATATGCTTCAAAATCAACGCATTCAGCTATTTTTGCCAAATGTTCTTTTGTGAATCCTTTTTGACCGGCCAATTCCAAGTATTGGTAAACTTCACCACATTCAGCACGGTCGCCTAATGCAGCTACCGCAGGCAAATGTTTAATTAACTCTTTTACATTAGGATTGATAAGGTGTGCAACCTCGGTTGCTAGTGCTCCTGCGGTTAATTGTGAATCCCCACCAACCAAGTAAGGATTGACATGACAATCAACATATTCGTCCACAGCAACTGTCGCTCCATAAATCTCACCATCCCTTTCATCTTTTGTTAATAATTCGCCTGGAGAATGGTGATCTATTACTACTATTTCAATATCATAAATTTTAGCCTGCATTAATGCTACAATATCCTCTTCAGTTGATCCGTTATCCAAAAGAACAATTAACGGCAATTTTTGACCATGCCTTTCCTGATCCTCTAGAGCAAATGACAAATCCTTAACTACATCTTCCAGCTCATAGAATGGAGCTTTACTTGGGGAACGTTTGAAATAATAATATTGGGCATCATTGCTTGGATTAGCTTTTTCAATTAACGGAACAATTGCCTTTTCCATTGCAACACCTGAACAAATACCATCTGCATCATTATGGTGTCTGAGTAAAATTGTCCTGCCATCAAGAATTGCCCTTCTAATCTTTTGAGCAGCTTCTCTCATCTTCGGTTTAAGTCTGTTTAAAACGTCACTTTTGACCAAGAAATCAACATGTTGAGGTTCGGCTCTTTTGTTTAATGCATCATCAATCAATTTATGTAACCTGCGAGTGTTTTCCTCACCAAGTTTTGTCATGGAAGATGACTCAATTTGTGTTTTTCCGCCATGTTCGTTGACTTCACCAATGACCTGAACCGCATCGCCAAGTTCTATTTCAGGATATGACCTCTCACCTGCCTTATCAAAAGCAGCTATCTCGGTGGTTCCGCTTTCATCGCTGATGATGAAAATTGTAGGGCCGGAAGTCTGTTGAATTTGTTGAACCTCACCATCAATTCTAACCATTTTTCCCTTTTTCTCTTCAAGCTTGTTAATCAGGGTTCTTGGAATTGATTTGGTTAACCTCTTAAGCCTATATTCATCAACAAAAGCAGGGGCAAAATCTATTTTACCTTCTCTAGATTTTATTGCAGTGATAAATACAATAATATCCTCACCAACTTTATATTTGGAGACATCCCCTCTCATAAGTCCCCAAACATTATTGTTTAAAGAAACGAATGCACCATATCTTTCAATTCTTGTAATTTTTCCCCTGTATAATTTATCCTTATCAATATCACTCATCTGACATAAGGAATCTAAAACATACACATCACGAGCCGCCCTTTGGCGAGCTTCAAATTCATCATGCTTCATTTTTTCAACCTTTCTTTTTTCTTCACATTCTTCGCATACATCAATTTCATCAGGGATTAATTTTCCACAGTCCCTGCATACATTTATTTGACCGGTCCCATGGCAATATGGGCACTCTTCAAATACTTCAACTTGCCCTTTTCCATTACAAACTTCACATGGAACGTCTTGGTCAGAACCTAAATCAAATTTGGCTCTTGCTTTACTATTAACTCCTTTAAAATGACTGCCCACATCAAATAAATCGTCTTCATAACCGGTTCCGCCGCAGGCATCACATTCCTTATAGTCCGCAACAACAGAACCAATACCTTTACATTTTGGACATTTAGTTTTCAAGTTAAAACCTCACATTAAATATTAGATTACTTAAATAATTTCGGGTTATCGTTAACAATTGAATCTCTTTGATTTTGAAATGCAACAGCTTGGTTCATTGCATCGTTTGCTTCAAAACCATAATTGCTGCCAGTGTAATTGGATTCAATTTCAAAACACTCGATTGCCTCTTTCAATAAATCAACGGCTTTAAGTTTATACTCCAATTCCTTTATTAAAGTATTAATATACTCTTGATGAACGCCATTAACATCAGAAGTAAAGTTACCTTGAAGATTCAATAGCTTATTCAAACTTTTATTATAATTATTTCCAGCAGATTCTGCTTTAACCATTGATTCATAAAAATTTTTACTGTTAACTAATTCTACAGCCTCATTATACTCCCTATCCCCAGTAACAATACCATCATTAATCTCGGGCATGGCTTTATTCATATTATCGGTGGAACTATCAATAAATATGATAGCGGCTGAAATAATTAACAAAGCAACAATAAAAATTATTAATTTACTATAACTAGACACGATATAGTTTATATTAAAACAAGTAATTAAAATTTTTCATGAAAAAAATAAATAAAAAAAGAAGTTTAAAAATAGTTTTTAAACTTATTCTGAGGACCAAAGGCCGTGTAAATTACAGAATGCTAATGCTTTTACATCATCAGTAGAGTTAACAGTGAATGTAGCTTCTGCAACATCTCCTGGTTTGAAGCATTTTGCATATTGTTCTGCTCCAGCTTCTACGATTAAGAACTGGATGTAGTGGTCATCGTCCATTGGGTGAGCTGCTTCACCGACTTTAACGGTTACTTTGTCACCATCGATTTCAACTACAGGTTTGTGTTTAGGAGCTTTTTCACCTTCAGTTTGTACAGGGAATGCAAGCATGTGGTCGGAACATACTTTTTCATCGCCTTCAGCTAAAACTTGGATAATGCTTCCACAATCATCACATTTTAATATTTTTGCCATAATAAAACATCTCCTTATATTAAGTTAAATATAGTTTATTCGACAAAGTATTTATTATTATTGATAACCTATTGGTTATTCTCATAATAATTTTCAATAGCCGCCTGAAGCCCGTCAGCCGCAAGGTTTGAACAGTGCATTTTAATTGGTGGAAGACCATCCAATTCCTCTGCAACATCATTTCTTGAGATTTTCAATGCCTCTTCCAAGGTTTTTCCAACAGCAATCTCGGTAATCATGCTACTTGTTGCAATAGCCGCTCCGCAGCCAAATGTCTGAAAGCTGATATCTTCAATTACGTCATCATCATTAACCTTAATGTAGATTGTCATTAAATCTCCACAGGTTGGGTTTCCAACTGTCCCAACACCGTTTGCATCTTCCATTTTTCTACAGTTTCTTGGGTTTGCAAAATGATCCATTACTTTTTCTGAATAATCCATACTTAACACATCCTACAGTTATCTTCATGTTTTCTACACATTACGCCATCATAATCTAATTCCTGATTCCAAAGAGGTGACATTTCTCTTAATCTTGAAACAGATTCTGCTATAACATTGACAAATTCATCAACATCAAAATTATCACTTTCAGGGGCAAGTGATATTCTTAAAGAACCATGAACATCAACAGGATCTAAACCTAAAGCGGTCAATACTGGAGATGCCTCTAAAGTATTTGAAGAACATGCGGACCCTGTGGAAGCTTGATAACCTTTAGCATCCAATAGAAGAATTAATGATTCCCCTTCAATGGCCTTGAATCTGAAGTTAACGAGGTTTGGCAACCTTGTCTCTTCATCACCATTTAAGTATGCTTCAGGAATTGTGCTTAATACCTTATCAATGAGTTCATCACGAATTGAGGATAATTTTTCATAATGCTCATCTAACTGGGCAGCAGCCAATTCGCAAGCTTTTCCAAATCCAACAATACCCGGAACATTTTCAGTTCCGCCCCTAATTCCTTTTTCCTGTCCCCCTCCATGAATAAGCGGTACAAGACGGGTTCCTTTTCTGATGTATAATGCTCCAACACCTTTTGGACCATTAATCTTATGTGAAGATAAAGCAAGTAAATCAATATTTAATTTCTCAACATCCACTTCTATTTTTCCAAAACTTTGTACTGCATCAACGTGGAATTTAATTCCGTTCTCACGTGCAATTTTACCTATTTCTTCAATTGGTTGAATTGTACCAATCTCATTGTTAGCGTGCATTACACTAATTAAAATAGTTTCGTCAGTGATTGCTTCTTTTAAATCTTCGATTTCAATTATTCCCTTTTCATTTACAGGCAAATAGGTTACTTTAAAATCAAGAGATTCTAAAAATCCTAAAGTATTTTTAACAGCAGGGTGTTCAATATTAGTTGTAATAATATGTTTTCCCTTTTTTTGTAATTTAAATGCAAGGCCTTTGATAGCAAGATTATCAGATTCTGATCCCCCACTTGTGAAAATAATTTCTTCAGGTTTTGCATTAATTGCATCAGCTACTCTTTGGCGAGCTAACTCTAATGCCTTTTTGGATTCACGACCATATCCATAAAGAGTTGATGGATTTCCAAACTCTTGTGTGAAAAATGGTTTCATTTCTTCAAATACTTCCTCACTAACTTGTGTAGTTGCTGAGTTATCTAAATACATACTCTATCTCCCAATTGTCTTTTTTAATAAGTAAAATTTTATAATATAAATATTTTAAGTGAGTAAAGGGTTACTTTACTCAGATACTATCCAAAGCTTGACTTAAATCTTCAATTAAATCATCAGCATCTTCTAAACCAATAGAAAGTCTGATAAAGTCAGGTGTTACACCGGTAGCTTCTTGCTCTTCAGGAGTCAATTGTTGATGTGTTGTACTTGCAGGGTGGATTGCTAAACTTTTTGCATCACCGATATTTGCAAGAATTGAGAATAATTCTAATTTTTCAATTACTTTTCTTCCTGCTTCTTCGCCACCTTCTACGCCGAAACCTAAAATACCTGCAAAGTTATCTCCTAAGTATTTTTTGTTGACTTCATAGGTTGGATGTGATTCTAAACCTGGATAGTTTACCCATTTGACTTTTGGGTGTGCTTCCAAGAATTTAGCTACTTTAAGGGCATTTTCAGAGTGTCTTTTTACACGTACATCAAGACTTTCAAGTCCTTGTAGGAAAATGAAACTGTGTACCGGTGCTTGAGTGGCGCCTAAGTCCCTTAAAAGTCTTGCCCTTGCTCTTACGGTAAATGCAATGTTTCCAAGTTCAGGCACATCTCCAAATGCATCCCAAAAGACTAATCCGTGGTAACTTGGATCTGGTTTAGTGAAATTGTTGAATTTGCCGTTTCCCCAGTTGAATTTTCCTGAATCAACGATGTATCCTCCAACTGCAGTACCATGGCCTCCGACATATTTGGTTGCTGATGCTGCAATGACATCTGCACCATGTTCCAATGGCCTAACAAGTCCTACACCAACAGTATTGTCCACAATCAAAGGAATATCATGAGAATGTGCAATTTCAGCTAATGCTTCAAAGTCAGGCACATCCAATTTTGGGTTTCCGATTGATTCAACATAAATTGCCTTGGTCTTTTCATCGATTGCATCTTCAAACGCTTGCAAGTCCTGTGAGTTTACAAATTTTACATCCCTTGCGAGATCCTTGAAAGTGTAATTAAATAATTGGTAGGTTCCACCATAGAGGTTGTCTGCTGAAACGATATTGTCTCCAGGTTCGGTCACGTTTAAGATTGCATATGAAATTGCTGCAAGACCACTTGATGTTGAAAGACCAGAGTTACCGCCTTCGATAGCAGCAATCCTTGCTTCAAATACATCACTGGTTGGGTTTGTTAATCTGGAGTAAATTTGTCCAAATTCTTGAAGGGCGAATCTTCTTGCAGCCTCATCTGAGTCTTTAAATACATATGAAGTAGTCTGATAAATTGGAACCGCCTGTGCCCCAGTTGCGGGGTCCGGAGTTTGTCCTGCACGTACACCTAATGTTGCTAATCCATAATTTTTATTTGTCATTAATAATCACCTTTATAAATAAATTCAGTAAAATATATCACGTGTTATATTCACTATATAACAATAGTTATTTTTTATATATAAATGTTTTGGTATGCCTAAAAAAAAGTTAAGAATAAATTATAACTCATGTTATACAAATATAACATCTGTTATTTTTAGTATATAAAGGTTGTTACATTTATTAAAAGAAACATAAAAAAGAAATTAAAAGTTATTTATTTCTAAGAATTTCAGATAACCTACTTTCTTCTTTAATTTTAGTTACATGATTAGTATGTGGCTCTGAAAATAGACCAGGATGCTCTTTCTTTTTTTTTAGCTAACTCCTCATCAGACATATCATGACCTCCAAAATTCTTAATTAAATATTATAATTAAATATATAATAAATTGATAATATTGATATAATGCAAATTAAAAAAAATAGTGAAAATAGGAGTAAAACTCCTAATCATTTATTTCATAACCTAAACTTTGTAGGTTATCTCTTATTTTATCAGATAAATCATATTGCTTGTTAGCTCTTAACTCAGATCTAACATCAGAAATCAATTCAAGTAAATCATCACTTCCGGCATTAACCTCTTCAGTTTCAAAACTAACACCAAAAATATGAGCGGCATCATCCAAGAATGATTTAATAGCAATTTTATCGCCATCAGATAAATTATCCAGTTCATTTTTAGAATCATTGATTAATCCAAAGATAGCGGCAATGGCCTTTGGAGTGTTAAAGTCATCGTCCATACTGTCAAAGAATTCAGTTGACCATTTATCCAATACTGCATAATCAGAATCAAAATCTTCAGTTACTTCAACATCCAAAAGTTTATAGTATTTTCTGATTCTGTCCAAACTTTTCTCGGACTGGTGAAGTGAATCTTTGGAAAAGTCAATCGGGCTTCTGTAGTGAGTGGACAATACAAAGAACCTGAATGTTTCGGCATCCCAATCCTCAAGCAATTCACGAATTGTAATGAAGTTGTTCAAGGATTTTGACATTTTCTCTCCGTTAACATTTAAAAATCCTGTGTGCAACCAGAATTTTACCATTGGCGCTTTTCCTGAAACAGCTTCCATCTGTGTGATTTCAGCTTCGTGGTGTGGGAAGATTAAATCCAAACCTCCACCGTGAGCGTCATATTGCGGACCGAAGTAGTATTCTGTTATTGCTGTATCTTCAATGTGCCATCCCGGTCTTCCATCTCCCCATGGGGACGGCCAGGTAGGTTCATCAACGCCAACACGTTTTTTCCAAAGTGCAAAGTCCTGCGGATTTTTCTTTGTTGTTTCTGCTAAATCCCTGTGGGATTCTAGCTCTTCAACGTTTCTGTTTGATAACTTACCGAATTCTGGGAACTTGTCTATTTCGAAATAAACCCCATCTTCGGTTTCGTAGGCAAAACCCTTATCGATTAATCTTTGAATTTGGTCCAATATTTCATCAACATGATCAGTTGCCCTTGCAAATAAGTTAACACCATTGACATTTAATTTGTTCATGTCCTCAATGTATCTTTTTTCAAATTTTCTAGCCAACTCACCTGCAGGAATTCCGCTTTCTTTTGACCTGTTAATGATTTTATCATCAATATCTGTGATATTTTGAATGTAAAATACGGCATATCCCTTGTATTCTAGATATCTTTTAATTGTATCAAAGGAAATGTATGTTCTTCCGTGTCCAATATGAGCATCATCATAAACGGTTGGACCACATACAAATAAGTTAACTCTGTTTTTATTAATAGTTACAAAATCCTCTTTACTGCGAGTTAAAGTTGAATAAACGTCCATAAAAAATAACCTCGAAAAATAGTAATTGTAAAAGGCAAGTGAGGGATTTGAACCCCCGTATTATGGTCTGCAGCCACACACCTAAGCCACTCGGTAAACTTGCCACTAAATATTAAAGTATAATAAAATATTGGTGAGTAATACTTTAAATAGTTTACTATAAAACCCAATATTTTTAGCATTTAGTAGCTTCGGAACCCAAACAAGATTGACAATCTTCACCAAGCTCAGACTTATCAATATTAAGTTGTTCCAAAACATCTGCAGTTTCGACATGTTTGCATATTGCACAAGTTCTTCCAATCAATTGTGCTTTTGTAGCAGTTCCATCAGCCAATTCCTTGGCAAAGTCTTGAACCATTTTTCTGACATTGTCATCAAGTTTTATTCCACTACCACGCTTATCAGTTATGTACTGAGATACTGCAGGCTGTGTAATGTCCATAAGTTCAGAAACATCTTTCTGTCTCATGCCTAAATTTAAAAGTTCTTTAGCTAATTCTGATCTAATAGCTGGTATGACATACCAAACAACGATTTCACAAGGTGGTTTCATAAAAAATCCCTTCTATTTTTTAAACAAATCCTCTAGTTCTTCTTGTTCATCTCTAATATCTTCTGTCAAACATAGTTCATTTTTGTCAAACAGAATTTTAATTTGTTCATCATTTTCCTTGAGGTGTTTTTCCAAAGTTCTGATTGCATCTGCAACAGGGTCAGGAAGTTTATCGTGGTCAAGATTAACTTTCTTGTAGGAAACGCCCTTACATTTAACGATACGACCAGGAACACCAACACAAGTTGATTCTGGAGGAACATCCTTAAGCACAACAGCACCAGTACCAATTTTGGAATACTCACCAATTGTGATGTTTCCCATTACCTTAGCGCCTGCACCAACAATGACTCCACGTTCCAGAGTTGGATGTCTTTTGGTTTTTTCCGTACTGGTTCCTCCAAGGATTACTCCTTGATATAACAATACGTCATCACCTACGATTGCTGTTTCTCCAACAACAACCCCCATTCCATGGTCTATGAAAACTCTTTTACCGAATGTTGCACCAGGGTGAATTTCAATTCCTGTAAGAAATCTTGCTATATTTGAATTGATACGGGCCAAAAGCTTTAGGGAGTGATTCCATAGCCAATGACTTACCCTATGGAATATCAAAGCGTAGAATCCCGGATAACACAAGAAAATCTCTAAAGTTGACCTTGCGGCAGGATCCTTTTGCTTGATGGCATTAATTTCATCCCTTAAATTTTTAAACATTGGCAAAACCTCAAAGTGTTATAATTAAAATATTATAACATATGGTATATATAATTATTCTTATTCAAATAACCAATCTACAGAGAGATATCTTTCACCATTGTCCGGTAAGATAGCAATTATTCTTTTGCCTTTGTTTTCTTCTTTTTTAGCCAAATCTAAAGCTGCCCAAGTTGCTGCTCCGGAGGATATACCTGAGAATATACCTTCTTTTTTAGCAAGGGCAAGCAAAGTGTTTCCAGCATCCTCATTTGCAACCGGAATAATTTCATCAATTACGCTTTCATCGTAAATTGAAGGAACAAATCCTGCACCGATACCTTGGATTTTGTGAGGTCCTTTTTCTCCTTTACCTAAGGTTTGGGAGTCTTTTGGTTCAACTGCAACAATTTTTATGCCTGGAACTTCTTCTTTTAACACTTTACCAATTCCAGTGATTGTTCCACCAGTACCTACACCACCGATAACGATGTCCACTTTACCTTCAGTGTCCCTTAAGATTTCCTGGGCAGTGGTTTCAGCGTGGATTTTTACATTGGCAGGGTTGTCGAACTGACCTAAGATAATGGAATCCGGAGTGTTTTCGTTGAGTTCTTTTGCTTTTGCAATAGCTCCACCCATTCCATCAGCACCAGGAGTCAAGACAATTTCCGCACCTAAAACGCTTATGAATTTCCTTCTTTCAATGGACATGGTTTCAGGCATAGTTATGATTAATTTATAACCTTTTGCAGCGGCTGCAAATGCAAGACCAATACCTGTGTTTCCACTGGTAGGTTCGATGATTGTAGCGCCTGGCTTGAGCAGGCCTTTTTCTTCTGCATCTTCAATCATTGCAACTGCAACACGATCCTTTACACTACCTGTTGGGTTGAATGATTCGACTTTTACATCCACTTCAGCTTCTAATCCTTCAGTTAAATTGTTTAATCTTACGATTGGAGTGTTTCCGATAGCATCAGTGATGCTGTCAAGCACTCCTCTTTTTAATTTTGGTATATTTGCCATGATTTATTTCTCCTATAATATTAATTGTTTTTAATGGTATATTAAAAGGGTTATTTTGAAGTTACATAACAGGTGTTATTATAACTATTGTTATATAACAATGTTTTACTTAATAAATGTTTTGGTATGACTAAAAAAATAGTTTGTAATTAATGTCCTATTGTAGAGAAAAACTCCACAATATTCCACATAAACATTAATTTAATACATTTCCTTAAGAGGTTCCTCTAAAAAGAGATAACTCCCTTATTTAAATTATATTGAGAAAGACAATATATAAACTTAATTATTTTAAAAAAAGCAAATAGTGCTCATTAATTAAAAATTCTCCTTTAATTATCCCAAATATTAAATATAAGATTTTTAGAAACAAATTAAAAAAAATTAATAAAAATTAATGCCTTATTGTAGAGAAAAACTCCACAATACCCGTCTAGACATTAATTTAATTGTATATCCTCAAGAGGTTCCTCTAAAAAGAGATAACTCTCTCATTTAATTATATTATGAAATACAATATATAAACTTAATTATTAATGAAAAAGGACAACTGAATAGTGTTCCTCTAAGGGAAAAGCCTCACAGAACGACGGTTGTTCTTAAATGACTATCATCGATATTGATTTTTCTCAATTGTCCTGGCGGAGATGAAAACTGAGTTAACTATACTCTATTAATTAACAGGGAAAAAATAGTCTCAAAATTATTAAAATATTGAAACCATAGGTTCCCAATAAGAGTATGAATAACTCCATTTGTTTCTCACCTCCAGAAGATATACACAGAGTACCACAACAATCGCCCAAGGAAACTGCAATGATTGAAGAACAAATATGTGAAATACGAATCATATCTATTCATCTCCTTATTTAGAAATTGAAGCTTTTAACTATGTAATATATTCTATAACCTACAATTTAAAGCTTGTTGAAGCCACTTCGTAAAATTGTGGTGAAAAAACCATAATATATAAACTTTTTGGAAGTTAATAAAAAAAAGAAGAAAAAATTATACGTTTTCATCAAAATAATCGCAGATATCAGTGCAGGGACAAATCTCACACTGAGGTCCTATCGGTTTGCAGATATTCTGACCGAACTGGACCATCAAATCATTCAATTTAATCCACAAGTCTTCGGGAGCAATCTTACATAGCTCCACTTCAGTTTCCTCAGGATCTTTCGTATCTACCAATCCCAATCTATTTGAAATTCTGTGAACATGAGTATCCACCGGAATAGCTGGAAGCTCAAAGGCAAAGACCATTACACAATTAGCTGTTTTTCTTCCAACACCTGGAAGCTTGACAAGCTCCTCAACAGTGTTGGGAACCTCGCCACCATATTCGTCAATTAGAATTTGTGAAACTTCAACAATCCTTCCCGCCTTGACATTGTAAAACCCGGCAGGACGAATCAGCTCTTTGATGTCATCGATTGGAGCATCCACAACTTCATAAATGTCCTTGTATTTGGAAAATAGGTTTTCAGTAGCCTGATCAGTATTCTCATCCCTTGTTCTTTGAGATAAAATTGTTCTGACCAACACCTTATAAGGATCATGGTCAAGAAATGTTCTAATATCAAAAGTGTTGTCAAGCTGATTTACAAGTTCAATTACCCTTTCTTCCTTATTCACTCTACCAACTCCAATTCAAATCCAAGTTCCGCCATCGATTCTATGAAATTAGGAAATGACACGTCAAAGACTTCCCCATTTGTAATTTCAATGTCATTCTTAAGACCTATTAAGCTGAATGCCATTGCCAATCTGTGGTCTCCGTGTGAGTCCACAATACCTGATGATACTCCACCAGTTATGCTCATTCCATCTTCCCTTTCGACCAACTTACAACCCAATTTTTCTAACTCACGACAGGTAGTATCAATTCTGTCAGTTTCCTTAACCCTCGCATGGGCAACACCAGTAATATTGGTTGTGCCTTCAGCCATTGCTGCCAGTACCGCAACAGTAATTAATAAATCAGGAGCATTGGACAAATCAACATCAATAGCTTTCAGATTGCCTACAGATCCTATTTCAACATAATCCTCACCACGGACGATTGTTGCACCCATTTTCTGCAGGATATCCAAAATCACCTTATCTCCTTGCTTTGAATCCCTAAATAAGTTTTTGATTTTGGCCTTGCCTCCATTGATGGCTATCAATGCCAAAAGATAAGAAGCGGATGAATAGTCCCCTTCAACAGTATAGTCACAGGCAACATAATCCTGCTTTTTAACCTTAAACTCATCAATTCTGCAGCTTTGATGTTCCTTATCGCAGGTTTCATGCTTCAGGTAATATCCCTTTAGTGTCTTAACGCCGAATTTTCTCATGATATCCAATGTCATGTTAACATAGGGCTTTGATTTGAATTCGGGCAAAACATATAATGTAACGCCCCTTTCGGATAAAGGGGAAGATATCAGGATTGATGAAATAAACTGTGAGCTAACGTTTCCATAAATGTTGGTTTGCCCGCCAACATATCCTGGTTTTATTAATATTGGTGCTTTTTCATTATCTTTTAAAGATTCTGTTTCGATTCCTAAAGGCCACAATGCATTCATCAGCAATCCCATTGGACGGGTTTGGAGAGACTCATCGCCGGTTAATGTAACTTCATTATCGCTTAAAGCGGCCACTGATGTCATTAGTCTCAATGTGGTTCCGGAGTTAGCCAAATCAATCGGTTCTTTTGATGAATTATGTAACCTACCTCCAGTTCCGACAACCTCCAAACAGTCATCGGTTCTATTGATTTGTGCACCCAGCGCCTTACAAACCCTGATTGAAGCCAAAGTGTCTTCTGAGTAAAGCATATCATATAACTTTGAAGTGCCTTTAGCCAGTGAGGCTAAAATGACTGCCCTGTGAGAATAGCTTTTGGAAGGAGGTGCCTTGACAACCCCACCTATTTCTGAAATATTTTTAACCTTTAGAATCATTTTATCATTAATATTTTTAATTTAAATTAATAATATACTTAACTATGAAAGAAATTGACAAACTAAAAGCGGGCCTTGAATATTGTTACAGCGATGAGGAAGTATATGCGCTTAAGGAAAACGCAATCAGAAATTGCGAAACATACAATTCAATTGACGGAACCGACAGGCAAAAACAGCACGATTTTCTAAAAGAAATGCTTGGAGGAGTGGGGGAAAACGTTTGGATTGGAAAGGGATTCAATTGCGACAACGGGAAAAACATTTTCATTGGAGATTACTTCAACTGCAACTTCAATGTTACCATTTTGGACATTAAGGAAGTTCATATTGGAGACCACGTCATGATTGGACCTCATACATTGATTACCACAGTCGGCCATCCATTGTCACCTAAGGGAAGGCGTGGGGAACTGGCACAAGCCAGTGAAATCAAAATAGGCAATGACGTGTGGCTTGGAGGAAACGTGACAATCCTTCCGGGAGTCACAATCGGAAATAATGTAGTCGTTGGCGCAGGATCGGTTGTTACAAAAGACATACCCGATAATTCCCTGGCCGTGGGCGTTCCTGCAAAAGTAATTAGGGAAATTGAAAATGATGTTGAGTAGGAGATGAGAAAGGAACCCCAAGTGATTAGGATTTAGGCAAAAAACAAGAAATCAAACCCCACTAATATAATTAATACAAATCCCAAAAAGAAACAAAAATAGTAATTGTCTCATCTCCAATACCTATTTTAGTAATAAGTCATATTTATACTTTAAATTGAGAAATGACAATATTTACATCGTTTTAAAATAATTTAAAGCAATTACAATAATGATTTTGAAAAAATAAAATATCAAAATTTATATATCTCTAATAATAATTTAAACACATATAAGACAACTCGGGTGTGTAAAATGGATGTTCAAACAAAAGAAAAACTGAAATTGGCTCAAAGATATAAAAAAGAAAAGAAGTATGCTGAATCAAAGGAGATTTATGATAAATATTTTGAAGAAAATCCCGAAGTGTTGACCGATTGGGACAAAAAGACATATGCCTGGGACATTTATTACCTGTATCTGCAAAACCCCACCGACAAGGAGGAAATGTTTGAAAACCTGGAATTGCTATGTGAAATTGCAGTCCAGGAAGATCAAAGAAAAAATGACAAATACCCATGTCCATACACATTATCCTTTTTAAAAAGCATGGATTACTTAAACAGAAACGGAAAATTTGATGACGTGCTTTTACTTGCAGATAAGATCAATCCAGAATTCCTAAGTGAAAAACCATCAGAATTTAACGGCCAAACATATCCATCAAACAAGGAAAAGTTCTACAATATCCTGACCAAAGCGCTAATTAAAACAGATTATGTCAACGAAGGGTTGGAAGCCTGCCAGGAGGCCTTGAAAATCGAAACATTAACTGATGACATATGGTTTAAATGGAGAATTGCAAAGGCCCAAAAAGAAATTGGAGAATATGACGAGGCCCTGAAATGTTTGGATGAACTTTCAAACAAAAAACAGGACTGGTTCATCTATGCGGAAATGGCCGACAACTATTATTTCAAAGGGGAAAACGAAAAATCACTAGAATACGCCATTAAAGCTGCATTAAGTCCAGGCCAGGCCGAAAGCAAAGTAAATCTCTACTCTTTATTAGGAGAATTACTGGAAGATGAATATCCTGAAGAATCAATTAAACATTACTATTTAGAATACAGCGTAAGATTGAATAAGGAATGGGGAATTGATGAGAGATTAGAAGAAAAGATTGAGGAAGCCGGACTGGATAGTGAAAATACTGAATACTGGAAAATAGAAAAGGAGCTTAAGAAATTCTGGAATGAATTGAAATTCAAGGACCAACAGCCACAATACGGAATAATAAGCAAAATTCTACCTCATGGAAAAGCCGGTTTCATACAAGCCGAAGATGGAAACTCATATTACTTCAAAAAATTTGAATTCAAAGGAGATTTCTCAGAATTTAATGAAATGACAAGTGTCAGTTTCTATCTTGAGGAAGGATATGACAAGGCAAAAGATGAAGTTAAAATGAATGCGGTAAATATCCATACAATTTAATTGATACAATATGAACTCTAGAAACATTCAAATCCTGATTAATATTTCAATAATTATCTTGGAAATAGTGGGTTTCATATTAGTTATTCAAGACTATGGAATATATAATTTAGAATATTATACCGAAGATAGTAATTTCATCTTATTATTATCTTCTATTCTTATTTTAATCTATTTAACAAAAAACAAAGAACTGCCCTCATGGTTGAAGTCATTTAGATTCATTGCAGTCGTTTCAACCACATTAACCTTCGTAATTGTTCTAACAGTATTATCCTGGGCAAGTGACATGGGATTACACACATTGCTATTCTACAGAGGATTATTTTACCACCATACCATTTGCCCTATTTTAGCTATAATCTCATTTAGCTTCATTGAAAAGTATGACAATCTAAAGACCGTTCAGGGAACCTATTTTACATTATTCTATGCTCTAATATTAATTCCTTTGAATATTTTAAAAATAGTAAATGGACCCTATCCATTTTTAAGAGTTTATGAACAGTCATTTTTGCAATCAGTCTTTTGGATAGTTATTATTTTTGCAATAGTTTACTTAATTGCTTTAATTTTAAAAAAAGTTAATGGGAAAGTAATTATCTAATTACTTCCACAATCATGTCTAAGTTTTCGGATTGCAGGATGTCAACCTTCTTACCGGATGCACCGACAATCTCCTTTTTGATATTCAACATGTCTTCAGGAACTACAATCTCACCGATTGTTAGCTCATGGCTTTCATCTAAAACAGAACCAATTTCATCAATATCTGTTGATTTTAGATATCCGATGATTTTACCTGCATCTCCTTTGAATGTTGGTCCGATTTTGGACATGTCAGGTTCAACTTCGATGATTTTTTCGTGAACTTCAGGTTTTCCTGAACTGATTTCCAGGTCTTTGATTTTTAAGGTTCCTTTAATGTCATCGTCAAACTGGTTGAATATTTCAACTAATGAATCGTCTGAAGTGTAGACATTCACTTCAGCAAGTTCTGCATTCAATGGTATTTTGGAAGCAGACTTGAATCTTCTTACTTCATCAATCAGCTCAACAGTGGTTTCGCCTTTGTTTTCCATTTCTTCACTGATTAATTCATCATATACCTCAGGCCATAAGGTCGTATGGATTGATTCATCGCCAAAGTATTGATAAACCTCTTCTGTAAAGAACGGCGCGATTGGAGCCAATAGTTTAAGTGAAGTTTCAACAACTGTTCTTAATGTGTATTTTGCAGCTTTTCTTGATTCGTCTGAAACGTCAGTGTATAACCTGTATTTTACCGCTTCGATGTATTCGTCACAGAAATCATGCCAGAAGAACCTTTCGATTGAAGTGATTGTATCTGCAAAGTTATATTCTGCAAATGCGGTATCTACAGTGACATTGAGATTGTTTAATTTGGATAAAATCCACAAATCAAGTGGTCCCAAATTGTCTTTGACATCTTCATATGCTATTTCTTCATCGAATATTTGCATGCTGATAAATCTAAATGCATTCCAGAATTTTCTTAGGAATCTGTATCCGTGTTTGATGTCTTTCCAATCGAATATTACATCAGATCCCGGAACGCTGTTAGCCGCCCAAGTCCTTAGGGAGTCTGCACCGTATTGTTGAATGACCTCTTCAGGACCAACTACAAACTCCGGTCTTGATTTACTCATTTTGTTTCCATCTTCACCAAATACCATACCGTTGATTACAATGTCATCAAATGGTTTTTGACCTGTTAAGGCCAAACATCTAAGGGTTGTATAAAATGCCCATGTACGGATGATATCATGTCCTTGAGGACGGATATTTGATGGGAAATGATTCACATAATCTTCATCAGGCCATCCTGCGATTGACAATGGGGAAATTGATGAATCCATCCAGGTGTCAAGAACGTCTTCCTCAGGTATGAACTCTTCACATCCGCATTCGCATGCATGTTTTGGCTTGTCGACAGTCGGGTCAATAGGCAAGTCTTCTGCGTCCGGTAAAATTACTTTTCCACAGTCTTTACAGTACCATACTGGAATTGGGGTTGCAAATATTCTTTGTCTTGAAATACACCAGTCCCATTCCATGGAATCCGCCCAGTTTACCATACGGGATTTCATGTGTTCAGGCACCCATTTCATTTCATCAGCTGCGGTTTTTGTTTTTTCAATCAAATCCCTTACTGCAACAAACCATTGTTTTTTAACGAGAATCTCAATAGGAGTTTTACATCTCCAACATTGACCTACATTTTGGTCCACTTGCTCTTGTTTTAGCAGGTATCCTTCAGCATCCAAATCCTCAATGGTCTGTTTTTTACAGGATTGCAAGTCCATACCTTCATATCTTCCGGCAGCTGCGGTTAATGTACCGGTTTCATCGATTGCATTGATGATTTCCAAATCATATTTTTGTACCCAACTTACGTCAGTCTTATCCCCAAATGTACAAATCATTACCGCACCTGTACCGAATTCAGGGTCTACCTCTTCATCTGCAATGATTTTTACTTTTTGATGAGATAAAGGTACTTCAACATATTTTCCCAAAAGGTGAGTGTATCTTTCATCTTCCGGATGAATTACAACAGCCACACATGCAGACATCAATTCAGGACGGGTGGTTGCAATCAAAATACCTTCATCCTTAGGGTCTGCCTGTTTTCCGGATTCCTGTGAAGATGCAATATCATCATATGAATCCTCCACTGCAGGAGGGAAGTTAACATAATTTAAAAATGTAGTGTTATCTGAATATTCAACTTCAGCAAAAGCGATAGCGGTTTGACAACGAGGGCACCAGTTTACAGGGTGAATTCCCTGATAGATCAAACCATCCTCATACATTTTTAAAAAGGAATACTGGGTTCTTTTCATGTATTCAGGATTCATTGTTACAAACTCACGAGTCCAATCCTGTGAATAACCCATTGCCTTCATGTCCGCTTTCATGCTTGCAATGTTTTTAGTGGTTAAGTCAATGCAGTATTGTCTGAATTGAGCTCTTGAAACGTCATTTTTATTGATGTTGTGAGTTTCTTCAACTTTAACTTCAGTTGGAAGACCGTGGCAGTCCCATCCTTGCGGGAATAAAACATCAAAGCCTTTTTGTCTTCTGTATCTTGCATTCATATCAATGTAAACCCAATTCAAGACGTGGCCTAAGTGAATTGCGCCTGTTGGGTATGGTGGAGGAGTATCAATGATATATCTAGGACGAGAACCATCTCCAATGTATTTGTAGATGTTTTCATCTTCCCATTTCTTCCCCCATTCTTTTTCTTTTTTAAAATCATAGTCTTTAGGAATCTCTTCGTTTGACATATATTTTCTCCTAAAATAATTAAGTAAAAATAATATTATTAATTATGTAGTTTATTATTTAAAAAAGTAATTATGAAATAAGAAAATTAAAGAAAAAAATTAATCAAAACTAAAAAGGAGAAAATAATTCAAAATCTAAATCGTTTCTTTTACCATCTAAAAATTCATAATACAAATCTTTTAAATTAGGAGTTCTTTTTTCAACAAATTCTTTATAATTTAAAAAATCTACATATTCATCAGAATTTTTATTTTTTAAATAATTAAGATATTCATTTAAATTTTCTTTGGATTCCCTCTCCATCCTATATGTTTGCAAAAGAGTAAATACCTTAGAAGGCTTTAAACCACTGCAAAAACCATCATTATCCAACATTAAGAACCTCCTATAATTCTATATATATCCCACAAATATTAAATTTATTGAATCTAATATTAAATTCATTTACAAATTTTTCTGAATTTTCAGAAATAAATTTATCATAACTCTCTAATTTCAACTTTTCCTTTTTATCATCAGTAATTTGAAGCAATTCCAATTGAGATAACTCATTATGTTTTTCAAGATCAAAACAAATATCAAGATATCCATGAAAAAGAACAAATTCATTAATCAAATTTTTATCACAACCATGATTATAATCAATAACAACCAAACCAATATGATTTTCAGAAAGGATAGAAATCAAATTACAATTATTTTCTAATGCTTTGCAAATATCTCCTAAAGAGGGAATAATTGCCCCAAAATAATGATTATGACAAGCAATTAAAATATTATTTTTTCACCCTCTGTTTCAACGTAACTTGGCGTACCAACATTGTTGTCTTCCCCTTTAATTAAATCCGCTATTAATCTCAAATCTTTTGTTAATACAGTCAGATATTCCTTATCTTCATCTTTTGTATTAATTAAATGATATATAGAAACTAAAATAATATATTTAAATTCAGGATATTTTTCTATTACCTTTTCAAGTAACTCTTTAGAAGAGAGAGTAGGAATAATCTCATAGGTATCCACCTTCCACTTAAAGAAAGGCATTGGATTCAATCTAGAGAAAAAATTTTTTAATCTTGAAAAAGCTTTAAAATCTACCATCAAAAATACACCGCATAATATTATGAATTTTAAATCATATAAACTGCCCAGTACTAAATCAAAGCAATATTACGAACCCAAATCAATTTTACAAAGTAAAATCAATAATTAAATCAAAAATAGTTAAGTATATTATATAATAAAGTCAAAATAATAATATTATAAATTAATAAAAGGACTGTGCTAAAATGGAATTATTATGGTTTTACATTGCCCTCGTATTGGCTATAAGCGATATATTGCATACCACATTAATGTGGAAGGTTTTAAATAACTTCTACATTGTGTTAGGTGGTCTAATCCAACAATCCACACATTCCACATGGCAGACATGGCTAGTGCACGAAATAATGGAAGCAGGATTTCATTTCATAGTATTGTCACTAGTTTTCCTAAACCCGACAATAGGAATTGAAGCAGCCCTTATTCATTTTGTTATAGATGTAACCCATACCGTTTTAATACGAGACATGGGTGAATTAGAACATAGAGCACTTCACTTTACTGTAGAGTCTCTATTTTTCATTCTACTTTATGGATTTTAAAAATAATTAATGGAGTTATTAAATGCCAGTTATTACATTCAAATATCAGGATTTAAAAGATTTAGGAATCGATATGGAAAAAGATGAATTGATAGACACATTACCAATGATGTCTAGTGACATTGAAGACTTTGATGATGAGGAAATCAAAGTGGAATTCTTCCCTAACAGACCTGACAACCTGTCCGTTGAAGGAGTTGCCAGATCATTTAAAGGTTTCATAGGTCAGGAAATTGGTTTTCCGGATTATAAAGTAGAGGACTCCGGCGAATATGTTACTGTAGACAGTGATGTTGCAGCAATCAGACCATATATCGGATTTGCTAAAATAGACAATGTTGATTTTACTGGCGATAAACTCAAATACGTTATGGATTTCCAGGAAAACCTCCACTGGGTTATTGGAAGGGACAGGAAAAAAGTGGCTATCGGTATCCACAATGCTGATGTTGTAGAAGGCCCATTCAAATACATTGCAACCCCTAAGGATGCAAATGCATTCGTTCCTTTAGAAAAAGAGAGTGAAATGACTCCTGGCGAAATCTTAACCGAACATGACAAAGGTAAGGCCTATGCTCATCTGATTGAAGATTTTGATAAATATCCATTAATTTTAGATAAAGATGATAATGTTTTATCCATGCCTCCAATCATTAACGGAGAGTTGACCAAACTTAAAGAAGATACCGAAAACATCATTGTTGATGTAACTGGTACCGATGAAAGGGCAGTTAACCAGGCATTGAATATTATCTGTTCCTCATTTGCAGAAGTTGGAGGTCAAATCAAATCCATGGAAGTAAAATACAGTGATAAAACCATTACAACTCCAGATTTGACTCCACAAGAAATGAACGTTCACGTTGATACCGCCAATGAATTGATTGGTGGAACCCATCTTACTGCAGAAGACATTAAGGAATTGCTCCTAAAGGCACGTTTTGATGCTGAAATTATTGATGACAATGAAGTTAAAGCCATCATTCCGGCATATAGAGTAGACATATTACATGAAGTGGATATCGTTGAAAACATTGCGGTGCAGTACCACATCAACGATGTTGTTGCAGCACTTCCAGACATCAACACCGTAGCTTATGAAAACGACTGGTTTAAGGCTGAAAGCACCATTCGTGAAGTTATGGTCGCTCTTGGGTTCCAGGAAGTAATGAGTTTAATGCTTACTAACGAAGAGGCTCACTACGAAAAAATGAATCAAGAGGAAAAACCACACGTTCAGGTTGCAAGACCAATTACAATCGACAGGACCATGATTAGAACCAGCCTAATGAATAGTCTGATGGAATTTTTAGAAGACAACACACATGAGGATTTGCCTCAAAAAATCTTTGAAATTGGTGATGTTTTATACTTGGATGAGAGTAAGGAAAACAAAACCATCTCCTCCAAAAAATTGGCTGCACTTGTTTGCCATTCAACCGCAAACTTTACTGAAATCAAATCAATTGTTACAAGTGTCTTGTCCAATTTAGGTTACTCAATGGAGATAACCGACAGTGAAAACAAAACATTCATAGCAGGCAGGGCCGCTGACGTTACTGGTGAGGCTCAAAAAGGCACAATCAAAGGATTCTTTGGGGAAGTTTCACCTGAAGTAATTACAAACTTCACCTTGGACTATCCTGTAATCGGATTTGAAATTGAATTCATCAACAAATGAATTCATTAACTTATTTTTTTAATACCACAGTTTTCTCATGTCCGTTTCCATTTGTGAGTAATTGCTGAGCACATGAGAACCATCATAATTATAGAAGACCGCTATGAAAATTAGTAGGATTATGATGATACCTATTAATATTATTGTCCATTTCTTCAATTATTCACCAACCATCGTCAAAGTTATTGTTCTTGAGCGTCTTGGTCCATCTAATTCAACGAAAAATACTGATTGCCAAGTGCCCAAATCCAATTTTCCATTTTTTACCGGCAAACATTCACTTGAAGAGAGCAAAAATGATTTCAAATGTGATCTTGCATTATTGTCTATTCTATCATGAGAATAGGAATAGTTATCTGTAATTAAATTAGATAATGTAAATTCAATGTCATCCAATAGACCGGACTCGTTTTCATTGACAACAATGGCTGAAGTGGAATGTTTTGAAAAGATGGAAACAATCCCATTTTCAATATCTATTAGCTCATTAACTTTAGAAGTGACATCAATAATTTCAAAATTCTTAGAGGTATTAATTTTAATAAAATTAGTCTTAACTATCATTAAAATAATTATTTGTTTAAAGTAATTAATATATTAGAGGACGTGCCACAAAAATTTTTTAAATTTTTAGTGTGGTTTTTAAATTTTTTTATTTTTGCATTTTTTTGGTATTTTTAGTTGTTTTGTTGTTTTATTTCGTTGTATATTCTTTTTAGATTGTGTCCAATTGTGTATAG
>JAFRFD010000079.1 GCA_017434525.1 Methanobrevibacter sp.
GAACAAATATTTTTTCATGGCTCTTGAAGAAAAATTGTATGGCAATCAATTTGAAAGAAACATTGTGGGCAGTGCAATTAAATCCATAAGCAATAAATGGACTTTTTACATTTTAAAAGATTTGTTTTTGGGAAAAAAGCGTTTTTCACAATTTCAGGATAATCGTCCAAATTTGGATAATAAATCTCTTGCAAGATGCCTTAAATCAATGGAAAATAACAATCTAATCGAAAAAAAGATTAATAATCATGAAACTGAATATTTTTTAACTTCAAAAGGAATGAAACTAAATAAAGTATTATATGAATTGATTATTTTTGCTTTGGATACTCATGATGGAGATTTTTACACAAATGAAGAGATTATGTTCATTAAAGAAACTTATATTGATATTCTTAATTTATAATTTTGAGGCGATACAATGTCTTTTATTAAGAAATCTGGTTTAATAATTATATTGGGTTTAATTGCATGTACTGCGGTTAGTGGAGAGGATAGTATGGCTGATTTAGTTAAAGTCAAAATCAATGATGAAGTATTTGATGTTAAATTGGAAAACAATTCCGCCACGCATGAAATGATTAAAGAACTGAAAAAAGGAAACGTCACAGTCAATGCATCTGAATATGGGGGTTTTGAAAAAGTAGGAGATTTAGGCTTTTCACTTCCAACAAGTGATGAAAATATGGGTACAAATCCTGGAGATCTTGTATTGTATCAGGGAGACAAAATATCTTTGTTTTACGGTTCCCATTCATGGAGCTATACAAAACTGGGTAAAATAGATAATGTTGACTCCAATAAACTAAAGGAAGTTCTGGGTTCTGGTGATGTAACTTTAGAGTTCAGTTTAAACTAATTTAATTAACAAAATATAAAAATGTGATTATTATGGAAAATATTGAGATAACAAAAGAATGGGATAAGGTTTTTCCCAAAAGCGATAAGGTAAATCATGAAAAGGTAACATTCAAAAATAGATATGGAATCACTTTGGTTGCAGATTTATACAAACCAAAAGATTCAAAAGATAAATTGCCAGCTATTGTATGTGCAGGCCCATTCGGCGCTGTAAAGGAACAGGTCTCAGGTCTTTATGCACAAACATTGGCTGAAATGGGATTCTTGACAATAGCTTTTGATCCGTCATTTACCGGTGAAAGTTCAGGTGAGCCTCGTGACATGGCGTCCCCGGACATCAATACTGAAGATTTCCAGGCAGCAGTCGACTATCTTGTCACATCAGATGATGTTGACGGTGACAGGGTCGGAATTTGTGGAATCTGCGGATGGGGAGGAATGGCACTAAATGCAGCGTCCCTTGATACCCGTATCAAAGCAACAGTTACCTCAACAATGTATAATATGACTCGTATTAATGCAAAGGGGTATTATGATGCCGATGACAATGCTGATGCGAGATATGAAATGAAAGTGGCCCTAAACAATCAAAGAACTGAAGACTTTAAAAACGGCGAATATGCAAAAGCCGGCGGGGTCATAAAAGAAGTGACTGATGATTTGCCGCAATTTGTAAAGGATTATCATGACTTTTACATTGAGCCTTTAGGATATCATCCAAGATCTCCAGGTTCAAATGATGGATTGAATGTAATTGGATGCATGTCATTCATATCCCAGCCGATTATAGCATATTCTGATGAAATCAGAACACCAATTTTAATGATTCATGGAGAAAATGCACATTCCAGGTACTTCTCAGAAGATGAATTTGCAAAATTGACCGGGGACAACAAGGAGCTAATGATTATTCCGGATGCAGTTCACACTGATTTGTATTATAAAACTGATGTAATCCCATTTGAAAAGATTGCAGAATTTTTCAATAAAAACTTGTAGTTACTTTAAATAGTAACTATTATTTTTTTTCAAAAACAATTTTCACCATAGTATTTGACAATTTCGTTATTATTATGCAACGCCAACATGAAGCCGTCAAAAGGAACCAAGAGTTGCATAATCCTGACTTGCCCTTCTGATGGGTGATGTTAAAGAGGAGGATGGTGTAAAGGAAGTCAATGAACCCAGCTATATTGATTATCAACAAAAACTATTTTAAACTAAATTATATTATTTTCCTTCTAGCCGTTTGATATCTAAAATCATTTGATCAAAGTCAGAAATGAAGTTTTCATCTTGCACTACTCTGAATTTTTCGTATTTTTCAAGAACATGTTCTCGTGCTTCTTCAGCGGATATCTTACCTTTGCCAACAAGAATTGGCAGCCTTCGAAGTTTAAGGTAGTCATCCAGCAGTTCCTTCCAATCTTTCATGCCCATCGGGATTCTATCTTCTGCGCGTGATTCAGCTAAATTCAAAAAACCTTCTACTAAACTATTTAATCTTGATAATTCATTTTGATTCAAATAATTTTTTGATATTACTACATCACTTTGGAGTATTTTTCCATTTGGTGCTTTTTTCCAAGTTGTCAATCCCATATGAGGATTTTCAATATCGCTTCGTGTTTCTATGAGTTCTGCTGCAGTATGGTTGCTTATTGCATATATCAGTTTGTTCTGTACTGTAGCAAAGAATTCTTTTGTGATGTCTGCATCTTTGTTATAATCAAAGCTTGTTGCATAAATGTCTGTGATTTTTTGATTGAATCTTCTCTCTGAAGCCCTATTTCTCGTATGGTTTCTAATAATTCATCGAAATAGTCTTCTGTAAATCTTCCTCCTTTTTTTAGGAGTTCTTTATCGATGACAAATCCTTTCACCATATATTCCTTTAAAATTTTATTGGCCCAACGGCGGAACTGTGTTGCTTCTTTACTGTTTATTCTGTACCCTATTGATATGATTGCGTCAAGATTATACCATTTTTGAGGTCTTCCACCTTTTTTAGAGTTTATCAACTCTGAGTTGATAAACTCATTTTGGTTCTCAAATAATTTTTTGGAGGATATGGATACTTCTTTTTCTTCTAACTCTTCATCTTCAATTATTTTTAAGAAATGCTTTGATATATTTTGAGAACTGGTTCCAAAAATCTCTGCTACAACTTTTTGACTTGCCCATAGGGTTTCATTTCCTATTAAAAATTCGGCTTCTATACATTCTGTTCGCTTTTGTATAGTAACTTTTCAATAAGTTTAAATTCTGGCATACACTTCCTCCTTGGTTTTATTTAAAAATTTTATAATCGATTTTATATATGTTAATGATTATTATATCCAATTTTTGTTAGAGCATTTGACAAGTAATATTTGTTTGTAAACTATGAAACAAATTGACTAAAAAGTAGTGGATAATTCACCTACTTTTCAAGCATTATTTGTTTGTAATGAATGAAACAAAAAATCAAAAAAGGAGTAGATAATTTCTATACTGTTACGCCAATAGCAATATCAATCTAGTCAAAAGAAATCAGAAGTTGCATAATCCCGATTCACCACTTTTGATTGGTGATGTTAGAGATAGTGATGTTGTAAAAGAAGTTTCAGAGCCAAGTTTCATTGATGGACAAACTAGATTAATATAATTATTTTTTTATTTTCGGATTTTAATTTGCCGTAAACTATATATGGGATGTTTTTCTCACTACAATTTTACAGTGTGGCTTCAACAAGCTTTAAATTATTTATTTGAACAATATATGTCTAGTTAAAAAGCCTTCAACTAATATTAGGGAGGTAGATAAGTATGATGTTGATGATTATTAACAAGTATTTATTTGCTAATTGTAGCAGTTTTTCTCGCATCTGTTATGGTGTTCCCTCATTATTTCCTAGGGAGGTGAAAATAATGGAGATAATTATCTTCATGATTGGAACATATAGTTTTAATATTTTTTCAATAATTAAAGCTATTAATACTTTCAATGTTGATTGAAGATAATGACTCACATTTCACCTCTACATTAGGCAATTA
>JAFRFD010000080.1 GCA_017434525.1 Methanobrevibacter sp.
GACCTTCCGGTTATGAGCCGGACGCTCTACCTGGCTAAGCTATGGGCCCAAAAGCGCCATCGACAGGGCTCGAACCTGTGACCAATCGGTTAACAGCCGAACGCTCTACCTACTGAGCTACGATGGCATGAGACACCCATCCAACTCAACCAAATAAAACCCACGTTTAAACATCAAAAGACTTTAAACAGTAATAATAGTTATTGCTTTAGATAGTATATAAATCTTTTGGTTTTTTGCATATTTATCCGAAAAAATAAATAATTGCTATAATTTAAATTATAGGAACTAATATATAAACTTTAAGAAACTTATATAGAAATATGGATTCTAACATATTTGAACTAATAAAAAAAGCTAATGAAACCACTTTAAAAAATCATGGCGACTTAATTACCCTCGAAAGAGCCGTGTTTTTATCATGGTGGTGCGATAAGGGAGACTGTGCATTTTGTTACATGTCTACCCAAAAAGAAAAAATTAAAGATCCTAAAAAAGCTAGACGAAATATAAACAACATTTATGCAGAAGCAGAGATGTGTAAACGCCTTGACTGGAATATTGAATTTTTATCTGGAGGATACGAATCTTTTTCAACTCAAGAAATAAAGGAAATAGCCACCACCATAAAAGACATTACTGGAAACGGAGTTTGGTTAAATACCGGCATAACAGATGAGTTAAGTGAATACGGATCCGAAATCAAAGGAATTACTGGGGCCGTTGAAGTTGCAAATCCTGAAATCCATCAAAAAGTTTGCCCTTCTAAAAAATTAGAAGACATTAGTAATATGTTAGATGTTGCAGGAGATTTGGGATTTAAAAAAGCTATAACAATAATATTGGGCCTTGGTGAAACATTGGACGATGTCAATTATATAATCGATTACATTAAAGACCATAAAATTGATAGGGTAATATTCTACTCCCTAAATCCACATAAAGAAACAATTTATGCAAATTCCTCCCAGCCAGCATCCCTTTACTATGCCCAAGTCGTAGCCCAAGTGAGATTAGCATTTCCAGATATTGAAATAATTTGCGGAACCTGGATTGATAATTTAGCAAATATTGGAATATTAATTCTAAGTGGAGCGAATGGAATTACAAAATTCCCTCTTTTCAAAATGTTTGGAACCAAATATGGTAAACGAGTTGAAGAAGAAGTTAAATGGGCAGGCCGTAATTTAAAAGGAACATTTACCGATAAAAATATGCTGGGCCCACAAAAAAGTGAAGTTTCACCAGAGCTTGATAAATTTATTAAAAGATACGTTAAAGAATCTTTAAAAAACAAATATTGATTTTTTCACAAAAAACACCACATTTTCAAAAATCTTTATAAATCCAATAAAACAGATATTATTATAATATAAAAATTACCTAATTGGAGGAATTATTATTAGTGATGTCGACATGATGTGTGGACTTGAAATCCACGTACAACTAGAAACAAAATCAAAATTATTCTGTGACTGTCCAACAAATTATCAGGACGCACCCGCAAATTCAAACATTTGCCCAGTTTGTTTAAATCAACCAGGTGCAAAACCACATCCAACCAACCAGCAAGCATTGGAAAATGCTTTGATGATTGCTTTAATGCTTAACTGTGAGATTGACCAAGGTGTTACTTACTTTATGAGAAAACATTATGATTATCCTGATTTACCATCAGGTTATCAAAGAACTTCCGTTCCTATTGGAATTAAGGGAGAATTAAATGGAATTAGAATCAGAGAAATACACGTTGAAGAAGACCCTGGTCAATACAAACCAAACCAAGGTATTGTTAACTTCAATCGTTCTGGAATTCCACTAGTAGAAATCGTTACAGAACCAGATATCAAATCTCCTAAAGAAGCAAGAACCTTTTTAAAAGAGTTAATTCGTGTTTTACAATATAGTGGTGCAGCACGTGGTGAAGGTACAATGAGAGCAGACGTAAATATTTCCATTAACGGTGGAAACAGAGTAGAAATGAAAAACATCAACTCCATTACAAATGCATATAAAGCATTGAAATATGAACTCTTCAGACAATCAAAATTGGTGGAAAGAGGAGGAACCGTTGTACAAGAAACCCGTGCATTTAAAGGCGGGTCAACAAAACCAATGAGATTGAAAGAAGATGCTGATGATTATAGATTCATAACCGATCCTGATTTACCTCCAATGCAAATTGCGGACGAAACAATTGAAAAAGTCTTAAATGTAATGCCAGAAGCGCCACACAATAAAGTGAAAAGATTTGTTGAAGATTACGGACTTGATGATGAAACTGCCAAAGTATTAACTTCAGAAATTGATTTGGCAGTGGCTTATGAAGAAGTTGTTAAAGAAGTTGATGCAAAATATGCGGCAAAATGGATGAGGGATGAACTCAAAAGAGTTTTAACATATAACAAATTAGATTATGCGGACAGCGGAATACTCCCATCTAGCATTATTGAATTATTAAATATGTTACAATCCAAAGAAATTACAGTCAAAGCAGGGCAAAGAATTGTTGAACAAATGCCTAATAATGAAAAAACACCAAAGGCTATTGCAGAAGAATTAGGATTACTTGGTGTTGTAAAAGATGATGAAGTAAAATCTGCTGTAAAACAAGCAATCGAAGAAAATCCTAAAGCCGTTGAAGATTACTTATCCGGTCAAAAAGCATCACTTAATTTCTTAGTTGGACAAGTCATGAGAATAACCCGTGGAAAAGCAGATCCTGGCGAAACTGTAAAACTTTTAAAAGAAAGTATTGAATAGGAGATATTATGGGAAGACACAAATCTTTTGTTAAAGATTACATGACAAAAAATGTTATTAGCGTTTCTCCAGACACTAAAACTAAAGAAGTTATTAATTTAATGAGAGAAAGTCACCACAACAGTTATCCAGTAGTTAAAGATGGTAAATTAGTTGGAATGGTAACTGCATTTGATATTATAGCTAAGGAACACTGCGACCTTGTTGAAGGCATAATGACCAAGAAATTAGTTGTAGCCAACCAAGATTTATCCATTAACGATGCATCACGAGTCATGTTTAGAAGAGGAATTTCCAGAATGCCTGTTGTTGATGAAAAGGGCAGATTGGTTGGAATTATCACAAATACAGATATGGTAAGATCCCATATTGAAAGATCAACACCAAATAAGGTTGAATACTTTAAAAGAACCTTAGAGCAATTATATGGAATTCATACAACATTAAGACACTTGGACGTGGAAACAGATAAATTAAGACCTACACAGGATAGGGTTTATGCTGATGAACTTGAAGGCAGAGCATATGAATTAGAAAAAGGATTGGCCGAGCCCGCTATTGTAGTAAAAACTGGAGACAGATGGATTCTAGTTGACGGACATCACAGAGCAGTAGCTTCAGCTCAAAGAGGTTATAAAACAGTCGACTCATATGTTATTGACTTAGGTAAAGATATCAAATTAGGAATGGAAAAAACTGCAGATAAAGCAGGAATAAGAACATTTGACGATATTGAAATCATTGATGATGATAAGCATCCATTAATCGCACTTACAGAAAGCATGCAAGATCAAGAATCAAAAGGTGATGATTAAATGTCCAATGATAAAATCATAAGAGAAGTATATGAAGTCTTAGAATCAAGACGTGACAACCCTATTGACTCATACACTTCAAACATGATGAAAGATAGTGATAAAAAAGCAGAAGATAAGATTCTTGAAAAAATCGCTGAAGAAGCAGGTGAAGTACTGCTTGCAGCAAAAAATGATGAGAACCTCGTATATGAATCTGTGGATTTGATTTTCCATACACTGCTCATTTTAGCATATAAAGGAATAGAAATCGATGAAATATTCGAGGAATTCGAAAGAAGAAGGAAATAAACTTTATAACTAAAATTATACAAAAAGTTAATAGAATAAAAATATTAGTGGTTAAACATGTTCGACACTTATGCAGAAAAGAAATTTTTATTAAAACAACTGGTTAAAAAGAATTTAACCTCAAAATACAAAGATTCCGTGCTTGGTATTTTGTGGAGTTTTTTCAATCCTCTTTTAATCATGATTGTTTTTACTGCAATATTTTCCATGTTATTTGGAAGAAACATTGATAATTATCCTGTATACTTTTTATCTGGGAGATTATTATATGATTTCTTTAGTGCTGGTTCAAAAGGAGCTATGAATTCCATTAAACGTAATTCAGGAATCTTAAAAAAGATTTATGTGCCAAAATATATGTTTGCAGTCAGTGCAGTATGCTATGAATTTATCAATTTCCTAATCTCATTTGTAATATTATTTGGAGTTATGATATTTACCGGTGCTCAATTCCACCCTACACTATTATTATCCATAATACCAATCCTATTTTTATTTATATTAGTATTTGGCTTAGGATTAATATTATCTGTGTGCAATACTTACTTTTCAGATATCGGATACCTTTACAATGTTTTCACACTCATATTAATGTATGCGTCAGCATTGTTTTATCCAATTGAAGTTGTGCCTGCAAGGGTTCAAATATTATTCACATTAAATCCAGTATATGCTGCAATATCTTCATTTAGACAATGCGTTTATGGAGTAATGCCTGATGCATTATCATTAGCTTATTTGGCTGTCTTTTCAATCACAGTACTGCTCATTGGAATTATATTATTTAGAATGTACGATAAGAAACTATCATTAGAATTATAATTAAGGGTTTTATTATGAATTTATTTAAAAGGAAAAAAAATTCACCAACAAAAAATAACAATCATTTGGTTGATGAAACCGGCAGAGAAGTGGCCATCAGTGTAGAGCATCTAACCATGGAATTTAAAGTTTCAAAAGATAAGATCGATACTTTAAAGGAATATGTTATAAGAACCCTTAAGAGAAATAAAGTCGCCCATAAAAAAATAAGAATTTTAGATGATTTGTCATTTAAGGTTTATAAAGGTGAAAGATTGGGAGTATTAGGATTTAACGGGGCCGGAAAAAGTACTTTATTGAAAATCATTTCAGGAATTTATGAACCAACTGAAGGAGAAATAAAAATTAATGGTAAAATTGCGCCATTACTTGCATTATCTGCAGGTTTCGACAAGAATTATACAGGAAAGAATAATATCTACCTTAATGGTGCTTTTTTAAGCATGACTGAAGATTATATTGATGAACACTACGATGAAATCGTGGAATTTTCCGAACTTGGAGAATTCATTAACTATCCCGTTAAAAACTATTCATCAGGTATGAAATCAAAGTTAGGTTTTTCCGTCGCTACTCTCATCAAACCGGATATACTCATTATTGATGAAATCTTATCTGTAGGAGACATTAAATTTAAGAAAAAAAGTAGTAAAAAGATTAAATCAATGATGGAAGAAGGAGTGACTGTGCTATTAGTTTCACATTCATTAAAACAGGTTAAAGAGATTTGTGATAGATGCATTTGGATTGAAAATGGAAAATTGTTAATGGAAGGCGAAACTAAGGAAGTTGTTAAAGCCTATAAAAAACACGCTAAGCAAAATGACGATAAAAAATCTAAAAAGAAGAAAAAATCTGATGACAAAAAGAAATCTAAAGACAAATCTGATGATAAAAAAAAGTCAGAAGATAAAAACTCTGAAGACAAGAAATCAGATGATAAAAAAAAGTCAGAAGATAAAAACTCTGATGATAAAAAGAAAAATGATTAATTTAGTGATAAATACTTGTGGGTTATAAAATGGATAAAAGATGGATAATAATTTTCATAATATTAATTGCAGGTGTCAGTACATTATATTTGATTGCTAATGAATCTATTGAAATAGGTAAAGCAATTACTACAATTGACAACGTGATTATTACTTTACCAGACAATTTTAAAATTACTGATCAAGACAAAACCTCTGTTGAAATGACCAATAGAAATTCTAATGAAAAACTGTCTATAGAGTTAATTAAAGAAAAAAATAAAGCAGAGGAATTAATGGAGAATAAATTGCAAGAATTGAAATCAGAAAATGTGATAAACATTGAAGATTCCACTAAAAACATATCCAATATCACGGTTTACTCAATTAACTATCAAGACATGAACTCAGATACACCCGTTAATTGTACTGTAAATTACATCAATAAATTGAATAAAACATTTGTCATTACTACATCCCATTATGAGGACAATGATGCCCAATTAAATGATTTAACACAAATAATAGAAACCTTAAGACTTGATTTTAAAGTAAAAGACAAATGATGGTGATTCTATGGATGATTCTTCTGAAAATATCAATATTAAAGAATTATCTAATACAATTTTCATTGACATCTATGAAATTATAAACAATGAATTGTACATATTGGGAAATATAAAAACCGAAAACATTAATGAAAATGTTAAAGTTAAAATAAACAATGATGAAATTAAAGTTAATAAACTATATTTCCCTCAAAAAGATTATCTGAATAAAGATAACATTTTTTACCATTCATTTGAATTCAAATTTCCCATATCTGAAAACAAAACATATACTATTGAGTTTGAAGGCGAAACCTCCAAAAAATTAAATATTGACTTTACAAAACATTGCAATTTTTCGAAAATTGGAGGATATTCCAAAACTAAAAAATTCATTAGTGTCCTTGAAAACAATACTATCAAAATTCAAAGGAAAACAACCGCCAACTGGATTAAACAAGAAGCAAAAGCCATCTTAAATATTTTAAAGAAAGCCAATAAACAAACAGTGGTTGTGGTTCCATTTAGAATAGCTTATCTGTTGGGATATCCGTTTTTAAAAAATAAAAAAATTTGGTTTTATATGGATCGGCCAAAAATCGCCGATGATAATGGAATGCATTTATTTAAATACTCCGTTGAAAGGGATCCTGAAATCAAGAAATATTTTATTATAAGTAAAGACAGTCCGGATTATCTGGAAATGAAAAAGATTGGTGAAGTTCTGCCATTTCAATCATTAAAACATAGGTATTTGTCATTATTTGTAGAAAATATTGTCACATCCCATCCTGAAAATCCAGTCATTTATCCGTTTTGGAACAGTTTTCCGTATTATGCAGGTCTTTTAAAATCCCATACACAATTTTTACAACATGGCATAATTAAAGATGATATTTCATATTGGGTAAATAAATCTGAAATGAATTTATCCTTATTTTTAACAAGCGCTACCAAAGAATATGAGTCACTTTTTGAAAATTATTACAACTATGATGAAAATGTTGTTAAATTACTGGGCATGCCTAGATTTGATAATCTAAAAAATGAAAAAAATAAAAAACAGATATTAATAATGCCTTCTTGGAGAAAATATCTAAAAGATAAATCTGGTGATGAAATTATTCAAAGCAACTTCTATAAAATATTTAATTCATTACTAAACAATGAGAAACTAATCAAAATTGCTAAAGAAAATAATTATGAGATAATATTTAGACCCCATCCCCACATTTATGAATTTATTGACTTGTTTGACATTAATGACCATGTTAAAATTGAACCTCAAGAGACAAAATACCAAACTTTATTCAACAATAGCTCATTATTAATTACTGATTATTCCTCTGTTGCTTTCGATTTCTCATATCTTAAAAAACCAGTGATTTATTACCAATACAGTAACGATTATCATTATGATGCTGAAAATGGATATTTCAATTATGAGAATATGGGTTTTGGAGAAGTTTGTAGAGAAGAAGAGGATTTAGTCCAACTGCTTATAGACTATATTGAAAACGATTGCAAGATGAAAGATAAATATACTGAAAGGGTGGATGATTTCTTCCTTTATACTGATAAAAATAATTGTAAAAGAGTATACGAAGCAATCAAAAACATTCCGGTTATAGATTAAACTCCATATTATGCATTCCTCTCTCAAAACTGGCAATTTTAACTCTTTTTTTATTGAATTCTTTAAAGCCAATTGATTCATAAAGTTTTCTAGCACCCTTATTTCTAAAATCAGCATCAAGAATAACTCTATCATAATTTTTTGATTTTGCATACCTGATTACATCGCACACGACTTTTCTTCCCAATCCTTTACCACGTTGAGATTCGTCTATGGCAACCTCTGCTAAATACAAATCGTTCTTTTCAATGTCACACAAAACAAAATGGTCCAGTATATCAACTAAAAACAATTTTGGTGATTTTAAATGGAAATCATGTTCATCATCATGGAGATAAATGCTCACATAACCTATAATATCATGATTATCATCCAAGATTACCTTAAAGTATTTATTCGATTTTTTTTTCAAAAGATGTTTTGAAATGGCATCGATTGCATGCTCATCTGATTTAAAAAACATGTCAAATGTTCTATAATCAACATCATAGACTAAACGGGCCACATGGCGAACATCATGAATTTCTGGATTAAATGTTTCATAAATCAATCCAAAACCCCATTTACAATTGTCAATGCAAAAACACCCGCTCCAAAACCATTGTCAATATTTACAACAGCAATCCCAGGAGAGCAGGATTGAAGCATAGCATCAAGTGCAACTCTTCCACCTTCGCCAACACCATAACCTACAGATGTCGGAACTCCAATTACCGGAACATCAACAAGACCTGCAACAACTGAAGGAAGAGCCCCTTCCATACCTGCACAAACAATAAATGCCTTTACTCCCTCTTTGACCATATGTGCTATCTGTGGAAACAACCTATGAATTCCTGCAACACCTATATCATAAGAGGTAATGGCTTCACATCCTCCTTCCTCAACAATGACACGTGCTTCTTCAGCTACATTAATATCGGAAGTTCCTGCAGTTATAATTCCAATTTTTGCAATTTTTTCCTTTTGTTTGACTTCTTTTCTGATAACAAGAATTTGCGCTCTTTTGTTATAATCAAAAATAAATGAATTCTCTCCCAAATCCCCTATAATTTTTTCATATCTCTGATTGGACAGTTTTGTTATAATCAAATCCTCATCATTGTTTTCAAGGTATTTTTTAATTATCACCAATAAATCCTCATAATCTTTGCTGGGTGAAAAAACCGCTTCTGGAAAACCTGTCCTTTCGTTGCGTTGAATATCAAATTTAGCAATGTTGTCAAATTCTAAAATCTTTTCTGATTTAAGAAGATTTTCTGCTTCATTGATATCAATTTCCCCATTAACTACTTTTTCAAGAATCTCTTTCATATTATATAATATAAGATAAAATTTTATATAAAATTTAACTTAAATAATATATTTATGAAAGCCAAAAAGATTTTGACACAGGGAATAGTGCAGGGCGTAGGATTTAGACCCTACATTTATAGGCTTGCTACCGACCTAAATTTAAAGGGATCCGTGAGAAACCTTGGAAATGTTGTCGAAATCATAATTGAAGGCGAAAATACTGATAAATTTATTGAAAGACTACCAAATGAACTGCCACCCATTGCCAAAATAGATTCCATGATTGTGGAAGATGTTGGCGAAAATAATTATGCTGATTTTAAAATTATCGAAAGTGGAGATTCATATTCCGGAATCAGCGTGATTCCACCGGACATTGCCATTTGCGACAAATGTTTAGAGGAGATAAGAAATCCGAATGATAGGCGTTTCAAATATCCATTTAATGCATGTACCGATTGCGGACCTCGGTTTACAGTAATTGAAAGCGTTCCATATGACCGGATTAGAACTTCAATGGATGAATTCCCATTATGTGATGATTGCCTGGTTGAATATGGGGAGCCATTAGATAGGCGTTATCATGGCGAAGCGATATGTTGCGGAGATTGCGGACCCCAAATGGAGATTTATGAAGGTTCAACTAGAATCGTTAGCAACAATCCTATTAAAGTTGGTGCAGACAGATTAAAAGAGGGTAAAATTCTGGCCATAAAAGGAATCGGCGGAACACATTTAGTGGTCGATGCATATAATGATGAAGCAATTAAGGAATTGAGGAACCGCTTAAACCGTCCAAACCAAGCATTTGCGGTAATGGCTAAAGATTTGGAGTCTGTCCAAAATTATGCAGAACTATCCAAAAAGGAAATTGAAACCATCACATCAAACAAAAGGCCTATTGTCATCTTAAAGAAAAAAGACAATTATCCGTTTCCGGAAAGTCTATCTCCGGGATTGCATAACATTGGAGTGATGTTACCATATTCCCCAATGCATTACCTGCTTTTTGACGAAGGAGATATTGATACATATGTAATGACTTCCGCCAATATCCCCGGAGAGCCTATGATGATAAAAAACGAAGAAATCATCAATGGCGTTAATGACTATTCCTTAGTTCACAATCGTAAAATCCTAAATAGGTGTGATGATTCAGTAATCAGATTTAGAAATAATGAATTATCCTTCATTAGAAGATCACGTGGCTACACACCAGAACCATACACAATTAACTATGATGTTAACGATTCGAATGTTCTTGCGTTAGGTCCAGAACTTGATGTTACGTTTTCAATTGCCAAAGACAATATCGTATATCCATCACAGCACATCGGAAATACGAACAAGCCTAAAACATTAGAATTTTTAAAGCAGGCAATCGAAAATATGCAAAGAATCACAAAAATTGATGAATATGACATAATCGCATGTGATATGCATCCGCATTTCTTTACAACAAGATTAGCTCACGAACTGGCTGAAAAATATGATGCCAAATTAATGCCGGTCCAACACCATCATGCCCACTCAATTGCACTTGCAAACGACCATTCCCTTGAAGAGATGATAGTCATTGCAGCCGATGGTGTGGGATATGGAAGTGACGGGACAAGCTGGGGTGGAGAAATTCTCTACACCAATGTCAGCAGTTTTGAGAGAATGTCCCACCTGCAAACTCAATTAATGCCAGGCGGAGATATGGCAACAAAATATCCCGCAAGAATGCTTGCAAGCATTTTGAATGATGAAAATCTGATTAAAAATTATTCCAAATACTTCAAATATGGAGATACTGAAATCAAAAACATATTCAAACAGTTGAAGTCCGGAATCAATGTTGGTAAAACAAGCAGTACAGGAAGGGTTCTTGATTCAATGGCAGTTGCGGTTGAAGTTGCTCATGAAAGGACTTATGAAGGAGAATGTTCCATGAAACTTGAATCATGTGCATATTATTCAACCAAAGACCTGGAAATCCCATTCATTATTGAAAACAATACCTTAAATACAACTGAAATATTAAAAGAAGTTGTTAGATTATACCAAAATGGAGAAAAAAAGGCAGATGTTGCATGTGCAGGCCAAAATGCCGTTGCTTCAGGATTGGCAGAACTTGCAATTAGGGCCGCTGATAAGAAAGGCATTCAGGAGATTGGTGCTACCGGTGGAGTGTTCTATAACGAAGCCATCACAAATACCGTTAAAAATTATGTTAAAAACGAGGGCTATGCATTCATACAGCATACAAATACTTGTGCAGGCGATGGATCCGTCTCTCTTGGACAGGCAATTATTGCAAAAAAAATATAAAAAAGGTTTAAGAATGTTAAACCTTTGAGTTAATGACCACAAAATACTATAATTATCTATTTCTTAAAGTTCTCTCAAGAATGTATTCAGCTCTTTCCTTAAGATTGCCATATAATCTTATTTGATTTTTCAGCTCATCAATAGCTTCAAGTTGACCGTTGTCTATTCTTTTTTCAATATCCAAAAGTTTAGACCATTCATCACCTGAAGGAAGTTGGAGAGTATTCAGCATGTCCTCTGAAAGGTTTACATCAAAGGTATTTTTATTAATGGTAATGTGAATGTTGACCTCATGCTGCAAATCATAATATTTACGCGGACGACCTCTCAAGATTTTCTTATAAGAAGAGTTCAAAATACCAATATCTTCCATAGCACGCAAGTGTTCTATGATAGCTTTCTGACCAATGTCCAGCTCATTTGAGATTTCACTAACAAACATTGGCTCTTCCCTTAAAAGGTTTATAATGTCTCTTCTAGTCTTACAACCCATTACGTCAAGTATATCTTCTTTATCAATATCTCCTAATTGGTCGTTGTAATTTCCTCTAATTTCAATGTGGCCATTAGAAGAATTGACATTTCTATGATGTTTATCATTTTTTTCAATGTCATTTGTATTAGTCATAATAATACATTATATCGAAACCTTTATATAACTTTTTGTTACTATAATAATGTAAGAGAAAGATAACTTTTTGTTACTTTAATATTTGGTTTCGAAAAACTTGAAGTAATAACTCAGATTTGATGAACCATTTTCCTATATGTCCATAAATTCCCAAAAACCAATATTAAAGAACTTAAAGGCAAAATTCTCTGCAGAGAGTTATTACAAAAGTTTTTCAAAATAACCTAAAAAAGGTGTCCATATGACTGACGAAAAAAAAAGTGAAACTGAAGTTGTCGAAAAAGATCTTCAAGAACAATATGATGAACTTCTCGAAGAGGTCACTTTAAAAAATGAAGAGTTAGAAAAACTCAAGGAAGATCTTGAAAAGCAAGAAGCTGAAACCCAGGAATATATTTCACTTTCACAAAGACTTCAAGCGGATTTCGAAAATTTCAAAAAAATAACTGACAAACAAAACAAGGAAATCATAAAATTCGCTAATCAGAATATTATTAAAGAGTTTTTGGATTGCTATGAAGACTTCGGTAGAGCTTTAGAAGTTGAAAATGATGAAAACTTAAGAGAAGGAATCGAACTTACATACAACAAATTCAAAGATATCCTGAAAAAAGAAGGTGTGGAAGAAATTCCAGCGAAAGGTGAAAAATTTGACTTAAACAAACATGAAGCACTTATGGTTCAGGCATCAGATGATGTCGAAAACGGATACGTTATTGAAGAACTAATGAAAGGCTACATGTATAAAGACAAAGTTCTTAAATACTCAAAAGTTATTGTTTGCAAAAAATAAGATTACGTTTATTTAATTAATATAATAAAAAAAATTTGGTGATAATTATGTCTGACGCTAAAAAAGAAAAAATTATTGGAATCGACTTAGGTACAAGTAACTCAGCAGCATCAGTGCTTGTAGGAGGAAAACCAACCACAATCCCTTCAGCTGAAGGGGCAAGCCAATACGGTAAATCCTTCCCAAGTTATGTTGCATTTACTGAAGATGGTCAAATGTTAGTTGGAGAACCTGCAAGAAGACAAGCAGTTACCAACCCAGAAAATACAATCAGTGCAATCAAAAGAAGCATGGGTACTGATCACAAAGTAACTGTAAACGGAAAACAATATTCACCACAAGAAATCTCTGCATTCATCTTACAAAAAATTAAAAAAGATGCAGAAACTTTCTTAGGCGAACCAATCGAAAAAGCTGTAATTACAGTACCTGCTTACTTTGACGATAACCAAAGAACTGCAACCAAAGACGCAGGAACCATCGCTGGTCTTGATGTAGTAAGACTCGTAAACGAACCAACCGCAGCAAGCCTAGCATATGGTCTTGACAAAGCAGATGAAGACGACATGAACATTATGGTTTACGATTTAGGTGGAGGTACCTTGGACGTAACCATTATGGAATTCGGTGGAGGAGTATTTGAAGTAAGATCCACCAGCGGAGACACCCAACTTGGTGGTACCGATATGGATAACGTATTAATCAAATACTTAGCTGATGAATTCAAAGCTCAAGAAGGCATCGATTTAATGGATAATGACCAAGCAGTACAAAGATTAAGAGAAGCTGCTGAAAAAGCAAAAATCGAATTATCCACCACTACAACAACTGAAGTAAACTTACCATTCATTGCAATGGGAACTGATGGAACCCCTAAAAACTTAATCATTTCCCTTACAAGAGCAAAATTAGAAGAATTAGTTGACCACATTGTAGAAAAATCAGGAAAACCAATGCAACAAGCATTAGACGATGCAAAAATGAGCAAATCTGAAATTGATAAAATCATCTTAGTTGGTGGACCTACAAGAATGCCAATCGTACAAAAATTCGTTGAAAAATTCATAGGTAAACCAGTAGAACGTGGTATTGACCCAATGGAATGTGTATCAATGGGAGCAGCTATTCAAGGAGGAGTATTAGCTGGTGAAATTAAAGACATCGTTTTATTAGACGTAACTCCATTATCCTTAGGTATCGAAACCTTAGGTGGAGTATCAACCACTTTAATCGAAAGAAACACTACTATTCCTACCAAGAAAAGTCAAGTATTTTCCACTGCTGCAGATAACCAACCATCTGTAGACATCAACGTATTGCAAGGGGAAAGAAAAATGGCTGCGGACAACACATCACTTGGACGTTTCCAACTTGTAGGAATCCCACCTGCACCAAGAGGAGTGCCACAAATTGAAGTAACTTTCGATATCGATGCAAACGGTATCATAAATGTAACTGCTAAAGATAAAGGAACAGGTAAAGAACAAGCTATTACCATTACTTCCTCAACAAAATTATCTGATGAAGAGATTGAACAAAAAATCAAAGAAGCGGAAATGAATGCTGAAGCAGATGCAAAAAGACAAGAAGAAATCGAAATCAGAAACAATGCAGACTCATTAATTTACACTTCAGAAAAAACTTTAGATGAACTTAAAGATCAAGTATCCGAAGATGAAAAATCTAAAGTTGAAGGACTTGTAGCTGAATTAAGAGACCTTATAGCTGGCGATGATGTTGCTGCCATTAAAGAAAAGTCTGATGAATTATCAAATGTAATTCAAGAAATTGGTGCAAAAATTTACCAACAAGCACAAGCAGAAGCACAAGCTCAACAACAAGCTGGAGCTGACCCTAATGCAGGTGCTCAAGACAACAACGATGATGACACAATTGATGCAGACTATGAAGTAAAAGACGATTAGATTAAATAATAATGTTTTATTATATTGTTAGTAATATATTAAAATCAGAATCAGAATCAATCAAATAAACTAACGATAGATAAAACTATTATTTTTTCTATCTATTTTTTAAAATTATTTTAAGGTGTACAAATGGCAGACAAGCGAGATTATTATGAAGTTCTTGGAGTAGATAAAACTGCGGATGAAAAGACAATCAAGAAAGCTTATCGTAAACTAGCCAGAAAATACCATCCAGACGTTTGTGATGAACCAGATGCTGAAGATAAGTTTAAAGAAGTGAGTGAAGCTTATGCTGTCTTGTCTGATAATGAAAAACGTCAAAGATATGATCAATTCGGTCATGCCGGAATGGATGGATTTACTGCAGAAGATTTCTATCAAAATGTAAACTTTGAAGATATTTTCCAAGGATTCGATATAGGAAACATATTCGACATGTTTGGTTTTGGTGGAGGAAGTCGCAACCGTGGAAGAACAGGCCCTCAAAGAGGTTCTGACATTTATACAGAAGTACCAATTACATTAGAAGAGGCTTTTGAAGGTTGTGACAAAGAAATCAAGATTACAAGAAATGAACTATGTCCAACATGTAACGGAACTAAATCCAAACCGGGTTCAGATCCAGCAACATGTCCAACATGTGGAGGAACAGGGCAAATAAAAGAAGTCAGTAACACTTTCTTGGGCCAAATGGTTAATGTAAGGGCATGTAGAGAATGTGGCGGAACAGGTAAAATCATTACCGAACCCTGTGAAGACTGCCACGGTAGAGGAAGTAAACGAAAAAGCAAAACAATTAAAATTGAGATTCCTGAAGGTGTTGACGAAGGCAACCACTTAAGAGTTTCAGGTGAAGGAAACTGTGGTGAAGCTCCAGGCCTTGAAGGAGATTTAATTGTCACAATCCACATTAAAAGAAATAAACAATTCACACGTGAGGGCGACCACATATACTTTGAACAACAAATCAGTTTCCCGCAAGCGGCATTGGGTGACTTAATCAGCATCCCAACCATTGAAGGAAAGGAAGTTGAGTTCAAAGTGCCTGCCGGAACACAAAGCGGAACTGTCTTCAAACTTAGAGGACAGGGTATGAACTCCGTTAGACACCAAGGTAGAGGAAACATGTATGTTACTGTAACTGTCGTAGTTCCTAAAAAACTAAACTCAAAACAGAAAAAACTGCTTAACCAATTCGCCGAAATAAGCGGAGACGAAATCAGACATGTTGAAAAAGGCCTCTTTGACAGGGTCAAGGATGCAATGAAATAGATTAGCTATTGCTAATTTATTTTTCTTACTTTTTTTTAAAAATTCAAATTTTTAACTGAATTTATCCATCATTTTAAATAAAATAAACCTAAATTAAATTAATACTTAGAGTAATTGAATTAAAATAAATTATTGAATCTTTGATAATTTAGAATATATATTTTAAAAATAGTAAATATAAATTTAGTTACCATATGTAAAAATAAAAAAATTTAAATAAAGGTTAAAAAACCTTTACTTCCTAATTTTTATTATATTTTTAATTGCACATCCACCATATGATGAATATATTTTGTATTTGCCCACATTTAAATTCTTAAGGGTTAAAGTAGCAATTCCTTTTTTGTTTGTTTTTACTTTATAGATCTTATTATTGATTTTGAATTTAACCTTTTTATATTTCAAGATTTTACCATTTTTATCAACTAATTTAACACTGAAATTAGTATATTTTGTTTTTTTCTTGTAAACATTGTTTGCCATTAAAGTAGGTTTGAATAAAATTGTTTTAGATACCTTATGAATACCACATTTAGTAGTTATTTTATATGTACCCACACCCAATTTAACATAACAATAAGCTAAACCATTTTTATCAGTTTTAACTTTAGTAACTGTATCACCAATAATAAATTTTACAACAACACCTTTACCCACAGATTTGCCATTAGCATCCACAATTTTAACTACATATTTTACGGTACTTCCATAGTAAACAGCATAACTTCTAGCATTAGTGATAGCTACTTTCTTATTAACATTCATTACAGAAGAAGCATTAGCACCATTATAATTAGTTATACCATTTGCATCGGCAACAATAGTATGTGTACCGATATTTAAAGATGTAGGAACATCATACACAAGTGTTGCAATACCTTCAGCATTAGTTATTGCGGTTCCGATAGGGGTGGCCCTGTTTGCAGAATTCATACGATTGAACTCAACTACGGCTCCTTTGATTGGATTACCTAATTCATCAGATACCCTAGCAATAACATTAGCTTTGCTTCCCTGCTCTACAGAAATTGCATCCACTGTAACAACAAAATTGCCTTTTAAAATAGTCAATTTAAGAATATATTCAGAAGACTTGTAATTTTCTTTTGAAAGTTTAGCTGAAAATGAAGAATATTGAGCAGGAACATATGATGAATCAAACTTGAAGCTTGCACTAGCGATACCATTTGATATGGTTGAGTTGGCAAAGCATATTCCATCAGCATCAAAGAAAGATACGATAGCTCCATCAAGGTCGCTGCCGAATGTTAAAGTAAAGGTACCTGTTCCTAAATATGGAACATTAATCGCTGAAATGGATGGATTGGCTATAAATTTATAATTATCAGAAACATCATTATCTTTTAAATTACTTACAGCATTATTACCATAATTGTTTTCACCAACCAAATAATTATTATTAATTACATTGTTGGTAGCTTCATCATCAAGCAAAATTGCATATTCCTTAAGAGTAGTGATCTCATTATTCTCAACTATGTTATTAGTGGAATTAGCTTTAAGGTATAAACCTGCATTTCCATAACCAAGAGAATCTGTATTAATGAATGTGATGCTTTCACCAGTGGAATTTACATTAATCCTGTTTTTTGAAATTAAATTATTTTTACCATTTGAGAATAAAATTCCATAACCGTAATAAGCATTTGCTCTTACATCATTGTCATATAAGGTATTATCATTTGAATCATATCCAATAATGCCATAAACAACTTGTGAGCTTAAATTTAAATCATTATTAGTTACATAAGATTTTTGAGACATTTCAAAGTAAATACCATATGAAACACAATCAGATTTAATATTTACCATATTACTGTCAATTATTGTATCTTCACATTCATCACCAATAATTATACCCTCAACACAGTATAATCCCTCAAGAGCAATTTCATTTTCTTTGAATGTATTGTTTGTAGCACCTTGGCCCTCAGGAGCTGAATGACCAGTATAATATCCTAAAACACCCATCCCATAGATAAAATTATCATTACCTTTAACGAAAATCTTATTGTTTGAAACAGTGTTGTTATGGCAGTTATAATACAAATCAATGCCGACTAAGGAATTTTGAGAAGATTCATTTCCAATGTTTGAATATTTATCTTCAAGTTTTGATGTAACATTCACTTTGTTTTCAGAAATTAAATTGTTTGATGAGTATAATAACAATATTCCGTAAGTCCTATAAATTTCTGAAACGACATGTGCTCCATCTGATGCAGGTTCGCTTCCGTCAACACAATATGTAGTTCCATTTATAACAAGCTCGTTACCATCCAAACAATACCTAGTGCCGTCAATAACAACCTCTTGACCATCAAGACAATACTTAATGCCGTTAATGGAAAGCTCTTGACCATCAAGACAGTAATATTTACCGTCAACTACCAATTCAGCACCATCAAGACAATATCTAGTACCATTAATAATAACCTCCTGACCATCAAGACAGTATTTGGTTCCATTAATTACAATTTCATTATTGGAAAGAGTAAATGGAGTTCCATTAATTGAAAGCTCATTACCATCAAGACAATACTTAGTACCATCAATGACAAATTCAGCACCGTCTAAACAATATCTAGTGCCGTTAATAGAAAATTCCTGACCATCAAGACAATAACTAGTGCCATCAATTACAAGCTCATTACCATCAAGACAATAACTAGTGCCATCAATTACAAGCTCATTACCATCAAGACAATAAGACACCCCGTTAATAGAAAGTTCTTGACCATCAAGACAATATCTATTTCCATCAATAACAAGTTCATTACCATCCAAGCAGTAAGACCTTCCATTAATTACCAATTCATTACCGTCAATGCACTGTTCCGGACTAAATTTATAACTTTCACCTGTTCCAATAGTTTGGATTGTGTTATTGAAGAAATTACATCCTTCAGAAGAATATGAGAGCAAAGTGAATGTTAAAAAATCACCCTCAGAAGCCAAATAATTATTCCAAACATCTATGTCGGTTGATTCTAAAACATAAATCGCATATGCTGCTTTAGGATCATTTACGGTAATATTATTATTCATTATCCTGACACCTGGAGCCTGATTGATAAAAATACCCCAAGCATTAACTCTTTCTGCATATTTATTTATAATTGTCAAATTCTCAATTAAAACATTGCCAGAGGTTACCTTGAATGTAGAATTGTAAAATATAGGACTGTTTCCAGTGATTTTAACACTTTTAGTGACATAAATTATTTCATTTGAAAAACTACCGCTGAAACTTAAAATATCATTGTCATTAACTTCTGCTGTCAAACCACCATTGTCATTAATATAATCTCTGATATTTTCTGGAGTGATGTAGATAGTTTTTCCTTTAAAGGAGTATGTTGGTTTTGAAGTATCAATAACTCCTGAAGGAGAATTTATTAAACCAACTACAGAATTATCCTCAATTACTGAAGTATCCGTTTGAACTCCACTTGCATCTATCGCATATTTATTGTTTGTAGAAATGTTATTTTCAACTATAGTTACGTCCTTAGGCATTCTTCTTGAACTTACCTTTTCAATTAATATTCCAACACCAGAATTGGAAGTGATATTATTGCCCTTAACCAATAAACCAGAACCTTCATCTTTTTCATAAATTCCAGATCCTGAATCTGTGAATACCACATTGTACCTAATTACAACATTGGAACCCGCAGCTACAATACCCCTACCTTTGGAAATAACATTAACATAATTATGCTCAACAACTGAATTGTCAATTACTGAGATTCCCGCACCTGTTGAAATTACTTTTGCTCCGGTGATAGAGTTATTTGCCACATATGAATCATATGAAGCCACAATTCCATATTCTCCACCAATTTCAACAGTAGGATTATTATAATCTGCTCCAGTAAGATTTATAACATTATTTTTAATTATGATATTTCTATAACCTGCTGTAGAAATACCCCTATAAGCTCCAATAATCTTATTGGACTCAATGGTGTTATCATTTCCAATTGTTTGAATACCATATGACCAGGAAGTAGGAAGAACATTATAATGAATAGTGTTATTGTAAATAACATTAAAATTAGAGTTTCCTCCGTTTAGTGGACCTCCAGGATAACTAGATAAATAAATACCATTGGCATCATCAGTTTCAACGCGATTATTTGCCAGATAATTATAATGGGCACCACTAACAAGCAATGGTGTGGTGGACCTGGCTCCATGACCATAGGTAATTCCAGTTTCTTTTAAATAATTATCAGTGACATTATTGTAATTTGCCCCATTAGCTATACAAATACAATATGAAGACTTACCCTCATTTACAATATTACAATCCTTAATTGTACAATAGCTTGCAGAATTTAGAAATATACCGTAAGTTTCATCTTTTGTGTTTGCAATATTTAAATTAGAAATTGAACTTCCAGAAGCCCCACTTGTTAATGTAATCATTGAATTTTTTAAATTATTTGTGGAAGTTCCCACAATAGTTACTTTTTTATTAATGTTGAATTTTAAATTAGACAAAGAACCGTCTAAATAAATTGCATCCCCCTCATTTAGTGAGGAATTAATTAAATTCCCATTATTGTCAAAATAATTTCCATAATTATTCTGATTAACAGTGTGAGATGCTGAACCCGTATCAGTGATTATAGGATTATCAGCATCAGATATTTTTAGCATATCTGCATTAGAATTATCATCAGTTATATTTACATCTTCAGAAGCACTAACGATTCCTATAGATAGTAAAATAATTAATAATAAAACTAATATCTTTAATTTTTTAATCATTATTATACCTCATCATTTTAACTTTAAAAAAATATCTAAAAGCTTAATAAAATAAACTTTAAAAATTTTCTATTATATTATTACTTATGATAAAATACAATATTTAAAAATTACTAAAAAAATAAAAAAAGTTGATGATTAAGCTAATAATCATCATATTCATCATCATTGTTTCTTAAATATCCAACTAAAAATATTGCAATTAGTATAATTACTGCAATAATTACAAACACAGGCATGTTAGATTCAGTAGCACTAGCTGATTTGGATGCAGATTTCTCTGAAAGTTCGTAAGACTTAGCGCCGCCAGCACCTGCACCACTGGATGAAGCATCTTGAGAGCTTTGTGAATCTGAAGCTGTTTGTGCGTCTCCAGTTTCTGAAGCATCAACACCAAATGCAGTTCTGCCTCCAGAGTTAGAACCATCAGACTGTTCCTGGGAAGTATTATTTACCAATGCATTTGCATTTTGATTTCCATTGTCTGATTTTCCATTGTTTGAGTCCCCAGACTTTCCTTGCTGACCGTTTGATTCCTTTTCCATTTTGTATAAAGGATCAGTATTTGTTGCTTGAGCAAGAATTTCAGCGAATTTTTGCTTTTCAGCAGGAGTTAAAGAACTCATCTGGATGACTTTTGCATTCCATGCAAGATTCTTACAAGTGTGGTGACAACATGCAACACCATATTCGATGACACTTTTCATATAGGCGTCAACTAATTTTTGAACTTTAGAAGCATCTCCTTCCCAAAGTCCTTGGTCAGCCATGTAAATTTGCCAAGCAGCCATTGATTGTGCAGCCGGAGCCAATGTAGCATCCCTGGCACCACCAATTGTTTCTAAAACAACATCAGCCAGTTGATTACCCAATTCCTTATTAAGCTTTCCACCACTAAGTACAAGAGAACCGTACATATTCTGTTGCTCTGCAGCAAGAGTATTCATACCTGCAGCAGACTTAGTTAATGGTTCACGGTATAATGGATTCAATATTTTACTGCGAATCTCAAAATCGATCTCTTCTTCATAAGTCCTTGAAATATAATTATTTTTATTCCTGATATCGAAAAATGCGGTATCGGGACTGCTTTTACCTGATTTTTGTTTTAATACATTAGCAGCGTTATACAATCCTCCAAACCAGTCATAATAATCATCAGAGTCAAATAATCTCCAAGAACTGTCGAAGTTTTGAGTGACCACATCCACTTTATCAAGCAAATATTTATAATTCTCTTTTTCATTGTGAACTATAACATTTCCTTTTTCATCAATAGACCATGAATAAGACACTTTACTTAAGTAGATATCCATAGCATATTCGCTTACTGTAGATATATTCCAATCTGCAGTATTTGGAATAAGATTAGACATACCAGTTCCTTCTAATACATTACCTGGAAGACCAAATAATCTATCCAAAGTAGGATTTTCAGCATAATGCTTTTTAACATAATTGTTGGTTTCATCTTCACCAACTGCGTCAACAGCTAACTTAACTGAAGTTAACATCCAAGTAATCCAATCCTTATTGTTAGTTACCATACTAGCAAATACATCGACTCTAGGTCTATTAACAATTGAACCATTGTTTAATGTGACTGTTAAATTCTCAATTGGAATTTGTTCAACACCAACTACCTTTCCATTTTCGGCCCAAACAGGCATACAACCTAATAAATACATGAATTCGGCAACACCAATACCTTCAGTCCTGGATATTTCAGTACCCCAGAGGATTAATGAAGTTAATTCAGGCCATTTACCGTGCTGGTCATAGTAATTAGCTAAAAGCAAATCGACAATTTTTACTGCAGATTCATAAGCTGCCCCAGAAGGCATACGGGTAGGATCTGAAGCATAACCATCATATCCAGTAGGTATTGAATCCCCATAAGAAGGATCAGCAAACAATCCTGACTTTACATAATGCCCGCTTAATGCAAGCAAAATTGCATTCCATTCGTTATTGTTCTTGATATTTTCAATAATATCCTCACAATAAAGTGTGGAGTTGTATAATTTGGTTCCTTCTTTGATGCCAAATTCATTATTCAAATCTTTTGCAGAACTGCCATTTACAAGACGGATTGCATAATTCTTTAAAAATGATTTGATAGCATCAACTTCATCAGAATATTTGAAATCATTTTGCATATCCTTATAAAAGCTTAAACCAGTTAAATTAGGATATAACAATTCGATTAATTGGTCATAAATCTTTGTTTGAGAAGTTACAATTGTAACAACCTCTTCTGATAATTCATAACCCTCCAATATTTTGCCTAATGTGTGAAGACCATAGGTGTTGAAATCGTTTTCCATCATGTCCAAATAATGATGCAAATCATCAAGCCAATTTTCAAAGGTTTCATTGCTTGAAAATTCTCTAAAACCTAAAGAAGGCGCCAAATCCAGAATTTTAGCCTTATAAGCTTCTGCATTAGAAGTCACATTTAAAGATAACTGCTCTTTATAATAATTGATGTAATTGCTCAATGTAGTATAATTACCATATAATGCAGATGAAACCATTGCTGGAGTCATATGAGTAATTAAGAGAGCAGAACTCCTATCCCTTGCAACCATTGCTTCTCCAGGGTTGGATACAATATACGGATAAACAGTAGGAATCAATGACAACTCAAAAGTCCAATCTCCAGGAAATGCACCAAGATTAATACCCGGTAACCATTCTAAAGTTCCATGTGTTCCCATACTCACAATAGCATTGATCTTTGCGGTTTTTTCCATCCATTTGTAAAATGCAACATATTGTTGATGCGGAGGAATAATCAAGCTGTGGTAGTCTTGGACTTCTTCCCAACCCCTACTTGGCTGGAAAGTAATGAAGACATTTCCGAACCAAACGCCAGGAATAACTATATATTTTTCCTTGTATACCATTGCGGGACCTAAATTATCTTCCCAATAGCCTATAAGTTTATTATACAATTCATCCCTAATGTCTGAGGTTAAATGTTCGAAGTCTTCAAGTGAAATCAATTGATGATTTGCCATTAGATTATCCCAATTTTCTTCCACATATTTTTCAAGCAGACCGGAAGCCCACGAACCCTTATTGTTCATGTCAAATATCATCCTAGTTAAATTATATAATGAAATTAAATTGGTTAGAGTTCCGTTGATTGCATAGCTTTGAGTTGAGTTAATGAGCCATTCATATGTATTATTATAGTAATTCAAATATTGGACATATCCTCCGATATCATATCCCTGAAGATATAAATTCAAAAGCAGCTCAAAAGTACTGTTAAACACGTCCAAGTATGAAGCACCTATTTCCGCTTTACCCGGAGGATAGTTATAAAGCATGACCGCTATTTTTTTATCTGAATTGTTTAAATCATGCAAATCCGCCCATTTGCAATTTAGTTTGACCATTTTATCTACACCATCTTGGATGATATGCTTTTTGCCTTGACTGTCAACCCAAGATAGGGCAACCTGACCAAATACTCCCTCAAAACTCGGATAAGTGACCATATAAGTCCATTCGGCTTGAGGACCTAATTCGTTGTAATAACTGTATTCGGAAATCTCAACAATTCCCTTTAATACATGTAAATCAATATCAGTTAAATCAGGTTCCGCAGTACCATTGGCATAGTTTAAAGACCAGCTACATAATGAATTAATAGCAGACATTCCAACTTTTGAGATTGAATTAATCTTATTTAGAATTGAAGCCATTGAAGGCTGTGTTGCAGTCTTAAATACATTGAATGCAGGCCTGCCACTAGCTTCATAACCTCTAATTAACTCATCCGCTACCTCTTCACCACCATAGTAAGAAGCAACAACTATAAATGACTTATTTGGATTGAATTTTGCAATATAATCACTTTCGAATTGTTCAAACAGAGCTGTTGGATCCAATTCAGTAATCAACCATTCAACATAGTTTTCACCCATCCAATTAAGACTTCCATCGGAACTGTGAGTATAACCAGGATTACTGCGAATCCACTGATTAATCAATTTTCCTTCAGGAAGCACAGTATAGATTCCCAAATCAGGATGATAAAATCCACATTCAGGAGTCATTAACGGAGCATTCTTTTCATCAAGTGTAGGATCATTATATTTAGATGGATTAATTAAGTAACGCACATAATCTAAATAATTTTTCATGTTATTATGTAAAATATCAGACATTTCAATGTCGCGAGCCTGGAAATAAGAACCAATATAAGTATTCTCAATAGTATCAAAGGTATTATTGGCTTTAGAAGCTCCCACTACATGCAAACCAGTACTATTTAATATTTGCTCGGAATAAACACCGAACGTGTATGCAACATTGTAGTTTGCATTAGCCGGAGACCTTGCTAAAAGTTCCTTTAGATATTGGCCTGTAAGAACACTATATGCTGATTCTGAAAACATGTCAATATGCATATAATTTGCATATTCAACTAACCATGCATGAGATTTGTCAAAATCAGTAGTACTGATATAAGCCACCCTCCTAGACATATTCATCAATAGATCTACCTTTTCACTGTGAGAATAGTAATCTACCAATAGCAATATGTCTGGAATAAAGGTTATGCCATTAATATTAACAGTACCACTTTTTTTAGTGAAATCCACAGCATCCAGTTTAATCGGTTCATAAGTGGAATAACTCACTTCCAAATAATATTTATTTGAGCCCAAATTACTAATAACAGCATTACCGTTTGAATCTGTTTTATGGGTTGAAACTAAATTATTTTTTGAATCATAAACTTTTACTGTAGCTCCCTGCAGGTTAAAACCGTCTTCATCCCAAGTTTTGACAGTTCCGTTGTATGAATCCTTTACATTAATTTTGATAACATTATTATTGGCAGCCAATATATTATCTGAATCTTGCATTTGAAGAACATCACTATCATGCGTTATTCCATAAATAGTCGAAGAATTGTCTGCAATTTCAGATATTGTCTCATTATTAACTGCAAATGCGCAACTTACAGAAAATAGAAGCAATAATGAAATGATTAACGCAAATATAATTCGTTTATCAAACATTTCCGTATTTTCACCTCCATTAACCAAATAAACATAACAATAATAGTAATTAAATATTAATTTACTATAAGTTTAAATTTGATTTGAAAACATATAAAATTAACTAAACTAAATTAAACATTATAATTTAATAAAGTAAACTAAACTAGAAAGAGATACATTTAAATACTTAAATGTCTAAATAGAATTTGCTATTATATTGAGGTGATAATATGCGTAAGAGTACAATAGGTATAATAATATTATCTATAATCTTAGTCGGAATGGCTATCCCAGCAAGTTTTTCAGCTAACGATAGCCAAGTAGTAATCACTTATGGTGAAACAACCCACCATAACGCAGATTATAAAAATACTGTCGATGACTTTTTTGAAAAACAAGCACATGTTGACATGTACAAAGTGACTTCAAAAATTATCACAGCAGAACAAGTAAATAAAATTTCAACTTCAATAACCGGAAAAACATACAATTCCAATCAAATATTTTCATCAGCGCTTGTTGATTTAAACGACAATGACAATCTTGAAGTAAGCGTAGACAAATCTAAAATCACTACCATTACCGGAGACATGTACATATCCGCATTAAAATCCGCAGGAATTACCGCAGGACACGTTTATGTAACAAGTCCAGTAACAGCAACTGGTGAATCAGCGCTTGCAGGAATCATGAATTCCTATGAAGAAATAACAAATGTTAAAATTCCAGAGCCTGTTAAAGAAGCAGCAAACAATGAGATTTACACACAAGCGGAAATTGTTGAAAATTCAAATGTCAGTGCAGAAGAATTATCTGACTTGGTTGATGATGTGAAAGAAACCGTCAAAGATGAGAATATTACAGATCACCAGACTATTGTAAATGTAATATATAATTACACTGTCATAAACAACATCAACATTACAAACAACGATATTGAAAATCTTGCAACAAGTATTGAACAAATACAAAATGTGCAAGGAGATATAAATAACTACTCAAGCGAAGTATCAGGCGTTTTTAACAAAACATCCGATACAAATTCCTTAAAAGGGTTATTTGATGGACTATTTAATAAATAGTCCTAATATTTTATTTTTAAACTATTTTTAATTATTTGAAGTGTATTTATGAAATGGAAAATCGGTAATGTAAAAATTGACAATCAAACGGTTCTAGCACCCATGGCAGGAATCTGTGACTCGGCATTTAGAAGAATTGTCAAGTCCATGGGCTGTGGTCTGATTGAAACCGAAATGGTTTCGGATAAAGCCATAATGTATGACAATTATAAAACAAAAGAAATGCTTTACATGACCGAAGAAGAACGGCCAATTTCCCAGCAGATATTTGGGGCGGAACCCGAATCCTTTAAAATAGCTTCAGAATTTATCTATGAATATATGAAACCAGACATTATTGACATCAATATGGGATGTCCTGTTAGAAAGGTGGCCATTAAAAGCAAAGCAGGAAGTGCACTTTTAAAAAATCCTGCGAAGGCTGAGGAAATTGTAAAAGCTGTTGTTGATAGCGTACCAATTCCAGTTACTGTAAAAATCAGAAGTGGTTGGAGTAAAAACAGCATTAATGCACTTGAAATGGCAAAAAGAGTAGAAAAAGCAGGCGCTTCAGCTATAACCGTGCATCCCCGTACAAGAGAAGACGGGTATGACATTCCTGCAGACTGGTCAATAATAAAGCAAGTCAAAGAAGAAGCATCAATTCCTGTCATTGGTAACGGAGATATCTGGACATGTTATGATGCAAAAAAAATGCTTGATGAAACCGGATGCGATGGAATAATGATTGGTCGGGCAATAAGGGGAAACCCATGGCTTGTAAAACAATGCATTGACTACATTGACAATGGAATTGAACCTGAAAGAGTATCTGCTGAAGATAAAATAAGCATGGCAAAAAAACATGCAGAATTACTCATAAATCTTAAAGGAGAAGAAATAGCAATTCCCGAAATGAGAAGCCATGCAGCATATTATTTGAAAAATCTTCCGGGAAGCTTTGAAGTAAAACCAAAAATCTTTAAAACTAATACAAAAGAGGAATTATTCAAAATATTGGATGAGTATCTGATATCCTATAAAGAGCATAGGAAAAATGATTTATTAAAAAATTAAACAATTTTCTTCAATTCCTCGATATTTAATTCTATGAACTCCCTGTTTTTTGGATCTGCCAATATTTTATACTGTTTTTTATTTGATTTACTATAAGCTTCGCCCATTAGCTCCTGCAAATCATTAACATCTGTTACTAACAGTATATCCAACTTCCTTTTTTGATTATCATTCAATGAATTTATAAAAGATTGAACCCTCGGTTTGAATTTATTTACCAAATTTGAATTCTTTTTTGCCATTCTTTTCAATAAAAATGGAGGGGCTAATGTCAAAAGATGTTCATAATCTTTAACATCATCATATGTTAATTTATCTTCCATAACCTCACCTCAATTTAACTATACAATACATCTATTTTCAAGATTATTAAATCTTTTGAAAATATTAACAATACCCAGTAAATCATTCAACATATTTCTAGAAACTGACTATTAAATTTTAGTTTTTTGAATAACATCCAAATACCATTGGTTTTTGTCGAAATGAATACCACTAATGTTTTATATTATATCAAATAAAAACATCATATAAATATGAATTCCACTAACCCCCTGCAAAGTATAAAAAAACTGAATTATAGGGACCTAATAATATTTTTAATACCATTTACTATATTCATGTTATATCTTTATATATATAATCCGGGCATAATGAATTACGATTCATTTAATCAGATTCACCAAATCGCTACAAATAACTTTACTAATTGGCATCCCTTTTTCCACACGTTTATTGAAATGTTATGCCTTAAAATTTATCCTAACGTAATATCCATAGCAATTCTACAGATATTCGTATTTTCTTCACTGTGGATGATAATCTGCAAATATCATCGCAATGACACTATGAATAATAATTCATTTATTCTACAAGTAATAATCACATGTATAATCTCTTTAATTCCGATTAATGCAATCTACTCAATTACCCTGTGGAAAGACATTTTATTCAGTTATTTCTTAATGTTTCTATGTTTTTTAATAAAAGTGATGTTAGACAAACAAGGAAAAGTAGATTTGAAATTTATCTTGATAATGGCTGTGGTTATGGCATTTATATCACAACTTAGAATGAATGGATTTTACGTGACAATAATTGTATTGATTATTCTTACAATTTACTTCTTTAGGAAATCTCACTCTAAAAAAATCTGTATTGCCCTTCCGTCATTGACTATTATATTCATTTTATTGATTGCATCATTAAATGTTGCATATGATGTTGAAGACAATCAAAAAGATTTTATTTTTGTTAAGACTTCACATATGTTGGCAGATTACGATTTACATTTAGATTTAGCTGATGCAGACAGGGATAAAATACACGAAATGATGAATGAAAAAAAACTTAACAAAACATACGACATTTATTTTTCAGACCCAATATACCGGCTTTCAAATGAATCTGTGTATAAAAATGATTCGGAAAGCTATTTGAAAATGGCGCTGAAATATTCTTTGAAACATCCTGAACGATTTTTGTTTTATACATTTAAATCATCAGACAAAGTATGGGACATTACAAAGGATGAAGATTGGAGACTTCCATCTTATCGTGTTTTAAGTGATGAGCATATGAGTGATGCATCTAGAGAAAGATTTTTCAAAATAAAAAACACGACTCCGCAAAAGAGTTACGAAAATGTGCACTCTTATAACGTAGGCACTGAAAAGTTTTCCTTGGTTAATTCAATTGTTTATGAAGCTCAAGAAAATTTAATTTTAGATACAATACTGAATAGTCCTGCATTATACATGTATCTAGCAATATTGTTATTAATCATGATGCAATTGATAACCAAATCTAAGGAAGGATATTTAATTTATCTTCCAAATTTATTGAATATAATACTCGTTTTCGGTTCGATACCGGATCAAGACACTAGATACTTATACCCTAATTTATTAGTTTTTTATCTATTGATAATAATATTAATAAGCTTAATACAGAATTCAAAAGATAAATCCACAACTAATTAATAAAACTGTAAAGATATAAATTTTATATATTTTAATTAAGTAATTTTAATTAATGATAATTAATCACAGAGAAGTAAAATCGGTTATTTCAAAGTCCAATTTACCAATTGCAGGATTTACAGTTAATCCTTATATTGGCTGTGCGCATGCATGCAAATATTGCTATGCTGATTTCATGAAACGTTTTACTAATCATAAAGAAAAATGGGGAACTTTTGTTGATGTGAAGTATTGGCCAAATATTAAAAATCCTCAAAAATATTCCGGCAAAACAATAATTGTAGGATCTGTAACAGATGGTTATCATCCATGTGAAAAAGAATTTAAGAAAACAAGAGAATTTTTAAAAGAACTTGAAGGTGTGGATGCTAATTTAATTATCACTACAAAATCTTCTTTAATATTAAGAGATTTGGATTTGATTAAAAAGTTTCCAGACCCAATAATTTCACTTTCAATTAATACTTTGGATGAAGAGTTTAGAAAAGACATGGATAATGCATCCCCAATATCTGAGCGATTGAACACCCTTAAAAGATTTCATGACGAAGGAATAAAAACCGTTTGTTTTGTATCTCCAATATTTCCAGGAATAACAGATGTTTTTGAGATAATTAACGAAGTTAGCGATTATGTCGACTATATCTGGCTTGAAAATCTAAATCTTCGCGGAGCATACAAAAAAGTTATTCTTGATTACATAAGAGAAAAACATCCAGATTTAGAATTATTATATGAGGATATCTATAAACACAAAAATATGGATTATTGGAGTGAATTAGATAAAAAAATAGAAAATTTTGCAAATAAAAATGGATATATGTATGTTATTGATGAAGAACCATTTTTAATTAATCCATTAGACAAACCAATTATCATTAATTATTTCTATCATGAAAAAATTAGGCAAAGTTCAAAAAATAAGAAATAATTAATATTCATGGCCAGTAAAGAGCAAGCCACCAAAAATCTGGTGGGTTATCTATCAAAAATAGCCAAAGACTAGTCCCATTTCTGACATTTTATTTTTCAAAAAATAGATTATCCCTTAAATGTTAGGGTTTTGTTTAGCAATACAATAGTGACAAGTTGCATTGACATTATCCATATGCTTTTCTTTAACCGGACAGAAATATTCACCATTTATTTCTTCAACCTTAAGATTTCCAGGAAATTCACTTCCAACATGGTGTATGGGCTCTTTTGTGATATACGTTACATATAATGAAATAACTACATAAACTAATGGGAATTTATCTCCTTCAAAACCGGACAATGCTTCTTTTTCAAACATTCTCTCCAGAATAGGAAATGTTTCATCAAAGGAATCCTTATCAATTTCTATGTCATCATAATCCTCTAAAGAGATAATTTCTGTAATGCGCAATATGAAATTTTTAATATAAATTTCCAGAAAGTGTTCCCGATACTCTTCATCAAGATATTCGCCCTCTTTTCTCATGCGTTCAGAAAGCTCCATTAAGTCATATACACTAATTGTATGTGCATATTTTTTAAGTATTCCCATCAATTCGCTTTTTTTAATAGAATCCTTTGAGGATAATCCTTTTAACTCTGTCAAAATGTCTTCAGATTCCATATTATTATATTATCCTTATTAATTAAAAATATTTTTTGTCAAAATATGTGTTTTCAAGGGAGATATCCATTAATAATATAAAAATTATCAAAACAAGAAATAATTAATTTTCATAGCTGTTAAGAGCAAGCCACCAAAAATCTGATGGGTTACCTATCAAAAATAGATAAAAACTACCTCCATTTCTGAAATTTAAAATGTAAAAAGAAAAATATTAAAGGACCAATACAATAAAATTAATTAGAAAAGTGGTTAAAATGTATCAAATTGATGGAATTAATATTTCAGAATTGAATCTAGACAGAGTTTGCCTTAATTGTGTGCATTGGCAAGCCAATATACAATTAAAAGGTGCAGCGGAAGGAGTTATTTGTCGTTTAGGTAATGGCCATACTAATCCAACGGATAGTTGTAGTCAATTTGAACCTATAAGAACTTTTGATAGCTTACAAAATCCAAATAGTTGCCATGATAAATCCCAAAAATTACAAGTTTTTAAAAGATTCTGAAAAAATGAATAATTAATATTCATGGCCTGTTAAGAGTAAGCTACATTAAATCATGTGGGTTACCTACTAAAAACAAGGCAAAACTACCACGAATTCCAACAAAAATAAATAGAAGAAATCATAATAACTGCTCAACTTCATCAATAAATTTTTCAGCTTGCAAAATAAGCTCTTCAGCTAACTCTTCAGAAAAAACAACAGAATAATCATAACTAGATTTATTCCTAAGTGTTCTACCATCATAGAGATAATCATAAGATTCTTTACTAAGCAAACCTTCTTTAACATACTCTTTAGCTAGTTGCCTTAAAGTACCCTCATGAGTCTTTGGAGATATATCCTTTTTCAATAACAAAGCCAAAGCAGAAGAATACATTGCATAATAAGACAAAGTCACTGAATCCCTATACTGACCCCCTTCGAATAACATTTTACTGGAAATCAATTGCTCCTTGCCTACATTAAATGCTTCCCTAACATTATCCAATTACAACACCTTCATTAAGCACATTAGTTAAAAATGGATTATTTCTTGTTTTATTAAAATGTTCTTCGGTCATTAAATGTGGAGAAATCACTTCATCTTTTTCAAGAATAATATCAACAGCTATCCTATTAATTTTATATCTTAAATCATCAGCATTAGGAGATACAATTAGAATATCAATATCAGACTCTTCAGTATCTTCACCACGAGCAACAGAACCAAACAACATGATTAATTTAATATCATCAGATTTAATAGTTTTTGCGAATTCTTTAGCTATTTCAATCCTGTCATTCATGATAATCACCTAGATTTAATATAATAATTAATATCAAATTCCTCCATAATAAACATTTTGCAAAACAAATAATAATGTCCACAATACCAAACATAACCACTTAAATGAGCAATTACATATTTAATTAATTGATTAAAGAATTATAAAAGGTTTTTGATATAAATCTAGAGCAATATTGCTTTTAATTTATAAAATTATAAAAATAAAACAATATATGAATCACTGCAAAACAATCAATTATTTTAATTAAACACAACATAATATTATACATTATATGTTAAGGTTGAATTTGCATGACTTCAGATGTTAAAATAGAAAACAACTTGTTCAATGATAAGAAAATGGAAGAGTTCATAGAGCTGTATGATGATGCTCTTACTATCCAAGCCGATTGTGACCCAATTAGCTATTGGATAAAAAAACTAGAAAGAGATGAACTAAAAAGCGAAAAAACCAATTATATCAAATTCTTTAAAATAATTCTTGAAAATATACTCGGTTACGAGTTTACAGATATTAAATACGAAGAAAACATTGGTGATGAAGGAAGACCTGTTGAATTCACCTTGAAAAAAGACAATAAAGATTATGTTGTTGTAGAATTAAAAGGAACTACATGCAAAGACCTTAACAAAAGATACAACAGAGAACAATCCCCAATTGAACAAGTAACTAATTATGCAAGTATTAAAGAAGATACCCAATGGGCATTCGTATCCAATTACAATGAATTCAGACTATTCAACCCAAGCTACAGAGAAAAATACATATCTTTTAAGTTTACCCAACTAACCGATCCAGAAGTTCTAAAAAAGTTTCTACTCATATTTAGTAAATTCTCACTTATAGAAAAAGACATACCACAAACATTACTAAAAGAGACTAGAATTATCGAACGAGAATTAGAAGATGAATTTTATAAGCTATTTAGTGAAACAAGACTAATGCTTATCAAAGAGCTTGAATACTCCTCAGAAAACATAGATAGAATAGAAGCTATTAGACTATCACAATTAATATTAAACAGATTCATATTCCTTTGTTTTGCAGAAGATTTAAGACTAATACCATCAGAAACAACCGCTGATGTAATCTTAACACCAATAAGACATAAAAACCTATTTGAATTTACAATGTGAGATAGAATTAATGAGCTATTTAGATTTGCAGATAAAGGTAATAAAGAGAGATGTATCGGTGCTTTTAATGGAGGATTATTCAAAGAAAGCTTAAGGCATCTAGAAATAAGAGATAAAATAGATGATTTATCATTTTTTGACGATTGCTATAAAACATGGAAATTTGAAGAGAAATACGAAGAAATTGAAGGTTTACTTGGTGTTTACAAAGACACATTAAACCCAATCTACAAGAACTTACTACTAATATCTTCATTTGATTTTGGCTCAGAACTTAGCGTAAACATCTTAGGACATATATTTGAAAATAGTATAGGAGATATTGAAGAATTAAAGAATGAAGATGCTAAAAGAAGAAAAAAAGATGGAGTATATTATACACCTGAATATATAACAGACTATATTTGTAGAAATACCATCATACCATATTTAAGCATAAGTGGAAAATCAAATACAATACATGACTTAATAAGCGAATATGAGAAATATAACAAATTAGATGAATTAGATATTAAATTAAAAGCAATTAAAATCATTGACCCCGCTTGTGGAAGTGGAGCTTTTCTTAATAAAGCAGTAGACATATTATTTGAAATTCATGAAGCATTACACAACAGCAAATATGCAAACGATGAAACACTAAACAAATACTTTGATAGTCTCGATAGCAGAAAACAAATTATCAGCAATAACATTTATGGCGTTGACCTAAATGAAGAATCAGTCGAAATTACAAAATTATCCCTATTTCTTAAATTAGCTACTTCCACTGGAGTTATGCAAGGTTTTAAACTTCCAAATCTAGATAAAAATATCAAATGTGGAAATTCAATAATATCTGATGAAAATTTAGTTGGAGAAAAAGCTTTTAAATGGGAAAATGAATTTAAAGATGTGTTTAGCAACGATAAATTCGATATCGTTGTAGGAAATCCACCATATGGTGCCAAACTTTCAAAAAAAGAACAAAAATACTTAAACACATATATTAAAGGAGGTTCTGAAACGGCAATAGCATTTATAAAGCTAGCATACGATAAACTATTAAAAAATGATGGAAAATTAAGTTATATTGTTCCAAAATCATTTACATTCTCTTCAAATTATATCCCAATTCGTGAAGAAATTTTTAGCAACATTGATACTGTTATTGACTGCAAAAAGGTATGGAAAGAAGTAAAACTAGAACAAACAATTTTTATAGTAGACAAATCCCATTCGCAAAATTATTACAACAATGGAGTAATAATAGATGAATCAATTAAATTAATTGGGAAAATCCCCAAACAAACATATAATACCTTTAAAATAATATTAAATGACATATCTGTTGAAGAACTATTAATAGCAACCAAATTAAATGAAAGTAATCTATTTTTAAACGACATATCTTATAATTCAAGAGGAGGAGTATTTCAAAAGGAAATTAGCTCTGAAGGAGATAGTTTTGTATTAGGTGGGGCTGAAATTCAAAGAAATGGAATTATTGGCATTAAAGGAAAAATAAATAAATCCCTAGTCGAAAATGATGATAAAAATATCATTAACGAAAATTCTGTTTTAGTTCAAAGACTAGTTTCACACATTACAAAACCTATAGACCATATTAAAATTACTGCATGTATCCCTAATAACTTAGATTACTTCATTGTAGATACAATAAACCAAATAACAGTTAATGAAGATATTAGCAAGTTTTATGTATGGTCATTACTTAATTCAAACTTAATAAATTGGTATTGCTATAGATTTATTTATGCTAAAGCAATCAGAACTATGCAATTTGATAATCCAGTTACTTCTAAAATACCTATTCCTCCAAATAATGACAAGCTAATTGATATTATTATTAAAAAATCTGAAAAACTATATGAGTGTTATCTAGAATTAAACAAAGTAAAAAATAAATTCTTCAATCGTGTAAAATATCATTTTGAAGGTATAAAAATTAATAAAACCCTAAATAATTACGAAACATTAGAGTTTAATATGTTTAGTAAACAATTAAAAAAACAAAAATTTAAATTGAGTCTTAAAAAAGAAGAAGAATGGGAAGATTACTTCACATACTCCCAAAATTCATGTTTAAATATTGAATCTGAATTAAATGAATTAGAACATGATATTAATAATTTAATATACGATTTATATGGATTAACACCTGAAGAAATAGCTATTATCGAAAACAGCTTCAGCAAGTAATTATGTAATTGCTTAATTAATTACTTACATACATACATATTCAGCATAGCGAAAGGATAGTCTATAAATACTGCAATAATATTAAAAATAGCATATGGATTATAATAGTTAATGAAACCTGTATTAAAAATATTTATCGTGATTTTAATTAAAGGATAGAAGATATACTGTTAATCTTTTAAGAAGCCAACTTTAGTTGCTGTATGACACACCACAACTAGATGATCATGTTAAATTCTAGTACGATGAAATTCTACTTCAGCACCCTACTAACATCATCACAACAATTGCACAAGCAAGTAAGCAACAAACCAATTAATCATGTACAAAACTAAAAGCTATTACTACAGACTAACAATACCAAAACAAGACGAATTACTGAAAAAAACTGAAAATAAGGACTCAAAACTCGATTTTTCATTAAATGACCTTTCCACCTTCATTTAATAAAATTACCTCCATTTAATGTCTTACAAAACATGTAATATTTAAAAAAAATTTTCCTTTTTATAGTCTTTAGAATACTAGGAATATACATGAACAATAAAAAAGATTGTCCAAGTGAATTCACGGACATAATTACATTAAAAGTTACTGATGACTTTAAAGATATGCTCGATTATTTACAAGAGCACACCATGTTAAATAGAAGTTCAGTAATTAGGTATGCAGTTGTTGAATTTTACAAAGCTAATAAAGGTGATTTACATAAATACGATTGATTTTAGAGAAGAAGAACTTCTCGAACAGAAAGAAAAAACAGAGTTTCTGATAGAACTTTGCAACAAATACAGAGCCGAACATAAAAGGTATTATAATTTACCCCTTCCTGAAGATATTATTCGTATACATGACAATAAAATTGGATACAATAATTACAATAATGTAAACAACTTAGAATTCTACAAGGAGGAACTAGATTTTTATAAACATGTAGCTGAACATTATGATAATAATGATTTCATAATAACAGATATGCATCTCTACGGTGGATTATATAATGCAAAGCAACTTGAAAAGTTTTACATTAGTCCTGAAGCAAGAAGGAGAGTGCATAATATTTGTGATGAGATTGAAGCAAGTATAAAAAAATTAAAACAAAACAAATAACAGTCAATTATATTAAATACTGCGAAAAAATCAAGAGTCATGTGAGCTGTTAAAGTAGCTTTAATGACTCGGCCAATCATCACAGTATATGAAATTATTCTTAAAATAAAACTATCTTAAAAGACTTTAATTTTAAAATGTCTGTAAATATGATGTGATAATATAAATCGGAAGGTTTATATATCTTTTAAATGTAAAATATGTTTAAATATATCCCAAAAGTGAATTTGAAAGGTGATTTTAAATAGAAGGATAAGTTCTAATAAATGAAGTTCTATTAGGTGCTCGAACTAAATTACTTTATGGGAGGTCTTTTTTTATGATTTCCAAACCTGAAATATGCTTAAATAATGAGCATATTAATATAGGAATCAATTATCAAATATTGAGTTATTTAAGAACACATCATACTAGAAATGGTTATGATGACTGGTACGATATTACAATTGCTCGCAATGATATTCCGACTTTAATGTCTCTTGCAGATACTGAAGATAAAGTCAAATTTATTAGTAGACTAAAACATGGCGACATCATCGATATAATAGAACACACATATTTTTAATTTAAAACAAGTAGAACACTTTTGGTGTTGTTCTTCACAAGCAGAACACACATGAAGAACAGTTACCATATTGTACAATGTAACTGTTTCTTTTCTGATACTTATAAATATTTTCTGCTAACCATTACCACACTAAAACTCGTTCTTAAGCCAGTTGAATAAATAAGCATGTAATTGCGTGATTAATTGCTTGAATAATTAAGCAATTAAAAAAAACCATAAAGAGGTATTGCATATGGTTATAAGAACAATAGATGAATCAGAAAATCGACGAACTGATTCAAATCAATTTTATAAACAATTAGAAATGATTTACGAAAATTTATTTTATCCAATTGATGAAAAAAGAAAAGGAAAATACTGGAAAGAACCAGCTAATAATGCAAAAGAATTAGTAGAATTTGCAACTAACACATATGATGAAGACAAATTCATTGAAATATATACATCAATCAATGATGATGTAGTAGGAACAATACGAACGATATTTTTAGATTTCGACTTAAGCAAAGAATCGCAATTAGAATGGGAATTAAACCATGCATTAAATACTATATCTGACTCTGAAATCAATTCAACCATTGAAAAATATAAAACACAACAAGATATAAGTGATTTAACTGATAAAGAACGAACGAACTTATTAAACTACTTAAGCAATAAAGAAAAAATAGAATTGTCTGAATTAACAGAGAAAGAAATACAAAACTATTTTTACAAAAAAATTAAAAATGGTTATCTAAAAGAACCATTTGAAGATGCAATGAAGGTTGCAAACTATTTCACAGAACATGGAGTTGATGTAACTGTAAATTGGTCTGGAAGTAAAGGTTTACATATTAGGGTACCTTTAAATGAATTAACTTTCACCGACAAGATAAATAATGACCCAAAACTTTTCACATTATCATTAGGCGAAGCTATTGAAACATCAATATTACATAAACCTATAAAAAAATCAACACTTGATTATGCAGTATTGAATAGAAATAAAGGTTTACAAAGATTACCAGTTACACAACATAGCACAAGCAAACTTTACAGTAACTTTATACAATTAAATGAGGATTACAGTACCGCTATCAGCCATTTATTACATGTAAAAACCAATTATCTTCCAAACACTATAGATAAAAAAGCAAATACGAAAAAGTTCATGGAATTGTCTATTGTTAAAGAAGCTATTTCAACAGCTACAGAAAATAAATCTTATGACAACTACCCTGATGAACATGCAAATCCCCATTATGACTTTGGTTCTGACCGTGAAGAACTGAAAGAAATGATTGGAAAAGTGTATATTACAGGACATAGGAATGAAATTGGTTACAGAATTGTGCATGTATTGCGACGGAGTGGGTTTACACAAGAAGAAGTTGAAAGTATCTTCCAAGAATTGCACATCACAGGATCATCAGATTATGCTGACACTATTGGTGGAAGCATCAAATATGCTTATAGTAAAGACATTAAACATCTTTGTGGAATGCGACACTTAATAAAAGGAATAGAAGAATTACCTCCTTTTACTGGTAAAAAAACCGTGATTGATTACTTCAAAAGTAATTTTGGTTATTATGATAAACCTACAGAAACTGAAGTAAAACCATTTAAAATTAAAAACAAAGAAGTAACGGTTGTTGTTTACGAAAATAATACTGAAAAATGGATTGTTTTTTTAGAAATCATTGAGGGTATTAATCTAGAATTAAATTTTAACACCCTGCAAGGTTCATTTATTAGAAAAAACGATGATGAAAACCTAATAACTTTTGAATTTAAGTACAAAAAGCAGTTATTTAAAATAGCTAAAGATGAACTAAAAACCATCAAAGCTATTTTAGCTGATGAAGATGTTGAAATGCCAAAATTGTTAGATACAAAGCTAAAACAGTATTTTAAGAATAATGACGATTTTATTTCATCAAAAAAAGAATTAACACTTGAACAAGAGCTAATTAAATTATTTTCAAGTTATAATGTTAATGTTAGGAAATGTAGACAAAGATTAGGTCATTATTTTAAAGAAAAAGGAATGATATTACGAAAAAGTATCAATACCCCGTATTTACTAGATAAAAATACTAATGGATATGATTCAGTTGATATAGATAATCTAGTGATAAAACTAGACAATGAATTATTTAATAATCAGGACTTAGTTCATTCGAATGATGTTAAAGATGCAATTGGATTTGTTAGTAACCGACAAAACCCCAAATACAACATTGTAAAGTTTAACAACTGTTTGTATGATATGGTAAATTTTAAAGTAATATCAGCTAATGATGAACCAGTATTTACACTGATTGAAGTCGCACATAATTACAATCCCCAAGCTAAAGGAGAAAAAGTACAACATTTCCTAGAAACATCATTAGCTAAACCAAATAATGAATCAAAACAAGATATAGAAGAATTAAAGCAAGGTTTTTTAGAAATGATTGGTTATATCTTAACAAGTGGAAACAAATTAAATGCTTTCTTTATCATAGCAGGTATAGGTGGAGCAGGTAAAGGTGTAGCTAGTAATCTAATCACAAACATTTTCGGAAGTGATAAAGTAGGTAGATTACAATTACAAGAGCTTACACCTGACAACAGATTTGCAACAGCACATCTAGAAAATAAGCAAGTAAATATTGTAAGTGACTCCCCTAAAAAACCTATTGAAGATACAGGACTGTTAAAATCAATTACAGGATATGATGACATACCAGTCGAACCTAAAGGTAAGGATAAATACACAATTCCTAAAGAAGAAGTTCCAGACATGATAGTTGTCTGTAATAACTTACCAAAATTTAAAGATGGAATTGAAGAAGCTATTGTGCAAAGAGTAGTTATATTTGAATTTCTTAATCGATTTCGTGGCACCGAAGAGATGAATCCTAATCTTCTTGAAGAACTATTAACTGACCCAGAAGAAATGGAATGGTTAATTTATAATGGCATTGAAGCATATAAAAAAATGATTACAGAAGGAAATGATTTTAAAGCTAGAATCGATGATGAAAAATCAAGAGAAATATTGGGCAAATTTACTGACCCAATTGCACATATTCTACCAAGATTGGTAAAGTATTCGGATACAGATAGTAGTGAAGACCCCATTATTACAACAGAATTAAATCAATTAATTAGGTATGTCGCAAAATGTGAAAGCTTACCAATAGATGTTCTTGATACAAAGGGTCATATAAAAGCTAAGCATTTAACTTCAGAAATCCGTGAGGAATTTGGTTTAGGTAAGGAGTGGACAACAACAACTAGACATATCCCTCAATTAAAGGAATCAAGGACTATATTCCCGAATCTTTATAAAACAGAAGAATATGATGTTTGGTTAGAAAAAATGAATAAAGATAAAAAAGAAAATGAGAAATAATCAAATTCTAGAGTTCTAGACTTGAATAGTATCAAGTCTAGGTTACTCTCATTCTCTATTTTTCTCTGAAAATGGTCAAAAAGGCTTCTTTCCCAACCCCTAGAGAACAAACCATTATACGAAAAAATGATAAAAATTTTTAATTAGCCAATTTATTTAATTTTGTATGTAAGTGATTATAGAACTAACTCTATGAATTTCAAAATATCGCATTAGATTTGTTAGTTCGCCGAACCACAAATGCTTCATCATCTAGTGTTATATGACATTAAGTCCATAAGTCTAGAATTAGTTCTTTTCCTAAAATATCACTATTGTTTTTGCCTTTATTGAGAAGATCATGACTATCTCAAAAACAGATCATCGGAATTCATGAGGAACAATATTTCACCAAAACATCAGTATACTAAAAATTAAACTAAAAGCTATTAACCCACATTTAATTTTAAAGCAAAATACATAATTAAATAAATAATTAATCAAGCAACTAATTAAATACGCAATTATACTTGCAAAAAGGAGATAAAACTTGAAGATTAGTGCAATTTATACTTTTGCGAGCATCAATTACCCATAAAAAGAAAAATTAAAGAACAAAAGTAACTAGATTACCTGAAATGTGCAATGATATGTTGCTTTTTATTGAAATAAAAAAAGATTGAAGCTATTTAATTAAATAACTTCTTAACATACAACAATATCATATATCTCTTCGGGAGGATATGTTTCAGGAGCAACATAAACTAATAATCCATCATTATCAAAATAGACAAATCTTTCAGTATTAGCTGGTTGATAATATAATACCTGTCCATCGAAACCATTTATTGTTTTATCCCGTTGAAGTTTAACATATTTACTTACTGGAAATTGATTATCCGAAGAGACATGAATCTCAAATGATGCACCATCATCATTTTTAAAATCAACTGTTTCAAAAGTTGAAGTCCCATACCTATTAGATTCTTCAAAACCTTCAGGAATAGTGAATGTTTTTCCAAACACAGTTGTTTGACCTCCAGCAACATATTTTGAACTACCATCAGATGTTGAAGAAGAACTAAAAGTTTCAGATAGCCATAAACTACCAACTAAAGCCAAAATTAATATTACTGCAACAATGATTAATTTTTCTTTAGAATTTGCATGAATAGTATAATTTCCTTCAGAATCTGTTTTTAAAACCCAATTTAAAAGTATAATAACTATAATTTCAAATAGTATAAATCCAAAATTAAACATGAAAACAATCGCAAAGATTGAGAAAATAAGGATTAGTAATGCATTTACATTAGTTTTATTAAATTTACCACTTAGTAAATCACCATAGTTTCTGTAAATTAAATAAATACCTACTATTGCACCAAATATTGCCAAAATAGGTAAAATAATACCCAAAATAGCTAAAACATACCCAATAATAATATAACTTTTGTAAGATTTTGTTGATGGATAAACATCTTTACTAGAAGTTCCCTCCTCTACCTTATTTCCACATTTTGGACAGAATTTAGAGCCCTCTTCTAATTCATTTCCACACTCAGTACAATACACTTTTTCCATATATCCACCTACTTAAAATTTTTAATACTGCCAATATAATAAATAAAAGAAAGTTGTTTAATTAACAACTTAATGATTAAAATATTATATTACTGAACCACTTCCAGAAGAGTATTTATATACTGTAGCCGAAGCAGGGACATCATAATCAATATGTCCAACCACTTTTTCATTTCCACCGACAGTGTTTATTACAATATCTCCTTTAATATGGTGTGTTGCATGTCCAAAATCATATTCATCTAAACCATCAATACAATCATCAGAGATTGTATAATCAAATTTAAACCCATATTCATTATCTTTAACATAAGTATTTTTGGAGTTAAATGTAACATCTTCTAAATGTTGTGTTTTACCATTATGGTAAGTAACTTCAATGTTCTTTAGCTGAACATTATTAACTTCAGTTATTGTATCAGTTGGTATAATTGTAAAAGCCACATTAGTTTTGTAATTATAATTTACAGTCATGCCAACATCAGTTACATTTACTGAATCACCACCACTAAAAAAGGAGATTATTCCAAAAATAACGATTAAAGCAACTATTACTAAAATAATTGTCTTTAAACCAATTTCAAAATCGCCAATTTTCATATATTATCACCTAAAAAATTAAGCAAGGATTTTTTAGTTAAAATTCTATAGAATTAGCATATGTTTTTAAATCATCTAAATTATCCCCAACAATACCTACTACTTCAGTTTCATTATCATTTGATGCAATTAACATATAACCTCCATCATGTTGAACCATCTGATTATATAATACAGTGAAACCATCTTCAACAGAAGGATGTTTAAAAGTAGAATTTTCATCTAAAATATTAATTACATATTCAGTTATATTAGTATCATTATCATCAACAATGGATTCATTAAAGTAATAAACTATTATATTATTACCAATTGGATCCCCATCATTAAAATTATATCCAAATACAGAAGCGCCAGTGATATTAGAATCAAGAGTTACAAATTCCTCATCAGATGGAACACTCATGTTAAACAAACCATCGAAATCGTGAGTTGTTGTTTCAACTGCGAAAACACTAGCCAAAGAGACAAAAGCCATTACAACGATTAATATAGCAAAAATCTTTTTACTCAATTAAATTACCTCCAACAATTAAATTTTTTTACAAAATTTAAGCTTTGTATTATTATGTCTCTTTTAAATATAATATAAAAGTTGTGTATAAACCGAATCAATAAGAATTATAAATAATAAATAAGAATCAATAAGAATCTTTTAATAACTATTAAAGTAGTTAATAAAGAATATAACAAATAAATATGAGTGAAAATGAATCAGAACCAAATTTTTGGTCTTTAATTGGATATATCAAAGTTTCTCCAGCACGATTAAATTGTATCACCTGTATCGGCACAGAATATAAAATGCCAAAAGAAATAGTTGATGCAACTGGAATGAGAATCACACAAATATCGAATGCATTACACGACTTAAAAGAAAAGAAAATAGTAGTCTGTTTAAATGAAGAAAATATCAAAGGCAGACTATACCAAAATACCGAATTAGGATTACAGCTATTGGAAGAATTAAAAAAATAACAACATCGAATACTATTACCCATCACCAAATAAAAAAGTTCTTGTATAATTCATTAACCTATCAAATAAAGTATTAATTAAATTAATTAAATATTTAATTTTATAATAGACCTGTAAATGAAGATAAACTATCACTAGTTACATAGACATGAACAATAAAAAAAACATAAGAATCAGAACTACAGATAATTAACAAACAGATAATTGGTAAACCACAAAAAATCAAAAAGATAAAAGAGATTTTAATCATTTTGATTAAACAACTCTCTTACAAGCATTAATGTCTAAGTACAATACTATCAATTATTGATTGTACTTTAGCTTTTTTTACTTTTTCATTATCTTCCCATAATTTTATTGAATAACTCTCCAGTTCATCTGTAATCTTTTTACTTTGGGATTTAGATAATACATACCCATTACTTTCAATATAATCATGTTCATAGAGTCCAATTTCTGATTTAATTAATTTCCAATCATCATCAGTTCGATAATATTCATCTCTAACTGTTGTAGATTGAAAGGCAGATGTTGTATTGAATGCCATTGTTATTAAATCTTCAATATAATAATCTGTGACACCAGCAAAATCTTCTTTTTTAACATCTTCTTTATAATATCCAATGATTGTTGAAGCTAAATTATACTTTTCAACTAATTCATGTCCAGATATATACTCTTGTATTCTTTTTAAATCATTAGCATTGGCAAGATTATCTAATTGATTTTGAATATCCAATACTTGAGAGGATAAAGCTGAATTGACACTTTCAACATGCCTAATCTTTTTTTCATATTGCTCTTTCTGTTCGTCCATTTCCCTTTGCATAGAAACAGCCTGAGCTTCCAATTGTTTTCTCAATGCTTCATTTTGTTCTTCCAAGTCTTTATATTGTTGTGTTTTAATATCCTTAATTTCTATATCTTTAATACTAAGGTAGGGACTTAATGCAAGATAAGTTTTCCTAAGATAACTATCATGACTATCTGATTCAATAGCCTCATATACTTTTGAATTTGATTCATTAGGTGGCACATGTCCAGTAAATATACTAATAATATCCACTTCTGAAGTTTTATCAGAATTAACAACAACTTGAGTAATGTTTCTCCTACAAGTAGTGGAAAACAATTTTCTAAGAGAATGAGACCTAAATCTACGATATTTACCATTCTTATCCATCTTATCTCCTAATTGTTTATTTAACCTTTGAAATAATTGTTCGATAGCTGTAGATTTTAGTTCTTTATTAGTAGATGTTGCAAACAAAGGATAATCAGATTTTAATATTTCATTTCTTCCTTTTCGTATATTATATTCAATTCGATTATGTAAATATTGCCACATATATGTACTTGCTTCAGGAGTATTAAATGTAACACATAATTGTGACTTTTTAGATGTTTTTGAGGGCATGATTTCCCAACATGGATAAATTTCTTCAGGATTTTTAGCTAATAGGTTATCTATTGTTTTTTCTTCATTATTCTCAAAATAAATATCACATGCCTTAATTAAATCACCGATCGTTAATCCCCTTACATCACTACTTCTTAAACCAGTAGTGGCAAAAAAAGAAATTATGGCTTTATCCCTGATACTTTTACAGAATGACATTGCTGTTTCTACTTCTCTCCAAGAAACAATATCCTCATCACGAATCCTATCGTTTTGAATGGTTATTTTAATTGGTTTAGGTTTTTGAATATCATATTCACCCAGTAAAGCTCTGAATGTATCTAATTTAAGCTTAATAGTCCTATTAGTTAAACCTCTGCTTTTTAAATAATTATAATAATTAAATTGATATATAGTTACAGACCTATCTTCCAAATCAAGAAGGTCATGATTTCCTGTTTCATTATCTATATATGGTTTTTGTTCTCTTTTTCCTATTCTAACAATATCAGATGGCGTGACATCAAATAATTCATGTATTTCTTTAAAAACAGTGTTGTAATTTTTAATTGCATCTTTAGTAAGGTTTCTTCGTTCCACCATCATACTTAATTTAGCATCGGTTTCAGAAAATTTGGTTTTGGTTGTCATAATTAATAATATGCAGATTACCAACATATAAGTGTTTGGTAACCCACATAATTTTACATGGCCTGTTAAGAGTAACCCACCTTCTGTTAAACAGCATTCATCTTAGCGTGCTACCTTGCCTCATACAGGTTGTCATCGGCACCTTTGCTCTTGCATCCTACGGAATGGCCGTTTCACCGCTTCTTTTAATGTCCTCAATTAAATATCATCGTCTACCATTAAAAGTCGTGTCGTTTCTGCTCCAGAGTCATGCTTCTCAGCATACGTTTTTCAACGCCGTAGTTTCTGTGTGATGGGCGGAGTTTCCTTAGTTTTATAAAAAACCAGCAGCTGTCTTCAACTTGCCATGAAAATATTAGTTAAAAGTAGCAGGGCCTAGATTTGAACTAGGGATCTCGGGGTTATGAGCCCCGCGGGATCACCAGACTACCCCACCCTGCTATACAAACAAAAAATAGTATAAAACTATTAATAACATTTGTTTAGATAATATATAAATCTTTCTATAAATAAGAAAAAATCAAAGAAAATAAATTATTTATTTTCTAATGATTCAATTCTTTTATCTAAATCATCCAATCTGTCTTCAGTAACTTTTTGGAATTCCTCGGATGATTTTTTAAATTCTTTGAAACTTTTATCCAAATCATCAACATTGGCAGTGGTTTCGTTAAATTTAGATTCAAGTTCTTCCAAATCATTTGTAGTAGCTAAAGACCAATCTTTAATTAACTGATCACTTTTTGCATCAAAAAATGCATCAATCTTATTGGAAAATGCTTCATTGTTAAGTGATGACATGTCAATATCGCTTAATCTTACTTTGATACGTTTACTCATTGATTCAGAATCATCCTTATCATCCTGAACTTCTTCTTTAGTTAAGTCATATTCCACATCTTCACTGGATCTACCTAAAATCTCATTCATATGAGCATCAGCACTGGTTGGTACATAATTACGCAATTTATCCATAGTAGCTGGACTATTTAATAAATAATAATAAATTAAAATCACAATTGCTGCAATTAAAATAATGACTGCAACTGCTTCCATAGCATCCATGTTACCACCTATTTATCCATTTTTTTGAGTTTTTTCTCTTTAGCTTCAATTTCTTTAAGCATTTTTTCTAATTTTCTTTGTTCAGTTTCAGCTTCAAGTCTAGCCAATCTTTCATTAATTTCTGAATGCAAGTAACCTACATTACTTCTGACTTCAGTTGTAGATTGCCTAATGGCTGAAAGACTGTCTTGTTGCTCTTGTGGTAATGGAATCGGATTGTCCATTAATCTTTTGGATTCAATGTCTTTTTCGACCATGGACATTTTTTTAAGTTCAATTTCCTTTTCAAGCATTAAAATTGAATTTTTAGATTGTGCAACTTTTCTCCATTGGAAAACAATGATAATCAATACAATAGCAACAATAACCACAATGATTAATAAAAACATTTGGTCAGGTATTGTTGGAACATCCATTTGATAACCTCCAATATTTCAATAAATATAAAATATTATATAAACTTTATCAAATAAATAATTAATTATTTATTAAAGAAGGTAAAAATTTATGATGGAATCCTATATAAAATCAGGAAAAATTGTTTCCGAGATTCGAAGCGAAGCTTCAAAAATGATTACTGATGGAGCTTTGGTAATTGATTTGGTAAATTATGTAGAAAGTGAAATTCTAAAATCAGGTGCTGAAATTGCATTTCCATGTAACGTGTCTATAAATGAATTTGCAGCCCATTATACTTCCCCCGCAGGCGATGAAACTAAATTTAAAGCTGGAGATATGGTAAAATTGGATTTGGGTGCAATGGTTGACGGATATATTGCAGATTCAGCAGTTACCGTAGTGGCCAGTGGAAATATTGATGAAAATTACACTCAAGATGAAATCAACTTACATGAAGAAATTATCGAGGCATCAGCTGCAGGTCTTGAAGCTGCGATTGCAACCGCAAGAGCAGGTATTGAAGTTTCAAAGATCGGCGCTGCAATTCACGAAGCTATATCCGAATACAAATTGAATCCGATATTCAATTTAACAGGACACAGTTTGGAACAATATAATTTGCATGCAGGAATTTCCATTCCAAATTACGACAACCATGATGATTACATTTTAGAAGAAGGTCAGGCAATTGCCATTGAACCTTTTGCAACAAACGGCAAAGGTACTGTCAATGACGCTCCAGGACAATACATTTTCTCATATATGGCAAATAAACCGTTTAGAATAAAAAGCACTCAAAGAGTTTTAAAATACATTCAAAACAACCACAGATATGTTCCATTTTCAGGAAGATGGATTACAGATGAATTTGGCGAAAGAAAAGGTGCAATTGCACTAAAACAATTAGCGGATGCAATGGCAATCTATCCGTATGCTCCTCTTCGTGAAAAAGAGAATTGTTTCGTAAGTCAAAAAGAACATACTGTAATTATTGAAAAAGAAGGTTGTACTGTTACAACAATTTAGAAGAGATTCCCTCTCTTCAAACACCACATCTTATTTTTTATAAAAAAAATCATCCAAAAACAGTTAAAATATCAATTAAAAAAAAGAAAAAAAAGAAAGAAGATTTAGTATATAGCAGGGATTTTAACTCCCATTTTAGCTCTTCTTTCACGTTCTGCAGTGTTTTTGTCTTTTTTACCTTTAGCTAATTTTTCAAGTAAAGGAAGACCTGGTTTTACTTCATCCATTGGTTTGGTTTCGATTAAACCAGCAGCAACTGCTCCTTTAAATACAGAGTCACCATCGTCAGTTCTGGTTAAAACAGTGGACCATCCGTCAGGAGATCCTACAGAACCGGTTGATACGTCAGCCCATTCACATACGTAATCTTGACAGATGTTACAACCTGCTTGTTCGTATCCGTGTGTTTCTTTAATAGCTAAACCACTGTCTTCACCATCTTTGGTTAACCAGAATTTACCTTTACCGATGTCCATTTTGGTTGCATCTTGTAAGCTGTCAAATCCTAATTTAGCAGTAGCGAAGGTGTCAAGAGAAGCCATAGGGAAGTTTTCCATACAATAGATGCCGACAATCAATTTGACTTTGTCAGCGACAAATCTAGTGAATGGGTAAGCTTGTGCTTTTCTTAAACCTTGGGTTTGACATGGAGTTGCTACAACACCGATTTTTTCTAAACCGTATTGACGGGTTGCTTGTTTTAAAGTGGATAATGTTGGGGACATTGAGTATTTGGTTCCAGCAGCTGCAATAACTTCATCAGCTGAAGTTACTACAGTAGGAACTGGTCTCCAATCGTCATCAGGAGTTCCAGCTACAACTGCACCTTCAATGATTCCTTCATCGAGTGCGTAACAGAGTAATGCTGAAACAATTCCTCCGTCTTGTGATACATCTAAGATTTTTTTCTCAGTAGATCTTGCAGATAATGCTTCTTTATAAGTACCTAATGGCATATCCAATCCTCCTATAATCCTGTTTCCTTTTTAATTCTGCTTTCAGGTAACCAAGATCTTGGACACATCATGTAGCAAGAACCACATTTAATACATCTATCTCTGTCACAGCTAGGTCTACCTTCAGAAAAGCCCATTGCTCTTGTAGGACATGCAAGAGCACAAGTTCCACATCCAGTACATAATCCTTGGCGGATTACATTGGTTAATACGTCACAACCGCATCCTTTATCACATGCAGCCCAGTCCATAGCTGGTTTTAAGTAATCTAAATCTCCTTCACATAAAGCGACAACAGCTTTAGCAATCATTTCAGGAGCTACAGGACAACCAGGAAGTGCTAAATCTACTTTAACTAATGCATTAATTGGTAAGAAAGATTCGTGTTTAGGTTGTGCTTGTTGACCACCACGAGCGAAGGTAGTGAAACAACCAGTTACAGCACAGGAACCAAATGCAGCAATTAATCCAGATTTTTCTCTTGCTTCTAAGAGTTCGTGAACACTGTGTTCGTCTTGTAAACAAACAGATCCTTCAATTAAACATAAGTCCATTTCTGGCATTTCCCATAAATCGACCAAAGTTTGTCCGTAAACAATGTCAACCATGTCAGTTAAAACAGTGGATAAGATATCATAGTTTTCGGTTAAAGACATTGCGTCACCAGTACAACCACTTAAGTGTATGTAACCAATACGTGGTTTTGCTGAAGCAGCTTTTGGTGCTTCTGCTTTGGTTTCTGCAGGAGCAGCTTCAACTTTTTCTTCTACTTTTGGTGCTTCTGGTTCAGATGAACCTCCAAAAGCTTTTTTCAATTTATCAAACATTATTTTACCCCGATTTCTTTTAAAATAATATCAATAGCTTTAGGAACAGCCTTTTCTACAGGTTCTGTTAAACCCATATCTACATCCGGTGTTGGAATCTCAGCTGGTTTGCATCCAACAATAACTACTTCACATTTTTGAGAAATTTCTTGAAGTGGATTTTCAACAGTCATCCCATGAGGATTGTCGTATTTTCCCTTTTGCATAACATTTGGGTCAAATACATCTACAGTTCCAGGTTCCGCATCAAACTCGACAACATCGATTACAATAAGTTTCTTCCAATCGTATTCAGTGTACAATGGAAAGAAATTTGTCGGAGCTGCAGTTCCACCATCGATGAACTGGACACTATCCGGCAATGTTATGCCTTCAAATTTTCCTTTAATTTCCTCTAAAATATCCTTATTGAATTCATCTTCAACATATGAAGTAACAGCTGGATCATAATAGTCATTTGCATCATTGAAATATTTCTGTAATATGTTTATAAGAACTGGACCGAAACCATCATCTTTAAACAATATATTTCCGCATCCGATGACAATTATATCCGAATGATAAGGCATTGAATTCCTCCAAGTTACTTAGATTCTCACCATTTCATTTTTAAGAATGGATTTGTCTTCATCGTCAACTACCATTACGTGAGTAGCACATGATAAACATGGGTCGTATGCTCTGATTACATGTGGACCTAACTCGTGATGGAATCCTTCAGTTGCAGGACCCATAGTTGGAATGTTCCAAGTAGTTGGTACAATAGCAGAGTAGAATTTGGTTTTTCCGTCCACAACTTGTGCCATGTGTACGTCAGTTCCTCTAGGACCTTCGATAACACCAAATCCGAGTTCTCCAGTTCCTCTTTTATCGTAACTTACATTTGCAGGAGCGGAGGTGTCAAGTGCATCTAATGCTTCCATACATGCATCATAGTTTTTGAGCATTTCGTCAGCACGAGCTACGTGTTGTGCGATTACACCTTTGTCTTTAAATCCAGCGTATTTTTCCATTCTTGCTCTAGGACCGGTTTCTACGTTGTTACCTTCCCATAAAGGAATTACGGAACATGCTTCTTTTCCAATTTCTGGATCATCATACCATGCTTCTGGTAAAACTTCAGAGAATTTGTCCATGTCAAATTCGTTAGTACCGTAAGTAGCATCCATAGCCATTAATGGTTGATTAACTACACCTAAATCTTTTGGTAAACCTGCATCGAGAACAAGTCCTTTAATAAATTCGACATGTGCTTCGAGTTTAGGTCTAAGCGCAGTCATTCTTTCAATTAATCTTTCTTTAGTGAATGGAGTAATGTTTCTTGCCATACCACCGACTCTAATGTCAGCAGGGTGGATACCTTCACCAGCACACATATCAACTACGTATTGAACAGTTTTTCTGATTTCACTTACACTGTCAACTGCTGTTGCGAAATTACTTTCGTTAGTAATATCTGGAGCAACTAAAAAGTGGTGAATTGCTGCACTGTTAATACCATGTGCTGCTGCAGTAGCTTTTCTTAACAATTTTGCTGCGGTAGGAATTTCAATTCCTAATGCCATGTCCATTGCTTCAGCGGAAGCTAATGTGTGTGGAATTGGACAGACTCCACAAATTCTTTGACATAAAACAGGTGCTGTTTCAGGAGCTTTGTTAAGAACCATCTTTTCTAAACCCCTAACAGGAGTTATACTAAAATACATACCTTTTGTAACTATACCTTCATCATCGACTTCCATGACCAATTCGGCATGACCTTCTTGACGAGATGTAGGTTTAATAACTACTCTATCTTTCAAATATGTCACCTCAATTATTAGCAATTAGAAACTAACATTAATTATTTATGGATATTATTATTAATAAGTTATGCCACAAAATTTTAATCGAAATATATATAACCTATGAAAAACTAAATTTTAATATTATATATAAGTATAATTAAAAGGAGGGAAAAAATTGGATAAAGCAAATATAATAATTTCTATAATCATTGTAGTATGTATTGCAGCAGCCGTTGCAGCATATGGAATTACAAATAGTGATAATCCAATATTCTCTGATTTATCAAGTATGTCCGGTAGTGATAATACTGGTAACGGACTTGGAAACAGTACTGCTAACACAAATCATAGTGGATCATCCGTAGCAACCACATCCGGCGGAAGCAGTTCTGGAACAGGAAGTTCTGGAACAGGAAACGGAGGTTCCGGAACAGGAAGTGGTGGTTCTGGATCAAGTTCCAATAGTGGAAGCAATTCTGGAAGCAATTCTGGATCCAGTTCAAGCGATGGCCAAATGTCATATGCAACAGCACAAAGTATTGCAAATAGTGGAATTTCAGAACCTGGATGTTACGCAGCTGGAGGCCACTACACTAATGGAATGTGGATTTTTACAATTTATGATGCAAATGGTAACAATGTGGGTAGCATAAGCGTATATGCAAATGGTCAAACTGGATTAGATTAATAATTTATTAATCTTTTTTTATTTTTTTAAAAAATAGATAAATATATATAATAAGATAAAGATATTTATTATTGTTGTATATGAAGGGCCCGTAGCCTAGCTGGATAGGGCGTCGGACTTCTAATCCGAAGGTCCCGGGTTCAAATCCCGGCGGGTCCGCTTTCAATACAATTAACTTTTTTTAAATTAATATTTTTAGAGAATTAAATATTATACGGGCTTGTAGCCTAGTCTGGAAGGGCGTAAGACTCCTAATCTTAAGATCGAGGGTTCAAATCCCTCCAAGTCCGCTTAATTTTAAAAATTATCCAAAGTAACTAATTTTTCTTTTTTTGGTTTTTTTAGCTCTTTGGAAAATGAAATCTCACCGTATTTACCCCCTCCACCAGGAATAACATCAATGGTTTTATTTCTAAAAGCCTCAATGGCCGGAGCGATATTTGAATCTATTTTTTCAATATCTTCAATTGAAACATTAATTAAAACATCTATTTCTGTGCTAAAATTATCAATTAACCTTTGCCATTTGCCTTGAACCGTTTTAGTGGTGACTCCTTTGTCATATACAGTTGATATTAATTCGGCTAATGGCATCAAATGAACATATTCTGGCCTAAAAGAAGGGTGTTTTGGTTCTGAGTAATCTGAAATTTCAGATATTCTAAAATCAACACCTTTTTTGATTGTTCCACCACAGACACATTTCATTTTATTTCCTTTTGCAACAGCAGGATCAACTAATTTATGGCATTTTGTGCATGCAGTCATGTGGTATTTTCCTAAATTCGGAATCAAACCATAGTTTGCTTTAATGTCTTTGTTTTTAATTGCACGTTTGATTGATGAAAATGAAATATCTCCAAGTTCAATTTGATTAAACTCCCTACCCAATCTATGGGGCCATGGCGAATGAGCATCCGAATTAGTCAAAAATGGAAAATCCTTAAGTTCACTAACAGTATCGGCCATGAAAGTGTCTGCCGATAGACCAAGCTCAACGAAATCAGGCTTTTTTTCATAGCAATCATAAATGCTATCAAAGGATTTGTACATGCCTGTCCATGGTGTAAATGCATGAGCAGGACCTATTAAACAATCATAATCACGAACAAGTTCTAAAAGCTCCACTCCACCTAATTGGGTTTTAGGCCTTCCATCTTGATTTTTATTTTTTGAAGGCAATATTTGAGACAACTCACGAGCAATATCAATAGTGGGAATAATTATTAAATGATGAATCTTGTTTTTCCCCTCAACTTCCGTAGTCAATACGAAATTCATGTCATCATATGCGTAAATTCCATCACCCAAATAAGTTGTTGTCTCTTCAATAATATCTAACCACTTGGGATGGAATGCATCACCGGTTCCTAAAAGTTGCAATCCTTTTAATTTGGATTTAGGAGCCATATTTTTAATCAACATGTCCTTTGAGGAAGCCATTGAAAAACAGCTGTGAACATGAAAATCAGCATTTACTAACATGATTAAATGTTAGAAATAATTGTTATATTAAATTATCTAAAATCCTTTTAACATTTACTAAAGGATATTTTTCCGTTTTCAAAGTTAAATCGGCAGTTAATTCATCAGAATTAGAATTGTCTTGAAGATTATTCAAATTTTTTAAAAAAGCGTTTGTTTTATCAATTAAATTAATCAATTGATTTTGATTTGTTGGATAAGCAAGTTTCAAAGTAGGAATGTTTAAATCATCCACAATTTTGACTTCCAAACTATGAGCATTATTGCATGAATTACTTCCAAACAAAATTAACTCATTTAATGCATCATACATTCTAGTGTAATTTTTAGGTCGCCTGCCAACAATGATAGCTGCGTCAGCACTATCCACAACACGAGAAAACAGAAATAACCTTCCTTTTACACCAGATGGAATCTCACTAGAACAATAATTATTAATCAAATTATCAAAATTAAAATTACCCTCACAAATATCCATATTATTATATTTGGAAAAATTTGAGGGAGATAAATAAGTATGTCCATTCTTTTCGATTAATGGAATTACAATCATTGCCGCATCTGGAACAACTATAACATTCATAGAAAAAAAGTAAAAGTATATTGGTTTAACCAATATATCTTAAATCGTCAGCATTTCCAGCATTAGCTTTATTAATTAAATCTTGTTCCATTTGTTGGGCTTTAGCAATCATTTGTCTTGTTTCTTCAGCCCTTTCTTCCAATTTATCAACATTGATTTCAAAATTAAGTAACATGGACAATTTATTTAAAATAGCTTCAGCTGATTCAGCATCGATGAAGTAGCCTGGAGTTTCACCCATAAGACAAGATCCCGGAATTCCCTGACGAGTTGCCAAGCCTAAAAATAATCCTGAAGCGCCAACGATTCCGCCATCATTAGCCCTGATTTCAATTTCAGCTTCTTTTAATAATTCAATATTTTCTTCAGTTGTTGCAGCACCAAATACTCTAGGACTTTCAGCAGGCTGGCCAGTAACCATTCCGCCCAATGTAAAAATCCTATTAATGCCATAACCTTTAACAAAATCTAAAATTTCTTTACAAACTAAATATTGACCTTCAGGGGATAAAGCTTGAGTATTGCCGACAAGAATAATCAAATCCAAATCATTTTCGCCAACATCCCTTAAATAATACAACTCATTTTTCATGTTTTCTATTATTCCCTCATCTTTAACAATGACTTGAGGAGGAAATGTTGGAGAATAAATATCAGCAAACTTGGTAGCTCCTAACTCATCAATCATATGGTCAGCAGCCAACTTGCCCACATGTCCAAGACCAGGTAATGCTTCAATAAAAATAGGATTATCTAATTCAATGTCTTCTAAAACAGTTATTTCAATGGTATTCATCCCAATTACTCCTTCATTGATTCCTTTTTTAATATACGTCGATATTTACCATATTTATCCTCAACTGAAAATTTAGGAGGATAAATTACTTTAAGTTTCCCACCACATTTTGGGCAAGCATCCTTTAAAGTATAAATACCACATTCAGGACATTTATTCATTTTCATATTCATAAGAATCTAATTATTATCTAATTCTCTTAAAAATGAACCATTTCCATCAGATTCTTCGACAACTGCAATGCATCTATCAGCAGCCGCTTTAAGTGCTTTTTCTGCTAATAAATAATCAGTAGATTTTACAGTAATTCTGTATCTTGGCGCACCTACACATTGGACCTTGATTTCTTCTTCCTCATCCCCATTGTCTTCAGCAGCTTTAAGAGCGGCAATAATTATTTCAACGCCGTTTGGAACAAATGTTTCAATATCTACATAGCCACTGATATGGACTTCAGGAGGAGTAATATTTTTCTTAGCCACTTCAGTAATAGCATCTGCCCAATCTTGAGGGATTCCTTCTTCAGTAAGTGATTCCGCACCTTCATCAGAAGCGGTTTCAAAAGCGCCGTAAACATCACCAAAGATGTCCATAAGTTCATAACCCACTTCATCATAAGCAGTATCCAAATCTTTATCTAATGATTTAGCAGCCAATTCTAAGAATTTTTCAGCTTTTTGCTCAATTTTCCAATGTTGGATTTTTTTAGTTCTTTGATCTTCACGGATTCTTTTTAAAGAAGCATCAACATGCCCTTTTTTAGGATTTACTCTGAGAACACGACAGACGATTTTTTGGTTTTCTCTTACGTGATCCCTGATATTTTTAACCCAACCAGAAGATACTTCAGAAATATGAATAAAAGCTTCTTTGCCCTGATATTCTTCTAATTTAGCAAAAGCCCCATAATTTAGAACTTTATAAACTGTACCTACAATAAGTTCTCCTTCATCAGGCCATTCTTGACTTTTTCTTACCATACTCTCACCAACATTAATAAAAATTATAAAAAATAGTAAAAAATTAAGTTAAAAACTAGAAATCTAGTTTAA
>JAFRFD010000081.1 GCA_017434525.1 Methanobrevibacter sp.
AATCTCATCCAAATCAGTAATATCCTCACCGGTATGGGAGTGTCCGACATCTGATTTCTGATTGAACAAATCCTCCAAAGATAATGTGCCGAGCACAGTACCTTCATTATTGGTGAAAATCAGTTCATAATCAGATAATTCAATACTGTCATATTTTGTATCAATTTTCTCCAGAATAGTCTGAATCATATGGTCACTAGCCCCTCCCTGGATCTTACTGACTTCGCAGTTCAGGCCTGATTCGAAGAGTTTCAAGTGTAACTGTTGAGTTGTAATCGTATATTCTTTTCCGGTTTCCTCATCATGATTGATTCCATAGACACTGAAACGGAATCCTTTGCCATGCAATACTGCTTTGGGGACTGTCACCATCCATAATTCTTCCTTATCATCATATTCGAGTAAGTCTTCGTAATGATGGTGTTTGTAGTGGAAGACACAGTATTTGGTGTAATTTTCCCATCCTTCGTTGAATGTGAAACCGAGCTCCAGATAGTTTTTTGAGTAATTTACAACGAACCTTGTGTCCACTTGCATTAATTTCTGTTCATCAACACTGAATTTTATAACCGCCAATTTATCAAAACCTTAAAATTATTATCTTTTAATTATTAATTGTGATTGTCTCTGCAGTACTTGTACCTGCATCCCAACGTGAAGTTGAATCATTTGCAAGTGACAATGAATAAGTTCCTGCAGAATGTGTAAATTCGTACATAGCCAGACCGTCTTCATCAGTTGTAACAGTATTAACCACACTACCATCAATAAGCACCTGAACACTTAAATTAGAGATGGGGTGGTTATTATAATTGGTTGCAACGATATCCATGTGGATTGTGTCCAGAACAGTGAAAACTGTCTGGTTGTTCGTGAGACTGAAACTGAGATTCACCTCATTTACTTGGGGATGGCAGGTCATGTTGAAAACAGGCCATGCTGCACCATCATATTCAACAAGGGAATCCTCGGCTTCAACAACCGAGTTTCTAATACCTATTCGGGTTCTGTCATCATTGTTTTTCATCACATTTCCCATTCCCCGAACCTTTGTCGGAGTAATATCAATAGACTCCATATCCTATGCTCCTATACCTTTGCTACGTTTTTGTTTACGTTCCAATCTGATTTTCTCTTTCTGGTCAAGGAGTTGGAAGCGGATGTTCTTGACAAGGTTTTTGACGAATGTTTCATCCTTACCACCTTCCTGAATCATACGCACAATAGTGGCCTCATCAACACCTGCTGGCAGATCCTTGAACTTGTGTATTATTGTGATGTCATCCATTGTGATTTTCATTTCACTGTAATCAGACACATTAGTATTATCTGATGGGCTGGTTGCTCTTGGAGCAGGACCTGTACCGTAACCATGCACTTTTGGGCTTGTGAGGCTTCCATGACGCATACTTACGGAGTCCATTATTCGGCCTCCGATACGGGCTACGAAATGACCCTCTCCTTTACTGGTTCCTGCTATTCCGTTACTACTTGTTCCCCAGTAGCAGTGTACTTTCTCAGCAGGCAATCCGCATGTACGGGCCAATGCTATTAATGCATCTGAACCGTCACTACAGTTCAGGACACCATGATTCAAAGCATTTACCCAGTTTCCATAACGGCTGCTGTCTGCATAGTAACCGTAACTTGTTGACTTGACAAGAGCATATGCCATAGTTATGAAATCATCCAATCCTATTTTAGGAGTTCCTGATAAGAAATCCTGTACATGGAATGTTATTTTGCTGGCTGCACGGTTGGCCAGTTTAGGACCTACCATACTCCATTTATTTGCAGTGTTTTTTATCTTTTTCACGTTTGGTTTGACAGTATTATCCCATGCACCATAAGCACCATCTTTAAGGCCTAATGCAGGGTTCAGTACTCCGGTTTCGAATAATGTCTGCACATCAATACTGGAACCGTCACTGATGAAATCCTTTAATCCTTTGAGGCGACTGTCCTGTACAGTTTTCACATTAATGGTTCTTGGGAGATTGTTCTCACGTACTGCACTTCCGGCTAATCGGCTGCTCATTACCCTCATAGCGTTTCTGCTGTTTACACTACTGGAAGGTCTGTAAGCACCTGTACCATGAGCTGCTCTGCCAGGACCTGTACCTGAACCAGTTCCCCATTGACTTGGATTCTGCAATTTACGGTAGAAACCGCCAATGGTATTGCTTAACTTGTTAAAGTGATTGGTTGATTCTGTTTTAATATTATTTGCAGCTCTGACAATACTGTTTTTCATAGTATTCCATGCACCAACCATCTGTTTAGTAACACTTTTAGTACTACTGTTCATTTTACCCAACTGGGACTTTGTAGTACTGGTATTCTGATTAAGAGCAGTTTTATTTGTTTTCAAGATACTCATCATACTATTGTTTACATGATTGTAAATGTTGTTCATGGTGGATTGTTCATCGGTGCTTATCTGGTCGAAACTGGTCTTGTTCATACTTGTCAGTTCGGCAAGATCCACACTTACCATAGTGTTGAGTTCATCATATGAACTGGTAACATCGGTTGTCATTCCAGATGTATCAACATTTGCACCTGTTACACTTGGAGCATTAACACTTAAACCGGTTGTATCAACACCCATATCAGCAGTTGCAGCGGATACACTCGGAACATCAACGGTTAAACTGCTCATGTCCTGTGATTCAAAACCGGACATAATATTTTGAGCATAATTCTTAGCCTGATTATAGGCCATTCTGGCCTTTTCACCAATACTCTTAGCACTGATGTTCTCGAATTCAATACCAATCTTTTTCTGCAATATACCTGGAGAATGAATTCCCAGGATATTAAGTATCTTGTTTTTGATTCCATTCGCAAAGTCCGCTGCCTGTTTGACAACATGATTAAAAGCATCTCCGATACGTTTTCCAATGTTCATGAACTCATTATATATTGTTCCTGGGAGACCGGTCACACGGTTTACAACCGCATTAACAGTATTTGTAGCACCGTTTTTCGCATTGTTCACCCATTGAACAACACCATTACGGATATTATTCGCAGTACTGATAATGTAACCCCATACCTTGCCAGGTAATGCACGTATACGGTTAGCTATACCATTCATGAAATTAGTAGCCGCACGTATGGCCAATGACAATAACTGTCCTGCCCATCTGCTGATGAAACTGAGTATTGTTCCTCCAATTGTTACGAAAGCACTATAGATAAGGTTCCATATCATTGGAATGGCTTCCCCAAGACTGATCTGACCACTTAATAGTTGAGCGAATACATTGACAATGCTTTGTATAGTTGTCACTACAGTTGTTATGACGCTTACAACTGTTGATACATAGCTTCCTATGAATCCTGCAATTGCAGACCATACCGTATTAAACACTTCATATACTTTTTCAAGTGCCGGTACAATACCTGGACTGCAACCTAACAGTATACAAACTATAGGTTTTAGGAAATTATAGATAGCTTCCCCGTATGGTGCAAGGAAACTGTATATGCCCTGGAACACTCCATAGATAGTTTGGAATACTCCAATTGCAAATCTTATACTGTCTGCTACTCTATGGAATGCGGCTCCAACACTATCTATAATTGCACGTACTATATCAAATTCGCCACCTGCACTTATTCCAAAGAACTCCGCAATAGAACTAATGACTGGACCAATAGCACTAGTTACTGCCTTCCAGGCATCACCAATAGCATGAATAAACCCTTGAACATCCGGATTGTTGATGAATGCCGACCATAATCTTTGAATTCCAGCCCATACTGCATCCAACATGGAACCTACATCTTTCCACCAACCGAAAGCTTTTCCTACTTCATAGACTGCTACTGCTACAGCGGCTAATGCTACTACAACCCAAGTCAATGGATTAGCAAGAATTGCAGATGCCATTGCCCAGAAACTAGCAGTCAAACCACCGTTCGCTGCGGTCTGAACCACCGCAGCCTCTGCACCTGCAAGTTCCGCAATGGATAACATAGTTGATTGTAAAGTGACAGCTCCTTCAGCAGCTTCCATAAGTCCTAAAAATTTCGCTGCATCCTGAACAGCTCCCCCAACTTCTCTAAAAGTATCAATCATAGGAGTTATAGTTGGGGCTACACTGGCGAAAATACTTACTCCCCCGGCGATGCCAATAAGGCCTTGAGAGATACCAGGAAATCTGTCTTCAAGTTGGAGGAATGCATCGGCTGCCTGACCTATATATGGTGTGAGCATATCACCCAATGTACGGCCTGCTGTACGGAATTTCTTCTGAACTCTGGCGATTTTACCGGAGTTTGTGTCCATAACTCCACCCAGGTCTCCAAGTCCGTCAAGACATTTACTTAAGGCCTCTGTGTATCCTTCAACATCATCAGCCTGTCCGCTCCAATCCATGTCTTTCATCTTTTCTTTTGTGATACCGAAATTTTCCTTGAGTATCTGGAAGTCTCCATTCAAACCAGAAAATGCCTCTCCCATCTGATAAGCTGCTGTTTCAGTATCATTACCCATCAACATACTGGCTTCCCCGAGTTTCATGACAACTTCTTTGGTACCGTCAAGTTCAGCATTACTCATTTGAGTTGAAAGCTTAATCTTGTTTAATGCATTAACCATCTGATCCATACCAACAACACTGCTGTTAGTCATAGTGTCAATGCTGCCTAAGAGCTTGTTGGAAGCGTCTGCACTGCCCATAATTGCAGTGTTCAGACTGCTCATTTTTTCACGTGACAATGATAAACCGATTGTCAGTTCCTTGATACTGCCTACACCTGTCATTCCTATACTGCTTGAAATCATTCCACCGATTCCATCAAAGGCCTGACCTAATGATTCAACACGACTGGTTACACTTGATAATGCATTACTTAGTCCTGTTTTTATCCCAGAGGCAAAACTGCTCATTTTACTTTTCACACTGTCTATTTTAGAGGTGACACTATCCCATTTGCTACCCATATATGTTTGAATAGCTGAACCGGCCATCTGTAGTTTACCTTTAAAGGAATCAGTATTTGCACCTAACAAATCCATTTTGTTTTTTGCATAATCAAGACTACCAGCCCATGTTTTGGTATCTACAGCCGCCTGTTTGAACTGGTTAATTGCCCATCCTTTACCTATTGTGCCGATGGCTTCTCCACATTCACGGGCAGCTATAACAGTTACTTGAGCTTCTTTGCTTATTTTATGAAATTGAACAACCGCTCTCTGTTGTTCTTTTGTGAGACTATTGAAACCTTTTTTACCTTCAGTTCCCACTTTAAGGTAATCATCAGAAACTTTCTCCAACTGTTTACCGGTTTTTTCAAGTTCCTGATGTAGTTTCTGAGTTGATTGAGCGGATTGGGTAAAAGAAGTTTTTGAACTATTACTGAACTTTTTCACAGTATCTTCCACTTTCTTTACTTGTTTGGAAGCTTCGTCCTGTGCTTTTATGATAAGTTCTATAGTTTGTTTAATACCCACTCTAAAAACCCCAAATTATTATGATAAGAATTATTTTACTTCATTCATCTTGTTATGTAATTTCAATCTTCCTTTTGATAGGAAGATATTCTGATACAAGGTTAGATCTCTCTGGTTATCCGCGAGATGGTAACCGCAGTAATCTAACCATAATATATTATCTGCTTCATCCGTCCTCAGGAAACTGGTCTACTTCCATTTCAATGTCTTCGTCTTTGATTCCACTGATTTCTTTGACTTTTTCAAAGATTTCCTCGAATACTGCACCGGTGAATTTTCCTACTTCCTCAGGTGTGTATTTCTCTCCTTCGCATGTCATACTCTTACTTACTGCGTATCTTTGAGCGTCATACTGTGCTTCGGAGGTTTTTGCGAAATTGATTTTACCTGTACTGGTTACATCGCTGGTGTTTCGCATTCCTCTTCTTGCTTTCTCATTTGTGTCGAAGGTTCCCATTGCTCGGGCCTGGATGTTGTTGTATTCTCCAACTTCTGATTGACTGAGAGGTCTTAATAGGACTTCTCCTTCACGTGATTTGAGTTTTAATTCTACAATGTCATTTATTCCATTGATTAGCTGGTCTTTTGTTAATCTAGTCATTTTTAATCACCGAAAAAATGTTTTATATTATTAAAAAAAATAAGTGTAAAATTTTTATTAAAAAAAATAAGGGAAAAATTATGTTCCCCTAATTATGCAATTGCGGAGGTAATGGCAGGTACAGTGTTCACAAGTTTCATGTAAGCATCTGTTCTAATAATGTCCCCATCCACTTTGGTAGCGGTCTTAGTACCTAATGATATAAGGTTGAATGTTGTTTCAATCTCTTCAGCTTCACTGTATGAATATTCAACATCAATAATACAACTCGGGAAATACATTTCAAGATATTCATGAGAGTTTTCACATGTACGGATAATAATTTTCAATGGAGCTTCCAACACGTGACATCCGCTAGGAGCGTCAATCGATGTATAACCGTATTCAGCGGCATTGATTAATGAGAGAGTATTTGGTGAGAGGTAAGTTGAGAGACTGAGATTGATTTCCCTTCCCTGTGCAGCTGCCTGTCTTTGAGGGCCACGGCTTCCAAGTCCTACTGTACCGTCCTGATTGAAATTGTTCTTAGCTTCAAAACTGAGGCTTGTGTAAACCCTTGAAGATGTCCCATGGGTAATGTCTGAAGTTCCAAGGAGAACGGTGATATCGTAGAACATCAAGGGTATTTCATTTTCCACTTCAATAATATCATATTCATCCTCATCGATTGCCTCACGGGTTTCTGTCTGATAGACCCATTCTTCAGATTGGGTCATGAAATCGTCACTGACTTCCAGTTTCAATGATTCAAGCATTAATCCAACGATATGTTTCTGGAATATGTCATAGGTTGCCCATGCATGGAAACTGTTAAGGTAGTGTCCTTCTCCTCCCCAGAATTCGTGAGTGTAATATTTTGTTCCGCTGATTGTGGTTCCAGAATCGCATTCGTATTCATCGAAGAGCGCATGCAGGTAGTGAGTTATCCTTGTCAGGTCACATTTTCCACTTGTGGAACCGGTTGGTTTCATTGCTCCGGCCCTTGCTCCCTGAATCATACGAGAACCTTCGTTGAATGTTTTCGGTTCGTCATTGAGTTTGAAGTTTCCGTCACCGATACGGCGATGAACATCAGGATCTACAGCTGCAAGGTTGAAACCTTCCACATCTTCCCCTGCAAGTTTACCGTAGGTGGCTTCTTTTTTTAATCCTAATAATCTTAATACCATAAAATTATTCTCCTTCATTTATTTTTTTCTGTAGAAATTTTTTTTTTATTCAATTAAAAACTTAAAAAAGTATGATATAAAGGGATGGAATATAAAAGAAGAGATGAAATAGGAGGTTTATCTTTTTTGGGAGGATTTATGTATTTTTTAATCAATTATTTAAGGAGGTGACATTTTATAAAATTTGACGCAGAAAGAAAAAGACCATCAAAAATTTAGAGGGGATAAGACAGAAGCTGAAGAAAAGAGATTATCCCCAATTAATCCTCATCAAAAAAAATACTTCTTATTACCATCTCCAAGTTTATATTCCATTTACCCTGTATTGTCAATATTAGTAGTGTATTTTCTGCATTTCAACCAGTCAATAGTGTAAACAAAGTCCAATGTAACGCTACTTGCGGGAGTGCCATCCATTTTGTTTATGATTGGTACGGTTCCTATAAGTATTCCCTGGAGGTCGACTCTGCTGAATACTCGTAAAGGGTCTTTCGGGTTTTCACGTTCAACATTCAGATTCTTAAGGATGCATGTGACAACCCTTGCTGCAAGGTTCTCACTTTTGTCCTGTGCTATTTCACGATCATCATCGTAGTCTATACAGACAAACTCATAGGTGGATACCAACTGTTGTGTATGACTGAGATTGTTTTTACCGTAAGGGTATGTTCCCTGTTTGTTAATCCATACACAGGGTGTGTCTATTGCCATATCTGTAGTGATACTTTTGATTATTGTTTGAACATCTTCAAGTAATCCGTTTTCATTGTTTTCAACGGTCAGATAATGTTTGATTGTTCTTGTCACTATCTCTGTCTGTGTTACAATATCCAATACAATCACCTATCCTAACTTTAACTGGTTGATACTTTGTATAACCAGTTCCGGTATACGTCTTTCGGTTCGTTCCATACTTTTCTCTACGAATCTGCGAGGTTTGATTCCTTTAACTGATTTTGCGAAAACTGTCTTTCCCTTAAAAGGGCCTTTGGATGGTTTGAACTTCAAGGCCTTTTTAGTCTTTGGAGTTATTTTCCTGTGAAGCGGACCGTCTAAACCGGTACCGTCATTGACGTATTCAGCATAATTGGCCGCTGTTCTGACAGTTTTTTCCAATGGTCCGTCATTGAAGATTGTCCAGGAGCCTTGCAGTTTTCCCTCATCCACAGGGCTTTCCATCTTCAAGTTAGCTTGTAGATTTGTCGCTACATTATTCACTACAGTTTCGTCAAGGTCATCGATTTTATCAAGGACATTATTCATTTCCTTAACATCAAGGTATATTCTAACCATTTTATCGTTATCCATGTATACAAAGAAACTCAACACGGTCACTTTTATGGCTTTTTCTTTCACGAACCCAAGGTTCCAGGTCATCCTTCAGATCCTGTGAGAAAATCTCACTGCCAACAGTCTGGATGCTCCAGTCATTGACTTTGATTAAAGGAGTTTCCTTTCGTGCCTGGGCCAAAGCAACCATATTCGCGGTCAAACGTAAACAGACGTTTACGACTGCATCTGGCATATTGTCCTCCATGGACTGGAAATCATTATTGCAGTAACTTTTTATGAGGCTTTCGGATTGTTTAATCCAGCCTTCAATGAGTGTGTTGAGACTTGCCTTATCCTTCTGCTCAAAACGGAATGTGTGAGGTTTCGCTCCAGTAAACGCGATTACCTCTTCTGCATTAACCCACATACGAAAAAAATCCCCCCATTATTCTATTGTTATTGTTTAATGCTGATTGTTACATACAATCCGGTTCCGGTGGTTCCGGCATCACTGAAGAGTTGATATGAGGTTTCTCCATCTACTTCAGCATCCTGTTGGATGTAGTATTTGTTTCCTTCGAAACCCTCTACGGAATTGGTTAGCACTTCTATTTCCGCGTAACCGTCAGTGACTGTTCCGGTGCATGCTGCGGTACCGATGGCGAATTCATTGTCTTTTGTAGCTGAATCGTATGATGTGAAATCATAGATAATCTGTTCCAGACTGATTGTGAAACTTGTAGAATCCTCACCTACAGTTATTTTACCATTGTAAGCTCCGTAACCGTATTTTTCGACTTCCACATTGGTTTCACCATCAGGGATACTGTTGAAACTGCATCCTCCGGCACTGCCAGTGGTTTTGCTGGTTTCACCAATGGTTACGGTAGCCCCACCTATAGGGTCTGTTCCGTCATTGATTGTGAAACTGATATTGCGGGTCTCGGTCACAGTCTGTGAACTGTATCCCTCTTCAGCCACAAGTTTAATCTTGTTGTATAATTTCTTCGGATTTCTGCGTTCGAAAGGAGACAGTTCACTCCATGCAGGTAAATCAGTAACGGTTTCCTGTATGATAAGATACTGTCTGTGTCTGCTTCTTCTTTCAATTGCAGATAAATCATCCCAACCTTTCTCAAGGCCGAGTTCTTCCTCTAGATAATCGTATAATTTTTTTGGGCTTTTCCTTGTAAGAGGTGATAGTTCAGCCCATTTTTTTAAGCTCATAAATTTTTACCTCCAAATTTGGGTTTATATTCGATATTTTTTAATTGAATAAAAAAAGATTAGATAAAAAAAGGATAAAGAGAGAGGTAAAAAGTTTTATGCCATGCTTAAGGCTGGTAAAGCTTCTGCCTCATCTGTAGTCATTTGAGAGGTTACCACACCGTTACGGAAGTAGTAGTCCACGTCTCCACGGATTCTGAACCAGTATCTGGTTAACTCATCACCAGGTTTTCTTTCAGGTTCAACCGCAAGGTTTTTCCAGATACCGTATGCGAAGTTTTTAGGGTTTCCGAGGAAACTGGTTACTGCATCACCGGTTAATTCTCTACCGTCTTCGTCATCCAAGGTTGAATCGTGTACAACTGGTATTCCTTTGAAGGTTAAAGGAGCGAAACCGGTTTGTGCGGAGTCACCGAGAGTGGTTCCCCTTGCAATGAGGATGTTACGGTATGCGTCTTCCACTTCGAATGGTACGTAGAATTTGAGTTGTGAACGGTTTTTCCTGAATCTTGCAGGCAATGCTTTAATCATAGCATCGAACATTGGTTCAGGACCATCAGCGGTATCAAAGATTCCGTTGGTACCATCCAGGGTGGTGGATGAAATCTTGTTTGCGGCCTTCTTGATCCAACCGTCGGTGGTGTTGAGGAGAGCGTCATCACTTCTGGAGATACTGGTGTCAGCGTATACCGCCCAGTATTCCAAGTCCTCACCGATTCTTTCACCCATCATAGACAGTAGGGTTTGTTCGAACTGTTCACCGGTCATGTTGTCATCTTTCTCATCGTCTTCGATTTCACACATTGCCTTTAACTTTTTAGCATCAAGTTCGTTGTAACCGAAGTCAACATCCGCTGCATCAATTTCAGGGTCGGTATCTCCGTTGGCTTTGTAACCGTTGGTTAATACTCTACCGTTAATTCCTGCACGGTTTAAATGTTTTTTGAATGATTTCATGAGGGTAAAATCAGCATCAGCGAGAAGGACGTTATCAAGGGTTGCTTCTCTTAGGAAGTATCCTAACTGTTCAGGATTCAATAATGCTTTACCGGTTGCCATATCGGTACGCATATTCTTGAATGCTGCCTTTTCAGCAGGATTGGTGATTTCGTTTAAAATTTTACTATTTACAGCCATATTAATTACTCCATAAATTTTATTGTATTTCTTTTGAATTAGATAAAAAATATAAAAAATTATTCTCTTTTAGGTGAACCGGAATTGTCACGGCCCATTATACCGTAAACGATCTGAGCATCTGACTGGAGTTGAGGTTTGGTTCCATTATCATGAACCGGAGTGGATTTGCTGCTTGCTTTAATCTCATCCTCCTTTTCTTCTTCCTCATCAGTTTCCTCATCCTCATCTTCTGGTTTTGTTTCTGCTTTGGTGGAAGCCTCTTTTTTAGCTAATAATTTCTGTAAGGTTTCTTCCTCTTCAGGGGTTAAACCTTCAACTTCCTCATCCTCATCATCTTCTTCTTTAGGGTCCTCTTTAATATTTGCATTGACCTTATCATTCATTGCAGAAACAAGTTCAAGGATTTCACTTTTCAACTCGTTGAAATCGTCACGGGTCACATAATCAGGTTGTTTCTTACTACCATCATCATTAGATTCATCATCGTTTTCTTCTTTTTTAGGGTTAGCTTTAGTACTTCCAAAGATTTCACCAATACGGGTGATGAAACTTTTGGTTTCCTCTTCTAACTGCTCATTAACATCAGTTTTAGCCATATCAGACACCTTTCTATTTTTTAAACTACAAAATTTAGCAAGAGGAACACAAGGAGACTTCACAATACTGATAGTGATTACAACCGGATCCTTAATATCAGAGATAAGAATTCTCTTAATACTGGACTTTGTGGATGCCGGGATTTTCATGTCAAGTAACTTTCTCAGTTTCTCGGCATCTTCACGTTCGATAGTGGTTGCACTACCTCCGGTGTACTCGTTATTGTGTATTCCTTGAATCACATCCCGGTCTGTAATTTTAATTAGAACAAACCATGTGCCAGCAGGATATTCACGAGGAGTTCCATCAATAAACCGTACTACAGTGGGTTCTTTTGTAATATGTGATTCCATTAATGTTCCTATTACCTTGCCACTATAGAGAAATTCATGTTCAAGGTCGATAAGTCTCCATTCCAAGAATTCGGTAGCGAACTTCCTGATCTGTTCGGTGGTTAATGGTTTCTCACCATGACTATATTCACAGTCAGGGAGGTTTGGTACAAGTACGGGTATGGCGACTATGATGTAATCCCTGGTTTCTTCGATTATGTTAATCATACGAATATTATCCTACTATGTCTTTTTTAGAAAAAAATATATTTTTTTGGTGAAAAAAAAATTTTAGAATCAAAGAACTGTAAAAAGGGAAATCTATACTGTCCCTGTATGTAATTTATTAGGCTTTCTCACAGTTCTTCAGTATACATAGTGTACAGTTAGAAAAATAGTGCAGAATGCTTAAAAAAAGAAAAAGAGGATAGTTTAAGCTTGTTTATATAAACTATGAAAAAATAGAAGTAATAAAAAAATAGTATAAAATTAGTATAAAAAAATAGTAATGGTAGATCCATCATACAAAGAGCCATTTTGTATAATGAATCATCCAAAGAGTAATAAAAGGATAGTTCTTTTTTATATGGAAAAGCAGGGAGAGTAAAATTGTAAAACCATAAAAAACAATCACCCAGATGATAGGCTCTCCCTGAAAAAAACAACTCCCCATCATAAATAACATATTGGTGTTATTACATGAGTCAAAATATGAAGAAAAAAATGATATCCTCAGAGAAAGTAATGGAAAAACTGAGGATATAACCTTCACAAATTATATTCTGTTAAGGAGAGTATAAATCAGTTAAGTAAGAGCATATGAAAAGTAATACAAGGTACAATTTCAAGTGTAAAAAAGTAATGAATGAATAATAAATTAACTTCCAAGTGAAACCAAAGAACCTTTAGAATCCCAAGAAGCAGACTGACAACGGTTATCTGGCAAATGTTTAACATACCTTAATATCTCATATTCCCCAGGTATTATGTATAACTCTTCAGTATCATTACTAAAACAATGACATTCACATTTCTTAGGAACAGGTACTCCATGAACCCTGCAAAAAAATTCTTTATCCTCAAAGAAATGATAATTTGTAAAATCAGAATCAAATTCCTTTTCAAGAATAGTAGAAGGCAAATCTAAAGATATATTAAATTTTCCCAATAATTCTAAAACAATGCCCATATATCTCACCTTTCAGTCTTTTCAATTTCTTGTATAAGTTTATTGCCGTATTTTTCAAATGCATCATACTCAGGAATTAATTGGGAATATTGTGGATATTTTTCTATGAAATCATCCCATTCAAACATGATACTTAGTAAACGTTTATTCAAATCTTTAATTTTATAGCGCCCTATATTATAGTTATGATTTAATTCAAGAATTTTTAACTTATTATTTTCATTCAACCACTTGTTCCTTTTTTTATATGTATAATCTGAAAGGAATTCTTTAGGCACGAAATCATCTAAATAAATCAATTCTTCACTAATTAGAATGCTATAAACTTTATCAACCATATTAGTTATAGTTTCTATTTTTTCTTCCCATACTTTCCGAGTTTCTTCAGAATCTTTCAAAATGCTCAATAATATTTTTATATCTTCATATGAATTAATGTAATTTACTCTGAAGTTATACTCTTTCTCACATTCACCAATAAGTTCGTTGAGATAATTTTCATCTTTGATTAATTCTTTGAATTGGGGATGAAGATTTAAGAAAATCAATAATTCCAATAATGAGTAGAACTCGCTTTTTTTACCCTGTGCAGAACAGATATGAGCAAAAGTTTGAGACAATGATTTTTGCTTAATATAAACACTCCATAAATCTTTATTAACTTCTTGTCTAATTGAATATTTCCATTTAGAATATACTTTTGGATCAATATTTATTTCCCTCATTATTCCTGTTAATATCATAGGAATATATTGATTTAAAGATAAAATTTCATTAATATGATTTTTTAAATAGTATTTATCTATTAATTGATTATAATCCATCTTTTCATCTCCTACTCTATTAATTCAATTTCGATTATGTTATCTTCAACTGAATGAGTGATATACTTTTGATTTGGACTAAGTAAATATTCATACTCTTCAGAAGCTGTAGTTACATCGATATTTATTGCCACACCTTTAGTCCCTTGAGGTGCATGAATTTTAATAATATACCCTTGAGGACCATCAATATCTGTGTACCCTGAGAAATCATCAGCTGTATCAATATTATATGAGCTACTAGTTAATGTTCCAAGTTTTCTTGGCTTGCTTCCAGGAATAAAATTATTTAAGTCAATTCTATCCGTTGAAACTCCTCTAACTAATAAAGTATTTTCAGGAATACATTTTTCTTTTGGCATATTGTCAATTAACTCAATTAAATCATCAGTATACTTTTTTACTTCATTAACTGAAGAAAATACCCCTCTTAATTCAATCTCTTCGCCCTGCAAATATTGATTCATCGAAATATTTTCCTCACCAGACCAAATTGTTGCTAAATGTTTAGAGTATCCTCTTAAATTTTGTATGTTAACCATTTCATTTATGGCTTCTTGTGCGTCATTTGTTCTATTAATATATTTCTTATTATTGATAATTGAATATTTCGTTTCTTTAAGTTTATCAACGATTTTATCCCATTTTGATTTTTCTCTTTTGGGGATTGTTTTAAAAATATTCTGTTTAGTAACTTCGGTTATTTCAAAAAATTGTTCTCGAGTTTTACCTAATTTTTTAAAAATATGCTCTCTACCAACCAACGTTTTATATCTCTTAGCAACATCTGAATTTTTAGGTAGTTTGTTACCATATTTCTCATACAAATGATTGAACTCTAACTGCTCTTCATATCTTCCAAGTCTTTTTCTCTCTTTAAATCCTAAAGTTTCTCTTCGAGAATTTTATGAAGATTTGAAGACATCATAGCTTTAAGCTCTTTGGGTTTAACTCCTTTTGAATATCTTGTCTCAAATTCATTTATAGGTTTATTCTGATATTCTCCTAAAAGTTCCTCCATCAACTTCCAACGATTTGGATTATGTTTCTTTATTTCTTCTATAGATCTTTTCCTACGAGAAAACCCACTAGGTCTGCTAGGGTCAGGAATCTTAATAGTAGAGTCCGCATAATATTTATTCCCTTTTTTATAATTTGAAACTAATGCACACATTTCAGCAAAATCCTCTTCTAAGCCTTCCCCACCATAATTTGTTGTATCAAAGGTTTCCGTGAATCCTAATTCCTTTTGATGTTTATAATCTAATTCCCTAGCTTTCTTCCATTTTTTGCCATATGACAATTCTAAATCTTTAAACTCATGGAAGAAAAGGCCTTTTCTTTTAGCCATTGTATATTTAGCATCAAATGCATGTCCCATTTCATGGTATAATGTATGTTCAAAATCTTGGGTTGTGGCATTGATTTCAGGAAAACGTCTAGGGGAATAGGTTGGTTTTTTAGTTAATGCACCTTCAAATACAGTTATGCTTTGAGATTGAAGATGTGTATTTGCACTATCCATTGCAAAACGTGGAATAAATAATATTTCATTGGTACTACTCTTTAAAGCCTTAGGCGCTTCATTATAAATCTTAATTATTTCTTTAAAATCAAATTCTCCTTTTCCAGAATTAGTAATATCAATAAGATTAGATAATGATTTTCCTTTCCCAAATACTAATCTGCAATTATGTTTTTCATCATATAAACAGAATACATTTTCCCCATAACTTTCTTTCCAGGTCTGTATAAACATGTCATTTGGGTGCTCTTCTATTTTATAACCGAAGAAGTCAGCAACTTCTTCAACAGTTTTAAGATTATTATATTTTTGTTCATCAAAGGAAGAAGGAGTAGTTTTCAGTTTGTACTGATCCATCACTCCACCTTCAATATAATAATCCAAAGGATAATCTCCATTCAATGCATCTACAGTAATAGGAGTGTAACCTGGTATTGGAATCAAGTCTGCTTCAGTAAATTCACTCATACCCAATGGTGCCATCATACCTAATGGGATAATGTATGGGATACTTGTGCATCGGCAGTTAATCCATTCCTTGATACGGCCGGACTTGTCCCCAGGATGTAATAATCCATTGCTGAAAGTGTTTCCGACAGCTACTATGTGACCATGCAGATCCTCATGGGAGTCTCTTACTCTTTCGTCCTGACCGGTCCACCACATATGGTATTCCACACCTAATTCATCATAGGTACTGAAACTGCCCACATTTTGAGCGGAATTGATTTCAGTCCTTGCTATCCGTTTACTTTCCCAACCTTTCAGGCTACTGAATTCCTTGTTGATTCGGCGACCTGCATCCTTTATACCTACTCCCTCATGATAACTGTCTGCAAGGTTGTTTGTGATGTTATTGGTTACACGTGCCAATGTTGTATCACTAGCCACAAAAGTATTATGCCTTAAACTATCCTCGATTTGTGGATTTGTACGGAACAAGCCCATATCTTCCGGACGGATAATTTTCGGTTCGTAGAGACTGGCCTTTGAACTAACCTTTTTCTGCTGAATAGTATACAAAGTAGTAGCTACTTCCCTTGCATTATAGAAAACGTTAAGGCCATGTTTGAGGAGGATTGCATTATACTCCGGCTTCATATCCTCCACGATAGTATACACTTTGTTCACATGCAGGAAAAACAGTTCATCCTCATAATATGTATCAATGAGTTTCTGCACTCTTTTTTGCAGTTTGTTGAACCATCGTTTGAGGTCTTTTTCAAGGTTATTTTCTTCCGCGGAACGCATCTGTGATTGTTTGCCTAAAAGATTTAGTATTCTTTTTGACTGACGCACTTTCAATGACATCTTCACTAATGTGTCCCTCTTGTCCAATGTTGTCATCAAGATTAATCGCCTCTTGGAACAGGTCATTCTCCAAACTGGTTAACAGATCATCTGATTCAGCACCAACCTCAACATCACTATTCCACAAATTATCCAATGGCTGCCCGTTCAGATAATATTCATCAAGGTAAGGGTTGTCTTCGGGTGCTGTTAATCCGAATTTATCACCAATGTTCTCTATAATCTGTCTTGGGGTGATACTGGCCATAGCGAATAATTCTTTGATTATTGCCACATCACCGGCATAGTCTCGGTTGTCATGTTCGATTATCTTGAACTCCCAATCCTTGATATCGTACTCTTTTTTGATGATCTGGTTGATTATGAATTCATCATCATCCCTTATCGGTGCTACTACATCGTTTTTATAATTCACTGTAGCTTCCTTGATATTGGAACCACCGAGACTGCCATTTTCATTGATTCCCAATTTGTATGGAGGTACACGGTGAGCATGTAATATCTCATCACGGTTATCCTTTCGGTATAATCTGAAACTGGCCTCTTTAGTATCAACACTTAATGGCTGAAGTTTAATGTCAACATTACCCTCCTCTGTTTGGGATGGGATAGTGATTGCCATAGCTGAGTGTGGATTACGGATAACTTCTTTCAGTTGTTGGCTTATTTTCCATCTTAATGTTTCTTCAACATCATAGGCAGGATTATCAATTTTATTTCCATTTTCATCCTCAATATGTGGTGGTTCTTCGTAGTCAACAAAATCCCCACTTACGAGGACTGCGAATGCAGGCATACCATAATTCTTGAAGAAGCTGGTATTGTAATTGTTACGGCTCATATCCCCATGGATAGTTGGGATACTTCCAATAATCTTTGGTAATCCGTAGTATTCGCTTTTGGGACTGTAATCCATAGTCCATAATAATTCATTTGCCTTTTCTTCAGGTCTTAAACTGTTGTAAGGGTAGAATTCACCAGTGTCTGCATGTACATCGCAAAGTTTACCGTTCTTATCATAGTTTTTTCCATAGAGGACGAACCATACTTCTTTTCCGGCGCTTCTTTGAACTACTCTTTTCTTATCTCTTGTTCTACGGAGAGTATAGGATGGTATGTGTGCTAGGCTTACAATCCGGGATTTGCTTTTACCTTCCCTTATAATTTCCAATGCTCCGTAACCGACACTTTTTCGGTCATAGTTCATCATGTATAATAATTTGTTGATTTTCTTTTCCAAACGTGGGAATATTGTTTCAATGGTAGGTTTGTTGTCAGGGTCTTCATTTTCCCCTGTGACTGGTGTGAAATCATAACTTATACCTGCTGCATCCCTGGAGATTACGTCTACACAGTCTTCATGGTATGTGTTGAGTTCCAGGAGTTCGCATAGTTGGTATGGATCATATAATGGTTCGAGTAATGATTCGTCATACATCCACCCGTCTGTCTTTAGTTGTTTACTTCCTTCTTCGTCCACGTCTGCTTTGATACTGTACCTTTCCAGTACTTCTGCTCCTACAAGTTCATACTCATTGTTATCGTTGATGACTACGAAGGAGTCTACTCTTTTAGTTTTGGACATTATTTTCACCATTAGATTTTTATTATTTTGTTCATCATTAGCTTGTAAATTTTAAACATTTGAATAGGGGATTTTTGGAAATCCTAGGGGTTTTGTTTTTTCGTGTTCAATAATCTTATTTGAAAGTTGAACAAGTGTTCAAAAAAAATTGTGTTATGCATGGACTCTTCTACGAGGACTCAACCAGTACCTGGCCGCACCTGTCCCAGTGTCTGTAATGTTATCTGTTCCGCCTTCCTCGCCGGTGAATTCAACCAGTTCATCCACAACCATCTCAAAGATACTCTCCGCGATGAGTACCTTACCATCTTCAGCTAAAGCCTGTAAATCAAAACTACGGGTTAACTTGTCACCGGCCTTTTTAACCTTATCAGGCCGTATACGGTAACCACGCAGTTTCTTATGTCTTTGGAATTTATCTATCAGAACCTTCGGACTTGCTCCTGGTTCCTGTTCTATTCTTACTGTTGTCTTTTTTCCGTCACGTATGGTTGTGTCAACGAAATACTTGTCAACCTGCAATGGTGTAAGACCTTTGTTGAGTTGTTTTCGCCAGTAAAGGTATTCTCCATCCCAATATGTGAGACTGGCCGCGGTCTTGTCCCCGTCCTCTCCACTGGCACCGAGGTCCCAATATCGTAAAGCAGGTAGTTTTTCTATCATTTCATCCATTTTCTTATCCGGTACACGACTTTTACTGAACCATTTACGTTCAAACACTCCGCCTTCCGGTTCGCGTGGATTTCCCTGGTAAACCGCATTGTAACGGAAACTTCCCATTGTACGTTTGGTTTCTTCAAGTTCCTTAGCAGGCACTTTCTCAGGCCATAATGCCTCTCCGACCTTACGGCCTAAAGGGTCGTTTTCCTCTGCCAATGCAGGGAGATTGCAGACAACCCATGTACCATAAGGTATAGTACCACCATTCCGCAATATTTCCAATGCAATGTTAAGAGGCATTTGGGGCTCTCTAGGCACAACCTTATCTCCCTCTTTCTTGTATAATATCTGTCCGGCCAGGTCCCATTTGTTCAACCTTTGAAAAATAGCTATTACACCAGGTTTGATTCCTTTTTCCAGGTCTGCATCCAACCTTGTCTTTGCCTCAGTAAACCACCAGTCATTCAATTCCTGCTGATGAGTCTTACTGTTGGCTTTCTTGAAACCTTTGGTTGGATCGTCAATAATGAACAGGTTGGCACCTTCCCCAAGTATAGCTCCACCGGTACCACTTGTGAATAAACCACCGTCATGGTTCTTAATGTTCCAGTTACTGGCGGATTGACTGTCCTCGGCAAGAGCTATCTCGGATTCAAAGAGTTTCAAACCATACTTCTTGAGCAAGTTACGGCATCTACGACCCCATTTTCTACTGAAACTGGCCGTATGAGTTGTGAGGATAACTTTCTTATCAGGGAAATTACCCAAATACCATGAAAGGAAATAGTAACTGATCAGTTCACTTTTACCATGTCTTGGAGGACAGAACACCATTAACCTGGAACATCTTCCCTGAACTACATAAATCAGCAATTCGATTATCAGCACTAAATGTCTGTAGGGTTTCCATGTGCCTTCTGAAGCTTCCATAGCAAAAAAGGCCGGATTATTATGCACAGCCTTAACGGTCAATTTATCCTTGCTCATTTTCCTCATCTTTTTGTACAAGATTCTCCAACACTTTCCTTGTAGCTTCAGCATACTCAGGTTTCAATATCATTTCCTGAGAGATGGTACCTGTTACAACTGTGGAATCAATGTTTCCATCAATATTATGTTGATTCTTACTTATCTCGGTCGGTTCTCCACGGTCAATACTACGGGAATCCTGCAAGTTACGAATACCCTGTGTATGGTCTCTAAACTGCCCACCAGTATAACGCTCATTATGCCTAAGATTGCTATTAACCCTTTTAAGAGCTAAGTATTCATTGTCCTCTTTGAGCTTGTATCTTTCGATAAATCGTTCATCTTCAATAGCTTCAAGTTGTTTAGCTCTTCTGTCAATATCAGCTATTCTTTTAGCATCTCTTCTACTCATCCATTTGTTCCTGGTACAAATACCTCGAAAAGACTGTGCAGCAAAAGGCTTGTATTCTAACTCAATAGGTTCATCTGAATCAACATCGCATCCACTTTCTATCCACATTATGAACTCTTCCAGATTTCCGTCAAAATTGAAAAATTCATTTAAGAAATAGTATTGTCGGGGTGTTTCTCCGTCTTGTCTTTCGTATATGGGCTCTTTCCATTCGGTTATTGCCATAATTATCTCCTCTATAGTGAGTGTTAAGAGATTTGAACTCTTACTGATTGGTCTGGAGCCAATTGTACTGCCAGGTTATACTAAACACTCAAATTTTATAAAAAAAATTAGTAAAAATAAAATAAGTTTTTAATGCATCATCTGGAAGTATACATTAATCATGATAGTTAGTATTGTTAATCCGATTCCTATCCAGGTCACTCTTCTTTGGCTTTCCTGTTTTTGATTTTCCATGTCTGTTTCGATTTTTGTCAATCGTACTTCCAGATTCTTGTCATCTTGACTTGATTGTAATATTAGTTTGTTTACATTGTCATTCAGCACGTCTATTTTTTCATCCATCTTATCCATTTTATCATACAATTCATCTATACGTTGTTCTTTGTAGTGTGAACGGGTTTCAAGGCCTTTGATTTGTATACTGTGGTCTTGTATCTGTTCTTCATGTATGCAGGTATGGGTTTCAACAGCCATCTTCACCCTCGTTTTCACATGTTTCCTCTTCTTCGTCTGTTTCACTGTTTTCGTATTCTTCGTTGAGCACTATTTCCTTTAATACCATCTGCTGTTGTGTTTGTTTGTTGTTGCCTAGGAATCCGAATGTGTTCGGGTATTTGGCATCAATGTATGCAGCGAATACAAACAGTATGGAAGTTATTGCTTCTGCTAGTGTGGAGGTATCTATAGGGAGATTTAGACCTTGTGCTGCTAATGCTCCTATACATAGTCCCGCCAGCCACATGCTGAAGATTTTTATTACTGTACTTATGTTTCCTATGTAGTTTGTGGTTTCATCAGTCATTATTATGAGCTCCTCTTTTTTTATGATCATAAAAAAATATTCTAAAAAAAAGAGTTGAGGATTATTTTCTATGAAGAAAAGGAATATTCAGGAAAAAAAATAGTTGGTAAAAAAATATAGGGCCAATAATCCTTATTTTTTTGGGAAAATAAGTATAAAAAATTTGTTACTAAATGGTTAAATTGTAAAATTCATAATTAAATTCAATATTTCTTTTTAACAGGGCAGAAATCTC
>JAFRFD010000082.1 GCA_017434525.1 Methanobrevibacter sp.
AATATTTTTTTATTATTTTTTATTACTCTTTTGTCACAAATACTCGATAAAAATAAAAATTAATATAGGTAATTAATTGTAAAAATGAATATAATTAATTTAAAGTCATTATTTTTATTATAATATACTATTTAACTTTTTATTTTCAAATTCATTTATTTATATTAATTTTTAAAATTTTTTTAGTGTAGTATTCCCACAGTAATATATAAGGCTTTCGACTTTGAGTTAGTAGGCAAATATATTTATATAGATAAACATATGTGTAATCATTACACATGGTGGTTCAAATGCCAAAGCATATTGCATCTGGTTTAAAATACTTAGCTGCGGTTAAATTAAAAGAAGCAGGTGAAAGTCACCAGGCAATTGCTGATGAGTTAGGAATTGATAGATCCACTGTATCACATTATTTGAATGGTAGGAACTTGTCCTGGAATTCAATTGATGTTGCAAAGACTATTACTGAACTATCTCCCAGGGATTTTTTAATAATGACCAATGCGGTATTTGATGAACCAGAACAGAGTCGAAAAATTGTGAATATTTGCCGAGAAAAAAACTATGAAGCAACTATTGAAGATTCCTGTATTGGTTGCGGCTTATGTGTAAATGTGTGTTCTATGAAGGCTATTAAGTTAGAATCATTAAAAGCACATACAAACTCCGTACTATGTTGTGGTTGTCAGCTATGTAAAGATGAGTGCCCAACTGATTCAATTAAAATTTTGGAGATTTAATAATGATAAGAAATTTGAAAGAAGTTAATGACAATAACTTTGACATTACAAGGTCAGCGGAGGAAGTAAGGAATTTATCTTTCAAAGACCATGTCTGTATTGGATGTGGGATTTGTGAGTCCACTTGTCCTGTTGGTGCAATTACCTTAAATGAGATTGCTATTGACTCTCGTGTACAGGTTGCTAACAATGTCTACTTCAGTGGTCATGATAAAATTGCACAAAATATCCACGACGAATTTGATGTTCAAAGAATTAGTATTAATGAAGACAAATGTGTATTATGTGGTATGTGTAGTGGATTATGTCCTGTTGATGCATTAGTATTAACTATTGACGGTGTACCAATCAGTGAAATTGAAGCATATCCTCACTACATTGCATCTTCCGAAATTGACGATGACGAATGTGTCTATTGTAAAAAATGTGAAATTGCATGTCCACGTGATGCTATCGCAATTGACAGAACATTACCAGACCGCGCAGATTTAGTAACTGGTGAAATTGAAATTAACGATGATGATTGTATTTACTGTGGTGTATGTGAAGAATTATGTCCTGCAGAAGCAATTGTTGTTGACAAAGAGACCGGTAAAGAATCTATCGAAGTCGACACTGACAAATGTGTTTACTGTTTAGTATGTAAAAAAGCATGTCCTACTAAAGCTATTAAAGCATTATGTAGAATATGCTCATATGGTGAATATGATATTGACCCTGCAAAAGCTGTTGTTACAGGTAACTCAGTTATTGACAGTGACCTTTGTGTCTACTGTGGATGGTGTGAAGGAGTCTGCCCAACCGATGCAGCAAAAGTCAAAAAACCATTTGAAGGTACAATTGAAGTTGACCAAGATAAATGTCAAGCATGTGGTGCTTGTGTAGATATTTGTAAATGTAATGCATTAGCATTCCCAGTTTCAACTGGTCCAGGTTCAAGATTAGATCACATTGTTGCACAAACTGATTACTGTATAAAATGTAAAGCATGTGCTAAAGCATGTCCTAACGGTGCAATAACTGTAAAAAGAACTGAAGTTGATCACACTCCAACCAATTCAGCAACTTGGACAGATGCTTTAAATGCAATTAAAGACTAGGTGATTCGATGGAACTTAAAGTAAATCAAGATAATTGTTTAGGATGCGGAATTTGTGTAATTGCTTGTCCTGTTAATGCTGCTATTAGTCCAGAAAATGCTGGTGGTAATGGTGCAAAAACTGAAGAAGTAGTTATCATGGTAGAAAATGGGTTTATTAAACTTTTCAGTCCAGATAAATGTGAATTATGTGGAACTTGTCAAATGTTTTGCCCAGTAAACGCTATATGGTTAGAATAGGGGGAATAATTGTGCATTATGCTAATACTTATTTAGAAAAACCTGTTGTACCTGATGTAAAAATTACCGGGGAAGGAAATACTAAAGTCCTTAAATGTATGTTAAACACTGGATCAGACATCTACCAAGGAGCATGTAAAAAAAGAGGTTCTACCTTAAAACAAGAATATAAAAATGCTTCTGGAACTTGTTACATGGATCCAAGAGATATGGCAAAATTAGGTGTAAACAATTGGGATACTGTTTTAGTAAAAACCGATTTCGGTGAAGTTGTTGTAAACTGTGCAGTATCAAGAGATGCACCTCACGAAGGTACCGTATTTATTTGTAAAGGACCTTGGGCTAACACTGTTGTAAGTCACGATACTTACTGCTGTTCTGACCCTACTTACAAAGGTATTAAATGTACTGTTGAAAAAACAGACAGAAAAGTATTACTCATGGCAGATTTAATGAGATGGGTATACAAAAAATATGTTGATGAAACTGATGACGACGCTGTTGAAAACATGGACTCATTAGGTGAAAGACCAGTTTACAAAGGACGTAAATGGGAGGAGTTGATTGATCATGACTTATGAACCACCTATAACTGATTACGATTACATTGTTGAAAATTGTACCTGTGCATTTTGTGGATGTAACTGTGACGATTTAGATTACTTAGTCAAAGATAATCATGTTGTTGCTGTAAGACACGCATGCAGACTTGGTGCAAGTAAAATCATGGAAGATATGGATCAAAGATTAATTGTTCCAATGATTAGGGATGAAAACGGAGAACTCATGGAAGTTGATTGGGATACTGCTTTAGACAAAGCTGCTGAATATATTGCTAACTCAGTAAGACCAGTATTTTACGGTTGGTCTGAAACTTCTACTGAATGTATGAAAGAAGGAGTAGCTTTAGGTGAATATATTGGTGCAGTATTAGATAACCAAGCAACTATCTGTCACGGTCCTTCCCTACAAGCTGTACAAAATGCAGGTTACCCTATCCAAACTTTAGGGGAAGTACAAAACAGAGCAGATGTTATTGCTTACTCTGGAAGTAACGCAATGAACTCTCACCCAAGACACATGGCAAGATATGCTGTATTCTGTCGTGGATACTTCAGACAAAGAGGAAGATTTGACAGAACTGTTATTACCATGGATCCAAAATTCTCAGATACTGCAAAATGTTCTGACAAATGGATTGGATTTGAACAAAATGGTGACTATGGTTTCTATAACGCTATTAGGGCTGTATTAAGAGGAAAAGAATTATACCAAGATGTAATTTCTGGAATTCCTAAAGAAGATATTTACGAATTAGCTGAAGAAATGAAAGCTGCTGAATTCGGTGTTTTATTCTTCGGTCTTGGTTTAACTCACACATTATCCAAACAAAGAAACATTGATATAGCTATTAAAATGGTACAAGACTTAAACAGATTCTCTAAATGGGGTCTTACTCCAATGAGAGGACACTTTAACGTAAACGGTTTCAACATTTTCATGGCATTCGAATGTGGATTCGCTTTCGGTGTTGACTATTGTAGAGGATACCCAAGATATATGATGGGTGAAACCAACACTATCGATTTATTAGTAAGAAAAGAACCAGATTGTTTCATGGTTATTGCAGCTGACCCAGGTGCTCACTTCCCTAACGGAGCAAACCAACACTTAGCTAACATTCCGGTTATTCAAATCGATATTCACTGGGGTCCATCAACTGAACTTGCTGATGTAGTATTGCCAGGTTCATTCATTGGTGTAGAATGTGCCGGTACCAGTTATCGTATGGATGGAGTTCCTATTTACATGAAAAAAGCAATTGACAAACCAGAAACCTGTCGTGATGACGAATGGATTGTCCGTGAATTGAAAGAAAGAGTAATGAAACTCAGAGAAGAGCCAAACGTAGCTCCAAAATATGTGCCAAATCCAAACGCACTCTAAAGGTGATATAATGGAATATAT
>JAFRFD010000083.1 GCA_017434525.1 Methanobrevibacter sp.
CAGTACTATCAAGTTAAGGTTTTTTCAGATTTTTAGAATCCCTCGCTTTTGCTTGTTTTGCAATTTTTATTCCAATTTTTTTCTTTATCTCTTTCTGCGTTTGTTCGTGCGGGTATTTTTGTTGCTACAAGTTCTTTGGAGCCAATTTCCATTATTTCTTTTATTACTTTTTGTATTTCATCTTGGTTGTCCGTTAGGAGTCTTGGTAGTTGATCTTTGATTTCACCGATGAGGGTGTTGATGTTGGAGTGGTATTCGTAGGTGTATTTTGCTGTTTCTTTTGGTTTTCGTGTTATTTTTAGTTCTGCATCATGTTTTATTCCAATTAGTAGGTTTAGTAGGAATATGTGGCTGTAGAAGTCTTGTTCGATTATGGTTCGTCTTCTTCCGCTGAATTTTTCGATGTATAATTTGTTTTTTAGTCTGTCGTAATCGGTTTCTATTTTCCATCTTTCGCCGTATAATTGCTTTAATTCTTCAGGTGTTGCGATTTCTTTTGGTAAATTGGTAAATAGTATTTTTGTTTCTCCGGTTTTTAATTTTACTTTGACTATTCTGACCGGGATGCTTTTTTGTTTTCTTGCGATTTTTTTCAGTTTTTCGTCGTGAAATTTTTTAATTTTTGCGTTATTTAAGCTTATATCGAATGTTTCATCGGTTTTTTTATCATTATCCATTTTTCGTTGTTGTTTTTTGAATGTGTTGGTTTTTCCACGGATTAAATAGTATGAATTTAATGTTTCTGTTTTTAACATGATTTCTGTGGAATTATAGAATCTATCATAACAGGTAATTACGTTATTCATATTTATTTTGTTTTTTACATCATCTAAATGTCTTAATGCAAGAGTTATTTCATCTACGGTTTGATTTTCAATTATTGCTGATATTACAAAGTCCATTTTTGTATCTACTGTGCAGGAGATTCTTGCATTTGCAGCAAATGTTTCAACTGAATTATTTGGTGGGACACCCATTTCTTCACGTGCTTGTGGATGATCTGGAATTTCAACATAAGATCCATCAGTTGCAAAAACGTGAAATCCTTTAAAAGTTTCCATTTCTTCCACATTATCGTATATTTCCATTATAACTCCACCATTCATGTCTATATATACTTTGGGGTCAATATATTGCATTCTATCGCAAACTCCAGAACCAGTTATTTTCATTGAATAATCTCCTGTTTGACTTCTTAAATATCTATTAACTTCATTAAATTTTGTTTTCTTACGATTAAATAAAGGAAATTTTATTGCAGTTTCCAAACTCCATTTACCGCTACGAACAAAAGCATTATCACTTAATATATATTTTTTATCAACAAAATTATTAAAATTTGCTAAAAAATTTGAAAACACATTTTCAAAAACCATAGAAAATCACCCTAAAAACAAAAAATCTCAAATAAAAACTAATATTATTTGATAATAATACTATATACTTAATAATATATAATATTAACTATATATAATACTTAAAAATAGATATAAATAAATTTACACTCAATAAAATAAAATTAAAATAATAACACATAGGTATAAGTAAAATAAAGAAAAATTAACAAAATAAAAAAAGGAAAAATAAAAATTAAAATTAAAAATCAGAAAAAATTTCTTAACTTGATAGTACTGGTTGTTTATTCATGGTTTTAAAAGATATGATATTGATCAGACCATGTTGATGTCTATGGACTTGAGGAATTTAATTTTGAAAACCATCAGCGTTATGTTATATAAAATGTTGTTGATTGATGGGTGGAATATGCGAAAAAATACCATCAAATATTATCCGGATAATAGATATCTGCAGACATGAACACAGATTATATCGAACAAATGGATATGAGTATATCTCAGGAAAACTATCGGGAAAAGAAAAAAATACATTTTATCGAAAAAGCATTTTTTAAAGACAATTTCACATATGATTTCGAAATAATGGTCTAAAGATTCCTTCGACAACCCATATGCCAAGTAAGAGAATACAAAAATGAGAATACATAAAAATCAATTAAAAATTTTTCATCTCATCTTCTTTTTTTTAGTAAAATTTTATAATTAATCATTTTTTTTAAAAGTTTATTAATATCTTTTAATAAAAATATATATCGTATTTTTGTTTAATCAAAAATAATAATTAAACTATTAATAATTTTGAAATAGGGTGAATTTTAATGGATTTAATTGTAGCAAAATTTGGAGGCACATCGGTTGGTGATGGCTCAAGAATCAAAAAAGCGGCGCAATCCGTAGTAAATGAATATATGAAAGGTAATCAAGTGGTTGTTGTAGTTTCTGCAGTTAATAAAACTACTGATGAGCTCATTGATTTATCTAATGATGCGATTGGTGGAAATTTAACTGATAGACAAAAGGCAGAAATTATGGCTATGGGTGAATTAACTAGTGCTAGGTTATTTTCCGCAACTATTGAATCATTAGGTGTTAAATCTCAGTTCATTGATCCATATAATGACTTGTGGCCTATTATGACAGATTCAAATGCTTTGGAAGCTAAAATTGATTTCGCTACTACAAGTAAGGGATTTGAAGGAATAGGGGAACTTTTAAATCAAGGAATTATTCCGGTTGTTTGTGGATTTTTAGGAAAAGGACCAAGTGGAGAAATTACCACTCTTGGGCGTGGTGGAAGTGACATTTCCGCATTTTTAATTGGACATTGTTTAGATGCTCATGAGGTAATCATTGTAACTGATGTTGAAGGTGTAATGTCTACTGATCCAAATAAAATAGAAGAAGCAGAGTTATTGGATGAAATAACTGTTGAAGAAATGTGGGATTTGGCTACTCATGGTGCTCAGGTATTACATCCCCATGCATTAAAATATAAAGATCCATTAATAAGTGCAAAAATTATTAATTTTGCTCATGGAGATTTGTCAGTAAAAGGAACTCGTATTACTGGCCCTTCTGAAGGCGACAGGACTAAATCCGTTTCACTTTATAAAAATCCTATTTCACTTATTGCTTTAATTGGCGATGGAATGCTTAAAAAATCAGGCCTTTTAGCTAAATTAACTGCATGTCTTGCACGTAATAATATTAATATATTCGGCATTTCAGCAGGACAAAATTCAATGACGGTTTTTGTTGAAAAACAAGATTCACAAAAAGCATATCGTTTATTGCATAATTTAGTAATTGAAGATGATGTATTTAGCTCATTATCTTTGGCTGAAGACACAACAATGATTACAATAGTAAGTCCTGATTTTACTGAAGAAACTCCGGGAATTATTTCAAAGATTACAGAACCGCTAAGAATGAATCATATTAATATAATTGAGATTTCATCATCTCAAACTGCTATTGTACTTTATATTAAATTAGAAGATGGTAAAAAAGCTTATGAATTACTTAATGAGGTTTTAGAATGAATTTTGAAGGAACTTATGTTGCAATGGTAACTCCTTTTGATAATAAAGGAAATATTGATGAAGAAGGCCTTAGGTCAAATATTAATTATTTGATTGATAAAGGTGTTAATGGATTAGTGGGGGCTGGAACAACCGGTGAATCAGCCACAATTACTCATGATGAACACAAACAAATAATTGAAGTTTTAGTTGATGAAGTTGATGGTAGGGTGGAAACTATTGCTGGTACTGGCAGTAATTCTACTTCAGAAGCTTTGAATTTAACAAAATTTGCTCAGGATATTGGTGTTGATGCAGCACTTGTTATTACTCCCTATTATAATAAACCTCAACAACATGCACTTGTAAATCATTATCAGGCTGTTGGAACATGTGATCTTCCAATTATTGCTTATAATGTGCCTTCCCGTACTGGAGTAAACATGGATGTTGAAACAATTGTAGAAATTGCAAAAATTGATAATATTGATGCAGTAAAAGAAGCAAGTGGAAGTGTTGATAAAGTTTCTGATATTTACAATGCTCTTTTGGCTGAAGGTCTTGAAGATGATTTCAACATATTGTCTGGTGAAGATTCATTGACTTTACCGATTATGGCCGTTGGAGGAACTGGTGTAATCTCTGCATCTGCAAATATTGATGCTAAAAGAATGGTTTTAATGGTTGATAGTATTTTAAATGATGATTATGATCGTGCTTTTGAACTTCATAATGAAATGCTTGAATTAATTAGAGCATTATTCATTGAAAGTAACCCTGTTCCGGTAAAAACTTCAATGAATCTTATGGGTCTTCCTGCTGGTGATTTAAGAGCACCATTAGCTCCAATGAAAGAGGAAAATCTTGAAGTTCTTAAAAAAGCTTTAAAAAATGCAGAATTAATTTAAGGTGTTTAAATGATTAAAGTCGCAGTAACTGGGGCTGCTGGAAGAATGGGCTCCGGTATTATTAGAAAAATTACAGAACAAGATGATATGGAAGTTGTTGCAGCTATTGAGATTCCGAACTCACCACTGGCTGGAAAAGATGCAGGTCTTCAGGCAGGTACTGATGAGTTGGGTGTTGAAATTGTAGGTAGTGAAAAGTTAGAAGAAACTTTAAAAGCATCAAAACCTGATGTTTTAGTTGATTTTACTATTGCACCTGCTGCTGTCGAAACTATTAAAACAGCAACTGCATGTGGAGTTAATATAGTTGTTGGAACGACTGGTTTTACAGAAGAGCAAATGGCATCCAATATAAAAAATGTTGAAGAAAATAATGTCGGTGCAGTTATTTCATCAAACATGGCTATTGGTGTTAATGTATTCTTCAATACTTTAAAGAAATTAGCTCCATTATTATATGATTTTGATATTGAGATTATAGAAGCTCACCACAATCAGAAAAAAGATGCTCCGTCCGGAACAGCAATGACTGCATTTGAAGTAATTGCAGAGGAATTAGGCCGTGATACTGAAGAAGTTGGTGTTTATGGAAGACATGGTTTAGTTGGTAAAAGAACTCCTGAAGAAATTGGTGTTCATGCTGTACGTGGTGGAGATATTGTTGGTGATCATACTGTAATGTTTGTTGGTGATGGTGAAAGATTAGAAGTTAAACATCAAGCGCATACAAGAGAAGTTTTCATAGCTGGTGTAATTAGAGCTATTAGGTATGTGCCTTCTGCTAAAAAAGGTATTGTTAGCGGTATGAATGATGTTTTGGGTTTGGAATAGGTGTTTTTTTATGGTAAATGTTGGAGTACTTGGTGCTACCGGAATGGTAGGTCAAAGATTTATTCAGTTATTGGATAAACATCCGGATTTTGAGCTCACTGCTCTTGCAGCTTCTTCACGTTCTGCAGGTAAAAGATATGAAGATGCTACTACTTGGTATCTTGATGATGAAATGCCTGAGTCTGTAAAGGATATAGTTGTATGTGAGACAAATCCTGATGATATGGATAATAATGTAGATATTGTATTTTCTTCACTTCCTACTGAATTTGCAGCTAAAGTTGAAAAAGCCTTTGCAAAAGATTATGTTGTTGCAAGTAATGCTAGTGCTCATAGGATGAAGAAAAATATTCCTTTAGTAATTCCTGAAGTTAATCCAGAGTTCTTAGATATGATTGAGGCTCAGCAAAAGGAAAATAACTGGGATGGTTTTATTGTAACCAATCCTAATTGTTCCACTATTGCTTTAACATTAACATTAAAACCAATAGTTGACAATTTTAATGTTAATGCAATCAGAGTATCAACCATGCAAGCGGTATCTGGTGCAGGTTATAATGGCGTACCTTCAATGGCTATTGTTGATAATCTTGTTCCTTATATTGGTAGTGAAGAAGAAAAGATGGAATCCGAAACTTTACATTTATTAGGTTCTTTTGACGGCGAAAAAGTCAATGATGCAAATTTCAAGTTAAGTGCTTCATGTCATAGGGTTCCTGTAATTGATGGTCATACTGAAGCAGTATTTATTGAATTGGATGAGGACTTTGACATTGATGATGTGAAAGATAAAATGGCAAATTTCAAAGCCCTGCCTCAAGAATTAAATTTGTTCTCAGCACCTGAAAATCCAGTCATTGTCAAAGAAGAATCCGACAGACCTCAACCAAGAATGGATAGAAATGCGGGTAATGGTATGTCTGTTAGTGTTGGTAGGTTA
>JAFRFD010000084.1 GCA_017434525.1 Methanobrevibacter sp.
AAATACAAAAAAATAACAAACTAAAATCTGATAAAAATAGAAAATACCCTTTAAAAATCCTATTTAATATAAGTACACCCATCTTGCAATTCATCCACGACTTTTACAGAAGTCGTGGTATTCTTGCATTATTAAGATAAATTGATGGTTTCTAATTTCACTTATGACAGTCGTTTGGAGAGTAATGTTATGCTTTAAATAGTAACGGACAACATATTTAAAAACATGAAACAATACTGTGACCAGTGCGGTGCCGAGATTGGTGATGATGATGAAAGGTTCTGCAGCAAATGCGGGAGCGCCCTCAATGAAATTGCACCCGTAAAAAACGATTCTTCACACCACAAGATTATAATACTTCTGCTTGCTGTTATAATCGGATTGTTGGTGCTTTTCATTGTATTTGCAGGCTTTGGAAACATATTTGCGCCGAAAGAGACTCCTGCACTAGACATACTGACCGGATCTTCCATGACAAATGACGAATACTTTGAGGTCAAACTGACTGGAGAAAATGGGGCAATCTCCGGCGAACCCATTAACGTGACCTTTTCAAACGGAAAAAACAGTTATGAGTACAGTGCCACCACAAACGGAAAGGGAATTGCAAAGGTTGCTCCTTCGGTTGAATTGGGAGATTATGAGGTGAAATGTGAATTTGATGGTAATGACAAGTATTCTCAGGCCACACAAAGCAAATCAGTTACCGTAAAGCAGGCCGAGCCCGACTATGAATCATACAGTTATTCCCGTTCGTTTGAATCTACCGACAGGAACGGGGACGGATACGTGACATTGAGTGACATGACCATTGCACATACTCCTAAAAACATTCAAAACCAGATGTATGCAGATTCCGACGATAACGGTGACGGAAAATTAAATAGGCACGAATACTACAAATTCATGTACAAGCTAAACTACGACAAACATAGCTACGGGTTGTAGTTTAATTTTTAATTTTTTAAAAAAACACAAAAAAATAAAAAAAAGTATGAGTTATAAAAACTCATCAAATATTATTTTCTACGTCTTATAGAAACGCCAACACCAAGCAATGCAACAATCAATACTGCAAATGGAATACCGGTAGCTTTTGCCACATCTTTTGGTTTGATATGAGTGTTGTTGGTAACGTTGTCATTGGAATTTACAGTATTGGTAGGATTGTCAGTAGTATTTTTTACATCAGCGTTTGTAGTGTTGGTTGCATTATCTGCAGCAGTGTTGTTTTCAACAGGTTCAGCAGGATCATCTTCAGTTTCATCAACAGTGGCTTTAAGAATATAATCAAGGGTGAGATTCACGATTCTTCCATAATCACCTGTAGCAATATGAGTTCTTGTATAATCTACACCATACGCTCCATTGAGATAATCAGAATCCCCTATAAGCTGAGCATCGTTGTCTTCAATAGTATTGTATTTCCTGTGATCGTATACTTTAGTTATATTGGAACTGGCCCCTGAGAATATTTTAACGTCTTTAGCGTTAAGTGATTTTTTTACATAGTTTATTGCATCATCTATTGTTTGAATTTCAAGGTCTTTTGCAATTGAGTCAACTGTTGAAAAAGTGGCACGTGTACTGTTAGACAAAGGCAAAACAAGAAGTAATGCATTAGAAGAGTCAATGACTCTCACTTCACCGTTGATATATACCATACTTTTATCTTCAGTTTCATCTATCCAAACATCCTTGACATTTCCAGAGCCTTCTCCGTCCTGATAGACTGAATCATCACTGTTATCTATTGAAAGAGCCTCATCATCAGATACGCTTTCAGAGACAACATCATCAACTGTTGTTGTATCCTGCGCACTTACTGCAAGAACAGAAACAGCTACCATCAAGACAACCAAAGCCAGTATCAGTTTATTTTTCATTTTTACCTCCAATTTTTAAAAAAGCATGAATTAATGCCTTAAAGTTAATTAAAAGTAATTAAAAATTTATCAAAGGATATATATATATATGGTGTAAAAAATATATTACAATGGAACGAATGCATAAAAATACTGAGTCGAACTCAAAAAAAGAGAAAGGATAAGGGATTATCCTTTGATTAAATCTATTGCTGTTTGGATGGCTTCATCCATCTTTTCTGTGTTTTTACCGGCACCCTGCGCCAATGTCAGACGGCCACCGCCGCCTCCACCTAAGACTCCTGCTGCGGTCTTGATGATTTCGTTGATTTTTACTCCACCATCAATTGCATTCTGTGAAGCCGCACCAACAATGTTACCATTATTGTTACCCATTACAACGACATCTGCCTTTCCGTTGTCTGTGAAGTCTGTTGCCATCTTCTGGAGTTCCTTGAAGTCGGCCTCAATAAGCTGGCTTACGACCTTAAGGCCGTTTATTTCCTCAAACTCATCAGCTAAAGAGTTCATTTTTAAACTTGCGATTTCTGATTTCAGACGGTCGATTTCGTTTTTCTGTGACTTCCATTCGGTAAAGAACCTTTCACATGTTTTCGGAAGCTGGTCGTTGTCGACTTTGAAGGTTGCTGAGCTCTGCCTTAAAAGCTCTCCGTCATGCTGCATTGAATCGATTGCGGCAAGTCCTGCTGAAAAGTCAATTCTTTCAACACCGTCCTGAACCCTTTCTGTCTTGTTGATTTTTATAGGTCCGACGACACCTGTCCTCATGACGTGGGTACCTGCACATGCCTGGACGTCAACGCCAGGTATCTTGACAACACGAATCATCTTGCCCGGAACGATACCACCCTGATAGAGCACGAATCCGTAGAGCTCCTGTGCCTCGTCCCTTGTGTGGAACTGGATGTCCAAATCTATGTTGTCCATGACGTATTCGTTTGCAAGCTTTTCGATTTCATTCAGCTCGTCTTGAGTAATACGTTTATAGTGTGAGAGGTCGATACGTGCCCTGGTAAGGCCGTTCTGGGAACCTGCCTGCCAGATGTGCTGGCCCAATACTTTTCTTGCCGCTGCAATGACAAGGTGAGTTCCTGTGTGGTGGCGCGCAAGGGTTATTCTCCTGTCCCAGTCAATTTCACCAGTGACTTTCTTGCCGACCACATCGTTTTTGAGTTCTTCATCTACATGATGAAGGACAACATTGTCAATCTTTTCTGCATGTTTTATTTTAATGACATTTCCGTCAATGGAAACCTCACCTATGTCGGAAGGTTGGCCTCCTCCTTCAGGGTAAAATGTTGTTTTATCGAAGATCAAACATTGGTCCCCGTCCTTTTCAACCATGCCAAGGACATCGGCCTCAAACTCCCTCTGGTAGAAATCCTTATAGAACAGCAAATCGGTTTCAGGGAAGTCGACTTTGAAAGTGTCTTTTTTGTTGGTTGTGTCCTTCTCGTGGGCTCCTGCAACCTGTGTGAAGAAATTGTCGGGAACGTTTACTGTGAAATCATCTCCTGCCATCTCTGTGACGGTTTCGGGAGGAATTCCGTGTGCGTCATAAAGGTCAATGAGAATGTCAAGAGGCATTTCATCTTTGCCCTCTTTTTTAAGCCTTTTGATTGTCCTTTTGACAATGCTTTTTCCCTTCTTGACCGTGTTTGCATACCTTTCCTCTTCTAAAGTGATGATGTTCATGATGTGTTCCTCTGAGTCCCTGATTTCAGGGTAGAACTTGGAGAGGAAATCAAGCTGGATTGCCATGACGTCGGCCAAGGACTCTTTCATGTCAAGCTCCTTCATGAACCTGATTGTTCTTCTCAACACTAGCCTTGCAAGATAACCCTCTTTTACATTGGACGGGATGATTCCGTCTGCAAGCATGAATGCGAGACATCTTGTGTGGTCCGCTATGATGTAGATTGCCTCCATAGGCTCTGCTGCTTTTAGATATTCCTCAAGTGAGAGATTTAATGATTCTGCGACTTGGGCTCTGAGTTCCTTTAAATCTCCAATGTCCTCGATGTCCATCATTCCGGCAATCTGTGCGTTCCTTCCCTGAATGTCCTCGTTTATTTCGACTCCTGTGAGCTCTTTGAGTTTATCCACAACCGGTGCGAAACATGCGTCATAGGCTGTCGGTGTTCCCTGTGAAATCCATGCGATACGTTCAAGACCGTAGCCTGTATCCACAACCTTGATTGGAATTTCTTTTTTGGATCCGTCCTCTAGGGTTTCGTATTGTATGAACACTAAAGTTGCAAGCTCCACTCCTCTGCAGCAGACCTCATAGCACGGACCTTCGTTACCTCCGCCGGCCCACCAGGACTTGATGAAGGTGATTTCTTCAGTGTTTATTCCGATGTGTGCGAAAAACTCATGGCACAGTCTGATGGTTTCATCCTCCCAGTAGATGAAATCGTCCTCCTTGTTTATGACCGTATGTGTTCCCATTGTAAAGCATGTCATGTGTCTTCCTGTCCTTCCCACGTTGTCGACGTCGTTGAGTCTTATGGATGGCTGGGCCATCTCAATAGGGTTTGCAGGCGGCTTTACAAGGCCTGAGGTAATCCAAGGCTGGAAACAGAAGATGGATGCCCCTACAAGGAAAACATCATCTCTCCATCTTTTGGCCAGAACGGGATATCTGTGGACATGAGTATGTCCTTCGCTTTCTAAAAATTCTCTAAAAACTTTTTGGATTTCGTATAAATTGTATGAATTCTCGGTTGCAGGATTGTTGATGAATTCATACTCGTCACACGGAGCGTCCCCACAGGTATCTCTATTTACTTGTGAGTAGAACTCCTGTCCGCAAGTTTTGCAAGTCTGTTTTTTATAACCAAGTTCGTCAAAAATTTCTACCATAATAATCAATCTAAATTGTTTATTAGTTTATAATATGTTTTTTGTTAAATAAATAAATTTATGAAAAATGGGATTTTTTTAGTCATTTGCAAAATAGCTGTGAAGTTCATCTTGAGTGTTGAGATTACCTTATCTGCAAATGATAACACAATTAGAATAACATATATACAATGATGTCGATAATTTTATACATGATTGACAAACGAATACTTGCATTGCTTGCAATAATAGCAATACTGGCAATCGGATTGGGTTATGGCTTATATACTCACCAAGACGCACCTAAAGTCGCCGCCAACAACACGACATCCCTACTAAACAATACAACAGTTAAAAATGCAACTTTACAAGAAACTACAGACTCTTCACCAAGCGGCGAATACGGTTATTGTGCAGTTTGCGGAAATGCCCTGACATCCTCAGAAGCAAACAACGAATATACACAAGGAAAAGTTTGCCACAACTGTGCAAATAATCCTTATTATCAAACCGGCGAAGGTGCACAATACGCCAATCAGAAATTATTCGAGGCATATCCTGATGAATATAGCTGGATGCATGAGGATGATTCCGGCGATGAGGATGTAGAATACGTTTACAATGACAATAACAATATGAAAGATGGGGAATCTTAATCTTCATCTTCAACTATTTTTTCTAAATATTTGCCCAATCTTTCGACAACACCCACAACTAAAGCGTTTCCCATCATGAAATACCTTCTTCTTTCAGTCATGGCCTTAGATTCAATGTTGGTCCAGTTATCCGGAAACATTTGAATTCTTTCAGCTTCTACGGGAGTTAATGTTCTTAAATTACCTGAAACTTTATCTTTAACTACATGAGAACTCCTATTAGTTGTGCTTTCGCTTGTAAGCATTGTTCTTGCAGGAACATCCAATTTATCCGGGAAAGATAATTGGCCTTCTGAAAAATAATATGTTTCACCATTAGGTTTTGTTCTTTTAATTCTTTTAGATCCCTTTAAAAATGTCCATTTTTCCAATTTTTCATCTAAAAGATAATACTTCTCATCAACTTCATTTGTTTCAAGGACATCTCCCAATGTTGTAATATCATTACAGTCAACGGGTTGTACTTTATATGTGTGAATTATTCCATTAACCATACATCCTGCATTAAAGAAATGAAAATCAAATCCTTCACTAATATCCACAAGAGTATTAAACTCCTTTTGTGAAATATTCGTGTTTCCTTTTTCCAATTTTGCATCTTTAATTGGGAAGTTAACTGCGAAAATACCATCCGAATATACAATTTGTTCTGGTGATTGTTTAATTATATTTTTGAAGTATTCTGTTGATTTATGGAATGCGAATATAAATACTCTTCTCCTTTTTTGAGGAAATCCGTATTCTGCTGCATTGATTACTCTCCATTCAACAGCATACCCATTGTCTAAAAAACAGCGAAGCATGATTCCAAAATCTCTGCCCCTTTGAGTTGAAGGAGATCTCAAAAGCCGATCTACATTTTCAAGTAAAACAAAAGGAGGTTGTTTAGCCTCTAAAACTTCAGCTATTTCCCACCATAAAACTCCTTTTTTGCCTTCAATTCCTTTTTCGTTTGAAAGCGATCTTGCTACAGAATAATCTTGGCAGGGAAAACCGCCAACAAGTACTGTGTGATTAGGAATAGTGGTTTTATCAACTTCACCAATATCTTCACATACACAGGAATCCTTTCCAAATCGTTCAGTATAACAATCAAATGCTGCTTGTGTTTTAGTAGATGGCTCCCATTGATTGGCCCAGACGAAATTCCAATTATTTTCTTCAGTAACTTCTTTTCCATCAAAAGTAACCTCATTGAACCCGCAACGGAATCCTCCAACACCTGCAAATAATTCTACAACAGTTTTCTCCATAGCAATATCTCCAACATATTATATATTGGTTAAATAATATATTAATATTAACCAGAGAGCATTTGAAAAGTAATGATTCAAAATGAAATTTAGAACCGAACAGGAATTACTTGAATATACCTCAAATATTAAAGGAAAAACCTTTAAAGAAATTGATTCTGAAAATCTGCTAGCCAATGCAAGTTTAAATAGGCAAAAAGGATTATTGGGCCATGTGGTGGAAACCGGTTTTTACAAATATCCCATAAATAGCGACAGTAAAGCCGATTTTGAGGAATTGGACATTGAACTGAAAGTTACAGGATACGTTAAAAATAAAAATGGAAGCTTAAGGGCAAAAGAACGATTAGTCTTAAGCAAAATCAACTATAATGAAATCATTAATGAAACATTTGAAAGCAGCCACGTTTTGGGAAAATGCAAAAAAATGCTCATCATATGGTACGAATATGACTCAACTAAAGAAGCCAAAGACTTTTTAATCACTGATTATCAATTATATGACATGACAAATGATTTTAAAATCTTCAATAACGATTTTGAAATAATTAAAGGCAAAGTTTTAGATGGCCGAGCTCATGAATTATCTGAAGGAGACACATCATATTTAGGTGCCTGTACAAAAGCGAGAACCTCATCTGATAGAACAACACAACCATTTTCTGATATCTTGCCAAAGCCAAGAGCATATTCCCTTAAAAATGCTTATATGACTGGTATTTTAAGAGAACTTATTGAAAAACCAACGTTATTGGAAATTAAATCTCAGCAAGAATTCAATACAGTTATCGAATATGTTAAAGATAAATTAGAAGCTTATTTTGGAAAAACACAAGTTGAAATTCTTGAAGAAATTACAGGTAGAGAATATGATGAAATAATACCAAAAAATATCAGCAAAATGATTTCTGATGAATTAATCGGTAAAGATGAAGATTTACCTAAAAAAGATGACTTATTCGCAAAAACAAGTTTCATCATAAAAAATCTGCCAATTAAGGAAGATGGAAAACCCCGTGAGAGAATGTCCTTTAAAACAATTAGTTTAAGTGATTTTGAAACTGATTGGGAAGACTCTTACTGGAAAAACTACTTTGAAGAAACAACATTGATTGTCATTTGTTATGCTGAAAAGAATAAAAGTAGGAATGGTTTTAGAGTTTTAAGTGATGTAAAACAAATTACCTTTGATGAAAATGATTTGGAATCATTTGAAAAAACATATAACCAGATAAAACTAGCTATTGAGAAAAAAGATGTTAACTTATTACCTACTTCAGCAAATGGATTTAAAAACCAATTGCTGGAAATAGCTCCAAAAGGAGTGAAAGGTGATGACGCTTATGTTAATTTCTTTAAAAGAGATAAGACAAAAGTAGCTTTTATGATTAGTAAGAAATTACTTGTAAATAAATTAAACATTTGAATTATCAGAACTATCCCACCCATATACAATTAAACCATGATTAAATAAAAGGGTTTTTAGCACTTCTTTAATGAAAATTTCCAAATTATCTTCTTCTACATCATCATTACCAGGAGTTAAAGAAAAAGCACCAACAGATGGAATAATTAAATTAGATTCATAAAATCTTTTTGTCTTATTTCCAGGATATAACACATAAGACCCTTCAGTTTTTAAAATTGAATCTTTATAAGTGTGCATTTTATAAATATCGCCCTCTTTAAATTCACGAGCTTTTTCTTCTAAAGAATCCCTTTCATCGATTTGTTTATCCAAATCAGAACTCTCAATTTTATTGTAAAAATCAATGATTTCTAATTCTGAGCGATATTTTGCATCAAAGTGAATGAAATGTTTATATTCACCAATTGAAATATATAAAGTGTAATCCGGTTTAAAAGCAAGGGAATATGACCTATATTTTGATTTATCTGAAAATCTTAAATTATAAAACAGCCTAACATCTATTTCATTATCACTAATGTATAATTTGAATTTTTTAGCAGATCTTTCTCCTTTTTTGATATTTATTGACCAATCATCCTTGTTAATTTCAAATACATCTTCGAAGTTGATTTTGACAACACTTAAATCATTTAAAACTTTCAATATTTTGAAATAACACCAATATTCATATAACTCAGACAATTTTTTCTCAAATCCTTTAAATTGATTATTAACTTCATCCCAACTTAATCTGAATGAAAATTCAAGCATTAAAAAGTACTGGAAAATCTCCCTGTATCCTTCTTTTTTCTGTAAAATTTGTGAATTGAAAGGAACATAATCCATTGAAGATATGTGATTGAAAAACTTGCTTGACAGATAATATGAAATTTCATCACTAAAATACAATAGTTTATCTTTAATGTAACCTTCCTTTGAGCTTTTAAGTAATTTTTCAACCAAATTTTGTATTAACTCCAGAAAATATTTGAAAAACCTGTTTTCAGGAATATCAATAACATCTTCATGCTTGACTTGCTCTAATTCGGATGGAATATAACCATTTAATTTATCAACGATTAAGAAATCTGCACTTGACTTGGATAATTTATTCGGTTTTGAAACAATGTTTTTTAAAGTATCCTGATTAACATTTGATGCGAATGAAATCGGAACCGTTTCGACATGATTTCTAAGCTGTGAATGAAGGTTTTTAGATAGATATTCAAAAATTGAAGGTAAGTTATCTTCTCTGAAAAGATATTCTAAAAACATGAAATCTTCATAATATGTTTCTTTTTCTCTTGAATCCAACTCAAATTCTTGATACAGTGGAGAATTTACTTCAAATATCAAACTTAATGCATGTTGTGATAAATCCGCTATCATTGCGGAATATTGATTAAAATAATCTATTTTTTTAGACCTAACTTCAATTGGAATTTTAATGGAGTTAATGCTATCCTTTCGAACATCTAAAAATGATTTTCCAACATAACTTCTAAAGTTTAGAGTTCCAAGTATTTTATCATCTAAAGAGAACCTAAAGGGTTTAAAATGATTGTCATTGATTTTAGTTAACGAATATAAGACATCAAAATTAGCACCTGCATCCTTAGATTCGAATAAAATCTGATACTCTGTTTCTTCCAAAAACATCAATTTTGCAAAATTAGCTCCAATATTCGGACAATATTGAATAGGAGTTAAATTATTCGGTTCATCAACAATCGGAACATTTTCTAGAGCCATAGAATGCGAGATGTTAACATTAGATTGTGAATTTCCCCTATAGTCAAGGGAACTAACTATTAATGTTCCCAATTCATTTAAATCTTCATCTGTTAAGTGAATTATAACTTTTTGCTCAATCATTTAAATCTTAATTAATAAATGAAACATATCTTTGATTAGATAATACTTTAGACATGTTTTGAAGCTTTAATGCTGAAGTATAATACCTACAATTCTCTTCAGCAATAATGAAGTTTTTAGGATTTTCATTATTGTTTCTATCTTCCAAACAAATGTTAAACAAACTAATCAACATATTTCCAATAGCCTTCTCAGATCCGTGTAATTTTGGAAGGATTTTTTGTTTAATTTGAGCATCAAAGTACCTCTGCCAGTTATCCCACTCATTAGGTTCGTTTTCATACCTCCAAGCCACAACCATGAATCTTAAAATTTCATTAATTACTCTAAAACCAAAGTCAAAACTGGAGTCCTTAAGTATTTCTTGGAATGCCGTAAGTTCAATAGCTAAAATATCCCATAGATTATTATCATTATATGAAATTTCAGATAGGATTTCCTCTAAATCTTCAATATTTAAATTTGATATATTAGAGTCACTTAATGGAGATTGTAAATAATTAATATTTCCATCAAAATCTCCTTCATCCAAATCAGAAGACATATACTCCAATGCGCTTAAAGTGTTAAATTCGATAGTGTTTGCCCTATCTAAAACTTTTGGTGAAAACATGTAAGTTGTCTCATCAACATTAACTGTTCCTATTATGAAAAGGTTTTTTGGAAGTTTTAAAGTTTCGTTATTACCATACAAAGGTATTTCTTCACCACTTTCAATAGCAGATAAGAAGTCAGCAAAATATCTCTCAACATGAGATAAATTCATTTCATCCAAAATTAAGAAATATGGATTTTCAGAATCAAATTGAGCTTGTTTAATTAACTCATAAGCAGGAGTTGACTCATTATCACCTTTAATTACATTATAATAACCTACAATGTTAGTGTTATCTGTCCAATTAGCACCAACAGGAATAATTTTAAAATTAACATCATATTCATTATTTACCTTAATCTTTAAAATAACTCTTTGTTCTTCGTCAATCTCCGCAAGATTCTTAAGATGTTGTTTTAATTCATCGCTCCTATAATATAATCTAGTTGATGGAGTCAATTTAGCTTTTGCAGGAATATTATCAATCATTACGGGAATATTATAAACATCCCAATCAAAATTATTATTTGAGACATCTATTACTCCTTTTGTGAGCGTCCATCCACCAGAACCTGCAGATTTACCTACTTTAACACTATCCTGAAGTTCAAAAGTACCTCCTATTCGGTTAATCAAAAATTTAGCGAATAGTTGTGATAGTTTTGTTTTTCCAGTTCCAGAATTGCCCGTTAAAATTACAAACGGTTTTACTTTTAAAGATAAAAGATAATTTTCAATTAATTTTTTATCGAAATAAAAACCATTAGAAACTAAATATTTATAAAATGAATCTCTTTGTAAGTTATTTTCTGACATGTCAAAAACCCGCTTAAATCAATATTTCATAATGAAAACAATTTTTCATAATCAATACAATTTATATATAACCATATATAAAAACTGACTGATTTAAAACAATAATATCATAATATTACTCACATTAAACCCCAAATTATAAACAAGTTAAAATACATAAATAATATTAATAATAAAAATCTGGAAGCAAAAACATGGAAAATAAAAATTTAATCATAATAGCAATACTTATGATAATTGTATGCATATTAGTTGGAGCCATATTTGGAACACTTACAAAATCTGTACAATATGAAAGAATCGAAATAACCCCAAATGGAACAAGTATAGATATACCAACTAACGAAGCAAAATATGATGGAGAAATAAATGGCACTGGAGCTAAAATGTGGACTTTTAAGCAAGGAAGTCTCTTAACATATAATAGTGAAGAATCAATTAATGCAAAAGGTTTATACGGCTTAGGCGGAGCAATAGGTTTTAAAGCAATTTATGACACAATAATAACCCACTTCACCAAACAAGAGAAAATTGATGGATATGAAGTTTATACTATTAATGGTGAACAATTAGGAATAGAAGGTCGTGCGGAAATGTATTGCATCATACTGCAAAATGAAACTACACATGATAATATCATCATAACTGCTGATAATAAAGATATTGCATTACATATGGCCCAATCAATACAATTTAAAGTTGCAAACACAACAACTAACACTCATACTACTAATAATCCTACTATTAATAATGGAAATTCTAAAATTAACAATAATACTCATACTAATGATAATTTACAAAAAGAAAACGATGCCAACCATATTGACTATTCTGATGATTCTAATAATCAATATTATGACTCATCCTCCAGTGTTGAAACTACAGCAGATAGTTATCTAGAATCTTCTTCATCAGAGGCTGGAGAAATAATATCTGGCAATCTAGAATAAACACTAATTTTATAATATTAAATAAGGATTTAATCCTTATTTGTTTTTCATTTTTACTTTTGACATATTAAAATTTACAATATATAACTATAAATTTAAATGATATTTTTATCAACAAGTCGAAAATTAAAAAAGAACATCAAAATTAGAAAACTAATTTAAAAAAAATAGTTACAAAATGTTTAATGTTATTTTAGATGATGAAATATCAAAAACAGGACAATAATATAAAATTTATTTTAAAATAAGCTTAAAGTAAAATTAGTCTAAAAATAGTCAAAAAAAAGAAAAAATAAAAGGTGATAGATTTTTAAAAAATCTATCCGAAGAGAGCACCTAATCCAGCTGCTGC
>JAFRFD010000085.1 GCA_017434525.1 Methanobrevibacter sp.
AACATAGCAAGCAGAAGTATTACAAGAATCAACTAAAAATTTTGTCATCATTATTGCTTGTGTTGTTGTTCCTATATGAGTTTGAGTTCCTGCAACTCCAACGGAAACATATTGTTTAGCTTTTATAATTTTTTTCTCTACAACTTTATTAGTTGAATTGATATTTAAAAGCACATTTTCTAGTTTGAATTTTTTACTATTTCTAAAGCTCATACCTTCTTCAGACAATGCTTTTCTCAATTCTTCCTCTAATATCTTACTATTTTCAGCTGTAATAATATTATAAATTCCTAAATCAAAAATATTTGACAATAATTGACTTCCTCTTTTATATCCTTCAGCAATGTATATAATTCTTAAATCGTATAAATCCCTTATTTTAGTTAAAGCCTTAATGATTTCACTTTCGCTTGTACTTTTAGTAACCGATTTGTTATCAATAATAAGTATATTAATTCCATTGAAAGAATGAATTTGGTCTGTTATTATAGTATTTAAGTTATATTCATTTATATATCTTGATGTTATTCTTAAATCATTTGATTCATTTATAATATTCTCTAAAACATCATTAATTTCGTTGCCTATATATATAATTTGTTTTCTTCTTTGAATTTCCATTAATCTACTCCTTCTTTATTATCCATATCTTTAAGTTCTTCATCAATCTTTTTCTCAATTTCATCTACTGTTTGGTTTCCTAAATATTTTTGCATATCTTTATCAACTACATTTGATGATTCAGCTGAAGTATTTTCTTTTTTCATAGAATTTAAGAACATAGTTCCTATCATTGCCATTGCAACAACTACAATTAAAATTATTATCCATAATGCAAGTTCGTTCATATTCTTTTTATCTTTCATAATTACCTCCAATTTAATGTTACATATATAATTGTGGATCAACTCTACAAGTATTGTAATCATACGGACTTTTTCTAACTTCAAAATGTAAATGAGGACCTGTTGAATGACCTGAATTTCCTGACAGCATTATTTGTTGTCCTCTATTTACTTTTTGACCTTTAGTAACCAAAATAGAATTAGGCGTTCCGTGAGCATACCAAGTTTGAATACCATTTTCGTGTTGTATTACAACAAAAGTACCATAGCTTGTCTGTAAATTTGCAGTTTTTACAACGACTCCATCTGCCCCTGCATAAACTGGCGTTCCAACGCTAACACCATAATCAATTGCTCCGTGATATCCACCACTAGGATAATACATTCTAGCTGTAATTTCTCCTTCTTTTACAGGTTTTTGTAAAAATCCACTACCACCTTCTATATATGTGCTTTCTTCAGCATTTTCTGAACTAACTTTATCTGAAGATGAATTATCCTTAAATAAATAAGTTATATAATACCAAGCACAAATTATTACAAGAAATATTGTTATTCCAATTGCTAATGCTATTTTAAATTTTATTTTAAATAAGTTTTTTACTAAATCAAACTCCATATTATCTTCCACCTTTATTACCAAAGACTTTTGTTTCGAATGGCAAACCTTTAATTCTAACTAACGTTCTTGCTGTTCCAACTTGTAAAAGTCCTTGACCTTTAATTAAGCTTGATAATATATGAGATTCTTCTTTATTAAAATTCCATATAGTTTTTGCTTGTTGTAAATTCTTTCCGTCCATTCCAAAAAATAATTTATTAGTTGAGTTATCTAGTATTGCTTGACCATATTCTTTAATTCCTTCAGCTGTAAAATCAACAACAGATTGAGTTATTATTATCAAAGATGTTTCATATTTTCTTGCTCTCTTTGATAATCCTTTCAAGAAATCTAGTGCTTGTGGAACTTTTTTGTCTATTAATAAATGGGCTTCATCACAAGCAAGTACACATCTTTCATTTCTGTTTCTAAAAACTACTTCCTCGCACCATCTTAAAATGTTAAAATATTGAGCTGTTTTTAATTTTGGATCTGCTCCGCGGCGTGCTCGAAACTGAAAATGCGAAGGAGTGGGAATCCACGCCAATCACAGCTGTGATGCGGACGGATTTCAACCCGCCCGTTACCGTCATGACCGGGTTGGAGG
>JAFRFD010000086.1 GCA_017434525.1 Methanobrevibacter sp.
AGAATTAATTGATTTAAAAAAACATATTTTCAAAATATTGGATGCAGAAAACTTAAATGATGCAAAAAATCTACGAAAGAGACTGTTTGAGAGAAAATTCCCTCAAAACACATTCACAATTAAAATTATAGACAAATTCATCATTCCTTACTTTCAAAAATTAACGAACCATCTCGAAAATAAGAATATTCCATCTACAAACAATAAAATTGAAAATATCTTCCAAAAAATATTTCCAAAACATATAAAAAGAACAATGAAAATAGAACAATGACTTTTAAGCCGATTTATGCTAAAATTAAATTATTGGAACATAAAAAATGAAAAAGAAAAAAATCACACAAGTTTTTGAAAGTGCCTTTTTTTGTAAACTTTATATGTTTTAAAATCTATATAAATAATGTAGTTTAATTATAGATAATTTGTGATAAAATTATTCAATTTACAATATTATTTGTAGATTAAACTGTAGATTATAAAAGGTGTAAAAAATGAATTTAAAATCAAACATTTTAAAAATAGGTGTTGTAATTGCATTGATTTTCATGTTAATTCCTGTAATTGCAGCCGAAGATGTTGACGATTCTGCTTATGCAGTTGGCGTTGACGACAGTACTGATGTCGTTTCAGAAGATATCAGCGAAGCAGATGAAGAATTAACTGTTGATACCCAAGATGACTCTGTTGCAGCGGAAGATGAGCCAACTGACGAAGATGCTAATCTTGAATTGACTGCAACCGAAGAAGAAGATGTTGCCACTGGCGTTGGTGCTGCATATGGTGGTGATCCATCAGCGGATTTACAAATTACAGTAATCAATCCTAATGAACAACTTCAAGTTGGAGATATAGCTAAATTAGGTATTCTTGTATATAACAATGGTCCTGATAAAGCTGATAATGTACTTGTTCGCTCTGTTCTACTTTCAGGTACAATAGATATATCTAAGTTCATTCCATCTCAAGGCCAAGTATATTTGATAAATGAGACAATATACTGGGTTGTTGGAGAATTGGAGGCAGGTGAATTTGCATTTTTAGGTATTATTGGCCAAGTTATGACAAATGAAGATATTATAATGTTGGCTACTGTAGTTAGTGAAACTCCTGATCCAGATTTAAGTAATAACTTTGCATTTGGAATTATTGATGTTGTAAGTGCAGAAGAAAGTGCTGAAGCAATGCCTGCTACTGGTAATCCAGTTGCATTAGCAATTTTAGCTTTATTATCTGTTGTTGGAGTTTCTTTAAGAAGAAAATTCTAGATATATGAGGAAATAATATCGAATAAAATAATTAATATAAATATTATAAAAAGTACAAATTCCGTAAAATGTTTAACGAATAAAGAATTTAAAGACATTAATTAATATATCATAAAGTTTTTCAGTTATATCAGGTATTATATGTTTGGCATGTTCTATTTGGATATAATATGTAAAGCTGAGTGATTGTGATGCTAATATTATAATGATTTGATACAAACACGAAAAAATATTGAATAAATAGTTATTAACTAGATAATAAGTTTTAGATTAAAACTCTGAAATTTATCCACATAATTTCAGTTCTAGATGAACTTTTAAATTCAATTGCCTTTTATAATTCATTTGGTTAGAAATAGCTATTTATATGGGTATTTTTGAAATAAGAAAATCAATTTAGATTTTTATTATTTCTAAATTCTTATATTTAACATGAATTTAATAATGAAATTTAAATATATGGTTGTTATAATCATTGGTTCACTTTATATTATAATGTCAACTCTAGAAGCATTAACTAGTAAAAATAAATGCATTATCTGCATTTAACATAGCCCCATGTTAAAGTAGATGATTGGGAGAACATGTAATTCAAATAAGTAGATAACTATTTACTATTTTGATGTAGTAATGATTATTAATCTGATCAGTTATTCTAAATCAACTCGGTTTTTACATTGCTGATTTAGTTATTTATTTTATTTGATTATTCTTTTCTTCAACTATTTTTTAGTATAATAGATTGCTATTTTTATAACTTAATTTTTTCAAAATCATATTATTATAAAAGATATTAATGAGATATATATTAATGATTAAATTAATTGTGTGATTAAATGAAAAGTGATAGTGTTAAAAAAGGAATTCAAAGAGCACCACATAGGTCACTTTTAAGAGCTTGTGGGCTTGATGATGAAGATTTTAAAAAACCATTCATTGGTATTGCTAATAGTTTTACAGACATTGTACCAGGCCATATTCACTTAAAAGACCTTGTAGAATTTGTAAAAGAAGGAATCATTGCTGCTGGAGGCATCCCATTTGAATTTGATACAATGGCGGTGTGTGATGGAATCAGTATGAATCACGAGGGTATGAAATACTCCCTTCCTTCAAGGGAAATCATTGCTGCAACAGTAGAGTCAATGACAAAAGGGCATGCATTTGATGGCCTTGTATTAATTCCAAGTTGTGATAAAGTGGTTCCTGGAATGATTATGGGTGCTGCAAGAGTCAATGTTCCGTCTATTGTTGTTACTGGTGGGCCAATGGCCGCCGGGTCATATAAGGGTAAACCTGCAGATTTAATTACTGTTTTTGAAGCGGTCGGTGCATATTCTGCAGGAACAATGTCTGAAGAGGAAGTCCATGAACTTGAAAAATGTGCCTGTCCTGGTGCTGGAAGCTGTTCTGGTTTGTTTACAGCAAACACAATGGCTTGCATTACAGAAACATTAGGTTTATCTCTTCCCACTTGTGCAACTACTCATGCTTTAACAGAAGAAAACAATCAAATTGCTTTTGAATCTGGTAAACAAATCATTAAACTCATTGAAGAGGACATTAAGCCATCCGATATAATGACACAAGAGGCATTTAACAATGCTATTGCAGTCGACATGGCTTTAGGCGGATCTTCTAATACTGCTTTACATATTCCGGCACTTGCAAGTGAAGTTGAAGGTGTTAATGTCGATTTAGAATTATTTGATGAAATATCTAGAAAAGTTCCCCATATTGCTTTAATATCTCCTGCTGGTGAAGATTCAATGATGGATTTACATTTGGCTGGTGGAATTCAAGCCGTGTTAAAAACATTGGGAGATAAAATTGATGTTGATCAATTAACAGTAACTGGAAAAACCATTAAAGAAAATTTAGAAACTGTTGAAAACAAAAATACTGATGTAATTCACACTCTTGATAATCCTGTTCATGAAGATGGTGGAATTGCAATATTAAAAGGTAATCTTGCACCAAATGGTAGTGTAGTTAAAAAAGGAGCTGTAGCAGACCATTTAATGCACTTAAAAGGACCAGCAAAGGTATATGACTGTGAGGAAGATGTAACAAAAGCAATATTTGACCATGAAATAGAAGAGGGAGATATTGTTGTTATTAGATATGAGGGTCCGAAAGGAGGTCCTGGAATGCGTGAGATGTTAAATCCAACTTCCGCTCTTGCAGGAATGAACATCAAGGATGTCGGTTTGATAACTGATGGAAGATTTTCAGGCGGAACAAGAGGACCATGCATAGGCCATGTATCTCCTGAAGCAAGAGAGGATGGTCCTATTGCAGCAATTCAAAATGGGGATATAATAGAAATTGACATTGAAAACAGATTAATTAATGTAGAGTTATCCGATGAAGAAATTGAAGAAAGGTTAAAAGAAGTTAAACATCCTGAAAGTGATGTTACAGGATGGTTGGCCATATATCAAAAATTAGTCCACTCTGCTGATACTGGAGCTATAATGAGGTAGTTATAATGGAAATACTTAAATATTCTGACATTAATTTATCAGAAACCATTAAAAGATCAGAAGAAGACGTAAATAATGTCTTGGACGTAGTATCTGATATTTTAAATAATGTTAAAATTAATAAGGATAATGCTATTCGAGAATATACAGAAAAATTTGACGGAGTTACAATAGAAAATTTGAAAGTATCCAAAGATGAAATTAAAGAGGCTTACGATACTTTAGATGACGAATTGCTTGTCGCTTTAAAACAAGCTGCATCAAACATTGAAAAATTCCATAAAAAACAAATCCCATCCGAATGGGAAATGGAAGTTAATCCTGGAATTGTTGCAGGTCAAATAGTAAGGCCTATTAACTCTGCTGGATGTTATATTCCAGGAGGTCGTGCGGCTTACCCTTCATCAATATTGATGACTGTAATACCAGCAAAAATTGCAGGTGTTAAAAAAGTCGTTTGCGTTACCCCGCCTCAAAAAGATGGTAAAATCTTGGATGCTATTTTGGTTGCGGCTGATATTGCAGGTGCTGATGAAATCTATAAGGTTGGTGGTGCACAGGCAATTGCCGGACTTGCATTCGGAACAGAATCAATTCCACGTGTTGAAAAAATTGTAGGTCCGGGCAATATATTCGTTACAGCAGCGAAAAAATTGGTCTATGGTCAAGTAGATATTGAGTTTCCAGCAGGACCATCAGAAGTGTTAATATTGGCTGATGAAACTGCAAATCCAGAATTTTTGGCAACAGATATATTAGCTCAGGCAGAGCATGACCCTAATGCATCTTGCTTTTTAGTAACAGATTCACAAGATTTAGCTATTAAGACAGACGATTTTGTTAAACAACTAACCGATATTGCACCAAGGCGCGAAATTATTGAAGAATCATTAGCTAAAAGTGGAAAAATTATTATCACTGACACTTTTGATGAAGCAATTCATGTTACAAATGAATATGCTCCAGAACATTTAATCATATCCACGGCTGATGATGATGAAACACTATCACAAATCAACAATGCAGGTTCAATATTTTTAGGCGCATATTCACCTGTTGCAGCAGGAGACTATGGATCAGGAACAAACCATGTCTTACCTACTGGTGGTGGAGCTAAAATGTATTCAGGTCTTTCGACAGAAGCATTTATTAAAAAACCAACTGTTCAAAGACTTACAAAGGATGGTTTAAAAGAATTATCAAAAACTTCTGTTCCGATTGCCGAATATGAAGGTTTTTTTGCACATGCAAATTCATTTAAAACTAGACTAAAGGATGATTAATTTGGATTTTGAAAGAGTTGACATGAGAAATTTGTCTCCAGAAGACATGGAAAATGGTCTCAAGGACAATAAATTCATGTTTGAAATTAACCACACGTTGCCAATGAGTGAGGAATATAATGAATTATTAAAGGATTTTTTCGGCGATAATTTAGGAGAAAATTCAATGATAGTTGCTCCAATTGCAGGTGCGGCATTATCCCATTTAAAAGTTGGAAAAAATGTATTCATAAATTCAAATTCTTTGTTAATGGCCCGTGGTGGAATAACTATTGAAGATGATGTTTTAATGGCGGCCAATGTTCAATTACTATCAAATAATCATGATGAATATGATAGACAGGTTTTAACTTGTAAACCTATTCATATTAAAAAAGGAGCATGGATTGGTGCTGGAGCTAGTATTTTAGCAGGGGTAACTGTTGGAAAATATGCTATTGTTGGTGCTGGAGCTATTGTAACTAAGGATGTACCGGATTATGCGGTTGTCGTAGGTTCTCCCGCACGTGTAGTTAAAACATTGGATAAAGATAAATTTGATGATTAGTTTCAAATTTATTTTTTCATTTTTTATTGAAATTTCTATTTTTAACATATATTTATTAAAGATTAAAACTAAACTAAAATTATAATGAAAATTTATCATTATTTTTTATTTTTATAAAACCGAGGTGAATAATTTGCAAGGTTTATTACATGATTGGAGAAGAACTAACTACGCTAACCAATGTAATCCTGAAATAGCAGGCAATGATGTTACTATCATGGGTTGGGTACATGAAATCCGTGATTTCGGTGGAATCATGTTTGTAATTATCCGTGATGTAACTGGTAGAGTTCAAATAACCGCTCCAAGTAAAAAAGTAGAAGCAGAAGTTTTAGAACAATTAAGAGACTTAAGAAAAGAATCCGTCGTTGCAATTAAAGGTATGGCTCAAGAAGCTCCAAAAGCTCCAAATGGTGTAGAAATTTTACCAAAAGAAGTTAAAGTGTTAAACTTAGCTAACCAACCTTTACCAATGGATCCAACAGAAAAAGTTAAAGCTGGAATTGACACTAGATTAGATTCAAGATTTTTAGATATAAGAAAAGAAAACGTTTCAGCAATTTTCAAAATCAAAGGACAAATGTTCCATACAATCAGAGATTTCTTCTATGATAATGGATTTTATGAAATCAACACTCCTAAACTTGTAGCTTCAGCTACTGAAGGAGGTACAGAATTATTCCCTATTGCTTACTTTGATAAAGAAGCATTTTTAGGCCAATCTCCACAATTATACAAACAAATGATGATGGCTAGTGGAATGGACAAAGTATTTGAAATTGCTCAGATTTTCAGAGCAGAAGAGCATGATACTTTAAGACACTTGAATGAAGCCGTTTCCATAGATGCAGAAGTTTCATTTGCAGATGATGAAGATGTAATGAAAATCTTAAATGACATGCTTGTCAATGTAATCAACGACATCAATGACAAATGCGCTGATGAATTGGAAATATTAGGCCATGAATTGGAAATTACTGATGAAAAATTCCCACATGTCACCTATGATGAAGCTGTTGATATCGTAAATGCACATGGCGTTGAAATGCCATGGGGTGAAGACTTGTCCCGTGAAGCTGAAAAGGCTTTAGGTGATGAAATGGGAGGATTCTACTTCTTAACTGAATGGCCATCTGCAATTAAACCATTCTATGTAATGCCTAAAGAAGGAGACGAAAAATACTCCCATGCATTCGATTTAATGTATAACAATTTAGAGTTGTCTTCAGGTGCTACCCGTGTACACCAACATGACTTACTCGTAAAACAAATTGAAGAAAGAGGATTAAACCCTGAAGGATTTGGAACATACCTTAAAGCATTTGAATACGGTATGCCTCCTCACGCAGGTTGGGGTGTAGGTGCAGAAAGATTGACCATGGTCATGACTGGATCTGAAAACATCCGTGAATGTGCACTCTTCCCAAGGGACAGACACAGATTAACCCCTTAATTTCTTTCTTTCTTTTTTAGATTAATATGGAAGAATATGATATAGCTGTTATTGGCGGCGGTCCGGCAGGAATCATGGCTGCAATCATTGCAAGTCGTAATTCATCAAGCGTAATATTACTTGAAAAAAACCAGGATTTGGGGCGAAAGCTACTAATGACTGGCGGCGGAAGATGCAATATCACTAACCTAAAGCCAATAAAAAAGCTATTGAATTTCTATCCTCAAAAAAACTTCCTAAAACACTCTCTTTTCTCATTTACAAATGAAATGCTTCTCTCATTTTTTGAAGATAAAGGATTGGATTTCATTGAAGAGGATGATAATAGAATTTTTCCTAGAACCGAAAAATCTAGTGATATCTTAAAAGTTTTAATCGATTATCTGGACGATGTTGTTATAAGTTATAACTTTGAAGTTAAAACTATTACTGAAGACTTTATTATCAACGATAAAATAAAGGCCAATAAGATTATCATCGCCACAGGCGGAGCAACATATCCCCAAACAGGTTGCAATATAGAAAATTATTCTATAACATCACATCCTTTAACGGATATTAAATATGGATTGGTGCCATTAATCACTAAAAAAGATCTCTCATCTATTGCTGGAATCACATTATACGATGTTGTTGTAAGTTATAAGAAAAGTAAAGTTAAGGGAAATGTTTTATTTTCACATGTTGGTCTGACTGGACCGGGAATTATTAATTTAAGCAATGAAATTTCTCAAGGTTTAACTTATAACCTGTTAGATGACAAAAGTTTGGATGTAAATTTTGAAGTGGCTATTGATTTATATCCGAATTTAACACGTGAGCAGCTAAATGAAAAATTCAATGCAGATTTTCAGTTGAAAGGCAAAATAATGCTTAAAAATTATCTAAAACTATTTTTAACAAACAATTTCATTGATTTCTTTTTAAAAGAATCTAATTTAGATGGTGAAACTCAATTATCCAGAATCGATAAAAAAAGTAAAAACAGATTAATTGAGAATTTAAAAAGGTTCACTTTTGAAATAACTGGTTTTAATGAGAATCTTTCAAAAGTAACTATTGGTGGTGTTGATTTGGATAATGTCAATCCAAAAACAATGGAATCAACAATAATACCCAATCTATATTTTGCAGGAGAGGTTCTGGATTTGCATGGTCCAACTGGCGGTTATAATCTGCAGATTGCATTTTCAACCGGATACTTGGCAGGCTTTTCAGCTAGTGAAAAATAGTTTTTGCATTCATTAATTTAAATCTCTTTTAAATATAAGACAAAATATTTAACTTATATATTCACTAATAGTTATAATATGACAGACAAAATGTTCATGGGTGCATCAACTAAACAAGGTTTGGATATAGCAAATAAAAGTAGAGAAATTATCCGTGGCCTTATTGGAGATGATGTCAAAGATTTAAATCCTGCAGAAAGAGACATTGTTGAGAGGATTGTTCACTCCACAGCCGATCCAGAATATGCGAAATTAGTTAAAATTAGTCCTGATTTTGTAGATGTAGCTATGGATTCCCTTAGAAATAAAGAAACTATTTTAACCGACATTAACATGGTTAAATATGGTATTACAAGATATGAAGGGGAAGTTGAGTGTTATATTAGAAATGAAGAGGTTATTAAGATAGCTAAAGAAAATCAAATCACAAGGGCTGCGGCAGCCATGAGATATGCTGCACAAAATGATTTTGAAGGAATTGTAGTTTCTGGTAATGCTCCAACTGCTGTTTTTGAAGCTATGGATTTATACAAAAATGGTGAAATGAATCTTAAGGCTATTGTAGGGGTTCCTGTTGGTTTTGTAGGAGCCGCTGATTCAAAAGAGGCTTTACATAATTCTGATATTCCTAACATTATTGTTGAAGGGCCAAAAGGCGGAACACCTATTGCTGTGGCTTGCGTAAATTCATTAATCCAACATTTATAAGTGTGATAACATGTATTCTGAAGAATTGTTCAATGAATCTAAAAATTACTTTCCGGGTGGAGTAAACTCACCAGTACGTGCTTTTAAACCTTATCCGTTTTTTGTTAAAAGCGCTGGCGGTTCAAAACTCACAGATGTAGATGGAAAAACTTATATTGACCATTGTTTAGCTTATGGTCCTTTAATATTGGGACATGCAGACCCTAAAGTTGTAAGGGAAGTTTCAAACCAATTGACTATTGGAACTGCATATGGTACTCCAACTGAAAATGAAATAACTCTTGCAAAAGAAGTTATTGATAGAATTCCATCTGCTGAAATGGTAAGATTTTGTAATAGTGGAACTGAAGCTACTATGAGTGCAATTAGACTTGCAAGAGGCTTTACTGGTCGTGATAAAATAGTCAAATTTGAAGGGGCATATCATGGAGCACATGATTATGTATTGGTTAAAGGCGGTTCCGGTGCTGCAACCCTACCTGACTCCCCTGGTATTCCAGCCGACACCACTAAAAATACTTTATCTGTTCCATTTAATGATGAAGAAGCTTTAACAGATTTGATAGAAAAAGAAGGTGAAAACATTGCTTGTATTATTATGGAAATAGTCATGGGCAATGTTGGTTGTATTGAGCCAAGACCAGGATTTTTAGAATTTATTAGAAAAATTACAGAAGAAAACGGTATTGTATTAATATTTGATGAAGTTATCACAGGTTTTAGAGCATCACGCGGTGGGGCTCAGGAATATTATGGAGTTACTCCTGATTTAACAACTCTTGGTAAAATTGTAGGCGGAGGACTTCCAATGGGAGCATTTTGCGGTAAAAAGGAAATCATGGAATTGATTGCTCCAAACGGTCCGGTTTATCAAGCTGGTACTTTTTCAGGAAATCCTGTATCTGTCCAAGCGGGCATTTCTACATTGACACAACTCGATGATGCATTTTACAAAGAATTAGAAAGAAAAGGTAATTTCTTAAGAGGAAATATCAAATCCATCATTGAAGATGAAGAATACAATGTCCAACCTGTTGGGCTTGCATCAATGTTTCAAATTTATTTCAATCCGGCACCTGTCTATAACTATGCAGATGCTCAGAAATCCGATAGAAAACAGTTCTTAAGATACTTTAAAACTTTATTAAAAGAAGGCGTATTTATTCCTCCATCTCAATTTGAGTGTAATTTTATATCAAATGCTCATAGTATGGAAGATATACAAAAAACTTCTGATGCAATTGAATTAGGACTTGAAGCAGCATTTAAAAAAAGAAGAAGGTAATATAATGGAAATAGACTTTAAAGAAGTTGTGTCATATGCAATTATTTTAATAATAGTATTAATTGCAGCTCAACACCTGAACGTGGTTGTTTCAGGCAGTATGGAACCTGCATTTTATAGGGGAGATATAGTCCTTGTTGAAAAAGCAGATTTTTTAGGATTGCACGAATTCAACCCTAAGGATGTTAAAGTAGGTGACGTGGTTGTTTATGATGCGGATTGGTACAACCAGCCGGTAATTCATAGGGTGATTAATATTGTAGATATAAATGGAACCACGATGTATGTGATTAAGGGAGACAATAATGATTCTCCGGATCCATATTATGTTAAAGCTAGCCAAATTAAAGAAAAGGTTGTTACATTTGGCGATAATTTGGTAGTTATTCCAAAAATTGGTTATCTTTCACTCTGGTTGAAAGGTTTATGATTATTATAAGGTGAGTTAATGTATTTTGAAATTGAAAAGCAAGCTATTGAAGCTATTAATAAGGCATTAGACCAATATGATGTAGAAATTGATAGGGATTTCAAGTTGGAATTCCCACCAAATCCTAATTTGGGAGATTTAGCAAGCACTATTGCTTTTGCACTTACCAAAAAATTAAGGACTTCACCTCCTGAAGTTGCAAAAGACTTAGTTGAAAAGATTGAAGTTCCGGAAATTTTTACTAAAGTTCAAAACTTTGGTCCTTATGTAAATTTCTTCATTGATTATGATAAGTTTTCTAAAATGCTTCTGGATAAAGTTGATGAAAATTACGGTCAACTTCCTGAATATGATGAAAAGATTGTTTTAGAACACACTTCAGCAAATCCTAATGGTCCATTACACATTGGACATATTAGGAACTCTATTTTTGGAGATTCCCTTTCAAGATTATTGAAATTAGCTGGAAGAGATGTTGTAACCCAGTATTATGTAAATGATATGGGAAGACAAATAGCTATTATTGTATGTGGTATAACTGAATGCGGCCTCAAGATTGAAGATTATGAGGGCGATAAAATTGACCATAAAATTGGAAAACTATACTTTGATGCAAATAAGGCCGTAGAAGAAGATGAAGCTTTAAATGCAAAAGTAGATGAATTAATCCAAAAATATGAAGAAGGCGAAGATGAAGAGTTAAATAAAGTCTTTGAAGATGTAGTGTCAAAATGTATTAGTGGAATGAAGGAATCCCTTTTAAGAATGAATATTGTCCATGACGATTTCGTTTGGGAAGGCCAATTTGTAAGAAATGGAGAAGTTGATGATTTGGTTAATTATATTCAAAAAGAAGGATTCACAAGAGAAGATGACGTATTATACGTTGATTTAACTGACTTTAACATTGAAAAAGAGTTTGTTTTAAGAAGATCCAATGGCACTTCACTTTACTCTACAAGAGATTTGGCTTATCACAAATATAAAGCTACTTTAGGTGATACTGTCCTTGACATTTTAGGTTCAGACCATAAATTAGCAGCAAAACAAATTAAAGTAATTTTTGAAGAAATATTTAGGCAAGAAGCTCCTGAAGTAATATTCTACGAGTTCATTACTCTTCCCGAAGGTTCAATGTCAACAAGAAGAGGCAAGTTCGTATCTGTCGATGAATTGATTGATGAAGCTGTTTTAAGGGCTCATGATGAAATCAAATCAAGAAATCCTGATTTAACAGAAGAAGAAATCGCACCTATGGCTGAAGAAATCGGTGTTGGAGCTATTAGGTTCTTCATTGCCAAATTGTCTCCAGAAAAACACTTGACATTTAAATGGGATGAAGCGTTAAGCTTTGAGAGAGGTTGTGCTTCTATTCAATATGCTCATGCAAGGGCATGCAAATTACTTAAAAAATCAGGTAAGGATGTAAGCACTTTAGAAGTCGCCGACGATTGGACTCCTGATGAAGCGGAACAAGACCTTGTAAGACAAATTGCAAAATTCCCACAGGTTGTTGAAGATTGCGCTAACAAAAAAAGAGTTCACAATATCACTCAATACTGTCAAGATTTAGCAGGTTCATTCAACAAGTTCTACAAATCAGAACAAGTTATCGGGTCTGAATTAGAGGACACCAGATTAATTTTGGTTGATAGAGCTAAAACAACTATTAAAAACGCTTTAGATATTTTAGGTGTTTCAGCACCTGAAAAAATGTAGATGAGTAGTTTTAACTCATCTTTAATTCTTTTTTTTAAACTTAATCCACAAATTGAATGTAATCTTCTTTTCTAGGTAATGGTTCCGGCGCTTCCATGTCCGGATAGCCTAAAACCACATGACCAATTCCCTCATAAGTTTCCGGAATTCCCCATTCTTTTAATAATTCTTTACCCTTTTCTGAAGCAAACTCTTCACGTGCTCTGTGAATCCAACAAGATCCAACACCAACTGCATGTGCCGCATTAACAAGTACAGATAGTACACTAGCTCCATCTTCAACATATGTTGGAAATTCACTATTTGCAAGAACAATCAAAAGGGTTTTTGCACCGTATAATGGGTCCATGTCTTCAGCCACGTCAACCGGGAAAAAGCTCCTGTTCCATGCGGAAAATTCTTTAATGGTTTCAGGGTTTTGAATCACAACAATTTTAGGTGATTGTGCACCTCTTCCTGTTGGAGCGTATGTTCCTGTTTCTAAAATCACTTTTAAATCTTCATCTGAGATTTGTTCATCTTTAAACTTTCTTATGCTTCTTCTTGTTTTTAAATCTTCGATTGTCTGGTTCATATTAGGTCCTCACAAATTTTTATTAGTAATTTTTTAAAATCTTCAAATTCCTTTTTTGTTAAATTTTTTTTGATTAATTCATCCCATTCTTCATCATAATCCAATACTTTCTGAGCTATTTTGGCACCTTCCTGAGTAACATTTATGATTTTTTTCCTTTTTTTGGGAGTTTTGGTAATCAATCCCTTTTTTTCAAGTTTATCTAAGTTCCTTGTTACTGTACTCTCGTTTATATGTAAGTGACTTGCTAATTCTTCCTGACTCATGTTTTCATGTTTGTATACATTTATTAGAATAGGATATAACCCCGAACTCAGGTTTGCATCCTTTAACTTGTCATTAATGTGTGTGGTTTGTTTCCTGTGAAGAAGAGAAACAAGAGGGGATGTCGGAATATCCTCATCAAACATTTTCACTACCTCTGATTAGTTTGTTAATGTAAAGTTCAATGCACGCATAACATATAAGGGATCCTATTCCTCCACCTAAAAGCATTCCGCAATATATTCCGAATTCTCCCATATTAAATGTAAATCCTAAAAGGTATGCAAAGACTAACACGAGTATAAATTCCCTAAATGTTGTTAATATAAATGATATTGTTCCTTTTCCAACTCCTTGAAAGACGTTACCCGCACTGGCACCAAATGGAACATACAGGATGAATAGACACATTAACTGTAGGAAACTTGCAATCAAAGGAGCCAAATCAGCACTGCTTTCTGAATATGAGAAAATTAATGCAATTTGATTAGCAAACACATTTAAGATTATACATACAATTATTGAAGCTATTAATGCAACTTTAACGGCATATCTTGCAGTAACTCGTAGGTTTTCGTATTTCCTGGCTCCATATGCCACTCCAGCCACTGATATTGCTGCGGTTCCAACACCGATTGCCGGAAGCATTCCAATGTTAACTATTCTCCAACCTGCAGTATAAACCGCTACCGCAACTGGGCCTGATACGATAGTAAGCATATAGTTTACAAATATTGTTAAAACAGACAGTACTAACTGTTCTAGACTGGCCGGAATACCTACAACCAAAATATCTTTATACATTTTAAGCTCATTATGGAAATCTTTAAAGTTATATGAAAGATATGTGTCTTTTTTAACAAAAATCCAGTAAAACATTAAAAATAAACTTATAAGAGGTCCCAGTACTGTTGCTATTGCCGCTCCTTTAATTCCCATTCCTAAAGTGTAGATAAATATCGGATCTAAAATCATGTTAATTATTGCGGCTAATGCGATTGGTAGTGTAGCTCTTTTTATATCTCCTTCAGCTCTAAATGCCCCTCCTACAATTGGAGGTATTAAAAGGGCGAATGTACATGAAAATATGATGAATCCATAGTCTGTAGCATAGTTTATCACGCTACTTGCTCCCATCATATTGAGCATAGGTTCCATTAGAATAACAAAGATTATTGAAATAATGACGGATACAACAACGCTTAAAATAAGGTTGTGTATTGCGGCATTGTTTGCTGAAGTTTTATCTTCCGCTCCAATATATCTTGATATTAGAGAGTTCCCACCAGCTCCCAATCCGTTTCCAAATCCAACTATAATCATAAATAATGGTGTGATATATCCAAGTGCAGCTAATGGTTCTGCACCAAGTCCCGCTACCCAAATACTGTCAATAATATTGTTCGCGAAAATTAAAAACATACTGGCTATAATAGGCAATGATAACTTATTGATAGCTTTTTTAGGGTCTCCTGTAATCATTTCAATGTTTTCGTTTTTTTCCATAATCTACCTCATTCTTGCATATGCAATTATACTCTTGTATATGCAAGTGTTAGTATTTAAAGTTAATGGAAGAATTTCAAAAAAAGATAAAAAGAGTAGAAAAGGCAGTTATTCTAAACTACCATTAACAACATTTGGTTTGTTATTTTCTATATAATTGGCATCTAAACCATCATTTTGTCCGCCTTGAATTATATTGTTTGAACTACTGCTTTGTCCATTATTTGAAGTATTTTGAGTGGTATAAGAAGTACTTTCATATGAATCTGAAGTTTTAGAAGCATCACCAATAGTTATTGCTTGATTTGCACTACAACCATTGTGTTTTTCGTCACCTTCATATTTAACAATTATACTGTAATTACCGTCGGCTTCTTCATTTAAAACTAAAGCTCCTCTTCCTTGACTATCTGTAGTTATGGTAAAACTTTGCTTTTTCCCGTTACCTTCAAAAGTGATGCTTATAGTTTGACCTGCAAGCACATTTCCTTGAGCGTCTTTAAGTTCAAATTCTACTTGGTCTCCATTTTCTAAGCTAGTATTGCTTAAGAAAGTAATTTGTGTATCGCTTTTAACACCACTTGAGAATACAATTAGTCCTCCAAGAATAATTAAAACAATAATTATGAGAGCGATTATTATTTTCCTTTTCATTGAATCACCTTTATTACAATTTCTTTAAAATTGTATATATACTATTTGAATTTAGTATTGCAATATAAAATATAATTTTAAATATTTATAAAAACATATCTTAAACTAATAGGAGACTATATTATGAAAGTTTTAGTTGTTGGAACCGGTGCCCGTGAACATGCTATTGCTGATGCCTTAAAAGATGATGTGGAATTATATTGTTATATGAGTAAGGTTAACCCAGGAATGTCTAAAATTGCTGAATTTAAGCAAGGTGATGAAGGGGAAGTTGAAAAAGTAGCAGAATTTGCTGTTGAAAATGATATTGAGATTGCATTCATTGGTCCTGAAGCTCCACTCGGAAAAGGAATTGTCGATGAGCTTCAAAAAAATGGAATTAAATGTGTTGGACCAACTCAAAGTGCAGCAAGAATTGAAACTGATAAATCATTCATGAGAAAACTCTTTGAAGATTATGAAATCGAAGGATCACTCGTTTACAAAGTCTTTGACAACTCTGAAGACGTATCCAAATTCTTGGATGAATTTGACAAGGATGTCGTTGTAAAACCTGTTGGATTAACAGGGGGTAAAGGAGTTAAGATTGTGGGTGACCACTTAAAAGATAATGAAGAAGCAAAAGAATACTCATGTGAAGTAATTGATAATGTTATGGGTGGATTTGCTCAGGTAATTATCGAAGAGAGATTGATTGGTGAGGAATTTACCATCCAGGCATTTTGTGATGGTGAACACTTAGCCCCAATGCCTGCAGCACAGGACCATCCTCATGCATTTGAAGGAGATGTCGGTGCAATTACTGGAGGTATGGGTTCATACTCTGACGTTGGAGGACTATTACCATTTTTAACTCAAGAAGATTATGATAAAGCAGTGGAAATAATGAAAGCTACCTTAAAAGCTATTGCTGAGGAAGCAGAACCATACAAAGGTATCTTATATGGTCAATTCATGCTGACAGCTGACGGCCCTAGATTGATAGAATACAATGCAAGATTTGGTGATCCTGAAGCAATGAACGTTTTACCACTATTAAAAACTCCATTGGTTGATATTTGCCAGGCCATTGTTGATGGTACTCTTGAAAAGGCCGAATTTGAAGATAAAGCTAGTGTATGTAAATACATAGTGCCTGATGGATATCCAGAAACAGAATATGCTGGAGAATTAATAGAAGTGGATGAAAAAGCTATTGAAGATTTAGGTGCTAAAGTATTCTATGCGGCAGTATCTGAAGAAGATGATGGAATTCATTTGTCCGGTTCAAGAGCATTAGGAATTGTAGCTAGTGGAGATTCCATTGAAGAAGCTGAGAAAATAGCTGAAAAAGCATGTGAATTTGTAAAAGGTAATGTTTACCACAGAAGGGATGTTGGTACAACAGAACTTGTTAATAAACGTGTTGAACATATGAAAGAAATTTTAAACTAAATTTCTTTTATCTTTTTTTATTTCATCTGATATTATGCCAGATAAATCCAGTGATTATGAAAAATATAAGGCTTTAGAACAGTTGAAGTCAGAAATAGACAGTCAAATCAGAAATCTAGAAGAGACAACTGATGAAAAAACTATTGAAAAAATCAATAAACTTAAAAGCCGTCTTGATGAAGAGACTGATAATAAAACCGTTGATGAAAATTTAAAATATTTGAAAAAATTTAACAAACGTTTAAGCTATTTTGAAAGATTTAAGTTATCTTTTGAAAGAAATATTGATATTAATCCTGGACGATTATTGGGCCTGACAGATGGTATTTTTGGAATGGTAATGACACTTTTGGTTTTTGGTATTGCCCTTCCTGAAATGTTGATAACTACATATTCTGATTTTATTTTATTTATCTCAACTTTAGCCCCAACTATTGGTGTTACTATAGTTAGTTTTGTTTTAATAAGTTCATTTTGGATTTATCATCATGAATTTATCAAAGTAAAAAGTCTTAATATTCCTTATTTATGGTTGAATATATTCTTTTTAATTTGTATTTCATTTATTCCATTCACGACTTCCTTAATAGGTAATTATTCTCACTTTTTCCTATCTGAAGCATTGTTTGGTTTAAATATATTTTTAACAATTGTAGCATTCATGTTAATGTATTATTATGCATATAAAAGGAATTTTCTTGATCCAATGCCTTCAAAAAAAGAAGTTAGTCGTGTTGCACATACTTTCTATATAATTATGGGTTTGACTGTTATTGTAAATCTCTTGGACTTCAATGTTTCCAGCAGCTTCATTTATTTATTTTTATTAGTCCCAGTGGTTTCTACAGTTAGGGACATACTCTTTAGAATGCAATCATAGAAACATTTAATATCTATATTTTACAAATATTCTTTTTTACACTATATAAAAGGGGAATTTAAATGGGTAGTTTATTATCTATTTGTGATATTAAAGAAGATGTTAGACATATTCTAGATTTGGCTATTAAAATCAAAGCGGGAGAGATGGAAGAAAAGCCTCTTGAAGGTAAAACATTAGCAATGATATTTCAAAAATCATCAACAAGAACTAGGGTTTCTTTTGATGTTGGAATGTATCAATTAGGTGGAAGGGCTATTTTTTTATCATCTAATGACCTGCAAATGGGAAGAGGAGAACCTATTTCAGACACTGCAAAAGTTTTAAGCCGTTTCGTTGATGGAATAATGATTCGTGCTGTAGAACACGACGATGTTGTGGAGCTAGCTAAATATTCTGATGTTCCTGTTATCAGCGGATTGACTAACATTGAACACCCTTGCCAAGCGCTTGCCGACATGTTGACAATTAAAGAACATTTAGGTGATTGGGATGGTAAGAAAATCTGCTTTGTCGGTGATGGAAATAATGTATGTAATTCCCTTTTATTGATTGCTCCACTCCTTGGAATGGACATGTCTGTCGCTTGCCCAAAAGGTTACGAACCACCTGAAGATATTTTAAAAACCGCTAACGAATGGGCAGATGAAAATAACACTCAAATCACAGTCACTGATGATATTGGAGTTGCTCTTGAAAATGTTGATGTAGTTTACACTGATGTTTGGGTAAGCATGGGTGATGAAGCTGAAGCAAAACAAAGAGAAATAGATTTAGCTCCTTTCCAAGTGAATGAGGATTTAATGAGTTTAGCCAACGATGGAGCCATATTTATGCATTGTTTACCTGCAATTAGAGGTCAGGAAGTTACAGCAGATGTCATTGATGGCGATCAATCTGTAATTTATGATGAAGCAGAAAACAGAATGCATGCTCAAAAAGCTGTTTTATATTATTATATGAAAGATTAAATCCTTAACTCTAAATCTTTTTTTAAATTCCACTGAACAGTGCGGAAATAATAAATACTACAATTAAACCTAGACAACAACAGCCTATCCACATTGAACTGTCAGAGGAACTGCTTGATGTAGTGGTTGCAGTCTTGTGTGTACTTTGATGAGTATTTTGATTATTTATTGGTTCTTCAATTATTTCAACTTTTTTAGCTTTTTCTTCTTTTAGTAATGCACCACAATTTTTACAGTATTTTGCTTCTTCTGGATTGTCTTCTCCACATTTATAACAAAACATTTAAAATCCCTCTAATTACTATTTTTAAAAATATTATTAAACCAATTCCACCAATGAAACCTGTAATGAATCTTAGGGTATTTGTACTCTCCCTTGGACCAAAATATTGTGTAAAACCATCGATTGCCACGGGAATCATTAATGCCATTGAAATTATCAAGACATTGATATTATAGTTGAACTTGAAGAAGTGATTCCATACTAAAAACACAGCTAAACCAGTATAAAATCCAGTACATCTCGCACAAACCGGAAATTGATGGTCTTTAATAAAGAAGCTTCTTTCAGGCATCCTATGACAAATATATTTTGTTAATTCCATGATATCAACACAAGTTTAGTACATTAATTATATTTTCAATAATTATATATATTTTTGTATTCATAAGTTATTGTATAATATATAAAAAGGTTATTACAATGAGAGGCGGAGAAGCGATAATTGAATCCCTCAAAAATATGGGGGTAAAAACAATATTTGGTTATCCTGGTGGACAAACCATACCATTCTATGATATGTTATATGATGCAGATTTGGATCATATATTAGTTAGACACGAACAATGCGCAGCTCATGCAGCAGATGGATATGCAAGAGCTTCTGGTAAAGTTGGTGTGTGTTTGGCGACTTCAGGTCCGGGTGCAACAAACCTCGTCACTGGTATTGCAACCGCATATATGGATTCTTCTCCAATTTTGGCTATAACTGGACAGGTTCCAACTCATTTAATTGGAAATGACGCATTTCAAGAGGCGGATATTATTGGAATTACCATGCCCATTACAAAGCATAGTTTCCAACCAAAAAATCCAGATCTAATTCCTTCAATGGTTAAGTCTGCTTTTGAAATAGCCGCAAGCGGAAGGCCAGGTCCAGTTTTGATAGATGTTCCAAAAGAAGTTCAAGAAGGAGAACTCACAAAATTTGATGATTCTTTAATTGATACACCAGGTTATAATCCAACCACAAAAGGAAATATTAGACAGATTAAAAAAGCTCGCGATTTAATTAAACAGGCAAAAAAACCATTAATTTTAGCTGGAGCAGGGGTGATTATTTCTGGTGCATGTAAAGAGTTAAAAGAATTAGCATACACAATTAATGCTCCTGTAATGACTTCCTTATTAGGTAAAGGAGCTATAGATGAAACTGATGACTTAGCATTAGGAATGCTGGGAATGCATGGAAGAAAAGTATCAAACGATTCAATAAATGAGTCAGATTTATTGATAGCTATCGGTATAAGATTTTCAGATAGAACCACAGGAAGACTGGATAGTTTTGTCCCTAATACTAAAGTTATTCACATTGATATTGACCCTGCCGAAATTGGTAAGAATGTAGATATAGATTTACCGATTGTAGGCGATGCTAAAAACATTTTAGCTTCATTGAATAAGACTTTAAAAGATTATGAAATTCCAAATGAAGTAAATGCTTGGACCAACATGATTAAGCAAAGAAAGCAAGATTTGCTTCCAAGAGTTACATATGATGATGTTCCATTAAAACCGCAAACCGTTATTAAAGAGATTTCAGAGGTTTTAACTCCTGAATCTATCTTAACAACTGACGTTGGTCAAAACCAAATGTGGGCAGCACATTTCTATGACACTCAAAGGCCACGTAAATTTATCTCATCCGGTGGTCTTGGAACTATGGGATTCGGATTCCCATCAGCTATAGGTGCTAAAGTAGCTTGTCCTGATGATCCTGTTGTGTCCATTAATGGGGATGGCGGATTTTTAATGGTTTGTCAAGAATTAGCTACTGTTAAAGAATATGATATACCTGTTATTGCAGTTGTTTTAGAAAATAGGACTTTAGGAATGGTATATCAATGGCAAAGTTTATTATATAATGAAAGACACTCTCAGACTTTACTCGGAAATAGTCCTGACTTTGTCAAGTTAGCTGAAAGCTTTGGTATTAATGGTGTTAGAATTACAAAACCTGGCGAAACTAAAGAAGCACTATCTTCAGCAATTAAAGACAATGAGCCAATATTATTAAATGTCGTAATTGATTCTGAAGAGGCTTTACCTATGCTTCCTCCAGGAGCTGGAATTAATGAGATGATTGGCGAATATAAGCTCGAAAAGGATGTGATTTAAATGGATTTGGATTACCATATTATTTCTACATTAGTTGAAGACAAACCGGGTGTCTTACAAAAAGTCGCTGGATTATTTAATAGAAGAGGTTTCAACATTGATAGCATTACTGTTGGGGAATCAGAGGTAGAGGGCCTATCTCGTATGATTATTTCACTACATGCTGATCAAAAAGGTTTGGAGCAAGTCACAAAACAACTAAACAAATTAGTTGATGTAATCAAGATTAAAGATATTACTAAAAATGCTGTTAAAAGGGAATTATGTCTTGTCAAAGTCAATATTCCTAATGCAAAAGCAAGAGCTGAAATAATGCAATATTCAAATATTTTCAGGGCAAAAGTTGTTGATGTTACTGAAGAAACATTATTGATTGAGCTTACTGGAGATAAACAGAAGATTAATGCATTTATATCTTTATTAAAAGGTTATGGAATCAAAAAGATTTCACGTACCGGCCTTACTGCAATGGCAAGGGGAGTATAAAATGACAATATTAGAAAATGTTTTAGAAGATAATAAGAAATTTGTAGAAAATTTTGAAGGCGAAGAAATGTCTCACCATGCAGCTAAAAAATTAGCTATTTTAACCTGTATGGATTGCAGATTAATTGATTTCTTTGAACCTGCTCTAGGGCTTGAAAGAGGAGATGCAAAAATAGTCAGAAATGCAGGAAACTCCATTGTTGGCGAAGATGCAATCAGATCTATTGGAGCAGCTCTTTACAATTTGGGTTGTGAAGAAGTTTTAGTTGTAGGTCACACTGAATGTGGTATGGCAGGTGCAGATGCAGAAGCTTTAAAAGAAAAAATGCTTGCAAGAGGCATCGCTGAAGAGGATATTGCAAAATATGATTTGGCTGAATGGATTGGTGGATTTGAAGATGAGGAAGAAAACGTTAAAAATGTTGTAGAAAAAATCAAAAACCACCCATTAATCCCAGATGTACCAGTGCATGGTCTTATAATTGATATTGTGACTGGTGAGTTGAAAGTTTTAGTAGATGGTTACTAATCATCTATTTTTTTTATTTTTTAGTTACTTTTATTAACATTAAAAATTATATTATTAAGTGATATTTTATTAATATCTTAACTTTTATCAAATTATTATAAAGAGATGATTTAAATGAAAATGTATTACGACGCAGATGTAAATACAGACGCTCTTGAAGGTAAAACCATTGCTGTAATTGGTTATGGTTCTCAAGGAAGAGCACAATCTAGAAACATGGCTGATAGTGGAGCTAATGTTATTGTTGGTGTAAGAGAAAACGGTAGTTCTTGGAAATTAGTTCAAGAAGATGGAATGACTGTAAAAACTATTGAGGATGCTGCAAAAGAAGCTGACATCATCCATATTTTACTTCCTGATGAAATCCAAGAAAAAGTGTACAATGAACAAATTGCACCATATGTTGAAGCTGGAAACACTATTTCATTCTCTCACGGTTACAACATTCACTTTGGTTTAATCAAACCTGGTGAAGATGTAAATATTGTTATGTTTGCACCAAAAGGACCTGGATCCATGGTAAGAAGAACTTATGAGGAAGGATTCGGTATTCCTGGTTTAGTTGCTGTCGAACAAGATGCTACTGGAGATGCAATGCAACTCGCATTAGGTATGGCTAAAGCTTGTGGATTAACCAAAGCTGGTGTTTTAGAAACCACTTTCCAAGAAGAAACCGAAACTGATTTATTCGGTGAACAAACTGTATTATGCGGAGGTATCACTGAATTAATCAACGCTGGATTTACTACCTTGGTTGAAGCAGGCTACCAACCTGAAATCGCTTACTTTGAAACTTGCCACGAAGTAAAACTCATCGTAGATTTAATCTATGAAAAAGGATTTGCTGGAATGTGGACCGATGTAAGTAACACTGCTGAATATGGTGGTTTAACTAGAGGAAATAGAATTATTACTCAAGAAGCAAAAGACGGTATGAAAGCAGTTTTAAAAGAAATCCAAGATGGCACTTTCAAAAAACAATGGGCTGATGAAAACGCTACCGACGGAGCTAACTTAAAAGAAATGAGAGCTGCTGAAGGTAAAAAAGAAATCGAAATTGTTGGAGAAAGACTTAGAAAAGCTTGCGGATTACAAAAAGACGATTAAGTCTTTTTATTCTTTTTTTTATTTTAAAATTTTTGTGATAATAATGGCATTTATTGGAATGGACCATGGAACTACTGGAATCTCTTTTTGCATAATGTCTGATGATGGGGACGTTATTGAAGTTTTTAAAATTGGAAGAGAGGAAAGTAAAAAAGGTTTGGTTTCTGCAGCTGAAGAGCTTGCAAAACGGGTTGATTTTAAGGATGTTAAATTAATGGCCATTACTTATGCAATGGGCGATGACATCAATAAGATTTTACCTACAGATAAAGTTGAGAATAGGGGAATTTTATCAATCAATGGCGCTGGAAAGGTTACAGGTGGAGGAACATCTGTATTTTCTGAGTTGGAACAATTAGATATAGATTCAATCATGATTCCCGGCCTTCATAAAGATTCAGAATCTTTGGATAGGTTATTTAGAGCAGCTTATTCTCATCAAGCAAGTCCCGAAAAGGTAAGTATTTCTTATAATGCGGTTAAAGAAACCGGATGGTCTAATTTTATTGTGGCAGATATCTCATCTAATAGTGTTGATATTTTAATAGAAGATGGTAAAATCAAAGGCGCAATGGATGCATGTGTCGGTGCGATGGGTATTGTTCATGGACCAATAGATTTGGAAATGATTAGAGACATCGATGAAAATAATGCATCTGCTAATGAATGTTTTTCACATGCCGGTGCTATTAAAATAGCAGATATTGATGGTAAAGTGGCTAACATGAAAGATCAGCTTTTGGAAAACTATAGGAATGGTGATGAAAAGGCAAAATTGGCCATCGATACTTTAATCATGACTGTAGCTATGGAAATAGCAGGTCTTGATGTTGTATGTGAAAATGAAATAGAAGGTATAGTATTGACTGGTTCTATTGGAAGTGCAAAAGAGCCATTCGATTTTGAAGATGAAATAAATAAATATTTCAAAAACAAATATCCTTTAAAAGTTATTTCAAAAGATTCTGGAGCTATTGGTGCAGCTCAAATAGCAATGGATGTTTATAATGGTGAAAAAGAAATATTAGGTATTGAAGTAAATATCTAATCTTCTTTTAAACTTATGAATATAATGTTTCCGCCTTTAACGGTTTCTAAACCATTTTCATTTTCTAAAACGAGGTTTAAGTAATTATCAATAGCGACTACTTTTCCTTCGCTTTGATAGTCTCCTCTTAAATCAACAGTTACATATTTATTTTTAAATTGTCTAAAAAGTTTATTTACATTTTCTTTATCTTGACTCATTTTCTTCAATCCTTGAGTAATTCTATTTTTACTTTGATATTTCAACTTTAAATACTTTGACATTCTATATAATATTATGGCAATAAATCAATTAGAAAGTAATTTGGAAGCTATTACCCGCACAATAGCTCAGTTAAAAAAAGATGGATGTACTGATGAAAAAATTTTAAATGAGCTTAGAGAAGAAAGAGAAAAAATACTTAAAGATTTAAATTTATAAGTATTTTAACTAATCCATTCTTTTAACAAACTCATATCACTTGTTAAATCTATTTTCAGTGGTGTTACTGTAGTTTTTTGAAATTTACATAATTCATAACCATCGCTTCCAGGTTCATCAAAATCATATGGTTCACCACCAATCCAGTAATATGGTTTTTCACGCGGATCTAATCTTTTTTCTATTATCGGAACATACATTCTTTTTCCGAGTTTAGCAACTTCAAATTCTTCATCAATCGGGTTTGCTGGGACATTAACGTTTAACAAATCAATTCCTTCAGGCAAACCTTTTTTTAATATTATTTTAGCTAGTTTTTTAAGCATTTTTCCTGCAAAATCAAAATCAATCTCTACTTCTCCGTTGTCAAACTTAATGTCGTCACGTGTTACTTCCTGTGAAATAGCTATTGTTGGAATATTAAAGCTTGCAGCTTCAATTGCAGCTCCCAGTGTTCCGGATGTTGTTAATTCTGCTTGTCCTAGATTAAATCCTGTATTTATTCCGGATATCATTAGGTCTGGTTTTTCATCTAGGATTTCAAAAAGTGCAATGGTCACTGCATCTGTTGGAGTTCCGGTCACACCATGACCTAAACTTCCATCTCTCAATATATGATCATTAACTCTTAAAGGTTCATTTAAAGTTATTGCATGGCCTATTCCACTTTGTTGGGTTTCAGGGGCTATTACATAAGTATCACATAATTCATCAATCGCCTTTTTTGCAGCCAATATTCCAGAAGCAGTTATTCCATCATCATTACTTATTAACACTTTCATATATTTATTAAGGCATTTCTTTTTTTAAATAATTTTAGGTTTTGAACATGATATAAAAAACTTTAATAATAATTTCAATTATAAAATATAATATTAATATTCTATGAAAAAACACACACGGGTGGAAACTTGGAAAAACCACAATTGATTAATTTTATAGCGAAAGTAATGGAGGACTCTGGTTTCAAGGTTTACAAGAATTTTAAAACCTCACAGAAAGTCATAGATATATATGCTATACTGCCAACAACAATAGGGGATTTTGGTGTAGTTGTAGCATGTAAAAATTATGATAAGGACTTTGAAATTGGAGTGGATGTATTAAAAGAAATGGAAGATGTTCAACAAAGTTTAAAAGCTTCTAAAGTCACTATTGTTTCTTCTTCATATTTTTCCAATCAAGCAAAGAATTATGCGCTTAGAAAAAATATTAAGTTGGTGGATAGGGATAATTTACTTGAACTTGCAAAACGTTATCAAGATAGAACTTCTCAAACTACTTTAGATAACACCCCATACGATGGCGGGGCATCTGCCTATATTGAGGAACAATATCCTGATTATGAATATGATGCTTCCGATATGGAATATATAATGCAAAGAAGAGATGCTAATCCCAATGTTTACAAAAGTTCATTATACAGGCAAATTGATGAACCGAGGCCTAGTATATTATCTTCTGTTTTGAATAGGGGAAGAGCTTCTGGAAGAAAACTCGCATCTACTCAATCTAACTTATATAATTATAATTCCCAAAATCATTCAAGTTATGAACCTATTATCTTTAAATTAGTTAGTAATCCAATTATATTAATTATATTGGTTGTAGTTATTTCATACATTCTTGCATTTATATTTGGAAATCTTTTAGGTGTTAATCCAAGTATCAGTGGTTTAATTGAGATGGTTGTAGCTTTACTTCTGTCTTATGGTTTATCTTTATACACTGAGAGAAATAGTGATTTCATTATTAAAGGAACCTTTGTGTTCTTTATTTCATTAATTATTTTGATTATATTAATTTTCGTTTAATTTAATATAATTAAAATTTATTAATATTAAAACAAATCCAATAAGGTATAAAAACCAAATCATAATGTCGGTTGGTCCAGTTTCTATCCAAATTAGTGTGTGGGTTAGAATTATAGAATAAATGCCAACCCCAATTCCTTTTTTTAATTTATGAACTAATCCCAAAAACAATCCCATAAACAACATTTGAATTGTTAGTCCGATCAATCCGAAATCAAGATAGACAGGTCCAAAAAGAGTTGATGTTAAACAAACGTTGTCTGACAATACATATTGGCCAATGAATGTCCTTGGACTTCCTGATGAGAAGATCATGCTTAAGATATGACCATGCGTTGTTCCAGCCAATGGAAGAATTCTTTCAAATACTTCTAATGTAAAACCGGCCCTATAAAATAGAAGTTCAATAGGATTCAATGTCCAATGTTGGGTTGCTATTGATTGTGAGGCAATATATCCAATCATTATTACTCCAACCACAATTAAAGCGATGAATCCGATTCCAACTTTTTTAGAGATTTTTTCAAGGTAATATAATGTTATAAATGTACTTCCTAAAATTCCAAGAACTGAAGTTCTATATCCATTTAAACCGAAAATTATTGCCCCAAGTAAAACCAGGACTAAATATTTCCTATCATAATACTTCGCAAGCAATATATTAATCATTATTAAAAATAAAGGATAGGCTATTCTCCAAATATTTGTTGTTGCGTTTGATTTTAAAACACTATTAAAAAGAGGAATTCCACCTATCAATACTAAATTTAGAGTTTGCAGAACTAATGCTGTTATAACAAGTATTGTCAGCGCCTTTTCAGTTAAAAAGTTAATTTCTTTAGTATTTCCAACATTGATTTTATATTTGACGATTAATGCTCCAGCTGCAAAGATTATACAAGAAAAGACAACTGTTAAAATCACTTCCAAATCAAGAGGGTCTTCAAATCTGTAGTTGAATGACCCAATATAACCCATTAAAAGAAAAGCAATTATTGCAACAACGACTATGAATGGTTGGAAATAATCAACTTTTTCAAGTTTCATATCATCCTCCAAGTTCCAGTGATGATATCGCGAGATTTCCTCCAAAATTCGGCATTGCCGCTACATGGGTGTGAACGTAACTTGCAAGCGTATTTCTCTCTATGAATCCATCTTTGTTATTATAAGACCCTTTTCCTCTTAAAATGTTGAAAGCCAATTCATTTTTGATGTTACTTTCATCAACAATCACTTTTGAGTAATGGAACTCGTGGCCATGGAATTTTTCACCTTTTTTTGAAATGATGTTGTCCTGGGTCACCTCAGCTATTGTATATTTCAGTGCTTGCACTCTATCTGTTAGAATAGCCTTGTAAGGATATACATTTACTACTTTATCCTCATGGATAGAATTCATAAGATACATTAAACCACCACACTCGGCAAAGATGGGCCTATCTTCTAGGTGGAACTGCTTGATTTCTTTGAGCATATTTTCATTTCCACTGAGTTGTTTTGAAAATAGTTCAGGATATCCTCCACCAATATATAATCCATCAACATCCGGCAATCCTTCATCCTTTAAAGGTGAAAAATATTTGATTTTAGCATTATTTGCTTCTAATGATTCAATATTTTCTTTGTAATAAAAATTAAAAACTTCATCAAATGCTACTCCAATTTTAACTGGTTGTTTATTTAGTTTATTCCAGATAGGAATAATATCTGATGTAATTTTGGGAGCGGTTTTTGCAATTTCAACCAATCTATCTAAATCAATTGAATTTTTAATGACTTCACTCCATATGTCAATAAATTTAAGTGAGTTTTCTCGTTCAACAGCAGGAACAAGTCCCAAATGTCTTTGTTCTATTGAAATGTTATCATCACGGATTATTCCACCAATTACTTCGGTTTTTGTTAACTCTTCAATAGATTTCTTGGTTTTTTCATAGTGTGCTTTATTTTTAACTTTATTTAGGATAACTCCTGCAATATTTATTTCAGGATCTAATGCTTTAAATCCTAAAACAAGTGCCGCAGCACTTTTGACTAAGCTTCGAGAATTAATGATTAAAATAACAGGAGCATTCAATGATTTTGCAACTGATGCAGTACTTCCAATGTCATTAACAGAGTCTATTCCTTCATAAAGTCCTCTCACACCTTCAATAACTGCAATATCTTTTCCTTCCATACCTTTTAGAAATGAATCTCTTACTTGTCCTTCCTTCATAAAAAATGAATCCAAGTTTCTAGAGGTATTTCCTGTTGCTAATGTATGGTATGAGGGATCAATATAGTCGGGTCCAACTTTAAAAGGTTGTACATTGTATTTTTCACTTAATGCTTTCATGATTCCGGTAGCTATTGTAGTTTTTCCAACAGCACTGCCAGTTCCTGCTAAAATAATTCTCATAAATATTAATTTGAATCTTTTTATATAACAAATTTTTGTATAATTAAATCATTTTATATAATATTAAAACTAAAATTTAAATCATAATATATGGTGGTATAATGAGAATTTTATTAATCCATTCTGATTATTTAAATTATAATGTAAAAAATAAAACACCTGTAGCTGAAGAAATTGAAGAAGCCAAAAAAGAAGGGTCCTTTGATGATTCTTTAGTAGTATTTACAGCTGTTGAAAAAGAAGATGAAAATAATCCCGAAGGTATTGTTAAAAATTTAGTCAAAGAAGTTAAAAAAGCTAATGATCAAGTTAAAGCTGAAAATATAGTATTATATCCTTATGCTCACTTATCTTCATCATTAAGCTCTCCAAAAGTAGCTGTAGACATCTTAAAAGATGCTGAAGAAGCTTTGCTTGCTGAAAATTTAACTGTTAAAAGAGTACCTTTCGGATGGTATAAAGCATTTGAGATTTCCTGTAAAGGACACCCATTAAGTGAACTTTCAAGAACCATAACTGCTGAAAAAGAGGAAACCAAAGTTGAAAGAAAACCTTCAACATGGCAAATTCTTGAAGGAGATAAAATCACTCAAATTGAAGACTTTAAATTTGATAACAGAGCTTTCAAACAACTTGTTGATTATGAACTTGGATGTGGTGCATCTGATGAAGGCGAACCTCCACATGTTAAATTAATGAGAGAAAAGGAAATTTGTGATTACGAGCCTGCTTCCGATGTTGGAAACCTCAGATGGTATCCTAAAGGAAAATTAATCAGAGATTTGCTTGCAGATTATGTTTATGACTTGACTGTTGAACGTGGAGCTATGCCTGTTGAAACTCCAATTTTCTATGATTTGGACAATCAGGCTATTTATGAGCATGCTTATAAATTCGGTGAAAGACAATACAGAACAGACACAAAAAAGAAATTGATGCTCAGATTTGCAGCTTGTTTCGGTGCATTCAGATTAATGTCCGATTCATATTTAACATGGAAAAACTTGCCTGCTAAAATTTTTGAATTAACTAGATATAGTTTTCGTTTTGAGAAAAAAGGAGAAGTTGTAGGTCTTAAAAGACTTAGAGCATTTACCATGCCTGATTGTCACTCTTTCTGTGCTGATATTCCTTCTTCATTAGAAGAATTCTCTAACCAAACTGATATGTGTATGCAAACTGGAAAAGACTTAGATTTAGACTTTGAGGTAATTTTCAGAGCTACTCAAGATTTCTTCGAAGATAATGAAGAATGGATGTATGAAATCGCTCATAAATTCAATAAACCTATTCTTTTAGAAATTTTACCAGAAAGACACCATTATTGGGTATGTAAAATTGATTTAGCAAATATTGATGCTTTAGGTCGTCCAATTGAAAACCCAACAGTTCAAATTGATGTTGAAAGTGGTAAAAGATTCGGTATCACTTACTTAGGCGAAGACGGTGAACAACACAACCCAACAATTTTACACACTTCACCAACTGGAAGTATTGAAAGGGTTTTATGTGCAATGCTTGAAAAAACAGCTATTGAACTTAATGAACGTGCGCCAATGTTACCAACTTGGTTAAGCCCGATTCAAGCAAGAATCCTCACTGTTGGAGATGCTCATGAAGAATTTGCAAACGAATTATATGATAAAATCAATGCTTCTAATATTCGCGTAGATATTGATGATAGGGATGAAAGTGTTGGTAAAAAAATTAGAAACGCAGCTAAAGAATGGATTCCATACATTTTTGTTGTTGGAGACAAAGAAGTTGAATCAGGTAAATTCCAAGTAACTGTACGTGAAACTGGTGAAAAAGTCGACATGACAGCTGAAGAATTGATAGCTGAAATTAATGAAAAATGTGAAGGAAAACCTTTCAGAAGATTACCTTTACCTAAAGATATCTCAAGAAGAATTAACTTCCAATAATTATATTTATCAATAAAAATATATTATTAAATGTTATATTATAACGGAGGAAATTTAATGGACCCAATGTATAAAATAGGAGAAGCTCTTATTGGAGACGGCCCTGAATTAGCACACATTGATTTATTAATCGGTGATAAATTTGGCCCTGTCGGCCAAGCTTTCGCCAATGGTTTATCAAACCTTTCTGTAGGCCACACTCCATTAACAAGTGTAATTAGACCTAACTTAATGACCAAACCAGCTACTTTAATCATTCCTAAAGTAACTGTTGGAGATTTAGATGATGCAAGTAAAATATTTGGACCTGCACAAACAGCTGTTGCAAGAGCAGTAGCTGATGCAGTAGAAGATGGATACATTCCTAAAGATATTGTAGAAGACATTGTTATTAATGTAAGTGTATTTATTGATCCTTCTGCTAAAGATTACAGAAAAATCTATCAATACAACTATGGAGCAACTAAATTAGCAATCAGAAGGGCAATGGATGGATACCCATCAATTGAAAAAGTGCTTGCAGAAAAAGACCGTGGAACTCACCCAATTATGGGATTCAAAGTCAAAAAACTTTGGTCACCACCATACTTACAAGTTGCACTTGACTTAGATAATGAAGCTGCAATGGAAAGAATCATCAAAGACTTACCTGACAATGATAGAATTCTTCTTGAAGCTGGTACTCCACTTGTTAAAAAATTCGGTGTTGGAATTATTGGTAAAATTAGAGCTTTACGTCCAGATGCGTTCATTATTGCTGACTTAAAAACTTTAGATGTTGGTCGTGTTGAAGTTAAAATGGCTGCAGATGAAACTGCTGATGCAGTAGCTATTTCTGGTCTTGGTACAGTGGAATCTATTGCTAAAGCTATCCACGAAACTCAAAAACAAGGTATTTACTCTATCCTTGATATGATGAATGTTGCTGAATTTGAGAAAAAATTATCCAAACTCCCTGAAGACTTAAAACCAGACATTGTTTTATTACACAGAAATGTTGATTTAGAAACCTATAAAGCAGAACATGGTGAAGATACTGGTGACATGACTGAATGGGGTAACATCAAAGATATCAAAGCAGCACTTGGTAAAAAAGGCCTTATTGCTGTTGCTGGTGGAATTAAACCTAATAATGTTGAAGAAGCTATTGAAAAAGGTGCAAACATCATTATTGCTGGAAGATACATTATTGGTTCCAGAGACGTAAGAAGAGCTGCACAAGACTTCTTAGAACATTTCGATCCAGATCCAGACAACATGAGACTTGCAATGGATGAGGACGAAAATATTGAAGTGAAAGACTAAACAATAAATTAGATTTATTCTAATTTATTTTCTATTTTTTTTAAAAAGGAGTTTTTTTATTATGGGATTTTGTAATTCATGTGGTAGGCCTATTGTAAAAGAAGATTATGGGACTAACAAAGATGGGAGCCTTAATCCTGAGTTTTGTAAAGATTGTTATCAAGACGGAGAATATACAGAACCAGATATAACTCTTAATGAAATGATTGTTAGAAAAACAAAAGAGATGATGGAAAAAAATCCAAGATTGCCAGAAACTCAAGCAACTGGTATTACTGCGATGTTTATTCCTGGGTTAAAAAGATGGAATCCTGAATTTCAGGATGATTACGAAACTTTTTAACTTTTACTTTTTAAAATAAATTCTTTAACTTTATTGGCTATATACTCGTCACGGGATTTGGTAGTTTTAATGTTATATAGCTCTTCTTCTAATGCATTGTATTTGTCAACTAAATCGTTGTATTCAAGGCGAAGAGAATCATAATCTTTTTCTAAACCTTCATTAAGTTCATACATTTCGGCATAGCTTGTTTTAGTGTTAAGATTTTCTTGTTTTAATTGATCATATTTTGAACTTACCTGGTTGTAACTTTCTTTAATAGAGGAGTGTTCTTCTCTTAGAGTTGAGCATTTTGTTTTAAGATTTTTGTTTTCTTCTTTAATGCTTGAATATTTGGTTTTGAGGTTTTCATTTTCAGTTTTTATGTTAACGAATTTGGTTTTGAGGTTTTCATTTTCAATGATTAATTTTGAATGTTTGTCTCTGATTAAATCATTTTCATGCTTTAAGTCGTTAATGTTATCTTTATGCAAAGTATTAAATTTATTTTCCATTTCAGCTAATTCATTATTCCTTTGAGCAAGTTCAGCTTTTAAATTTTCAATTTCACTTTGAAACTCTAAAGCAGATGGGTTTAAATTTTCTTCTAGTTGTTTTTCCAATTTTTTCACTTCCTCAATATATAAATAATTAACTATCTTTAATACCTGGTTTTCTTCCTCTATACTTTTAAAATTTTCAATTTCGGATTGAGGTATGATTAATACTTCTTCTTTATTTTCGTAGATATCCTCATTTTTCGGTACTGTGATTTGGATTTGCTCTGTTGTGTACTTTTTCCTCTCACCGTTTTTTAGAGTTCTATTATACTCCCGTGAATATTTCTTTACAATACCTTTACCTACTTTCATATTCAAATCCTCATTTTTATGATATGTTTTTTTATAATTATAAATCTTATCCTATTTCAAGATTGAAGTGACATCATAATCTTATTGAATTTAGACAATATTTTATTCATTTTCATTTTTTCAGATTTTTTTCATTAAATGTAAAAATTTTTAAGTCTGAAATACTATACTATATTTGTATAAATTTTTGTATGGCAGTGATAATCTCTAGTGTATTGTTGCTGTATAAATTTTTATGGTGGTGATAAGACTAGTTAAATGATTAAAGTTGCTGTATAAATTTTTATATATTAATTGTGGGGGTAAAAAAATATTAAAAAACTATTAGCTCCACTTATAATTATTAGCGTTTTGCTTATAGTAAGTATAAGCGGAGTTTATGCAGAAGATATAGATGTCGAGTCATCAGTCGTGACCGAAAGTCCGATTTCTGCTGATGTTGATACAAGTTTATCTTCCTGTAATGCTTTTAATGACGATTTATCTAATATTTATGAACCTTCGGATTCATCTAATTCATATGGATCATTTGATTCGTATGGTTATTTTGGATCTTCGGATGTACCTCAAATTAATGAAAAAATTGGTTATACCCTTCTTAATTCATACGGCTATTATGAATCATACAACGGTAAGGTAATTGATGTTGAGTATAATAATATAGATTCATTTGAATCTGTGGATGTGCCTGTTGTCGATGTTGATTACTCCTTTGGTGGTACACTTGGCTTTTGTGAATTTGTTGATGGAACTGTAACTGATATTGATGTTGATTATGTAGATGTTAATTATGGCGCATTGAAAATGCCTATGATTGATGTGTATGATGAGGAAGGTGAATTAAATCAAGCAATTAAGATTGTTGATGATAATGTTATTATAAATAATTATAATAGTTTTTCTAGAAATATTTTAGAAAATATTCCTGTTTCGACTAAAGAAAATTTAAATCAACGCGCCAGTGTTGATATAAATGTTGTCGACACGATTATATCTGAAGTTACTGATGATATGGGAACTTCTGAAAGTTATAAATTAATTAGAGATGTAACTCAAGCAGATAATTTACTTAAATTTGAAAATGTTGATGCTATTTTAGCTATAGATGTGTCTAGCGTACCAATGGCTAGTGAGCCGGTATTCGATGGTATTTTAAGGGCATCTGAATATATTTCTAATGTGGAAGAGGTATATTTCGGAACTTTATCTCAGGAGGATAATGAAATACTTTTAAAATCTATTGGTTCTGAAAACACATTATTGTTCGCAGGTATAGCTAATTGGTATTCTGATGTAACATTTGAAAAGCTACAAAATTTAGCGAATCATGGACAAATCTGTGAAGATATCCTTGATGGTTGCACAGTTACTAAAGCATTACTCCAATATTATCCGCTAACTAATGAATTATATATCTATAAACTTAGTAGCGATGAAGATGAACATAATCATGTAATTAATGATACTAACTCTCATGGTTTGGATTATGCATATGGGAAACACGTAGATGTGATCTATAAAGATATGCCTAATTTAATGGTCTTAACTTCCTATGGAGTTGTTTTTATTGAAAAACAATTATCCGCAGGTTCTTGGGACAGTTTAAATGATGTTCTAGGGGCTAGAATATCAAGCGAAACTTTATTGCCGGATCATAAAGCAATATGGACTCCATTATTGTTGTTAAAACAACAAGATTTGCAAAAATCGGTTTTAGACAGTCATGCTGATGATAACGGGAAATTTAAAAAAATAAATGCTACAAATAAAATGGATAATGATAATACGAACGGTTCTAATTCAAGCAATAAATCCCATAACGGTAAAGTTTACCAATGTTATAAGGAATGGCTTAATTGGGGACATTCAGGTCATTGTTGTCATTATGCAAGTGCTAATGTGGCTGCTTCCAGCAGTTCAGTTCAATTAGATAACATTAATATGAATTCAACTGGTAATTCAACTAAGAATTCAAAAAAGAATTCAACCAATAATTCTACTAATGTTACTAATGGAGGTATGAAGAAAAGTATCGGATCTCCGAAAACTAACGTGGAGGAAGCCGAACCGACATATACCTTGATATATGCGATCATTGGTATTGCAATTGTTTGTTATTTATTTAACTCAAGTTATATGAGACGTGATGACTAAAACTTTAAAGGATTATTAACTTTTTAAGTTATTAATCTTCTTTTTTATTTTTTTTATTTTCAAAAAATTTTTTAATAATTGTATTACAAACTATTTTTTATGAAAGTTTTTGGTATTTGTGCTAGTCCTAGAAATAACACTACAGAGCACGTTTTGAAAAATGCTTTAAGTCAGCTTGAGGAAGATGGTTTTGAATGTGAAATATTCACTTGTCAAGCAAAATCCATTAAACCTTGTATGCATTGTGACTATTGTTTGGAAAATAAAAGATGCATAATAGAAGATGACATGGTTGAGGTTTATAGAGGCCTTCAAGAAGCTGATGGCATTATTTTAGCCACTCCAATTCAAAGTGGAGGAATAAGCAGTAATTTGTCTGCCATAATGGATAGGACAAGGGCATTGGAGGCAATAGACTACAATTTGCTTCGAGGAAAAATAGGCATGAGCATTGCCGTTGGTGGCGATAGGACCGGCGGTCAGGACTTTGCTCATTTAAAAAATATAACCTACTTCATGATACACGGCATAATTCCGGTAAGTGGGGGACCGTTTGGTTCTAATTTAGGGGCTTCATTCTGGTCCAATGATTCGTTAGAGGACATTATAGAGGACAATTATGGTTGGGAGTCATTGGATAGGACTTTAATTGAATTTAAAAATTTCTTAAATAAATATATTTAAATATTAAAATCAATTTATATTAATAATAACTAATTTTTAAAGGTATATTATGGCAAATAAGTTAGTAAGAGGCAGTTTGATAATTTTTATTGGTAATATAATTTTCCGTATTGGAGGTTATTTGTACCGTTTTTTAATGGCTACATTGTTGGGTCCTGTTAATAATGGTATTTTAGGGACTACAATGTCAGTTCAGGGGATTTTTCAAACTTTATCCTCTGGTGGCCTTCCTCCTGCTATATCTAAATATATTGCAGAATATGAGGCTGTTGAAGACCATAACATGGCCCGGCAGACAATTTATACTGCACTAAAAATTATGGTTTTCCTGGGTTTGTTTTTAGGATTCTTAATGATTTTTGTCATAGCTCCGTTATTAGCTAATAATTTTATGGGCAAACCGGAAGTTATGGTTCCATTACAGATTATTGGTTTGATTACTCCTTTCAGTGTTGTTTTAGGCGCATTTAGAGGCGCATTTCAAGGAGTATATAAGATGGAATATATTGTTTATACTCGTGCTATCGAGCAGTTAGCAATGATTTTATTTGCGACAGGATTTGTTATAATAGGATTTTCTGTTGTTGGTGCTCTATGGGGTACGGTTATTGGTTATGCTCTTGCAGCAGTTTCTTCCGTTTTAATATTCAAGTTCTACATGCCAAAATATATACCTAAAGCTAGTGATGATTTTGAATTTCCATTGCGTGATGAGTTAAAGTTAGGTTTGATGTTAGTGAAATTTTCCATTCCGGTTATTATTACAGCAATTGCCGAAATGCTCATTTATAATATTTGTACTCTTATCATGGGTAGATTTTTAACATTGGAAAGCATTGGTTTTTTCACAGCAGCAGACCCTATTGCTAGGTTGCCTTTAATGATTTCCATTTCTGTTGCAACTACAATTTTACCGGCTTCTTCCGAGGCTTTTAAACTTAAGGATATTTCTGCACTTCAAAAATATGTCGGCGAATCTTATAAGATTTCATTATTGTTCGTAGTTCCAATGTGTATCGGACTGGCCTTATTTTCAGCACCTATTTTAAGATTACTTTATTTCAAGATTCCTGCATACGTTGCTGGGGCTTCTGCTTTAGCAATATTGTCCATTGGAATGACTTTTTATTCAATATTTGCCATATCTACTAGTATTATTCAAGGTATTGGAAATCCTAGAATTCCAATGTATATTTTAGTATTCGGATCCATTGTAACTGGTGTTCTTTGCTGGATATTTGCACCGATTTTAGGAATTGCCGGTGGTGCGGCGGCTACAACTATCGCTTGTTTTTTAATGATGGTTCCATGCATCTACTTTGTATTCAAACTGACTGAAACAAAAGCTCCAAAAGTTCCAGTTCTAAAAATATTGTCTGCAACTACAATCATGGGCATAGTCGGACTTCTAATCCCAAAAACAACATTATGGCTATTTCCGGGAATATTTATATGCATGATTGTCTATTTCTTTGCATTGATTTTTGTTAAATTTTTCACAGAAGAGGATATCGTGACCTTAAGGGAATATGGTACTAAGTTAGGTCCTTTGTCTAAAATAGTCAATAAACTATTAAATTTTGTTGAGAAAATTGAATTTAGAAATAAATAATGAAAAGGTTATTATATATAAACTACATATAATTATCATATTATATGATTGGGGGATTATATAATGGCTGATGTGAGTGCAGGTGTTGAATATAAAATCAATGTAGATGGCAATTCTTTCTTGCTAGACAGTAAGAAATACCAGTTATTGGAATACATTTTAGACACTGGTTCTTTGACTGAAGCGGCAAAATCTATCAGTGTTTCCTATAGAACCGCCTTAAACTACATTGAAAAAATAGAATCAACACTTAATGTAAAAATTGTAAATACAACAAAAGGTGGAAAAGGTGGGGGTGGTGGAACTACCCTTACAGAAGAAGGATATTCTATTTTAAAAGAATGCAAGAAAATTAACGCAATTATGGAACTCCATAAGGATGTTAATGAAATAGAAGCAGAGATTGTAGATATTAATAAGGTTAAAGGCGTCATGACAATTAAGATGGAAGACTTCCAGATTAATGCTCCTTTAAACAGAAAATATGAAATTGGAGATAAGATATTAGCATTAATCAGTTATGATAATATCTTTTTAATGTTGGAACCACAAACTTCTAGCATCCGTAATATTCTCAAAGGTCAAATTGTTGAAATGAGACTTGAAAATGAGATTATTCGCGTTAAAGTTAATGTTGGTGGAGTTGTACTATGTTCCGATATCACCGTCTCCGCCGAAAAAGAATTAAATCTTAACATTGGAAAAGAAGTGTATATAGGATTTAAAGCAATGTCTGTTGCTACTTTAAAATTATAAGGTGATTGCATGTTACAAATTTTAGTCGATGAGGATAAATGTATCGCATGTGGAAATTGTGAGGAGATTTGTCCGAAAGCCGCTAAAATTTGGAAAATTACAGATGTTGCACATATATTGGATTTAAGATATTGTCATGTTTGTACATTATGTGCAATGGAATGCCCTACAGATTGTATTAAAATTATACGTCCTGGTGAAGAAGCATAAATGCTTGAAACTAAAATCAATTTAAAGATAGGTTAGATTATGACTAGAAGTTCAAATGTTTCAAGAAAAACATCCGAAACAGAAATTGATATAAAAATGAATCTAGATGGCAATGGAAATTATAATATTTCCACTGGTGTAAACTTTTTTAATCACATGTTGGAATCTTTCTCAAAGCATAGTATGATTGATTTGGACATTCAAGCTAGTGGTGACATTGAAATAGATGACCACCATACAATTGAAGATGTTGGAATATTACTTGGTGAAGCTTTCAGCGAAGCTATTGGCGATAAAAAAGGAATTAAAAGAATGGCACATGCCATTGTTCCTATGGATGAATCAGTAGCCACTGTAGCTATTGATATTGGCGGTCGCAGCTATTGTAATATGAATCTTGATTTCAATAATGAAAAGATTGGGGACATGACATCCGATATAGTGATTCACTTTTTTGAATCTTTTGCAGGCAGTGCTAAAATAAATATTTATGGTACTGTTGAGGGGGCAAATGATCATCACAAGGCTGAAGCTGTTTTTAAAGCGTTTGCTAAATCTTTAAAAGAAGCCGTTAAAATAGAACATGATCAAATTCCTTCTACAAAAGGAGTATTATAAACCTATAATACTTTTTCTTTTTTTTAAATTTTCATTAAATTGTCTATATTCAAAAATAGTCTTTTTTCGATGGTTTGGTATTAAAAAATAAAAAAATAAAGTAGTAAATAATACTACTTATTGTGGTTTTGAGATTAAGTCAGTTTTACAACCTGGGTTACCTTCTTTCATGTGAGGGGTTCTTAAAACTGTGTCGTTTGCTTTTTCGATTTCTCTTGCTTCTTGTGCTAATTTAGCAGCGCATGCAGCAATTTCGTGAGCAGCAGCTACTAATGGGATGAAGTTTTCGAAACCTTTAGTCATGAAACAACCTTTCATGTCTAAGTTAGCAACGGATCCTGCCATTTCGTAAGCAGCAATAGCTTTTGCTTTTGCGTATGGGTTTGCAAATCCACCAGCTTCTGCAGCTTTTTCAGCAGTAATGATGAGTTTAGGTAATTCGATTTCACCTGCTTCTGCTTGTTCAATAACAGTGTCGATAGTTTTTTGAACTAATCTTAAAGCACCGGTTTCTGCGAGTACTTTTAAGATGTCGGAGTTGAAGATAGCCATTTCAGTTGGGTCTAACCATTCTCTTTTTGCACCAATCATAGGGTCAGACATTACAATGATGTAACCTAATCCTTGTTCGTCCATTTCGTCTTTCTTACCTTTACCAGGTGCGTCACCAATGATAATAGCAGGAATGTCTTTTGCAGATAATAATTCTCTTGCTTTAGCTGGTCCAGGTGCTCCTGGGTTTGGGCTAATGAAAATTGCGAAATCAGGTTCGAAAGCGTCTATTTTAGGAACAACGTCTTCTACTTGTTCTGGGTTCATTTTTGCTCCAGATCCAAAGGTTCTTACATCGATATTTGGTCTGTCTGCTCTTTCGTCTAACAATAGGTCAATTACTGGTGAAGTACCAATATTACCACTTTTAATAATAGCAATTTTAACTACCATAATTAAATCTCCTTTTTCGATAGTTATAACTTTAATTCAAAAACTATTTAAATTTTATTATTTATACTTTTTAATCATTGTATTAATTATTTTAATGAATATTATTCAATATTTTAATTAATTTAATAAAAATATATACAATTTAATAATTTTTTAAAAATTTATTGGGAAAAATAATGTTAGAAATGCCAAAATTTCAGAGAAAAAATACTGTCGAAAATATGTGGAGAGGTAATCATAATTGAAAAATTCTTAAAAATTAGAATGAGTGGTTCCGACGAGACTCGAACTCGTGATCCCCTCCTTGTAAGGGAGGTATCATACCACTAGACCACGGAACCAACAAACATTATTATGAATTTACTATTATATATAGCTTTCTATTTTTGTAATTTTTGTTAAGAAAATTTTATTAGTAAAAAATATTATATTTATAAACATAAAAAATTTGAAGTGATAAAATGGCATGGGACGATAAAGAAACTAAAATTTGGATGGATGGAGAATTTGTTGAATGGAAAGATGCAAATATATCAGTACTTTCCCACGTTGTCCATTATGGTACTAGTGTTTTCGAAGGCATTCGTGCATATGAAAATAAAAATGGAGTAGCCGTATTTCGCCTAAAAGAACACGTACAACGTTTATTTGATTCTGCAAAAATTTATAAAATTGATATTCCTTTTACACAAGAAGAAATTGAAGAAGCTATTTTAGAAACCCTTCGTGTCAATGACTTAGGAGCATGTTACATACGCCCAATTGTATTCAGAGGATATGGGGAATTAGGAGTAAATCCATTAGGTTGCCCTGTCAATGTAGTAATTGCCGCTTGGGAATGGGGATCATATTTAGGAGAAGAAGGAATGGCAAACGGTGTAGACATTGGTGTTTCATCATGGAGAAAACCAGCACCCGACACCTTCCCTGCACTTGCAAAATGTGGTGCAAATTACATGAACTCCCAATTAGCCAAACTCGAAGCAATCGACAATGGATTTGATGAAGCAATCATGCTTGATTACGAAGGACATGTTTCTGAAGGTAGTGGGGAAAACATTTTCCTCGTTGAAGGTGAAAAACTATTCACACCAGCAATGTCCTCATCTAACCTTAAAGGTATTACAAGAGATTCAATCATGACTATTGCTAGGGATTTAGGTCATGAAGTTGTTGAGGAAGTTATTTCAAGAGAAAGATTATATTCTGCAAATGAAGTATTCTTCACTGGAACTGCAGCTGAAGTAACTCCAATTCGTTCAATTGACCACAGACAAATAGGAATTGGAAAAAGAGGACCAATCTCTGAAAAAATACAAACTGCTTTCTTTGATATCGTTGAAGCTAAAGTCGAAGATAAATACAACTGGTTAAGTTATATCTAAGCGGTGTAATTTATGGATATACTTCAAGGAATTATAATTGGTATTGTTCAGGGGTTAACTGAATTTTTACCGGTTAGTAGTTCAGCACATTTAGTCTTTATCCAAAATATATTGGGTGTTGAAAGCTCTCTCGCTTTCGATACTTTTCTTCATTTAGGATCTTTGCTCGCTGTTTTATGGTTCTTCAGAGGGGACATTATTAAAATGCTTAGGTCATGGTGGTTAAGCATTGGTGACATTCTTCAGGGAAGATTCAGGCAAGGATTAATTGATGACCCTTACAAAAGACTCGCTTGGTATGTTATTTTAGCTACTATTCCTGTTGGTATTGTTGGAATATTGTTTAATGATGCTGTAGAATCATTGTTTGCCGGTGCTTTATATGTTCCTGCATTCTTTTTGTTTGTAACAGGTACAATTCTTTATTTATCTCAAAGAATGGCAAGTGATGAAATCAATCTAAAAAATATTGGTCCTAAAGAATCATTATTTATGGGTCTAGGTCAAGCATGTGCAATTCTACCTGGTCTTTCACGTTCAGGTACAACAATTGCTGCAGGTCTTGTAATGGGTCTTGATAAGGAATTTGCTGCTAAATTTAGTTTTATATTATCCATTCCAGCTATTTTGGGAGCATTTCTATTGCAAATTAAAGATATTGGTGGTGCACTTGATGTGAATTTTATACCAATTATATTAGGTTTCATTGCAGCATTTATTGCAGCATATGCCGCCATCAAATGGATGCTTGAATTAATTCAAAAAAGAAGTTTGGACATTTTTGCTTACTACTGTTGGATAGTTGGTATAATAGTATTTATGGGTTCAATTGCCCATATATTCTAAAAAATAAGATTATAGAGATTTAAAATCTCTATTTACATACTTTTTCTATTTTTTTTCTAAGTTTTTCTACAGAATTTCCTAAAACAAGTGCGGTATACATCGCCCCTCCGGCTCCGGCTCCTTCCTTAACAAATCCTTTCAAGTAATTTTTCAAACCGCCGTGTTCTGATTCTTCAAATCTAGGGTCCACTACATTCACGGTGATTCCGTCATCAATTTGTTTTAATATTCCGAATAAATCTGCGGTTTCATCTCCCGCTACAAATACGGTAGTTGCTAAATTTATCCTTGAAAAATCAAAGTTAGGCTGTATTGATTTTATAATTGCACAAGCGGCCGCCATTTGAGTTCCACCTGCTAGGATAATTGGAATATCTGAACCTAAAACTATTCCTGCGATTGCAGGCAGTGTTGGGTCACCTACTGCGCCAATTGCCTGTATAGCATCTATATTATCTTTTTTAGGGTCAAGTCCTGCATTTTTGAGTCCTTCGTCTACAACTTTTGTTTTCATATCATGGGGGTTATGCGGCATGCTTCCGCTAACTTTTTCATTTGCATCATAACCTAAAGCCCTTAACACTCCCAAAGCGGTTGTGGTTCCTGCAGCTATGCTTTCACCTATGATGAGCATTTCATGTCTTCTGGACAGTTCAGCACCTAAATCTTTCGCGTTTTCAAATATTTCTAATGGGTTTAAAACTCCTTTTCCAGTTCTTATGTCTCTTCCATATTCTTTTCCAAAGCTGACATACTCAACATCAGGCTTAATTTTGGAACCTGCATCAACAATAACAAATGGGATATTTGCAAGCTGGAGTGCTGCTTTTGTAAGTCTTGCAGGTGTTGGTGCCGCTTCATCGCCCACCACAGTTTCAGCTGGAGCATCGCAGCATCTCACTTCACCCAAAACCATAAATTCAACATCGGAAGCTGGAGTAAATTCGGTAAGGTCTGCTGATGGACCTGCTCCTGAAATTCCCTCAATCAATGAGGTTTCAGTTGTTCCGATTGTGAGTAAAAATACAGGATCATCACATTCTTGCAATTTTTTAGTCAGTTCTTCTGACCCATATGTTGTAATTCCATCAATCATCTTTTTCACCTTGCTTTTTCAACAAATCTATGATAATCTTATTCTGATTAATAATCTTTTTATTTTGAAGCATGATTTTTTTAAGCATTTCAATTTCTGGCAGTTCATCGTCCCTATAGAATTTTTGACCGTCCCTTGCCCTTGGAGGAATTTTTATTTGGTCTTTTGGAGGAAGTGATGTTTTTTCATCTGACCTTGGAGGTATGACTCCTTTAGAAGCACTGTCCTCATTTGAAATGAAGTCTACATATCTGTGTGTTACTTTATTTTTTGACCTTTCATCAAGTAATTCCATCAATCTGTCATCCACTTCTTTAACACCATGAAGCTGTTCCTGTTCTACTTCGTGAAGTAATCTTTTTTGAATGTTATAAGCATTATAAATTGGAATTCCACGAGTTTCACATTCGTTTTTAAACATATCACTGATGTTAATATCTCCGGTTAATTTTTTAACTCTTTTTTGCTCTGGAGTATTCGCACTATAAAATCCCATAATTTCACTTATGTTTTTTAAATTTAAAAAATATTTTTATATGTATAACTTACTAAATAATAATTAATTAATTTTTTTAGTTGATTATTTTGATAAGTTTAGGAATTGAAGGAACTGCAGAAAAAACAGGCGTAGGCATTGTTGATAGTGATGGAAATATATTGGCCATTGCAGGAAAACAATTGTTTCCCGAAGAGGGTGGCATTCATCCTAGAATTGCAGCTGAACATCATGCAGAATGGATTCCTAAATTAATTCCCGAAGCTATTAATCAAGCAGGAATTTCATATGATGATGTTGATTTAATTTCATTTTCTCAGGGTCCAGGGTTAGGCCCCGCTTTAAGAATCGTTGCGACTTCAGCAAGAACTCTTGCATTATCCTTAAAAAAGCCAATCATTGGTGTCAATCATTGCATTGGACATGTTGAAGTTGGAAAGCTTGACACTGGTGCAGTCAATCCAGTTGCTCTTTATGTGAGTGGGGGCAACAGCCAAGTCATTGCTTATGAAAGCGGAAGGTATAGAATTTTTGGAGAAACCTTGGATATAGCTATTGGAAATTGTCTTGATCACTTTGGCCGTGAAACCGGTTTAGGTCATCCTGGAGGTCCAGTAATAGAAAAATTAGCTAAGCAAGGTTCTTATATTGATTTGCCATATGTTGTCAAGGGTATGGACTTTTCTTTTTCAGGATTATTATCTGCGGCATTAAGAGAAGCCGAAAAAGGAACTCCGATGGAAGATATTTGTTTTTCACTTCAGGAAACCGCATTTTCAATGTTAGTTGAAGTGACTGAAAGAGCACTGTCACACACTCAAAAAGATGAAGTGATGCTTTGTGGTGGAGTATCTGCCAATTCTCGCTTACGTGAAATGCTTAAAACAATGTCAGAAGAGCATGGCGCTAATTTTTACATGCCTGAAATGAAGCTCTGTGGAGACAACGGGGTAATGATTGCATGGTTAGGGCTGTTGATGTGTAATGAGTTCGGTCCAATGGATTTAAAAGATACGGGAATAATTCAAAAATTCAGAACAGATGAAGTGGATATTCCCTGGATAGAAAACTCTAAAAGCTATTTAAAGCTAAGCGAAGATTTAATAGCAAAAGGTGCAGAATCCAATATTGTCAAATCAAACTATTTGGGGGAGCCGGCAGTCTTAAAGGATAGAATTGCTAAAGGATATAGGATTGCTGAAATCGATGATAAAATTAGAAAATCCAGATGCAAACTTGAAGCCAAACTTTTATCCGATGCAAAAAGAGCGGGTGTTGTTACTCCAGTTTTGTATGATGTTAATTTAGAAAACAAGTCAATATTGATGGAAGAAATTGAGGGGGTCATGCTAAAAGACATCATTGATGAGGATTTAGCATTTAAAATAGGAGTTGAAATCTCCAAACTTCACTCAGAGGGCATTATTCACGGTGACATTACCTCTTCAAATATAATGCTTAGGGATGGTCAATTGGTTTTCATAGATTTCGGTCTTGGAAGGTATTCTCAACTGGATGAGGATAAGGCGGTTGATTTGCTAGTTTTAAAAAAATCATTGCAAAGTATTGACTATAATCTTGCGGTCAGGTACTTTGATTGTATTTTGAAAGGTTATAATAATAAGAAGGTCTCCGACCATATTGATGACATCGAATCCCGTGGAAGATATACTCACTAATTTTTTGGTTAACTATAATAAAAATATAATTCATATTTAAAAATATGATAACATTTATAACTGGTAACGAACATAAAGTTAAAGAAGCAGAGAATATTTTCAAAGATTATGACATTAACTTAAAGCATATTGATTTAGGTTACACAGAACCTCAGGGGACTCTTGAGGAAGTGGCCATATCAGGCGCAAAATATGCTTGTCATGAACTTGACTGTCCTGTGATTGTTGAAGATGCTGGTTTATTCATTAAAGCTTTAAATTGGTTTCCGGGAACATATTCACATTATGTTCAAGATACTATTGGGAATCAAGGAATTTTAAAGTTATTAGCAGATTCTGATGACCGTTATGCCGAATTCAGGTCAGTTATTGGGTACTGTGCCCCCAATTCTGAGCCCAAGATCTTTTTAGGCAAGGTATCAGGTGAAATCGCAGTTGAAGAGAAAGGAGATTTAGGATTTGCCTTTGATCCGATTTTTTATGTTCCTAGTGAAGGTAAGACATTCGGAGAACTTACAACTGATGAAAAAAACCAATTTTCACATAGAAAAAATTCTTTAGAAAAGTTTATTAAATGGTATTCTAGTCAAGAATAGCATTATTTTTCTAATAACTGCTTAATTGGGCTTATTTAAGATTTAAAAAATTTAAAGAGGTTTATATTATGGCAAGACCAGAATGGGTAACTTATAGTGATGAAGAAATTGAAGAAATGATTTTAAAATTTAACAGAGAAGGTAAAAGTACTTCCGAAATTGGTATTATATTAAGAGACCAATATGGAATTCCTTCAGTTAAAGATGTAACTGGTGAAAGAATTACTGAAATTTTAAGAAGAAACGGTCAAGCTGGAGACTACCCAGAAGACTTAATGAATTTAATTAGAAGAGCAGTAAACATCAGAGATCACTTAGAAGAAAACCCTAAAGACTTACACTCAAAAAGAGGTTTAACTATTATTGAATCTAGAATCAGAAGATTAGCTTCTTACTATGTAAGTGAAGGTAAATTACCAGAAGGATGGAGATATAATCCAAGAGAAGCAGCACTCCTTGTTAAATAGAGCTAGTGAAGCTTGTAATATGCTCAAAGAGCATATTGAAAATGATACTGTTATAAGATTAATTTCTCATAACGATGCTGATGGAATTTCAGCGGCGGCAGTTATAGCGAATGCTTTGGCTGAAGAGAATGTTCAATTCCATGCTACCCTTATTCCACGTCTTAAGGAGGATATTGTAAATCAATTAAGAAGTGAAAAAAATGATTTATTCATATTTTCCGATATGGGCAGTCCATTTATTAAGGAATTTAACACTTACAAGCATGATGTTATAGTCGCTGACCACCATCAAGTAAACGATACTGAAGCTGATAGCAATGTTGTCCATGTAAATCCCCATTTATTTGGAGTAGATGGAAGTAAAGATTTATGTGGTGCGGGATCAGCTTATTTAACTATTCGTGATTTGGACAAAAAACATTTGGCGTATTATGCTTTAGTTGGTGCATTTGGTGATATGCAAGGTCAGGATGGTTTTACAGGTGTAAACAAATTGATTCTTGATGATGCATTAGAAAGTGGTAATTTAGAAATTCATGAAGGTTTAAAGATTGTTTCCAAATCAACAGAACCAATTTTTAAATCTCTCGCTTATACTTTTTCACCACCTCTTCCAGGAATTAGTGGAGATTTTGATGGTGCTCGTGAGTTTTTAGAGCGTATGAACTTATCTTATGGGATAAAATTCACTGATCTTGAGGATGAAGAAAAAGACTTGTTAAAGGATGCTCTGATTAACATTAATCCCGATATCTTTGGGGATTGCTATACTGTTGTAAAGGAATCTCCAATGTTACGTGATTTGGAGGAATATTCGTATATTCTCGATGCATGTGGAAAAAATAAAAAACAGGGGTTAGGTTTAAGCATTGCTTTAGGTGAAAAAGACCAAGCTCTTGACGCTGCTTTAAGATTGCAACGCCAATACCGTGATCAAATTGTTAAAGGCCTTGAATGGATTAAAAGGGAAGGTGCTCAACAATTGAATTCAATACAATACTTATATAGTGAAGATAAGGTTTTAAAATCAGTAATGGGAACTATTGCAAGTATTGGATTATCAGTTGAGTTATTGGATAATTCCAAACCTGTACTTGGACTTTCAAGACTCCACAAGGATATTAAGATTTCCGGTAGAACCACTAGAGATATGGTTGCAAAAGGCGTTAATCTAGGTAAAGCACTGCAGGATTCATCCAACAATTTTGGAGGTACTGGTGGCGGTCACGATATTGCGGCCGGTGCAATGATACCGTATGACAGTAAGGATAATTTCTTACACTTAGTTGATGAAATGGTTGAATACCAATTAAATAGTGATTAATATGTTTTTAACAGATAAAGAGCAACAAATGTGCGATGGAGAATTTGGAGAGACTATCAGAAAAAGTATGGATATCCTGGTTGCATTAGGCGATATCTATGGTGCTCCCAAATTAGTTGATATTACATCCGCACAGGTATCTGGTGTTTCTTACAAAACTATTGGGGATGCCGGTTTAGAATATCTTGAAGATTTGGCCTTGGATGGTTCCGGTAAGGCAACTATCAACGCGTCTTTAAACCCTCCTGGAACCGATTTGGATAATTGGGAGGCATTAGGGTTTCCAAAGGACTTTGCAATTAAACAGAATCAAATTGTAGACGCATATGCTAAACTCGGAATTTCTAAAACATGTACCTGCACTCCGTATTTGGTGGGCAATGTTCCAAGATTTAGGGACCATGTTTCATGGTCTGAATCATCTGCTGTGGCTTATGTTAATTCTGTAATTGGTGCTAGAACTAATCGTGAAGGCGGTCCGGCAGCACTTGCGGCAGCTATTGTCGGCAAAACTCCGTTATATGGTTTCCATTTAGACCAAAATAGGAAAGCTAACTTGGTTGTTAATGTTTCAACAGAGTTGAAGGGCGCTGATTTTGGTGCATTAGGTTATATAATTGGTAAAGTTGTCGGTGGAGGAGTACCTTACTTTAAACTTCAAAATACTCCTAACAATAATGACTTGAAGACTCTTGGTGCGGCTTTAGCTTCATCAGGTTCAGTTGCGCTTTATCATATTGATAACGTGACTCCTGAATTTGACAAGGCAGATGAAGCGGAAGTTGAGGACATAATGTTTATATCTGAAAAGGAAATCCAAGAAACCCGTCAAAAATTGTCAACAACTGATAAGGAACCTGATTTAATCTGTTTAGGTTGCCCTCATGCATCACTTGAAGAAATTAAACAGGTAGCTAGTATCGTACAAGGAAAAACTATTAAAAATAAATTATGGATTTGCACATCAGTTAGCGTTAAAGCGACTGCCGACAGAATGGGATATACTGAAACAATCGAAAAAGCAGGTGGAAACGTCGTGTGTGACACCTGTATGGTTGTAGCTCCTATTGAAGATATGGGCTTTGAAGTAATTGGTGTAAATTCAGCAAAGGCAGCAAACTATGTTCCATCAATGTGTGGACTTGATGTTGTTTATAATGATGTAGAAAATCTTATTCAATTTGAATAGGTTTTCTTTAACTTTTTTTTTTAAAAACTGCTTAACCTTTAAATTAGATAAAATCCATAAAGTATACCAGTAAAAATTTTTAGGAAGACTTTTTTATGAATTATTTAGTTGTTGGTGCTGGAAATGCAAGTCGGCCTGTTGCAAGATTGCTTAATTATTTAGGCCATAAAGTTGTAATAACCGATTTAAAAGATATTTCAGATTTTAAAATTGAATTTCAACGAAGTTTAATTGAAATGGAAAAGGAAGGAGTTATACTAGACTTGCCTAATAAAGACCCATCCATTGATGGTTTTGATGCGGTTTATATGCCTCCGACATTACCTGATTCCGCTCCAATAGCAAAGAAAGTTAAAGATTCAGATTTGAAAGTCTTAACTAATGAAGAATTTTCCAAAACAGTCAATGATTTGATTCCTGTTGACATTATTGGCATTACCGGAACAATGGGAAAGACAACCACCACCTTTATAACCACAAGCCTTTTCAAACAGGCAGGCTATAAAGTTTGGTCATGTTCATCCCTTGTCAACAACTTAGTTTCAGAAGCCATAATTGATGGTATCGTTAAGGAAAAAGCTCAAAATTGCGATATTGCTATTTTTGAACTTCCTCACGGCACAATAGGTCTTTTAAATAGATTGGATATTAAAATAGGTCTTTTAACAAATATTGCAGAAGACCATTTATCCGAATTTGGAGGTTCTCTTGAAAAGTACCAGCAACGCAAACTGGTCTTGGAGGCCATGAGTGAAACTTTCATAGCCAATAATTCATGTCGCGATATTATCGAAAGCGTTCGTGATGATGCAATATTCTATGCATTAGATGAGGATGTTGATTTTAAAGGAACTGTTGGGGATAAATCTTTAACAATCAAATCAAAGGATGTGGAATTTACCACACCATTCCATATGATGAGCTATTTCTTTGAAAACTCTGTTGCGGCATCAGCCGTTGCATTAACATATGGCGTTAATAAAGAAGATATCATTGATGCATTGACAGTATTTAAAGGCTTGCCTGCTCATATGGAAGATGTTGGAGATTATAATGGCAGAAAAGTTATTTTAGATTCTGCATTTTTATATGATGGAATGAAAATCACATTGGATTACTTTAAAGATGAAAGCGTAGTGTTATTCTTAGATCATTTTGATACTTTGTCTGTAAGAGATAAAGCAGAAGTTGGTGAATTGGTAAGCAACTATGACATTAAAGTTGTTATAGCTAGCGGATTTAATGAAGTTACTCAGGAAGTGGAGATGGAAGCCGCCCAGGAAATTTTAGATGCAATCACTAATCCGAACATAGAAAAAGTTGCGGTTGAAAATATTGAGATAGCTGCCTGCGAGACATTTAAATACTCAAAACCTGGAGATATCATTTTGCATATGGGGCCGCTCATAGCTTACGATAGGCTAACTACTGTTGAAAAAATCATGAAAGGATTGGATGAAGGGAGTAAAAAATATGAATAAAAACAAAACCTTTGGTGTTATAGGCGTTTGCGGAGCAAATGGTAATTTAATTGCTAGAATTCTTAAACAAAGAGGCTATAATGTTATAGGAACCGATTTGTCATTTAAAAAGGATTGCAGGTTCGCAAAAGCTTTAGAAGGTTATGATATTGATATTTTTTATGGTCAAACTCCCGAGACATTTTTCAAAAAGGCAGACTATATCATTCCCCCTGCAAGCTTATCAAAGGATTCCGAAATTCTTAAAAATTGCGGAAAACCAATCTTGGAATTACATGATATAATTGATATGTTAAAGCCTGAAAAGCCGGTATTCGGCATAACAGGTACAAATGGTAAGACAACCACAACAACATTGCTTAAAAAAATTGCTTATGATAATGGAATAAAGCCTTGTGAACATGATTTGGAAGGTATGCAGGGTAATGCTGAATTTATTCCTATTTTACAGTCCAGATTGAATGGGGATGTCGGTATTTTGGAAGTTGGAACTTTCGGTGTTCCAGGTACAGTTGGAAGAATTGTTAAAAATACTGACATGGCATCAGGTTTGATTACAAACATCACTCCCGACCATTTAAACGACCTTGGAAGCTTTATGGATTATGCTAATGTAAAAGGGGAATTTATTTCCGAGTTAGGTCTAGGTCAATTGATTGTCAATGGTCAGGACCCGACTATAATGGGGCTTTTAAGGGATCTCGACTTTAAAGGTGAAGTTATAACATTTGGTGTTGACGAGCTTCCGGATTCAATAGGTATGAAGGAATGTGTTTGCGGTGCCGAAATTGCCGTTAAGGAAATCATTTCCGGTTGTGGCTATTACTTCTGTAAATGTGGAATAACAACCCCTCAAGTGGACTATATCGCTACAAACATCGATTTGCCTAACAGGACTTTCGATTTGCATACTCCTAGTGAAAAATTGACAGTTAAAATGGGAGTTGATGGACTTCACAATGTTTATAACTTGACTGGAGTTATTATTGCAGCTCACATCTTCCTTGAGTTGCCTTATGATAAGATTTTGCCTACAATCGCCAGTTTCACTGGGGTAAGCGGAAGGATGGAAGAAGTGACAAAAGTTAAAGGAAAAGACATTTTTGTTGATTATGCTCACAATCCTGCAGGAGTAGAAACTGTTTTGAAAGAATTTAAAAAATTATTCGGCGAATTTACCACCGTGATTACTGTTTCATCCGAATCAGGATATGTTGGAGACTTGGACATATTCAATAGTGTTTTGAAGTTTTCAAAATTCATTGTCCCCGCTTCAGTCGCTTCTCAAAAAATAGCTTTGGAAAAATTGAGAGCCAACCCTAAACTAAATGACAGGATTTTCTTAAACCATGTTGATGATTTTGAAAAAACTGGAACTCTTGGAGCTTCTGAGGAAGAAGTGCGTGATGGTTTAAGAAAAGCGCTGAATTTGGATTGTGAAATGGTAATAGCTATTGGTGAGGCCGCTACCAAATTCAAATACATTGCATTTGAATTATAATTTAAATTTCTCTCTAAAACCATCTATTTTTTCTTTTTTTTCATATATTATTACTTATCAAATGCTCTCACTAAATGTTTTATAAGGGTTAGATTAAAATATGTAAATAAGGGTTATTGGTAAACTCATTTTTAAATCACGAAGGTTGAATTATGGTTAGTTATATTTCACATCCTTTAATTAAGAAAAATTCAATTGAATCCAGATTATATCAGCAAGTTTTAGCCGGGGATGTTTTAAAAAAAGGAAATACGATGGTTGTTGCACCTACTGCATTAGGTAAAACTATAGTTGCTATTTTGGTAGCTGCAGATAGGTTGCAAAAAGTTAAGAATTCTAAAATCCTAATTCTAGCACCATCAAAACCGCTGGCAATACAACATGAAGACAGTTTTAAGGAATTTTTAACACTTCCTTGTTCATCAATAACCGGAGCCGTAAAAACTGATGAGAGAGTTAAGAGATGGGAAGAGTCAAGGATTATTTCTGCAACCCCTCAAACTGTCGAGTCTGATTTGTTAAACGGACGTTATGACTTAAGTGATGTCTCATTAATCGTGTTTGATGAATGCCATCATGGAGTCGGATCTTATTCTTATGTTTATTTGGCTTCCCGTTATGTTCAAGAGTCTAATTATAACTTAATTTTAGGACTTACTGCTTCTCCAGGTTCCGATAAAGCTAAAATTAAAGAGGTATGCGAAAATCTTTATATTCAAAATATCGTTGTCAAAACCGAAGAGGATTCGGATGTCAGACCTTACTTCAATCCGGTTGAAATAAATTGGGTTCGAGTCAAAATGAGTTCAGAACTCGAAAAAATTAAGGAATATGTTGATAAAGCATTGAAAGTTAGATTAAAAGCCTTAAAAAATATGGGAATAATCAGAACAGTTTCCGTTGGTAAGGTTGATATCTTAAAGGCACGTGGAAGAATTCAGGGAGAAATTGCAAGATCCGTTAATCCGGATAAGGACCTATTCCAAGCCATTTCCATTTTAAGTGCGGTAATCAATATTCAGCATTCACAGGAGCTAATAGAAACTCAGGGAATCCAGACTTTTAACAAGTACATTTCCCGTTTACGCAAGAAAAAAACCAAGGCGGCCAAATCTCTAATGTGGGATGATAATTTTGGTAGGGCCGTTAAAATGGCTCGCGATGCCGAAAAACATGGTTGGGAGCATCCTAAACTTCGTGAAGTAACTAACATTTTGAAAAAGGAGTTGGGTACTGAAGACGGACAAACCAAACTTCAATCTACAAGATTCAAGGATAAGGATGAAAAATCCTCAAAAATCATCATATTTACACAATATCGCGACACTTTAGAGATGATCCACCAAAAGCTTGAAAAAGAGGGCATAAAATCTGTCAAATTTTTTGGTCAAGCGGCAAAAGATGGTGAGAAAGGACTAACCCAAAAAGAGCAAAAAGCAATCATAAAATCTTTTAGAATGGGAGAATATGATGTGCTGATTTCTACAAGCGTTGCTGAAGAGGGCATCGATATTCCTGCCGTGGATTTGGTTATTTTATATGAACCAGTTCCATCCGAAGTTCGTATGATTCAAAGAAGAGGCAGGACAGGCCGTAAAAGGACAGGTCGTGTAAAGGTATTAATCACTAATGGAACCAGGGATGAAGCCTATTACTGGTCAAGTGTCAGAAAAGAGGACCGTATGAAATATCAGTTGATTGACCCTAAGGTTTTAGAGGAATTGAATGCCTCGGCGGTTGAGAGAATGGAGAATCAAAAGAGAATTAAAGTGATCGATAGGCCAAAAGTTGAAAAGACCAATCCTGTTGTTTATGCCGATTCAAGAGAGGGCAATTCAAAAGTAATTAGACATTTATCAGAAATGGAAATCGATGTTCAGGTTCGTTCAATGGCAGTTGGCGACTATCAGGTAAGCGATGAGGTTGTAATCGAGAGAAAAACTGCCAAGGATTTTGTTGATTCAATAATCGATAAAAGATTATTTAAACAAGCCCGTGAATTGTCTGAAGAGTTTAAACGACCATTGCTTATTTTAGAGGGTGATGATATTTACAATGGAATGATTCATCCAAATGCTGTAAGAGGAACAATTGCAGCTATAGCAATTGATTTTGGCATTAGCATCATTCCAACTAGAAACTCTCAAGACACTGCTGCAATGATTAAAAGAATAGCCGTTCGTGAGCAAAGCGGTGAAAAAGTCAATATACAAATTAGGACTGATAAAAAGCCTACCAGTTTATGGGAACAGCAGTTATTCATAATTGAATCCTTACCTAACATAGGTCCGGTCAATGCAAAGAATTTACTGCAGCATTTCGGTACTGTTGAAAAGGTAATCAATGCTTCTGAAAGCGAACTTCAGGAAGTCGATGGTATTGGTGAAAAAACTGCGAAAAATATTAGAAAGGTAGTAGAATCCAAATATTTGTACTTCCAAAAAGAGATTAAAGAAGAAAAACTTCTTTAATTTAAATTTTAAAATTTTTTTTCATATATTCATAACTTTTTTCAATGGAATCATAATCATTTACTTCAATGATATAGATGCCATCAAAATTATTTTTCTCTAAAGTATTGATTATAGTGTTTAATTCAATAGAGCCTTCACCTAGTGCAAGGTGTGAGTCATCATCACCAAAATTATCATGGCAATGTATGTGTTTAATTGAATCAAAATACATTGCTTCTGCAGAATATCCCACATGATTGGCATGGCCAATGTCTAAAGTCATGGACATGTCAAGTGAAACTAATAATTCATGCAAATCCTGCATATTATTGTAAAGCATTCCTTCAAAGGCAGGCATATTTTCAATTGTGGTTAGAACTCCCAAATCTTTTCCATACTCTCCAAGTTCTTTTATTGAATCATTTGCGAATTGATAAACCTTATCGATAAAGTATTTTCTCGCCAAAAAAGAACCTAATCCCGGATGCACAACAACTGCTTCGGCATCGATTTCATTGGCTAAATCTATTGATTCTTTAATTTGATTAATGGAATTCAATCTACTTTTATCTTGCACTGCAGCAATGTTAACATCCATGAAGGGGGAATGAATTGTGTATTTTAAGTTATAACTTTCTAAAACATCAACATCAATGTTTTCTGATGGAAACTGATGCACTAGTTCGGCATATTCGATTCCTAAGTTTTCAATGAATTCCAATGTATTTTCTAATGGATATTCTATTCCTGCTAGAGATGATGCTCCAATTTTCATATTATCACTATTTTCTAACGGCTGTAATTTTTAATCCCATTTCAATCGCTTCTAAAATGAAGTCAGATAATTCGATTCCGTTTTTAATTTTGATTTCTCCTTTTTTGGAGGTTGTTGCTGTAAGTAGGTATTCTCCTTCTATAAGAATGTCAAAGTTTTGCCTTCCGTTTTCTCTTCCAAGCTCCAAAATCATCTGTTTTCTTGTATGGGTGATATCAACTTCAATCGGTGTTTTGTCAACCGGTTTTTCATCAATCACTTCCACACCTAAGCTTATTCCGATATCACATTCTATTTCAGCTATTCTTTTCCCGTTTTTACCGATGATTTTTGGAACGTATTCGTCAGGAATGTAAATGTTTGCTCTGTCAGGTGAAACTACTTCCACGTCCACTTTGGCCTTTTTTGGAAGCAGTCGTTTTATTTTCCTTAGAATTTCAGCTTCAGCTATTAAATCCACTGAGGATTTGTGGGTTTCTTCACTTCCTCCTCCGTTAACGAGGTCCAGGTCCATTACAATGGTCTGCTCACCATATGTGTAGATTTCATTTTTAAGCTCACCGGTTTCGAAATCCCTAACTTCAATGACTGGTCTTGCAAGATCTGCTTCTTTCATTCCACTTGGAACCTTAACGGTCATTTTTGTCTCATAAACACTTGTTACTTTACCGTCTTCAATATAAATGCTTGTATCTACAATTGATGGGATTACACCAAGCTCCACTCTTGAGGCAATTCTTTGTATTGCATCTATTGGACGTGTTGCATGCACAACTCCAATCATTCCAACACCTGCCAGTCTCATGTCCGCAAAGATGTTAAAGTCAGTATTTTTTCTAAGTTCGTCGTAAATAGTATAATCTGGCCTTACAAGAAGTAAAACGTCAGCAGTATTTTCCATGCTTCCTTCAAGTGGAGCATACTGGGTTATTTCATCTGGAAGCTGCAAATCTCTTGGTGATTCCATTGTTTTTACAACTTTATTTAGTTTGGAAGAGTAATATTTAGCTATTGCTTGAACAAATGTTGATTTACCAGCACCCGGCGAACCTGAAATCAATATTCCTTCTGCACTGGTTCTGATTCTGTCCAATAGTTTATCTGATAAGTTATATTCATTTAAATCAATGTTTGCTACAGGTCGGACTGCAGTTATTTCCAAACCTTCAGCAAATGGAGGGTATGCAATTGATATTCTATATTCTCTTGATTGAACAACAAATGACCCTTCCTTATCAGATTCCAGATATGTCTTCGAATCGCTTTTTGCCTTATCGAGTATTTCATCCACGATTTTTTTAAGTTCTGAGTAAGAGTAAGGTTTATCGCTTAGCTTTACAAAGTCGATATGGCCGGGTGTTCCCTTTTTAGCCATTGGAACTACATTTTCCTTAAAATGCACAGACATTGTAGTGTCATCAAAAAATTCCTCAATTGAGAGAGCTTTATGGACGTATTTCTGTTCGAAATAATAAACTGGAATTCCTTGAGCCTTAGCTACTTCGGCCTGTACCTTGTCATTTGTCAGTAATGTTCCGAATTCGGACCTTGCAAGGTCTCTTATAATGCTGTCTATTTCCCCGCTTTTAGCATATCTGATGTCGTAGTTGGTTGGGCGCTTACCCTTAAAAGTAACTGCCAATTCACCATCATCCTGCATCTGCTGCAATTTTTTAAGTTCGTTTAATCCTTTTATTCCTTCGGATCTTTTAGCGTTTGCTTGATGTTCAAGTTCGCAAACTACCGCTTCAGGCACAATAATTTCTGGGTAATCAAAATCTCCATTTTCTATCAGTTCACTTACTGCACCTATTATCACTGCACTTGTATCGGGGATTATACATTTCATTTTAATACACATCTTCTGGATTTACAAGTCTTTCTAAAACTATTTCTAAATCGTCATCTTTTAAATCTTCAATGTCTACTTCATTGTCGGTGTTGATTTTTCTAAAGAAGCATGAAAGGTATCCTTCATGGCATGCAGCTCCGGTTTGTTTTATTTTCAAAACGATTGCATCCATGTCACAGTCAACAAGAATTTCCTGAACTTCCTGGAAATGTCCTGATGATTCACCTTTTAACCATAGTTGGTTTCTTGAGGTACTCCAGTAATGGGCTTTCCCTGTTTCAATTGTTTTTTGAAGTGCCTCCTTATTCATGTTTGCCAACATCAATATTTGGTCGCTATCAGCATCCTGTGCAATTGCTGTAATAACTTTAACACCGTTTATTTCATGTCTAAAGTTAATTTCCATACTTATTCCTCTTTAATATAATCGATAATATTGTCAATGTCGACTAATTCCTGGTTTCCACTAACCATGTCCTTTATTGTAATTTTATTTTCTTTAAGGTCGTTTTCACCAATAATGGCTATTTTTGAAACTTTGATTTTGTCGGCATAGTTCATCAATTTCTTGAATTTTTTACCATTCAAATCAACATCTGCCTTAATGTTGTTTTTCCTTAGTGTTTGGGTTATTTCATAAGCTTTAGGCCTTACGCTATCTGAAATTGGAGCTACATAAATATCTAAATGTGAAGGTAACTCCTCATCATCGGTTAACTCTTCAATTGCATTCATCAATCTGTCAAAACCAAGTGCAAATCCTGTTGATTCGACTTCTTGGCCTCCGAAGAGTTTTACTAGGTTGTATGATCCTCCACCACAAATCTGCTTTTGGGCACCAAGTTCAGGGACATAAATCTCGAATACAATTCCTGTGTAGTAGTCAAGTCCTCTTGCAACACCGAGGTTCAATGTGTAGTTGGTAACATCGAAAGATTCTAAAAGTTCAATTAATTGTTTAAATTCATCTAAAGCATTTTTAGGTTCTTCATAAGGAGCAATTAATTCCTCAACGTCACTTAAGATTGATTTGTCACCAACCATATCAATTAATTTTAACAGAATTTGGTTTAATTCATCATTGTCGATGACAGGTTCGTCTCCACTTAAGGATTCGATTAATAATTCTTTATCTCCTTTATCAATCACGACCATAATTTCCCTTTGGGTTTCGGTTGATATTTCAAAGTGTTTGAATAATCCTCTTATGATTCCCAGGTGGTTGAGGTTAACGTCGGCGGTTGTAATTCCAAGTGCATTGATTGCATCTGTACAGAGTGCAATAACTTCAGCTTCACCCTGAGGGGAATTGGCTCCAATCAATTCACAACCAAATTGCCAAAACTGTCTGAATCTTCCTTTTTGAGGTCTTTCATATCTAAAACAGCTTCCATAATAATAAAGCTTGATTGGTTTTGTAGCTGTTTTTTCAAGTTCGTTCAAGTATAATCTTGCGACCGGTGCAGTAATTTCAGGTCTTAATGTTAATTCTCTGTCTGATTTGTCTTTAAAATTGTATAATTGATTTACGATTTCTTCTCCAGATTTGGTTGTAAATAGTTTCAATTCCTCAAATAATGGAGTTTTAATCTCTTGATAACCGTAATTTTCGAATATGTTTCTTAAGGTACTTTCTGCTTTTTTTCTTTGTCTCATTTCGTCAAATAAGAAATCTCTAGTACCTCTTGGTCTTGTAAATTCCATTTTTGCTCTCCTATGATTAAATTTATTATAATTAAACTATGTTTTTTAGATGTTATATAATCTTTTGTTATATTGCTTATCAAACGCTCTTTGACAATTTGCTAATATTTTAATTTCATATTATTCATGTAATTTTTGGAAGTTCACATTCATGTATTTGTGTTTTTACACATTTTTGCATTTACTGGACAAAATATCTAATCATTTAAGAATATTGTTTAAAAATGGGAATTGGGAGAAAATAAAGTAATTATAATCTATAAAGAGGTATTTGAATTCAAGAAAGGAAGTCGATGAATTTGTTAGATTGGAATATGAAAAATTCAGACCAGTTCAAGACAAACTTTTCAAGTCCGATTATAACAAATTTGATGAAGAGACTAAAAAGTTTTTAGTATAACATAAATCAATTATTAATTATGAATATTAAAGGCAGTACAAATATTGTAGGGTTGATTGGCCATCCTGTTGAACATAGTTTTTCACCACCAATGCATAATGCGGCATTTGATGCATTGGGAATGGATTGGGCTTATGTCGCTTTTGATGTCAACCCTAATGACTTGTCATCAGCTATTGAGGGAGCTAAATCATTGAACATCGAGGGCTTCAATGTCACCATTCCTCATAAAATTGAGGTAATGCAATATTTGAACGAGTTGGATGAAGTTGCAAGTTTAATCGGTGCCGTAAATACAATTGACCTTAAAAATTTAAAGGGATACAACACTGATGGAATTGGCGCTGTAAGAGCTATTGAAGAAGTTTCCCCTATTAAAGATAAAAACGTCATTGTTGCTGGTGCAGGAGGTGCTTCAAGAGCAATTTCATTTTACCTTGCAAAATTCGGTGCTGATTCAATTACAATACTGAACAGAAATGTCAATAAGGCTCAAAACTTAGCAGAGGATGTTTTAAAATCTGATTTGATAAGTGATGTTAAATCGGATTCCATATCACAGATCAACGGTTATTTGGGCAATGCGGATATTTTAGTTGATACAACACCTTTAGGAATGGATCCTCATATTGATGATGAACCAATTGCTCGGGCTGACAATATGCATGAGGATTTGGTTGTTTTTGATGCAGTTTATAATCCTAATGAAACGGTTTTAATAAAAGAGGCCATTAAGGCTGGTGCAAAACCAGTTTATGGAATTAAAATGCTATTGTATCAGGGTGCTGAAAGCTTTAAGATATGGACAGACCAGGATGCGCCGGTTGATGTAATGGAAAAAGCGCTTAATGAATATCTGGGACGATAATATGGAGTTAATGTTTAACATATCTGGATTAACATCTGATGAAGAGGAATTTTCAAGTTCTAAAAAGGACGTATTGAAATTTCTAAAAATTATTGGAGTAGACACTCGTTTTATTTCTTATACTCCTGAAAAGATTTACATTAACAACTTAAGATTTTCAAAGTTTTCAAGAACCCGTGAGAAGACATTTAAAAAACAGTATCCTGATATTGAAGTTGTAAGAAACTCATTGTTTCAAAAGATTTGCTCAAAGTCAGCTAAAAACCTGACATTGGAAATCAAGCCTAACTCAACAATATTGATGCCTGATGATAATTTCATTTGCGAATTATTGTTAGAGCCTTATACTCGTAAATATGGCGCTAATCTAGTTTATGAAGGAGATTATGACTTAAAAGTCAATCCATTGATTTTGGACGATAAGGTAAACACCATATTTGAAGGAATTTTTTCAGGCGAGGGTTTAAATTTGATTGACGGAGAAAACGAAATCTATCCCTTGGCTAATGTTTCACTAGATTGGATAAATTCATTTTTAGAAATGGACGGTCAGAATTTAATCGAATGTGAAAATAAAAATGAGTTAGCTAATTCATTTTCCGAATTCTTGGAGGATGTCGCTCCGCAATTTAGGGAAAATGTCATCAGCGCTTCTGAGTTTATCGCTTCAAAAAATAAAATTAAAAACTGAAAAGTGATACTTGCTTGTCAGTTTTCTTTTTAGGCTTTTCTTCTTTTTCAATTTCTTTTTCTTCCTCAGCAACCTCTTCTATCTCTTCTTCAATAGGTTCATCTGTGATTCCCGGAATTTCAAATGGAAGTTCTTCCTCAACAGGAGCTTCAATAGCAGTTTCAGTAATTTCCTCTTCGCCAACTTCCTGAGGTGCATTCATCATTTGATTTTGAAGTTCCTCAAACCTTCTGTCACGCTCTTCAACTCTCATCTGAGCTTTTTGCTTTTCCATTTTGTCAACGACTTTCTTAGGAATTTTCTTTTTCCTGAATCGTTTGATTTCATCATCTTCCAATTCTAAAAAGTCAGAGATTTCCCATGCAAGCTCATCATTTTTAAACATTATCTCCAGATAAGGGAACATTGAAATGCCCACAGCATGTGAAACGTGCATCTTTTGTGTCATCTTTTCGGCAATTCCGTCTCTCAGGTTTCTTTTGCCTCTGTTTCTCCCCATTAATGTGAAGATTGTTGGACTTTGAATCTTTGTGAATTTTTTATAGGTCTCTTTTTTGGATGAGCTTACTCCAATTCCCATAAAGTCACTTGCATACTTCCAGTAACCGTAATTTCTGCTGTTTCGAGCCCTTGCAAAGTATAAATCGGCTTTGGCTATATTTTCGTAAGCCTTTTTGATTTCATCTTTTTTGCTGTATTCCCTTGGAATGTTTTCTGCAATGTATTCCATTACAAGTGTCGGATCCTCGTCAACCCTTAGGGCATCTCTTACATGCTTAGGATTTTTACTCTTTAAAACTCCGGTTATTGCATTGAAGATATCTGACCTGTCATCCTTTATTCTCAAATCTTCAACATCTCTCACTTCCAATATTGAATCTTTATCGGATAGTGCTTGAAGAGTATTTATTGCTGATCTGACGTCTCCTTGGGACTTTACAGCTATCTCCTTCATTGCTGCAGGGTTTACTTTTATCTCTTCAGTTTTAGCAATCTTTTTTAGCAATGCATTGATACTGTTCCATCGGGCTTTTTTCATTTTAATGACAGTGCATTTTGGTTTAATTGATTGCAGGCGTTTTGAGTAAAAATCATTGGCAATTAAAATCATTGGATGTTTGGAGTTTTTGATTATCTCTCCAATTGCCCTTACTCCACCACGGTCGTTGGTTCCGTGAATTCCGTCCACCTCGTCCATGATGATGAGTTTGTATTCATCTCCAAAAAGTGACCTTGTAGATGATGATTCACCAATCGTATTTTTAATAACGTCCTGTGAACGTTTGTCACTTGCATTAAGCTCAATGTATTCTGAAAACTCCTTTGCAATAATGAGTGCGAGTGTGGTTTTTCCAATTCCGGGAGGTCCAACTAAAAGTAGGGGGTGCTGTGGATTTCCCTTTTTCCAATTTCCAACCCAATCAAGGATTATCTTTTTCTCTTTATTATTGCCAACCACTTCATCTAGGGTCTGTGGTCGGTACTTGTCAGTCCATAACATTTCCATACCTTAAATGAATTTGGTTAGAAGAGCTTCAAGTTGGATTCTTGGATTTGCTCCTTCCCTTATTCTAAAATCACAATCTGCTATTGAATTAATCAGGTCAATATAAAAATCAGGTTCCATTTTTCCTTCAACAACTCTTTTTGAAACTTCCTGATATATTTGGGTAACCATATCCTCTCCGCTGGTTCCTTGAAGAACCATGGTTTCTCTTAAAATTGTCCTAGCGCCCAAGAAGTCTCCCATAAGCGCTTTATTAATCATATTTCCAATCTCTTGCGGTTTTGCTTTGGATACCACTTCGTAAATTGCATCTTCAGTTATTGTTTCTCCTTCTGAGGCTGCAGCCTGTAAGACGTTGACTGCCTTTCTCATATCTCCTTCAGCAAAGTAGACTATTGTTTCAAGACCTTTGTCATCTGCTTCAAACCCTTCTGATTCGCATATGAATTGCAGTCTTTCTTTTATTTCTTCTCCTTTAATTGGAGCAAATCTGAATATTGCACATCTTGATTGGATCGGGTCAATAATTTTTGATGAGTAATTACATGAAAGTATAAATGAAGCGGTTTTTGTATACATTTCCATTTCACGTCTAAGTGCATGTTGGGCATCCTTGGTCATGTTGTCTACTTCATCCAGAAAGATTATTCTGAATGGGGCGCCGACAGGTTTTAGTCTACAGAAGTTTTTAATGCGATCCCTTACTGTGTCAATTCCTCTTGCATCTGATGCATTCAATTCTAAGAAGTTTTGTCTCCAGTATTCTCCTAAGATGGATCTGACTAATGCAAGTGCAGTTGTGGTTTTTCCAACACCTGCTGGGCCTGTAAACATTAAGTTAGGCATACTTCCTTCGCCTACATATTTTTCAAGTCTGGTAATGATTTGTTTTTGTCCTACAATGTCTTCTAGCTTTTGTGGTCTATATTTTTCTACCCATGGTCCGCTCATTTAATCACCATTTTATTATAGTAAGATTTATGTATCATGTTGTTAAATTATTTTTTGCTTAACTTTTTTAATATATGAACTCCAATTAATATATAGTTAAAGTGAGCATTTGAAAACTAATGTTTATTATAAAATTTAAGGTGTTAAAAATGAAAGGCACATGGAAACTTAAATTAAGAATGTGGTTAACATCCATTTTAATGTTTACAATTGTATATTTCCTGGTCATGCTTGCAGGATGGTATTTGGGCGTCCGCAGTTATATGATTTGGTTATTTGCAAGTTTAGTAATTGTATTTTTACAATATTGGTTTGGACCAAGTCTTGTAAAACGTTCAATGAATGTAAGGCCGTTATCTGAAGCTGAAGCGCCTCATATTCATAAGATGGTAGCGGAACTTGCACAGGAAGCGGGCATTCCTAAACCTGAAGTAGGACTATCAGAAATCAATATTCCAAATGCATTTGCATACGGAAGATCAAAAAGAAGCGGACACATAGCAATCACCCGTCCAATTTTAGGATTGCTTGACTATGATGAGTTAAGAGCAGTATTGGGTCATGAAATGGGCCATATTAAACATAATGACATGATTGTAACAGCGGCCGTAAGTGTGATTCCTATGATTTGTTATTACATTGCATTGTCATTCATGTTTTCAGGAGATAGGGATAACGGTGCAACCATTATCATTGGATTATTAGGTTATGTATTTTACCTGATAGGTCAGCTATTGGTATTGTTTATCTCAAGAACCAGAGAATACTATGCTGATGAAGCAAGTGTTGAATTTGGAAATCGTCCTGCCGCTTTAGTCTCAGCACTTTATAAATTATCTTATGGTGCAGCAAGATGCAGCAAAGAAACAATTGATGATTTGAATACAAACCGTGCATTTTTTGTAAATGACATTAACAATGCAAAACACGACATCAATGATTTCAAACAAATTGACTTTGATGGCGATGGAAAAATTTCCGATGAAGAGTTAAGAAAACTTGCAAACTCAGAAGTTAAGATTTCAAAAACAAATGGAATCATGGAATTGCTGTCCACTCACCCAGATTCCTTAAAAAGAGTAAAAAGATTGGCAGAATTAGAAAATTAGGTGTATTATATGAAAATGATTTTAGATGAACGTGGTAAAAAGTATGTTTTAAAACTTGGCGAAGAGTTCCAAAGCGATTTGGGAATAATTAAAGCTGATGTATTAGACAATGCGGAGGTAGGTGACGAAGTCAAAAGCCATCTTGACCACACATTTAAAATCATGAAACCTAACATCAATGATTTCATTGATATAATGGACAGGAGATGTTCCATACTTCTTAAAAAAGATATTGGACTTGTATTGGCACACACTGGTTTGGGTGCAGGATCAAAAGTTGTGGATGCCGGAACTGGTGCGGGGGCCATTGCGCTTAATTTTGGAAATGTTGTTGGGTCCGAAGGCCATGTTTATACCTATGAAATTCGTGAAGACTTTGCTGAAGTTGCAAAGAAGAATATTGGTAACTTCGGAATTGAAAACGTTACAGTTAAAAACCAAAACATTAAAGATGGAATTGATGAGGATAACCTTGATTTGGTCTTTTTAGACTTGCCGAAGCCATTTGAAATATTTGAAGAGGTTTGGGATTCATTAAATGTTGGCGGATGGTTAGCGGTTTATGCACCTTACATCGACCAAGCTAAACTCTCTTACCGTGTTGCAAATAAATTAGGATTTTATGATATTGAAATTATCGAACTTTTAGAACGTGGTTTAGAGATTAGACAGCAAGGAGTTAGGCCAAAGACACGCATGGTCGGGCATAGTGGATATTTGCTGTTTGCAAGAAAATTATAGATTTTTTTCAAATCATTTTAACAAAATAATAATAAATAATATTCAAAGTATTATGGTTCATGGGGGATGAAATGCCGATAGCTGTTTTAAAAGGGTCTCTTAAATATTGTATGGAAAACAAGTTATTCTTTCTTTTTGTCTTGATTATATTTGGGGTGACTGAATATCTTTTTGATATTGTCCACACTCCAATTTCAGGTTTAACTTCGATAATATGTTTAATACTTGTTATGGGATACGGTTTGCAAATAATTAATGATATTATTAATGGAGGCACTAGACTGCCTAAGATAATGCCCAAGAAAGTAATTATTTTAGGATTTAAAGGATTTATAATCCGTTTGTTTTATACAGCTATTCAAATTTTTTTATTAACGTTAATTGCAATTAACCTAAATTTTCCATTATTTGACGTCGAAGAATTCTTTTTAGAGTATCAAAATACAATAACGTTAATATTCAATCATGATGCGGTCAGTTGCATCATTTTTGTGATTTCTGGATTTATCATAACATACGTTACCTCATTTTTCATGGAATTGTCATTGGCAAGGCTGGCTGATGGTGGACAATTAAGAAAATCCTTTAATTTCCGTCGAATTAAACATGCAATAGATATTATAGGATGGAAAAATTATACAATTGGATATAGTAAGATTATTTTTATAATCATTGTTTTTTCTCATATAGAGACATTTTTTGATCAGTTTTATGGTTTAAATGTTGTAATTGGTGTTTTATCATTATTCATCATATTCATCACTGAATATCGGGGTATGGGGAATGTATATAAAGTATACATTGATTTAAAAAAGAATGTAGAAGATAAATCATCTACTTAATTATTTTCCCGTTTGCGTATTGATTATTGCAAACTATTGAATCATTGCCTTTTATATTTGTTTTCAATAAAATAACTTTTAAAAAAAGAAAGTGGGTGGAATAATTAGATTATTCCATAAAGATTGCAGGTTTGTAAGGCATTGCATTTTTAGCCTTATTTTGTGGGTCGTATGAATCATCGGTGTGGATGATAACTTCATTGCCGCATTCTTCCTTGATGTAGTCAAGGGCATCAGTTAAAATTTCCTCTTCGTTAATTTTACCGATGTATCTGGTTTTGGTTATTTCCTTACCGATTCTTTTAGCTACCATCGCTATTTCTTTTTTATCATCATAGATTTTAGCTCCAATAGCTCTTCCCATAATTTGACCGATATCTGGTTTTCCAACTTCGTCAGCTATTTTGTATAACTCCCATTTCCAATCAGGAGCAAGGTAAATGTGGATTTTTTCAACTTCGTCTCCAACCATTTGTTTGATGTGTGCAATGTCTTTAATGATGTTTTCCACTAAATCTTCTGATTTTTCGATTTCAGGACTCATCAGGCTTTCATCAGCTTCAGGCCAATTTGCCTCACTTACAAAGCCTTCTCCACCATAAGCAGCCCATAATTCTTCAGAAGTATGAGGAGTAAATGGTGCTAAAAGTCTGATCCAGTTTTCCAATACTGTGGATAAGACATAAATAATTGCAGGGTCCTGTGAGTCAAGCAAGTGTTTAACTCTGTATAGGTAGTGGTCCACATCCTTTTTAAGCAAGAATAGGGAATCTTGAAGTGCTTGTCTTGTTTGGAAGACTTCAAGGGCTTCAGTTGATTTTTTAATATGTTCGTTGAGTTGGCTTATCATCCATAAGTCAATGGTTCTAGTTAATTCGACTTCTTTGATGTTGCTTAAATCTAATTTTGAGCCTTTTATTTCTTCAACTTTAGCTGCAAATTCTCTAAACCATTCAAGTCTTCTTTTGGTTCCAAGTACTTCTTTTTCTCTCCAGTCGAAGTCTTGCCATGGTTCAGCTGATGCCATTAAGAAAAGCCTTACAACATCTGCAGTGTAATCATTTATCGCATCTTTTAAAAGGATTACGTTACCTTTTGAGGATGACATTTTATTTCCTTCCAAAAGACCCATACCGAACACTACAGTTCCTCTAGGCCATTTTTCTTTTGGATAAATTGCACTGTGGGCGAACATTAAGAAGCTTAAGTGGTTTCCAACTAAATCCTTTGCAGATAATCTCCAGTCAAGCGGATACCAGTAGTTGAATTCGTTTTGGATTTCAGCAACTTTATCTGCAGGGACAGTAATCTCTCCAGAATCTTTATTTAAAAGCACTTTATCAAAGAAAGCAAGGTTTAAATCATCTGGATTCATGTCTCTTAAGTATTTTGCTATTGTATAGTAAGACATGTATATTGTGGAGTCTGTTAAAGGTTCAATTAACCATTGATTGTCCCAAGGAAGTCTTGTTCCAAGACCTACTTTTCTAGAACATGCCCAGTCATCCAACCAGTTGATATAATATTCAAAGTTACTTTTAAGTTCTTTTGGAATGATTGTTTCGCCTTCAAGAACTTCTAAGGTCTTTTCAGTCCATTCTTCGTTTCCATATTTCATGAACCATTGGTTGTCCATAATCTTGACGACACAGTTGTTTCCGCATCTGCATACGACCGGTCTTTCAGCGAAATCATACATGATTGTAGCCATATTCTCAGCAATTAATTTTTCTTTCAGTTCTTCACGTGCAAAACGAACTTTCATTCCTCCGAAGTCAGGAATGGATTCAATAATTGTACCTTTGCTGTGTTGCTGTTTGTATAGTTCATTTGTGGCCTCATGCAATTTTTCATCATTCTGGTCTGTAATTCCAAGTCTTTCAATGATGTCCGCTGCTGGAATTTCGCCATATCCTTTAAGGGTACAGACTGGAATTGGGTGGACATTTTCAATAATGCCTTCCAGATTGTATTTGGATATTAATTCAGCATTGTTTTTTAAGTCTTGAAGTGCAATGTAGTCTGCCGGTGCATCTGCAGGTTCTGAAAATACGACTCCGCTTCCGTAAGATGCACTTACAAAGCTTGCTGGGAAAATAGGCAATTCATCACCGGTAAATGGATTTTTAGCCATTTTTCCTATTAAGTCATTAGGGTCAATTTCAGAGATAATTTCCAAATCCTTAATTTGGTGTTGTAAATTGTAGTGAGCTTCTTTTGTAATTACCCAATTTTCACCTTCTGCATTAACGAGCACGTATTCCACATCTGGGTTTAACCAAATGTTGGTTGCTCCAACGATTGTTTCAGGTCTAAGGGTTGCAGTTACAAGAATCTTATCTTCAATTGGGAATTTTAAAAGTGTAAGTTCATTAACTCCTACTCCTTCACCCTCGAGTAAATCGTGGTCTCCTACAGGGTTGTCACAGTTTGGACAGTATTTTACAGGGTGTTCTCCTTTTGCAACTAGTCCCTTATCGTGTAATGTGGTAATTTGCCATTCAATGAATTTTCTGTAAGTTGGATCGATTGTTCTGAATTCTCTTCTCCAGTCAATGGAATAACCCATTTCTTCCATCACTTCATGATATTCGGTTGAGAAGTATTTTACAATATATTCCGGGTCTTCCAGTTTTGGCAAGGTTTCTTTTGGAACGCCGTGAACTCTTTCATATAAATCCAATGTCCATGGGTCTTTTCTTTTGATTCTGTCTGCAATACCTATAACTGGCGCACCGGTTACGTGCCATGCCATTGGGAATAGAACATTGTAGCCTTCCATTCTTTTAAATCTTGCATATACGTCAGGTACAGTATAAGTACGTCCGTGACCTATGTGCATAGCTCCACTAGGGTATGGAAAAGCTACAGTAAGGAATAGTTTTTCTCTCTCATCAGGGTTGGATTCAAATAGTTTCGCATCCGCCCATTTTTTCTGCCATTTCTTTTCAATATTTTCGCTCACTAAATCACCACTATAAGATTGTTTTTTGAGGACTTTCAGGAACTTTACTTTTATGTCTGCTCCTAATAATTTTTGTAATAATCATATCAACGTCATCTACTGAAATATCTAGTTTTTGAGCTATTTCAGTATTTTCCATGTCTTTTTCTGTGCAAAGATAAAGAATCTCATCAAGTAAATCATAGCTCATTCCAATTTCATCCTCATCGGTTTGGTTTTCCCATAATCCCGCACGGGGTGGTTTGTTGATGATGTCTGTTGAAACGTTCAGGTATTCACTCAACTTGAAAACTTCACTTTTGTATAAATCTCCAATCGGCTCCATATCGCATGCGCCATCTCCATGTTTTGTAAAGTAACCGATAAGAATCTCACTTTTGTTACCTGTTCCAATAACGAGGTAATTTTTGTAATTTGCATAATAGTAAAGGGTTGACATTCTAATTCTGGCTTTAAGATTTCCTATAGCCAAATTATCATTGTCAAGTTGTGTAACGGATAGAAATTCATTTAAAATGCTGTCAATAGCTATCTCTTTATAATTCATTCCTAAATGCTTGGCTACTCGGATTCCATGAATTCTATCTTCAGCTGGTGTTGTAGTGGATGGCATTATGATTCCAAATACGTTATCCGGGCCAACGGCTTCACATGCAAGGTATGCTACAAGGGTTGAATCAATTCCTCCGCTAAGGCCAATGGCAATTCCGTCACTATTGGCTTCGTTAACCTTGGATTTGATGAATTCAACAATGTCAGACCTTGTTTTTTCAAAATCTATTTTTGGAATCTCACTCAAAATTTCACCAACTTATCGTTCATACATAAAATAATATGTACTTATTAATTAATAAATTATATTATGTCAAAAGTAAATCTTATGTGTGAGAAATCATTTTCCGAAGCCGACCGGGAAATAGTTGATATGTTCATTGAGTTTCAACAGGCGTTGATTGATAAGGATTTGGATAAGTTGGATGATATGGTTTTAGATGTGGAGGATTTTATAAATGTGGTTGGTAAATACCAATCAAAAAATGAATTCATATCCCAAATAGGCGATGGCGCCTTAACCTATTCCAATTTCGATATACTCAATCCTACAGTTTTGTTCGATGATGATAATGCAGCATCTTTAATAGCTAATATAAGATTGGCCGTTGAAATCAATGGAAAGGAGCTTAGGGTCATATCAAATTCAGTTGTTAGTTTTCAAAGGGTCGATGAAAAATGGCATATTGTTAAATGGGATAACTAACTTTATATACTAAAAAGAATTAAATAACATTTAGTAACCAAAAGTAACTTTATTAAGGAGGCAAATTACTTGGCATTTAAAGATTATTTCAAATTTAATAAAGATAAAACAACATTTATTTTCATTGGTGGAAAAGGAGGAGTTGGAAAAACTTCCGTATCTTCTGCTACTGCATTATGGTTAGCGGAACAAGGTAAAAAGACTTTAATTGTATCAACTGACCCTGCACATTCTTTATCAGACTCTTTAGAAGTACCAATCGGTAATTATCCAAGAGAGATTAAAACAAATTTATTTGCAGTCGAAATAGATCCGGAAGTAGCAATGGCTCAAAAACAAGCACAATTGGAAGCTGAAAAGGCAGCCAATCCAGACTCTGACGGAGGCCTATTGGGCATGGACTTTTTATCTGATCAATTGGATATGGCATCCTCTTCTCCGGGTGCTGATGAAGCAGCGGCATTTGAAATGTTTATGGGTGTAATGAATTCCGATGAATTTGATGTTGTCGTATTCGATACTGCTCCAACCGGACACACTTTAAGATTGTTGTCATTCCCTGAAGTAATGGATTCATGGGTAGGTAAAATGATGATGCTTAAAGCAAGATTGGGAACAGCTACAAATGCATTAAAGAAAATCATGCCGTTCATGGATGCAGTGGATGACCCTCAAACCTCTGAAGATTTAAAGAGAACTAAAGAACAAATCGATAAGGCAAAAGAAGTATTGTCTGATCCTGACAGAACCACTTTTAAGATGGTTGTAATTCCAGAGGAAATGTCCATTTATGAATCAGAAAGGGCATTGGAGGCATTAGCAAAATACGATATCACTGTTGATAGCGTTATTGTAAATCAGGTCATGCCGGATATTTGTGATTGTGATTTCTGTCATTCAAGACACAAATTGCAGCAAAAACGTTTGGCTTTAATTGATCAGAAATTCCCAAATCAACACATTGCCGAAGTTCCTTTATTCAAAGACGAAGTTAAAGGGCAAGAAAAATTATTAAAATTGGCTCACATCCTATATGAGGATGAAGACAACGATGAGGTTGTCCAGGAAGCTATTCAGCTTTAAAAAATAAAGTAAGTTAAAATAAATCAATTATTTTAACTTTAATTCTTATTCTATTCGAAAAACCATCCGAGACATATTGTAATGATAAACAATAGCAATAATAATAGATTATCAACCATTGTGCCCTTATTGGTTAAATCCATATAAACTGAATTCATGAAATACAATATGAAAAGGATTACTCCTAGTATGCAGAATATAGTTGACAATTTTTTATTTTCATATTTTTTACTATATTTAGAGATTAAGGACATTAATATGATTATCAAAGCTAAAGCTAGTAAAAAAATAAATATTGATGAATATTGCGGCATTGTAGGTATGCATATTAGCAACACTACTGTTGCAACTATTAAAAAAATCATTTCGCTTTTATTCACAAAATCACCTGTTTAACTAGTTAATCCTTGAATTGTAGTCACAAATATTATGAATAGCATCAACAGAGACATTGACATGTTAAGCTGCATGCCGAACATCATTAGAATGAATTCATATACAATACATATAATGAATATTATGTCTAATAATTGTATTGCTCTTGGCTGATTTTTAAAGAAATCTATAATTTTCATTTTACTACTCCTTTCCAACTCTCATCCCAATATTTGGTGGGGACATTGATTGGACTCCAACTCTCATCACTGAAATATTTGTAAGTTTCAGCCTTTGTTAAATTCTTTGTTTTTCCATTGCTTATATATACTGCGTTATTCCTATTTAAAGTGAGGTCACTATTGATTTCAACTTCAATATAATCGTATCCACCTTTATTGTTGGGGATATTGTAGACTTTTTTATTTTGTTGATATCCCGGCCGTGTAAAGGTAAATGTATCCATTACCGTGTACCAGTCTTCTTCTTCAACAAATTCGGTTCTGGCGTCTACACCCACTTGCTGTATAAAAACCATGGTTCCTAGAATGTTTAAAGTTGCTTTTGTCGCTCCTTTTAGGACTTTCCCTCCCATAAATGTCAAAACTTTATAAATCATTTTGCTCATTGGATGTATCTGGTCTAAAAGATCGCATAATTTGGATTGTGCTGATGAAAAGAGTTTCAATGAATTTCGTATTCCTGAAATAATGTCCTGAGGCATTATCCCAACACTGCAACAATCACGGGACGTGGAAAGTGATGCCCCTTTATATGTCGCATTATTATGGCAATAAACAACGTTCGCCACTCCACTGGTTGTGTTGAGAAATATGGCACTGTTGCTGCCGTCTTCTGTGAAAATGTACATCATTTCACCAAACTGTGTAATGCTGAATTTATTGTTGGCTATGGCTATGAAAATATTGTCTTGGGAATTGGTTGTAATGTTCCAGAATCTCTTTGAAACTTCCTGTAGGCTATATTCTTCAAGATTAGGCAATTGAAGAGAATTTATTAGTCTAAACGAAACAATGTTGTCTTCACTTCCTTTGACTTCTATTCCCATATCTGCATTCAGTATATTCAAATAAGTGTCATCTAGATTTATTCCTCCTAAAATTGTCAATGTATTTTCTCTATTCCAGGCGACGTTGAATTTACTTGAATATTCATCGGCGAGTTTGTCTGCAAGCCAGGCTGTTTCGAGTGATGCCAGATGCATTCCATAAACGTTCATGACTCCAAATCTGTTTAAATAAAGGTTATTGCTGTTTGCCCAATTTTCTAAGATTTTTGAAGTAATTTTTACATTTATCATTGTGTATGTTTGCAAAACTTCAAAACCCAGGGATTTACGGTATTTTTTGGCAAGGCCATAGCTTATTGTTTCCTGTTTTTCTAGTTCTTCCTTGCCGTTTACAATGAATTTTGTAATGATGTCTTCTTTAGAGACATAGCCGATGATGCTTTTTCCAAAGATATTGAAGGTTACCGGAGTATTGGTATTTAGAAACTTTATCGATTTGGAATTGTTTTTTGTAATCTCATCATAGCTTTTATAGTTAAAGTCATAGATTGTTTTTTGATAGTATTTTCCCAAATTCAATTTAACGCCGTTTTCATCAAATCTGTGGGTTATGAAATTGATTTTAGCGGTTATCTTATCATTTTGCATATAGGTTAGCGTTTCACTGTTTTCCAAACCCTTATCTGCATAGAATCCAAATAGCTCCACGTTGTTGCTGGTGTTGCTTCGATAGTCGATTTGTGTAAAGTCTTTTATTCTTGAAATTACAATTCCATTTCCTTCTAGTTTGGTTTTATTTATATTATTTTTGATTGCTCCGCCACCGAAGGGTATTAAATAATTTTGATAGCCAATTTCAATTGCATCTGTTCCGGTTGCAGGGCCTGTTGAAAATAGATAGCTTTTATCTCCAACCTGGATAGTAAAGAGCTCTATTTTTGGCATTTTCACAATACCATTTGCTCCCGCTTTAAGGGAATAGGCGGAACCTGCATAAACATAAGGTAGAGTTACATTGACATAATTCGGTATCAAGGTTGTATGAATATAGGATGTAGTTTTTATAACTCTATTCACTATTATTTTATTCACTGAGTTAATACCGGAATATTCGGTTATTATTTTATATTTTCCATAGTTTAAATCAAGATTTAAAGTTGCAATGCCTTTTTTGTTGGTTTTTATTTTAAATGTTTTGCCGTCCACTTTGACGATCACTTTTGTATATGGTGAGATTTTTCCATTGCTGTTAAATATTTTAACGTTGAATTTTCCGGTGTCTGTTTCGTTGTACACCAAATCGTTAGTTTCGATTAATGATTTAATCGTAACTGTTTTTGTAATTGATTCTGTAGTTTTAATGTTGATCGGTATTATGGTGTATTTTCCAGGTTTTAAGTCAACGGCTAATCCGGCCAATCCTTTGTAATTTGTTTTTATAGTGTACTTTTTACCATTAAGCTTAATTTTGACATTAGTATTTTTCAGAGGATTTCCTTTATTGTCATAAAATTTAGCATAATAGTAGTCGGTATTTTTATAATATTTTGTAAAATCACTACATTTTATTGTGCTTTTTATAGTCACTGTACTTTTGACACTTGCTTTTTTAAATTTGTTTGTTCCATCAAAGGTGGTTAGAACAACATAATTTCCACTATTTAAATTGAGATTAATTGATGTGGTTCCTTTTGAGTCGGTTACTTTATTGTAGGTAACTCCATTAATTGCTATCTTAATTTTGGCATTTTTTATCGCTTTCTTTTTTGAATCTTTTAGAGTTACTTTGAATTTACTTCCATCTTTATAATACATTGTAACATCGGGCGCACTAAGTCTGACTTTTTCTTTAGTCACTTCAGTGGTGCTTGGTGTCGTTTGCTTTTCACTGTTATCTGCTTTTAACTCATCAAGACTGTCCGCGCTAATTGCGTATAAATCTTGTTGAGAATCTTGTTCGGCTTGTTGTAATGTTTCATTTTCATTGTCTGCTGCAGAAACGGCAGAAACTAAAAAAAGCAGCAGGAAAATGAAGCATATGGTGTTTATTTTTTTATTCATGATATCTCCTTTAACCGTTAATTTTTCATTTAAATCAACAATTAAAGTATGATATCTTTGATATATGAACTTTATTTTTAATATTAAATAGTAAATGACTTTTAAAATGAATTTTAAGAGTAAATATTCCTAATATATGACCATAATGCACATATAGGTAAATTCACTTTGAGCAATCTCTTTTAAATCAGATTCAACAATTTTTTCATCAGGATAGCTTAGACGTTCACACACGACAACTTTACGGTTTGCATCAACACCGTTGTCCAGTAAAAATTGGGCCATGTCCTTTACCTTTCTTGACGGAAGTGCTATTGTCACTTTTCCGTTGTTGATGATAGGAAGGATATCGTCTATGTTTTCACGGCCATGGAATGTCATTACATTGGCATTGTCCCATTGGATGTGGCATTTTGCGGCCGCAAGCTGTAATGAGCTGATTCCAGGAATCACTTCAATATTTTCTTTTGGGAAGTTTTTCTCACCTGATAATCTTAAAACAGTATTTAAAACACCAGAAAAGCCAGGATCTCCTGTTGATAAAATTGAAACGGTGTTTCCATCGCAGGCTAGTTGGACTCCTTCTTCAAGCTTGTCCAATAAATCTTTTACATTAAATGCTATTGTTGTGCTGACATCATCAAATAAGTCAATCGCACGTGTACTTCCGACAGTATAGTCACTAGCCTTAACGGTATCAATAGCTTTTTTTGTTAAATATTCGCTTGCGCCAGGACCAATTCCAACGATATAAATTTTACCAATCATTTCAATCATCAATTTCTAAGTTTTTTTCTATATATAATGATATGGGGTTTTGATTATATATTAATTTCTTCAAGTATCATTGAGTATTTCCATTACTCGAGGCCTCTATTTCTTTTTTTAAGAATTTATATATTGATTCTGCACCTATTAATTCTCCTGGATCTTCCCAGTTGGAAGGATAGATTATAAACGGTTTTGTTTGGTCTCCTCCGAGGCCTCCATGAGATCCAATTAATTCTTCAAAAGCGCAGATTTCATCACATTTTTCATCATAAAAACTGTTTACCAATATATCGGGCATATTTTTAAATGAATTTTGTCTTTTTAAGTGTTTTGAAGCATTCGCTCCAAATCCTTTGAGTGGGTTTTCACCAACAATCTCATCACTGTCCAAATAGTAAATTCCATCTTGGCCGATAACCATGCCTCCATAGGATATTGAATTTACTAAAATAAATCCAATTCCTGGATGCTTAACGAGTCCGGGTATTATATCGGGAAACAGCATTACAATTTCTTCGTAATTTAAGCGTTCTTTCCATTGTGTAAAATAGATTAAACCTAGATTTCCAGAACCTAGAACGATTAATTCTGAGTTTTTTGCTTTTTTAGTGCTCTGTTCAATACTTTCATATTCTTTAATATAATCTAAACTATTTGAATATCTATTTCGTAAATTTATGTACCTTTCATTTTCAAAAATCATTGCAGGCTTTCTTTTTTCAATTTCTTCTCTAATATCGTGAAGTGATTTAAAATCTTCGAATAAATCATCACGCACATTCCCGAACTTATCTTTAATGGTTCTAATTTGTTTGTTTTCAGGAATAACCGCATCTCTAAAGTGGTCAATGTTATATTCTGTTTTAAACATTTTTAAATCATCAGGAAGAAATTTTCTCACGTAATTGCCTAACGTTATCCCATATCTCTGTTTAAATGTTGCACCTTTTGATTGACCATGGTCTGATAAAATCACAATTTCATAGTTCCTGTCACTCATTTCTATTGCTGATGTCAGTTTTGAAAATTGTATGTCAATATTTTTTAAAGCTCCCCATACGTCATTGTCTTGAACTCCTGAATGATGGGCAATCTCATCATAACCCATATAGGTTGCATAAGCAGTGTCAATGTTTCCAGTTAGTATTTCGCTTGTCAAAACATCTGTTGTCACTTCCCGCAATACTACATTTGCTCCAGCACGAACTGCGGCATAGACAATTGTTCTTCTTAAACGAGGTTGTATATTTTTTAAATTATGTACAATTTGGGATTTTAACTCTAATATTATGTCCCATAAAAACAATATGAATAGTCTTTGGAAATTATAGGCATCTAAAAATACGGCATCTAATGTTTTGTTGTATATTTTAGATAATCCTCCCAATTTTGAAGAGGTTAATGTTGGAATGTTGCTGTCTCCTGAAAACATGTTAGCAATACTGATTCCATTAACTAACAGTCCTTTACCATCACTTATTTCAGTTTCAATTTTAGGTGCATCACTTAACTTCCCTGAAACAATGATTTGATTGTTATTTTCCTTTTCAACCCATCTATATGCTACAATGTCTTTGTTATTTCCATGTAAGATTCCTGCCTGGCTTGATCCAGTTTGTGATGATAAGTCGGTCTCCCAACCTTTCAATGTGTGTGTTTTGTTGTCTAGCCATTTTTTAATATTTGGCATCATTCCTTTATCGATGGCTTTTTTCAATGTATTTATTGAAAGTCCATCAATTTCAAGCATTATAACTCCAGGATATCTTTTTTTATAGGGAGTTTTTTGTTTTAAAGCATATCTTAAGATGTTTTTGATGTAACTGTTGTAGTAGTTTGTGTTTGTAATATTTACAATAAATGTTGTAGCTATTGCCATTACGATTGGAACTTGTAATATTCCATAAATTCCTGCTGAAACACCTGGAATGAAATATGATGAAATATAAAAGATAATGGAATTTATAAATAACGATCCGATTCCAAATGTAAATATGATGATTTTCATGAAAAAACGTCTAAATATTGGCCAAAGTATTGCATTAGCTAGCGCTACTGCAATTACAATAATGATTGCATTATACCAGTAGCCAACAGTGAAATCCGTACTTATATAATCTACTGCATATATTGCAACAATATTGGCTAAAACAAATAATATTGTTGTTATTATTGTTCTTAGCGATGAAATCAATCTATTTTTAATCATTCTATCTTAATTTTTCGTTTTTTATTTGTTTTAAGAGTAATTATTGTAATCTCGGGTTTGCAATTAATCCTTATTCTAAAAGAATTAGTTCCGAGGCCTTTACTGGTATACTGTATCATGTCTCCAACTTTGTAAAGTCCAACAGGATATTTTGTAGAATTTGGCCCTCTAAATGGTGTTGTTTCAAATTTGGGGATAATCAATTGCCCTCCATGGGAATGACCTGAAATTTGAAGGTCAAACAATCCTGTTTGAGAAGATTCTTTAGCAAAATCAGGCTCATGGGCAAGCAATATGCTTGGAATGTTTTTAGGCAGTTTAGATATTACCTTATCTAGATTGTCTGCACAAACTGTATAACTGTCAACTCCACAAATATTCAGATAGTTTTCGCCTTTTTTAAGAGTAAACACGTCATTACTCAAATCAATAACTCCTGATTTTTTAAAGATATTTCTAATTTTTTCAGCACTCATCCAGTGGTCATGATTTCCCAAAACTCCAAATTTACCATATTTTGCTTTTAGCTTTTTTAAGGATTTTTCTAAGCTTTCATCATAATCTTCAAGGTTATATGAAAAATAATCTCCAGTCAGAGTAATTAAATCAATATTTAAGGTATTGACATAATCAATAAGTTCATCTAGGTATTCTGGATTAATCCATTGGCCTAAATGAATATCTGTAAGGTTTAAAATCTTAAAATTATTAAAATCCCAACCTAAATCCTTAATTTCAATATCTATTTCGACTAAATCAATATTGTTTTCACTAAATGTTTTGTCAGGCAGGGAATATGTCATTGCATCTTGAATGCCTTGGCGAACTTTCATAGCTGGGGGCCGTTCAATTTCCTTATCTTTCATTAAATATTAATTATTTCTGAAACTATTTATAATTTTAAAAACATACATTTAGATGTTAATATTAAAGTGATTATTATGCTTCAAATTGCAGTTTGTGGAAAACCAAATGTTGGAAAATCATCTTTTTTCAATTCAGCAACAGCATCTGCTGTGGAAATGGCAAATTATCCATTTACAACAATTGATGCAAATAAAGCTGTTGCTCATGTTATTAAAGATTGTCCATGTAAAGAATTAGGTGTAACATGCAATCCTCACAATTCAATTTGTGTTGACGGAAAAAGATTGTTGCCAATTGAGATGATTGATGTTGCAGGATTAGTTCCTGGGGCACACGAAGGAAAAGGATTAGGTAATAAGTTTTTAGATGAATTAATGCAAGCTAAAGTATTCATAAATGTTATTGATGCTTCAGGATCCACTGATTTGGAAGGAAATCCGGTTGATGCAGGGACTCACGATCCGCTTGAAGATTTGGAATTTTTAGAAAATGAGATTGTAATGTGGATGTATGGGATACTGTCTAAAAACTGGGTAAGACTAATAAGAAAAGTGGGCGCTGAACACTTGGATATTTCAAAAGTATTGTTCGATCAATTGTCCGGTACTGGAATAGCTATTGAAGATATTATTGAGGCAAAAAGAACAATCGAACCGGATTATAATAAATGGGAAGAAAAAGATTTGATTGAGCTAACCCGTAACATTTTACATATTGCCAAACCTATGATGATTATTGCAAATAAAGCTGACTTGCCAACTGCAGCGGCAAACATTGAAAGGATTAAGGAAAAATACCCAAATGTAATTCCGACATCTGCAGGTTCTGAACTTGCACTTGTCAAGGCAGCTGAAGGCGGATTAATCAGTTATTTATCTGGTGATGACCATTTTGAAATATTAAAACCTGAAGAATTGTCTCAAGCACAACGCAATGGTTTAGAATACATTCAAACTAATATTTTAGATAAATACGGGAGTACTGGTGTTCAAGATGCATTAAACTATGCAGTTTTTGAATTGCTCAATAGAATCGTCGTATATCCTGTTCAGGATGAACATAAATACACAGACCAAAAGGGTAATGTCTTGCCTGATGGATTTTTAGTTCCAAAAGGATCAACTCCTCGTGAACTAGCTTATATTGTCCACACAGACATCGGTGATAAGTTCATGCATGCTGTCGATGCAAGAAAAAACATGCGTGTAGCTAGTGATTATGAACTGCAGGATGGTGACATTATAAGTATTGTAACAAGAGGTTAATTCCTCTATTTTTTTATTTTAGAAGATTTTCATGCCTAAATTAGATAAAAATTTAAGTCCGGAAGAGTTTAAAGAGTACTATTTTTTAAAAGAAGAACTGAAAGATTTTTGCAGAACCGAAGGTTTGAAGATTAGTGGCAGCAAAGGCGATTTGGAAAATAGGATTATACATTATTTGTCCACTGGTGAGGAGTTAAAGGAACATTCTGTAGATAGGAATTCTACTCAAACATTAACAGAAATCAGTTTAAATTCTAAATTAGGCGAAAATTTCAAATGTAGTGAGGATAAAAGGATATTTTTTGAAAAAGAAATTGGTAGTGGATTCAAGTTTAAAGTTAAATTTCAAAAATGGTTAAAATCCAATCCTGACAAAACTTACAGAGATGCTATTGAGGCATATTTGGAAATTCAAAATTCAAATGAAAAAACAGAAATTGGGAAGCAATTTCAATATAATCAGTATATTAGGGATTTCTTTGAAGACAATGAGGGTAAATCTCTAGATGATGCTATAAGATGTTGGAAATATAAAAAAAGTCTCAAAGGCCATAATAAATATGAAAAAAGTGATTTGGAGGTATTATTATGAAAAAAGTAAAGATTACTGTTATGAAAAAGGTCAGACACGATGATTTAATCAATGAATATGAAAATCCCCTTGAACATGAATGTGATGTTGAAGTGGGGGATGTTTTCATAGCCAATGGTTGGGAAAAACCGGAAAATTTCTGTGATAGTGCATGGGAAAGTGTTTCACCATTTGTATTGGCTTTAGCTAATGGGGCCAGTGATTTTTATGGTGGATGGATGAAGAATGAAAGATCTGCAATGATTTCCTGCAATGACGGATTTAGGCCTGTAAGTTTTCTTTTAGAAACCTTGGATGAAGATGCCGAATAGTAATTTGAAGATAAAATGGCTAAATTAATAGATAAAAGTATTAATTTTTTTAAAAAGGAAATAATATTTTCTATATCATTAATATTAGCTATTATTTCATGTTTTTTTGTCCAACCGAGTATTAATTATTTAAATTATATTAATTGGGATACAATCATATTGCTTTTAGTAATCATGATTATTGTAGAAATCTTAAAAAATCTCACAATTTTTGAAATCTTGGTTCGTAAGTTATTAACTAAAACATGGGATGTTAGGGGACTTGTTTTTGTTTTAGTTTTCACATGTTTTTTTAGTTCCATTTTCATCACCAATGATGTTTCACTAATTATTTTTGTGCCGTTTTCTATTTTGGCTTTGAAAAAGGTTGACAGAATAGATTTAACAATATTAACTGTGTCCTTGCAAACCATTGCAGCTAATGTTGGATGTATGGTTCTTCCTATTGGAGCGCCACATAATATTGTAATGTATACTGTATCTAAAATTCCATTCGAGTCATTTTTCTTGTTGCTTTTGCCGTATGTAATTGTATCAATAGTGTTTCTAATAATCTGCTTGTTTTTCATTTCAAATGATGAAATTACATTGCCTAAAATGAGTAAAATTGATTTTGATAGAAAGAATTTTTTTAAAAGGGTTTTTCTAGGTGTGGATTATTATCTGCTTTTAACTTTTATTGCGCTATTTATTTTGATTGGTAATTTGGAGAATATTGCATTTTTCAATTTATTATTTAAAAAATGGATTGCTGGTAATGAGGTTTTATGGGGGATAGTTGCATCTCAGGTGATTTCTAATGTTCCCTCTGCAATGTTGCTTAGTGGATTCAGTACGAATTACGAGGCCATTATCGTGGGGATTAATATTGGAGGACTTGGTACTCTCATTGCATCCATGGCGAATCTTATTTCTTATAAGATTATTGTTCGAGAATATGATGAATTTAAAATCAAGTATTTGGGCGTATTTACAGTTTTAAATGTTGTTTTATTGATTATTTTGGTAGGCATTTATATTAGTATTAATTAAGGTTTGTCAGGTCACAAATAGAAAAATAGATGATATTCATCATCCGACAAGTCCCAATATTTTTAAACATTGGTTTTAGATGATGGTTGAAAAGTGAATGGATTATTCGTCCCATAAATCAGCGACTTTTTTTGCAATAAACACACAGCAGTCAACACACGGGGATTTGTCTTCACCGTTGTTTGTTATGGTACCGCAGCAGACGCTTCCATATTCATCCTTAAAGGTGTTGAAAATTTCTTTAGCATTTGATTTAATCTTATCAATGTCTTCTAAAACGATACCGTTTGCCATTAAAGCACCTGTTACGGCGCCGCAGGTTCCTTCATCAAATGTTCCACCAATTCCTCCTGCGAATCCGCAGGCTAATTTTGTCATCTCTTCAGAGGTAATGTCTGCACCTGCAGTTTCACAAAGGCCCATCAAAGTTGACTCGGAACAACTTTTTGATTTTCTGTATTCCCTGATTTTTTCCTCTAGAATTTTTTCATCAAGCTTCATAATGCAATCTCCAGAATTTGTTTAATTAATTATATTAATTAAGAATTTTAAATAATTACTTATTAAAAATTTGTGAGTTGATAAAAATTATACATCCAAGACCAAGTCCGATTGCCGCTACTCTTTACACATTAAGGGATATGAATGTTGATGTTATTGTTATGCATGGGCCAACCGGTTGTTGTTTTAGAACAGCCAGGCTTTTAGAAAGTGACGGGGTTCGTGTTGTGACTACAGGAATGTCTGAAAACGATTTTATATTGGGTGCCGGTGAAAAGTTAGTTGATACATTAATTGAGGCTTATGATTTGTTTCATCCAAAATTGATGGGTATTGCAGGCACTTGTGCAAGTATGATTATTGGTGAAGATTTAAAAGATGCAATTGAAACTGCAAATCTGCCATGCACAGTAATTCCAGTTGAATCTCATGGAGGATCAGGTGAAGGGGACAATACTGTCGGTGCAATAATGGTTTTAGATGCAGCTGTTGAATGTGGTGTAATACCTCGTGAGGAAGCGGACAGGCAAATTGACATGCTTGAGATGGCAACTGAAGTTGAAAAAACTCGTGGAATGGCACAAGGCAAATATATCAAACCGAATTTCGGAGATTCAAAAGAGAATGTAGCAAAAACAGTCGTAAATGCATTAAAAGATAACAAAAAGGTTGCTTTTGTATTGAATGTTAAAAAAGAGACATCATATCTATTTGCAGATATTGTTAATTTTGACTACAATGAAATTAATCCGGATAACAAGCCTATTTTTGTAGCCAATTTGGATGAAAACATAGGTTTGCCTAGAATTAGACAGCACGCGGTAAACATTAAAAGCCAACTAGACATTGAACCGGATTTTATTACAGGAGGTCTTGATGAATATCCAATAACTGCCAATAATGCTGCAGAATATCTGAAAGATAAGGATTTGGATTTAATTGTCGTATTTGGTGTTCCTCATGCATTTCCGATTGAAGATTTTGATGTTGAATCAGTTGCAGTAACTGATGGGCCTCGTTTGGTTGAACCACTTAAGGACTTGGGTTATACTCATGTTGTTGCAGAACTTGATGCGCATTCAAAAACTTTAGGTACTGATGAAATAGTATTTTCCGATTTTGGAGGAATGATTAGAGCAGCTATTGGGTGGTTAGAGGAATGATAACGATAATTGATTATAAAAGCGGAAATTTAAAAAGTATTTCCAATGGATTTAAAAAAATCGGATGTGACTATCAAATCACTGATGATAAGGAAATCATAGCCAACAGTGATTATTTGGTATTGCCGGGTGTCGGAGCATTTGGAAGCGCGATGGAAAATCTGGAACCATTTAAGGATGTAATTTATGAACATGTCTCAGATGATAAGCCTTTTTTAGGAATTTGTCTTGGACAACAGGTATTGATGAGCTCTAGTGAGGAATCACCTGGAGCTAATGGTCTGGATTTATTTAAAGGCAATGTAGAATTGCTTCCGGAAGGGGTTAAAATACCTCATATGGGCTGGAACAAACTGAACGTTTGCAATGATTCACCTATTTTGGAAGGCATTGACGGTGAATTTTTCTATTTTGTTCATTCTTATCATGTAGTTCCCGACGATGAGAATATCATCGCAGGGGTCTGTGAATATGGGGGAGAGGTTGTAGCCTCCCTAAATCAAAATAATTTGTTTTCTACACAGTTTCACCCGGAAAAAAGTGGTGTGGCTGGACTTAAGATTTTAAAAAACTTCACTAATTTGGAGATTTAATTATGGATATTGAAGGTTTTGTAAGAGCAAGAATTGATGATTATGATTATAATGATTTAGCAGACATTTTAGCTGTCAGAATCAGGGAATATAAAAAGATATCAGAAGAAAACTCTGTTGAAATGGCAAAAGCCGTGATAGATGAAGTTTCAACAACTTTAAAATTACAAGAAAGTGATGATGAGTTTTTAAAAGAAATCGCTAGTGTTAATAAGGCCGATGTGCTCATGGGCGAAATGGGTGTCGGATCACGTGGTGCAGGAGACTTTTTCGTTCACAGAAAAATAGCAGAAATCGTATCCTCAACAAACACAGCTTCTTTAGTAAATCCATCTGAACAGGACGATGGGGGAGTTGTAAAGGCCCCAGTCAAAAATGATGAGGTTTATATTACAACTGCCGTTGATGGAATTCATTCACGTTTAAGCGAATATCCATTTTTAGGCGGTTTTCATGTGACAAGAGCAACCCTTAGGGATGTTTGTGTAATGGGAGCGGATCCTGTTGCAATTTTAAGTGATGTTCACCTTGCAGATGACGGCGATGTTGCAAAGATATTTGACTTTACAGCGGGTGTTGCAGCAGTATCAGAGCTTGTAGATGTTCCAATCGTCGCTGGAAGTACCCTTCGTGTTGGAGGGGACATGGTTTTAGGTGACAGATTTGTTTCAGCTGTCGGAAGTGTTGGTGTATCCGCTTATCCTCCAACTGCAAGAAAAGGCGCAACAGAAGGAGATGTAATTTTATTAACAGAAGGTTCCGGCGGAGGAACTATTACAACAACAGCACTTTATAACGGTTTCTTTGATGTTGTGTGGGATACAATGAACGTCAACTTTGTTCAGGCATCACATGCATTGTTTGAAGCAGACCTTGTAAAGGACATTCATGCAATGACTGATGTAACAAATGGGGGCCTTAGAGGCGATGCTCATGAAATTTCCAACACTACAGGAGTGGGTCTTGAATTCTATGAAAAAGAAATCAGACAGATGGTTGCTCCAAATGTCTTGAACATGCTTGAAACATTAAATATTGACCCGTTAGGCGTTTCCACTGATTCATTAATGTTGATTGCGCCTCCTGAAATTGTTGGAGATATTAAAAAGGCGGTTTCCAAATATGATGTGGCAATATCTGAGATTGGTGAAGTAAATAACTCAGGCGAACCAATTTTAATAAAAGAGGATTCCACAGAAGAGAAATTAGTTCCCCTATTTAGGGAAGCCGCATATACTAAAATTAAAAAGTTAGTCGGCGAAACCACTCCCGAAGACTTTGAAGAAATGAAAGAAAAAGTTCAGAAAGCTTCAGATGCGGCAATAGCCAAAAAAGAAAAAGTGATAAAACACATTCGTGCAAATTAATTTTTGCACACTTTACTATTTTTTTAATATTATGAAATCCTATTTTCATTTATGAAAGATGAAAAAGGAAGTTTTTATTTAATTGAAGCAATTTTGGCCATAACGGTTCTTTTAATAGCTATTTTAATTGTAAACACTGTAATTTCCATTCCTTCTCCAGATTATTCATATGAGGGTCATGATTTAAGATCGGCACAGGACTTTATGGAAATTTTATCCAAAAAGATTAATTTCACAGACCAAACATTTTTAGGCGAAATTTCAACAGTTTTAAAAGAAAATAAAAATTCAAAAAAAGCAATAGGGGATGTTTCAGATATTTGTCAGGATAAATTTGACAGTTTTAATCTTAAAAATTATAAATTTTGTGAGAATAATAAGTTAAAAGGAAAGATTTTAGCATCTAAAGGGAATTATAATAATGCACAGGATGTATCAGTCGCAACAAGAACCTATGGTGATTATTCATATACATTGTATGTATGGTAATAGTTTAAATACTATTAATAGCATATAGTAATATGTTATCTTATTTTGTTGCCCTGGTGGTGTAGTTTGGATAACACATGGGACTGCGGATCCCATTCCCCGGGTTCAAATCCCGGCCAGGGCATTGCTATTTTCCGTGATTATTATGTTAAATGCTAATACTTATGTTACATCTCAAAAGGGTATTGGTGGAACAATTAGAAACCAATATGAAGATTTTTATGTTGAAGAAATTCCTGAAGTAATTCCTGAAGGCGAAGGGCCTAACGTTTATGTCTGGATTGAAAAATTAGGTAGAACCACTTTAGATGTTGTCTTGGATATTGCACGTGATTTGCATATCTCAAGAAAAAGAATGGGCTTTGCCGGAATGAAGGATAAAAAGGCAATTACTCGTCAATGGATTTGTATAGCTAACATGGACTCAGAAGACCAATTCAAGCAAGTTGAAAACTTGGATATCTATAAAACTGATTTTTTAAAAGTTGTAAGAGGTCGTAAAAAGCTTAGAATGGGTCAACTTAAAGGAAATAAATTCAAAATCCTCATTAAAGATTTGGATGACATTGAAGAAAGTGCAGAGATTGCTAATGAAGTCTTAAGTGAACTTGAAAAGACAGGTGTTCCTAATTACTTCGGATGGCAAAGGTTTGGAAAGCCAAGAACAATTACTCATCTGGTTGGAAAGGCTTTAGTTGAAAACAATCTAGAAAAGGCTGTCAGCACTTATATTGGAAATCCTCAAGATGATGAAGGAGAGGATAATAAACTTGCAAGACAGGCATATGATGATGGAAATTTAGAAGAATCCTTAAGTTTAATGACCAAGAGCATGCGTTATGAAAAAATGATGATTAAGGAGTTAATCAGAGATTCTAAAAAAGGTGGATTGAGTGATAAATCATATATGAACGCGCTTCATGCACTTCCAAAACCATTACAGAGAATGTTTGTCCATGCTTATCAGTCTTATTTATTTAATGAAGCGGTCAGTAACAGGGTGGCCATGGGCATTGATAAATATGTTGAGGGAGACATAGTTATTGATACCGAAGAGCATATCGTTCGTGATAAAACCCCTGAAGAGTTTCAAGAATTAATTACAAACTTTGAAGCTAATCCGACTTGTCCCTTGTTTGGTACCAAGGTTCCATTTGCTGATGGTGAAGTCGGGGTTATGGAAGAGAATATTTTAAATAAATATGATATTACAAAACAAGATTTTGAAGTTCCCAAAATGCCCCGTTTGGGAAGTCATGGGCTCAGACGTCAAATGCGTTTTCAAGTCTGGGATTCCAAGGCAACTCCTACTGATGAAGGAATTTTATGTGAATTTTCAATTGATAAAGGTTCTTATGCAACCTCTGTTTTAAGAGAAATAATGAAAAAAGATATAGTTTAAATTAGCAATAAGTAATACATGGTGTTAATATGGTGATTTGTCCTGATTGTGGAAAGGAAGTAACTGATGCAAAATTCTGTTCAAATTGTGGAGCGACTTTAAATCCTCCTGTTGAAGAGGCAGTTGTAACTGTTGAAGATAATGTTCCTGTTGAACAGGTTAATGGTGATGTTATTGATGTTGAAGTAAAAGAAACTATTGATGAAACTGAGCCTAATAGTGATAAGAATTCTAAATTCTGTCCTAACTGTGGAAGGGAAGTTGCAGTTGAAACAGCTTTCTGTCCTCAATGTGGTTATAAGTTTGGTGAAGATAAAGCAGAACCTCAGACTAAATTCTGCCAATCCTGTGGTGAAAAAATAAACATTAATGCTGAAGTCTGCCCTCATTGCGGTGTTAGAGTATCCAATATCCAAATAAGTGAAGAGAAAAATGTTTTATTGTCTGCAATTTTAAGCTTTTTATTCCCAGGTTTAGGCCATTTATACCTTGGTTTAAACAGGAAAGGAGTTTCATACATTATTGCTTATATAGTATCTGCTATACTTATATTCATACTCATAGGATTTGTTTTAATGATTATAGTTTGGATTTGGGCTTTAATCGATTCAATTAAGTCCACTGAAGCTATAAATAGAGGGGAATTTGTTGAAGATAAATTATTCTAATTCTTCTTTGATTTAAGTGATTGTCATGATTGAATGTAGAAGTATTGCAAAGGGAAAAGGAAAAGGAGAATTAATAGTTTCAAGAGAGCCTATTAGTTTTTTAGGTGGTGTTAATCCTGAAAATGGAGAAATCATTGATCCTAATCATGAACTGAAGGGCCAAATTATCAAAGATAAGGTATTGTTTATTCCGGGAGGAAAAGGATCCACTGTTGGTTCTTATGTAATTTTCCAAATGATGAAAAACAATACCGCTCCTAAAGCCATAATCTGTTTAAATGCAGAACCAATCATTGCTACCGGAGCCATAATGTCTGATATTCCAATGGTGGACTCTCCGAGTGAGACTAAAGATTTAACAACTGGAACTTTGGTTGAAGTTGATGGGGACAATGGAACAATTGAATTAATCTAGGGATAGTATGCAAACTCTAATTGAAAATGTAAATGTAATTAACCCATTTGAAGAAATCAAAACCCATCAAAAAGTGTTGATTGAAAATAATCTAATCAAGGAAATCTCTTCATCAATCAACGCTAGGGACAATGTTAGGGTTATTGATGGTGAGGATAATTACTTGCTTTCAGGATTTATTGACTGTCATACTCATATTTTTGCAAAGGGTTTCCACAAAGAGGAAAATATGGCAAACCCATTGGGAATTCATTTTTACAATGCCGTACCCCACTCAAAACAAACAATAAATGCTGGCGTTACATCAATTAGAGATTGTGGATCTGCTGATTTAAGCTTTAAATTAGCCCAACAGAGAAAATTGTTCATCGCTCCTAAAGTTTATTTGTCAATCACTCCGTTGGTCATGACTGGTGGGCATTTTGACTTATTATTGCCTTCTGGCTTTGATATGGAGATAATGTATCCTGGTTTTCCAAAAGGAAGATGTGACGGTATTGAAGAAGTTCTGAAAAAGACCCGTGAGGTCAAAAGGGCGGGAGCCGATTTTATAAAGGTAATGTGCAGTGGAGGGGTGTTGACAACAAACACTTCACCTGAATTTGCTCAGTTCAATAAAAAGGAACTAAAAACAATAGTATGTGAAGCCTGTGCAAATGATATGAAGGTTTCAGCTCATTGTCACAGTTTGAAAGGAATGAACAACTGTATTGATGCAGGATTTTCATCAATTGAACATGGAACATTCATAGATAAAAAAACTGCCTGTAAAATGGTCAAAAAGAATGTCAGTCTTGTCCCGACATTATTGGTTCATCAATTCTTATATAACTCCGGATTTCCGGCATGGGATAACTATGCAGCTGAAAAAACAGCTAAATTAAAAGAAATAGTTAAGGTTCACAAAGAAAATATTGCTGTAGCATATGAGCAAGGAGTTAATATTTTAATGGGAACAGACAGTGGGGTCATTCCTCATGGACATAATTTGGAAGAGTTGGTTCACTTGACCGATATTGGGATGAGTGAAAATGAAGCGATAGCTAGTGGAACCATTAAAGCTGCAGAATTTTTAGGCCAAGATAATTTAGGTTTGGTAAAGGAAAACTATATCGCAGATTTAATTTTGGTCAATTCAAATCCTTTAGAGGATGTTTCTATTTTAAGTGATAATGACAATATTTTAAAGGTTTTCCAAGATGGTATTGAAGTTAAAAATTAATGAAGATTTATGCACTGCTTGTAAGGTCTGCCAACAAGTTTGCATCCGCGATAATATTGTGGTTGATGACTTTGCAGTTGAAACAGAAAACAACTGTTTTGAATGTGGGCATTGTATGGCAGTTTGTAAAGTAGGTGCAATAACTCTTAAATCCTTTGAAGGTCATGAAGATAGAATTTTAGAGTATAATTCCCATGATATTCCTGTTGAGTATGACGATTTGCTTCAATTTTTAAAGCAAAGAAGATCTATTCGCTGGTTTAAAAATAAAAAAATTAGTAAGGAAACTTTTGATAAATTATTTGAAGGAGCATATTATTCGCCATCTGCTCAAAATGTTCAGGATGTTGAATTTGTAGTTTTAGATGAAAAATTGGATGAATTCATGGAAATTGTCTATGATATTATTAAGGTTAAAGAAGATGAATTTTTCAGGATAAAAGAATTTGGAGATTATTTGAAAGATTCATCAATAAAAGAATTTCATCCACTATTGTGGGGCGGAAAACAACTTATTTTAACATTTTCTACTGATAAAACAAGTGCTGTTATAGCGAATACTCGAATGGAACTACTTGCATATTCATTAGGTCTTGGTGGTTTTTATTCATTGTTTATATTAAAAGCTGATGAAATTAATCATGAAAAATTGATGGAGTTTTTCCCAGGGATTGACTCTTCTAAACACATGTATTCTTCTTTTATCATTGGTTATCCTAAAGTTAGATTTAGAAGAACAATTCCTCACAAGGACATAAATATCAACTATATGTGACTATTGGATATTTTTTACTTATCTTTTCCATTTTTCTATTTTACGTTTTATAAACCTAAATCTATTTAATTTGCAACGACAATAAATTTTATATAATAATAACGGTTGTGATATTATGGTCAAACATAAACATATGGATCTACCAATTGAGGGAATGCACTGTGCTTCCTGTGTTTTAAGTGTAAATAAGACATTTGGTAAAATTGAAGGTGTTGAAGAGGTAGATGCAGACTTATCAGCAAATAAATTACATATTACTGTTGACACTAAAAAAATTTCCTATGAGGAAATGGAAAGATTAGTGAAAAATCTTGGTTTTGAACTCCACACAGATGAAATGACTTTAAGAATCCAAGGAATGCACTGTGCTTCATGTACAATGAATGTTGAAAACTTTTTAATTAGGTTAGATGGTATTTTCGATGTAAAAGCAGACCTGACATCACAATCAGCAAAAATAAGATACGATTCTTCTAAAGTTACATTGGATGAGATAGAAAAAGTCATAGACTCATTGGGCTTTGAACTTTTGGGCGTGGAAGGACAAACAGAAATCGATGAAGAGGCAATATACCAACAGGATTTGGCTGAAAAACGTAATAGAATTATAGTTGGATTAATAGCTTCAGCCATTTTAATGATTCTCATGTTTACAATGTGGGATCCTTTATCAGGAATAGTAAACAGTTTAAATCAATCTACAGGACTTAATATATCTTCTGTGGGCGTATTATCATTACTTGTAAGTATAGGTCCTTTTTTATATGTTTCATTGCCGATTCTAAAAGCTGGAATCAATGGTTTGATGCATAAGAACTTGAATATGGACGTAATGTATTCAATGGGTATCATGGTGGCATATGTATCAAGTATCCTTGGAACATTTCATATAGTTTTAGACCATTCTTTCATGTTTTATGACTCAGCAGTAATGCTTCCCGCATTCTTAATGATTGGAAGATATCTCGAGGCAAGAGCAAAAAAGAGAACTTCAGATTCTATTCGCGAATTAATAGGTCTTCAGCCAACAGTAGCAACAGCCATTGAACTTGACGATGCAGGTGAAATAATATCACAAAAAGAGGTGTCAATAGCCGATATTGAAATTGATGATTTGCTTTTAGTAAAACCTGGTGAAAAAATCCCTGTCGATGGTGATGTTGTAGGCGGGGAGTCCTATGTTGATGAATCAATGATCAACGGTGAACCTATTCCTAAAGTCAAAAAGGATGGGGAAGAAGTCTTTGCAGGAACCATTAATCAGGATGGTGTTTTACACATTAAAGCTCAAAAAATCGGAAAAGAAACTGTATTGTCAAATATTATTCGATTAGTCGAAAAAGCACAGTCTTCAAGACCTCCTGTTCAAAAATTTGCAAATACCATAGTATCATATTTCATTCCGGTCATTTTAACAATAGCTATTGCAGTGTTCTTAATATGGTATTTTGTATTGGGGGCATCATTATTATTTTCATTAACATGTCTGATTTCAATTTTAGTGGTAGCGTGTCCATGTGCGTTAGGACTAGCCACTCCAACAGCAGTTACAGTTGGTGTTGGAAGGGCTGCTGAGTTTGGTATTCTGATTAAAAACGGAGACACTTTGGAAAATGCAGGCCAAATTGATGTAGCAGCATTTGATAAAACAGGAACAATCACTGATGGAAAACCTGAAGTGGATGATATAATATCTTATGGAGTTCCAGATGATGAATTGATTAAAATTGCAGCCAGTGTTGAGCAAAATTCAAATCACCCTATTGCAAAAGCCATTGTAAATAAAGCCAAAGAATTGAATCTGGATTTGGATCAAACCAGCGAATTTGAAAATGTAACTGGTAAGGGCTTAAAGGCTAATTTAAATGGCAATGATGTTTTTGCAGGTAATTTGGCATTAATGCAGGCTAATGAAATCGATGTTTCTAATGAAGTAGTGGATAAATATCACGAACTCGAATCTCAAAGCAAAACAATCATCTTTTTAGCATGTGACAAATCTGTAAAAGGTATCTTAAGCTTATCTGATAAAATCAAAGCCAATTCTAAAAGAACTATTGAAGAGTTACACAAGATGGGTGTTGAAACCTACATGTTGACTGGAGACAATGAATCCACTGCACTAAACGTAGCTCATGAAGTGGGAATAGATAATGTCCGTGCAGGTGTTTTACCAGAAAATAAACTTGACATAGTAAAGGAAACTCAGGCAAACCATACCAAGAAGGTGTTGTTTGTTGGAGATGGCATTAACGATGCTCCAGCATTAACACAAGCTGATATAGGTGTGGCTATGGGTAATGGAACTGACATTGCTATGGAAAGTGGTGATATTGTTGTTATGGAAGGAGATTTGGAAAATGTAGTTGCCGCAGTTCAGTTTTCTAAAAAAGTAATGAGAAGAATTAAGGAAAATATTTTCTGGGCATTCGCTTATAACTCTATTTTGATTCCAGTAGCGGCAGGTGTATTGTATCCTACATTTGGAATAACATTTAAACCGGCATTGGCGGGTTTAGCTATGGCAATGAGTTCAGTAACGGTCATAACTCTTTCATTAATGCTTAAGAGATATGTTCCTGAAATAAAAAGAAAAAGTAAAAATTAATTGGTCTATTGATCAATTAATTCTAATTTTAATTTTCCAAGTTTTGGTGCAAGGAAATTATAGAAGATTGCGATAAGCGCACCGTTAATGAATGCACCAACAAATCCTCCAATGATATTTCCAAGGGAAGTTAGTATATCTCCTCCACTTATTAATGTAATAAGTGCAAGAATTAAGTTTAAAACACCTCCAACGACTGCAAAAACAATAGCTAATTTTAAAACATCAACAGAATCGATTGCAGTCATGTTGTCTTGGTTGGATAAGGTTACAACAGCTCCTCTTCCGGTATTTGCAAGAATGTTGTAAATGTAACATCCAAGCAAAACAAAGACGAAAGTAATGATAAATGTGCCAAAAATAATCATAGCAATTATTGTAGGTTGGCTTAAAAGCATTAAGAATTGATAAAGGCTATATGCTAATAATTGTTGGCTAGAATACATTAAGGTCTGAATAATTGAGTTGAGCAATAGTGGGAACAAAAATACTGAAACCAAGTATAATAAAATTACCTGTATTGTAATAATCATTGAAACAATGATTGAAGTCTCAGTAGGTGAGACCTTAACGATTTCTTTATCATCTTTGAAGGCTATTTTTATTGTATTAATCTTTTTTGTTAAAAAGTTATAAAGGAAACCTTGACAGAATGCATTATATACGGTATACATTAAAGTTCCTATAATAATGGTTGAAATAATGTAAATTACGCCCGCAATGGCTTGAGGACTCGCAATTCCAATTCCCACAACTAAAACTATTGAGGATATTATTGAAAATAATACTGCAATAGCGGTTGAAATTATTGTGTAGGAAGCCAAATCAATTGATTTTAACTCTTTAAAGCTACTCATTATCCCACCTAGAACCAATCTTTGGATTTTTCAAGCAATTCATCAATGATTATTGAAATGGAGCCGACATATGTGTGAGGATCCATTATCTTTTCAACATCTTCTTCGGTCAAGTATTTTTGAACTTCTTCGTCTTCTAGAATTAATTCGCCTAACAACAATTTTTCCTTATTGGCTTTAATTGCATTTTTCCTTACAATTCCATATGCGGTTTGTTTTCCCATTCCAGCACGGGTAAGTTCCGCCATCAATCTTTCAGCCATGATTAAACCGTTAGTCAGATTTAAGTTTCTTTCGATATTTTCATCATAGAATATTAGATTGTTCATTAATTTTATTGTTAGATTGAGAATGTAATCAGTTAAAATACAGCTTTCAGGAAACATTATTCTTTCACATGAGGAGTTGGTCAAGTCTCTTTCGTGCCAAAGTGGATTGTTGTCTAAAGCCGCATTTACATAGGATTTAATGATTCTTGCAACACCGCAGATTCTTTCAGCAGTAATAGGATTCATTTTGTGAGGCATAGTGCTGCTTCCCACCTGCTTTTCAGGATCAAAGAACTCACCAACTTCCATAAGTTCAGTTCTTTGTAGGCTTCTAATTTCTAATCCAATTTTATCTAAGGTACTTGCAATATTAGCTAAAACACTGATAAATTCTACGTGGTTGTCTCTTTGAACAACTTGGTTTGTAATTGTTGCTGCAGGAAGTCCTAATATTTCTGCAACGGTTTTATGGATTTCCCATCCTTGTTCACCTAATGCAGCAGTAGTTCCAACTGCACCATCCATCATGCCAATACAAACATTTTCTTCAGCATGCTCTAATCTTACGTATTGTCTGTGGAGTTCATCAGCCCAAATACCAAATTTCATACCATATGTTGTTGGAAGCGCATGTTGGCCGTGAGTACGTCCGATACATACTTTCATTTTATTTTCTTCGGTTAATTTGAGCATTATTTTAGTTAGTCTTTCTAATTTTTCTTTTAATACCGCAATGGAATCTTTTATAAGTAATGAATTTGAACTGTCTACAATATCATTAGATGTAGCTCCAAAGTGCACATATTCACCCGCACCATTTTCACAAACTTCAGTTATTGATTTGGATAATGCGGCAATGTCGTGATTTGTTTCAGCTTCGATTTCTTTCATTCTTTCTAGTTTTACATAATCCGTATTGGCTTTAGCAGCGATTTCATCAGCAACTTCTTGTGGGATAATGCCAAGTTTTCCTTCGGCTTGAGCCAATGCAGATTCTACATCTAACATTTTTTGCAGTTTATTTTCTTCTTCCCAGATTTTTTTCATTTCTGGGGTACCATACCTAAATTCAATTGGGTGTATAGCCATTTTTTATCAACTCATTTTTTAATTAATAACATATTATAATTATCTAATTTTCTCTATATTATATTTTGGTAGTACAAAACATTTATATATGCTTTATTTAGAGAGATTATAACAACCCCTATGACCACAGGTTATGGGAGGCTGAGTATATGGAAACAAAAATACGGCAATTGCGCCAGAAAAAAGGCATTACTCAACAGGAATTAGCTGAATCTGTTGGTGTAACTCGTCAAACAATCAATGCTTTAGAAAACGCTCGTTATAATCCTTCCTTATTGTTGGCCTATAGAATTACAAAGATTTTAGGCGAAAATGCTATAGAAGATGTTTTTGTCTTTAATGAAGATGATTGAATGAGATTTCGAATTAGTGCTAATTAACGGCTATTTAGGTTAATATGTATGCTGTTTTATTTTTAGAATTTTTTTAAATTAACTTTTTTTGGGTATTATGTCTTTATTTAATGATAATCTTAAAAATATAAAAATTAGAAACCTGGCTATTTTTATTTTAGTTTCTTTTTCGGTTTTATTTATTTTAGGCAGGTTATCATTTCCAATAAATGAAAAATGGTTGTATGTTGCACTCCTTCTTTATTTTATTTTCAAACTTAGGGATTCCATTTTTGATTTTAAAACGGATCTAATGAATGTTTTTTCAAAAATTCAGCTGAAATATATCTTAATAATAGTATTCACCAATATTTTCTTTTCATATGGTATGTTGTATTTGACAAACGGCCTGATCGGATACTTTCCGTCATTAAATTTTCTTCTTGGATTTTCAATTCCTTCAATGTCAATTTTAGATGGTTTGCCTCTTCTAGGTGTATTTATTTCTACGGTGGTTATTTCTCCAATAGTGGAAGAGTTAATCTTTAGGGGAGTTTTGTTGAATAGATTAAGGTTAATCACTCCCGTAATTTTTTCACTTTTAGCTTCATCACTATTGTTTGGAGCCCTCCATAGCTTTGGAAGCATAATTTCAGCATTTGTATTTGGAATTTGCATGGGCATTTTATATATTAAAACCAATAATATTTGCGTTCCTATCTTGGCTCATTTTTTAAACAATCTGTTTGCTGAAATAATTAAACTGTTAGACTTTGGCAATCTTTTATTTACGAATGGCGAAGTGATGTCTGTTGTAGGCATATTGGCAATAGTTTCATTTGTAATTTTGTTAGGTTCAATAATTAAAGAATGGAATAAAATTAAATAATAAGGAATATAGATATTTTAACATGGATTTAAAAAAAATTGGAATTCTTTTAATATTTGTCGGGATTGTTTTAACGGTCATGTTTATTAATAACGATAAGATTTTTGTTCCTGCATTGACAGTCACTGTTTTAGGATTTTTCGTAACTGTCGTTGGTTTTGTAACTGAAATTAGAAAGCAGAAGATAATCAATGATAGGTTGGATAAAGATATCAGTTCTATTCTTCAGCCTTTGATTACCAAATACTCAAATTTAAACAAGCAATATCGCAGCGAATTTGAAGGTGAAGAGTATAATCAAAAAAGATTACAATTAAATAGGGATTTAGAAAAGGAAATAAATGAAAAACTTCCTTATTTGTCAAGCAGGGAAATTAAAAAGATTGTTATTCAGTTTTCAAAAGAACAGGATAAAATGTAATTATATTTTTTTTCCAAATATTTATAATGTACAAAAAATGACAACAAGGTTTTAAATAGTACATTATATAAATTATTATTTAGTGATAAAATGTTTTCCCCAAGTATAGAAGAAGCAAAAAATATTTCAAAAAATAAGGAGTTTAAGCGCATACCGATATCATATGAATTATTTTCGGATATAGCCACTCCAATAGAGGTTTTAAGAGTTTTAAAAGGAATTAGTAATCATTGTTACATGTTGGAAAGTATTGAAGATGCCGAAAAATGGGGAAGATATTCTTTTTTAGGTTTTAATCCGCTTTTAGAGTTCACATGTCAAGACGGTGTTGTTAAAATCAAAGGCAGTGAAGACTTTGAGGAGTTTAATGATGATGAGGTAATTATTAAGACAGATAATCCCAGTGAAATCATTAAAGATTTGGTTAATAAGAACAAATCTCCAAAACTGGATTATCTGCCGCCATTTACCGGGGGATTTGTAGGATATTTTGCTTATGATTATATTAAATATGCAGAACCTTCCCTAAATCTTGATGCCGAAAATCAAGATCAGTTTAAAGACATTGATTTGATGTTATTCGATAAGGTCATAGCTTTTGATAATTTTAAACAAAAAATTATTCTAATTTCCAATATAAAAACTGATGATTTGGAGAGTAACTATAAAAAGGCATGTGATGATTTAAAAAAACTCGCTGATTTAATTAAAAATGGAAAAAAAGTAGAAATCGAGCCATTACAATTAAAATCAGATTTTAACCCTGTTTTTTCACGTGAAAAATATTGTGACATGGTGTTGAAAGCTAAAGATTACATTAAGGAAGGAGATATCTTCCAGGTGGTTTTATCAAATAGGATAGAAGCGGAAATATCTGGAAGCCTTTTTGACACTTATAGGGTGTTAAGAACAACTAATCCTTCTCCATACATGTTCTATTTCTCAAGTAATGATATTGAGATAGCAGGTGCTTCTCCGGAAACATTAGTTAAATTAACAGATAAACAATTATACACTTTTCCTCTAGCGGGAACAAGGCCTCGTGGAAAAACTGAAGAGGAAGATTTGCAACTTGAAAAAGAATTACTTGCCGATGAAAAGGAATTGGCAGAACATAATATGTTGGTGGATTTAGGTAGAAATGATATTGGAAGAATATCTGAAATAGGATCTGTCAGTGTTGATAAATATTTGTCCATTGAAAGATTTTCACATGTGATGCATATTGGGTCCACTGTTAGCGGAACTTTAAGAAGTGATTTGGACTCTCTTGTAGCTATCGATTCAATTCTACCTGCAGGAACTTTATCTGGCGCTCCAAAAATAAGGGCTTGTGAGATTATTAATGAACTAGAAGATAATAAACGTGGAATTTATGGTGGAGCTATTGGATATGTTGACTTAAGTGGAAACATTGATACCTGTATTTCAATTAGAATAGCATTTGCAAGAAATGATAAGGTGTTCATACGTTCTGGCGCAGGAATAGTTGCAGATAGTGTGCCTGATAAAGAATTTGATGAGTGTTTGAACAAAGCAGCAGCCGTAATCAATGCATTAAAAATTGCAGATGGAGGGATAGAATGATTTTATTGATTGATAACTATGATAGTTTTTCATTTAATCTGTTTCAATTAATTGGGGAGGTCAATTCAGATATTAAAGTCGTAAGAAATGATAAAATAACTATCGAAGAAATCACTGAATTGAATCCGGATTGTATTTTTTTATCCCCCGGCCCTGGAAAACCTGAAAATGCCGGAATCTGTGTTGATGTCGTATTGAATTTTCATGATAAGATTCCAATTTTAGGAGTTTGTTTGGGCCATCAGGCTATTTGTGAAGCCTTTGGAGGAACAATATCTCATGCGTCAAGATTGATGCATGGTAAATCCTCAAAAATTTCACTTGATTATGATTTCATTTTTAAAGAATTGCCGTCTGAGATTAGTGTTGGAAGATATCATTCTTTAAGTTTAGTAAAGGATACTCTTCCAGATTGTTTAGAAGTCATATCTAAATCAAAAGACGATGGTGAAATCATGGCTGTAAAACATAAGGATTTCAATGTTTACGGTCTTCAATTTCATCCTGAATCAATTTTAACTCCTGACGGCTTAACAATTATTAGAAATTTTATAGAAAAAGTTAATAGAGGAATTTTATGATTAAAGAAGCAATTTTAAAGGTATATAAACATGAAGATTTATCTTATGATGAAGCTTATCAGACCATGGATGAAATCATGAGTGGTGAAGCTAGTGAAGTGCAAATGAGCGCATACTTGACTGCAATGTCGATGAAAGGAGAAACAATTGAGGAAATCACTGCTTCTGCTGAGGCCATGAGGGCTCATTGTGTAAGGTTATTAAATGATGAAGAAGTTTTAGAAATTGTTGGGACTGGGGGTGATGGTTCTAACACATTCAATATATCTACAACATCATCCATTGTTATTTCAGCGGCCGGAGTTCCGGTAGCTAAACATGGAAACAGATCCGCATCAAGTAAATGTGGTGCAGCGGATGTTTTAGAGGAATTAGGTGTTAACATTCAGATTCCTCCCGAAAAAAGCTTAAAATGTCTTAAGGAAATAAATTTATGTTTTTTATTTGCTCAAAATTACCATTTGTCAATGAAATATGTTGCTGGAGTTCGTAAAGAATTATCAATCAGAACAATATTTAATATTTTAGGACCTTTAACAAGCCCTGCTGGTGCTTCAATGGAAGTCTTAGGGGTTTATGAGAAAGACCTTGTGGAGCCGCTTACAAATGTTTTGAAAAATTTAGGTGTTAAATCTGCATTGACAGTATATGGGGTTGACGGAATGGATGAAATATCAGTAAGTGATAAGACAGCGGTCTGTGAACTTAAAGATGGCGAGATAATGTCTTATGAGATTTCTCCTAAATATTTTGGAATGGAAAAAGCATCCAAAGAAGATCTAATCGGAGGGGATGCGAAAGAAAATGCCAAAATTACACTGTCAATTTTAAATGGAGAAAAAGGACCTAAAAGAAATGCGGTTTTATTGAATTCTGCTGCGGGATTATATATTTCAGGCAAAGTCGATTCTTTGCGTGATGGGGTAAAATTAGCAGAGGAAATAATTGACTCTGGAAAAGCTTTAAAACAACTTGAAAGATTTATTGAATGCACTAATAGATGATTAAAATGTTGGATGAAATTGTAGAAAAAACCAAAGAGAGATTAATTGAATCAAAGAAAAACAAATCATTGGATGAAATTAAAAATGAAGTTCAAGAACTTGAAATCACTAATGATTTTCCATTTAAAAAAGCTTTAAGTGAGGATGGAATTTCAATTATTGCGGAAGTTAAAAGGGCTTCCCCTTCAAAAGGACTTATTGCTGAGGATTTTGATTATTTGACTATTGCAAAAGAGTATGAAGAGGCTGGAGCTTCTGCTATTTCTGTTTTAACAGAACCCTACTTTTTTAAAGGATCCAATGATTATTTAAAAGAAATTTCAGAGTGTGTTGGCATACCCATTTTGAGAAAGGATTTTGTCATTGATGAATATATGATTTGGGAAGCCAAAGCACTAGGCGCATCAGCAGTTTTGTTAATTGTTTCAATTTTATCTATTGTCGAGTTAAAGAAATTTTTAGATTTGGCACATGATTTGGGGCTTTCTGCAATTGTTGAAACTCATGATGGTGATGAAATTAGAACTGCACTTAATGTTGGAGCGGAAATCGTTGGCGTAAATAATAGGGACTTGACAGATTTCACAGTAAATATTGAAAATAGTATTAACTTACGTAGATGTGTTAGTGGCGATGTCGTATTTATTTCTGAAAGTGGCATCAAAACACCTGAAGATGTAAGGAAATTAAAAGAAAATGATGTGGATGCAGTTTTAATAGGTGAAACTTTAATGAAAAGCGAAGATAAAAAGTCAATGATTTCGGAGTTGAAGAATGGTTAAAATTAAAATCTGTGGAATTCGACGTTTGGAAGATATTGAGATAGTAAACAAATACAAACCAGATTATATTGGTTTTGTATTTGCAGATTCAAAAAGAAAAGTATCATATGAACTTGCATCACAATTAAAAGCCAATTTAAGTCCAGACATAATTTCTGTTGGGGTTTTTGTAAATGAAAGTGAAGATGAAATTTTAAAATTATATGCTGATGGAATAATTGACATTGCACAACTTCATGGTGGCGAAAGTGAAGATTATATTAAATATCTAAAAGATAATACAAATGATAAATTAAAAATTATCAAAGCCATTGAAATGTCTGAGGATAAAGACCTATCTGAGTACGATAATTCACAAGCTGATTACCTACTTCTTGATAGTGGAAAAGGAAGTGGAAAAACCTTTGACTGGCGATTGATAAGAAAAGATTTAAAAAAGGAATTTTTCTTAGCTGGTGGAATTAATTCAAACAATATTAAAAATGCTATTGAGGAATTTAATCCTTTTGCTATTGATTTAAGTTCAAGTTTAGAAACTGACGGTTATAAAGATGAAAATAAGATTAAAGAAATTATGGAGGGAATAAGTTGAATAACGGAAGATATGGTGAGTATGGAGGTCAATACATATCTGAAACATTGATGAATGAGTTGCTATACTTAGAAGAACAATATTATCACTACATGAATGATCCGGAATTTGTAGAAGAGTTAAATACATTATTGAAAGAGTATGCCGGAAGACCTTCTCTGTTGTATTATGCAAAAAGAATGACCGAAGATCTCGGTGGGGCAAAAATCTATTTAAAACGTGAAGATTTAAACCATACTGGAGCCCATAAAATTAATAATGTTTTAGGCCAGGTATTGCTTGCTAAAAAAATGGGGAAAACAAGAGTAATCGCAGAAACCGGTGCAGGCCAACATGGAGTTGCTACTGCAACTGCAGCTGCACTTTTGGATATGGAATGTGAAGTATTTATGGGGGAAGTCGATACTAAAAGGCAAGCTCTAAATGTTTATAGGATGGAATTATTGGGTGCAAAAGTACATTCAGTTAAATCAGGAACTAAAACACTTAAAGATGCAGTAAATGATGCATTTAGAGATTGGATTGCACGTGTTCATGATACAAATTATGTTATTGGTTCTACAATGGGGCCTCATCCATTTCCAATGATTGTTCGTGATTTCCAAGCAGTAATCAGTGCTGAAGCTCGCCAACAATTTTTAGATATTGAGGGAAGATTGCCTACAGCTGTTATTGCATGTGTTGGCGGAGGAAGTAATGCGATGGGCGCATTTTATAATTTCATCGATGATGAAGAAGTTAAATTGATTGGTTGTGAAGCGGGAGGAAAAGGAGTGGACACTCCATATAATGCCGCAGCTTTAACTAATGGGAAAATAGGAATATTTCATGGAATGAAATCAATTTTTAACCAGGGGGATTACGGTCAGATTGCACCAGTATATTCCGTATCAGCAGGTCTTGATTATCCGGGAGTTGGTCCGGAACATGCATATTTAAGAGACACTGGAAGAGCGGAATATGTTCCAATTAATGACGAGGAAGCTGTCGAGGCATTCGAATATCTATCAAGAATGGAAGGAATTATCCCAGCTATAGAAAGCGCTCATGCGGTTGCACATGCCATGAAAATAGCTCCAACAATGGATAAGGAGGATATAATCATGATTTGTCTTTCCGGAAGGGGAGATAAGGATGTCAGATCAATTGCAGAATACAGAGGAGTTGAGTTAAATGAGTAAAATACCTAATGCATTTAAAAATGGAAAGGCTTTCATCGGTTTTTTGACTGCAGGCGATCCGACCTGTGATAAAACTGTGGAGTATATTTTGGCAATGGAAGAAGCGGGATGTGATTTAATAGAAATAGGCATTCCATTTTCAGATCCTATGGCTGAGGGTGTTGTAATTCAAGATGCTAATGTAAGGGCTTTAAAACACAATACTACAACTGACGATGTATTTGAAATCGTTAGGAGAGTACGTGAAAAGACTGATGTGCCGTTAGTATTTTTAACTTATATCAATCCGGTTTTCTTTTATGGATATGAGAAATTCTTTAAAAAGTGCAATGAGCTGGGCATTGATGGAATAATTTCTCCCGATTTGCCTTATGAAGAAAAAGGAGAAATCTCAGACATAGCCAGAAAAAATGATGTTGACGTTATTTCATTAATTGCTCCAACATCAAAAGAAAGAATTCAAAAGATTGCTAGTGATGCAACTGGTTTTATTTATGTTGTTTCATCTTTGGGCGTTACTGGAATGCGTTCAGAGATAAAAACAGATTTAAATGCAATTTTGGCAGATATTCGTGATGTAACTGATTTGCCATTGGCTGTTGGTTTTGGAATCAACACCCCCGAACAAGCATCTGAAATTGGTAAAATTGCGGATGGAGTTATTGTGGGAAGTGCTATTGTAAAAATTATTGAAGAACATGGTGAAAATGCTAAAGATGCTTTAATGGAATATGTTTCTGCCATGAAGAAGGCTTCTAATATGTGACTCATTTAAAAAGTAAAAACTTATTATATATAAAAAACAAATATAAATCATATTACTATTTAGAGGATTATTTATGTTTAAAGCAGAATTAAGTGATTCTAGTATATTAAAAACCAGTTTTGATGCTATTTCATCAATTGTAGATGAAGTACAAATTCAAACTGATAGTGAAGGCATGAGATTAGATGCCTTGGACCGCAGTCATATAACTTTCGTACATTTGGAACTTAAAGCTAGTTTATTCGATGAATATCTTTGTGATGTTCCTGAAAAAATTAATATTGATACTGATGAATTCATGAGAGTTCTTAAACGTGCAAAATCTCAAGACAGAGTCTTAATGTCTGTAGATGAAGGCAATTTCATTATTACTTTTGAGGGCGATGCTACAAGAACTTTCAAAATAAGATTAATTGATATGGAATATGATAACCCTGTTCCTCCTCAAATTGAGCATCCAACTTCATTTAAAGTTCGTTTCTCCATCTTAAAAGATTGTATCAACGATATTGATATCTTTTCAGACAAGATTGCTTTCCAAGTTGATGAAGATTACTTCATTGCATCCGCTGACGGCGAATTCGGTGATGCAAGCATTAAATATCTTCATGGAGAAAACATCAACGAACATGCAAAATCTTTATTCTCATTGGATAAAATTAGAGAAATGCTCAAAGCGGACAAATTTTCAGAGGAAGCTGAAATTGGCTTAGGCACAGACATGCCATTAAGTTTAACACTTAACATGGTTACTGGCGACGGTAAACTAAGTTTCTTGCTTGCTCCTAGATTAGAAACAGATGAATAATTTTATTTGTTTTACTTTTTTTATTTTTAAAGACTATATTAGAGATGGTAATAAGTGGATCAATTTTATCAAGAATTACGCAAAATTCAGAAAAAAGAACGTAATAACGGTACATTAGCTCGTGTAGAAGAGACATTTTATAATGAAATTCATGAGTATCTAGATGGCCTTAGAACACAAGCAATTGAAGATCCATTTTCTAATGCTCACAGCATACTTAAGGAAGCTCAAATCATTGCAACTGAGATTTGTGAGAGACGTGAACATAAAATTACCGATGCGGCAGTAGTCAATATTCATAGGTCCTATCACCTTTTCACAGGAAAGCCGCAATTTGATTTGGTTGATACAACACCGCTAAACTTAACTCCGGAAGAGGAGAGATTTTATTATTCATTAATTGAAACATTGAAAAATCATAGGGGAAATATTTCATTGGAAAAACTGTCCGATGAGGATAGTGAACCAAAAACTGAAATAAAACCAAAATCAACCCAAACCACTACTTTAGTGCCTCCTATCGAAGCTCCAAAAAATGATGAGGTGTTGGATAGGTTGGATAAGATTAGCAAGGCCGAACCTATTGTCGATGAAAAGCCTCAGCCAGTTGAAAAGCAGATTTTAAAGCCACAGAATGATGCAGTTGCTGAAGTTAAACATAAGGATACATTAAAGGCCGATATTGAAGATAATCCAAATGCGGCTGATGAAACTGATGAGTTTTTCGATTTCGAATCTCAAAAATTAGCTAAAGACATGGAATTGGTTACAATGTTAGTTTTTGATGATGTTGGACCTATTGTTGGTGTTGATGAGAAAGTTTATGGTCCATTTAGGCCTCAGGATTTAGTGACCTTGCCGATGGTTAATGCAAAAATCTTTTTCAAAAATCGAAAAGGTCGTCAAGTTAAAATTTAGCTATTTTTCCATTAACTTTATATAACTTGTATGATATAAATAAAGAACATATCTATTTGTGATAATAAAAAATTATATTTTTATTATAATTTGGATTTTTGCTGTTTGTAGACTTGATGCGTTACAAGGCAGTTTCAATCTCTAACTTTTTTGATATGAACTCAATTTAGATAAATTCATGAATGGATTGACAATGATTAATTAATTAAACACATTTTTGTGTATAAAACGGTGAAAGAATGAAAATACCAAAAGAAAAAAGAACATACTGTCCTCACTGTAAAAGACACACAGTACATGAAGTACACACTGCTAAAAAAAGGAAAGCTAGTGAGTTAACTTGGGGACAAAGACAATTCAGACGTGTAACTGCTGGTTACAGAGGATATCCAAGGCCTTTACCTGCTGGTAACAAACCAGTTAAAAAATTAGACTTAAGACTTAAATGTAAAGAATGTGGTAAATCTCACATTAAACAATCTTTCAGAACAGGAAAACCTGAATTTGTAGCTAAATAGGTGATTAACATGGTTAGTAAAGGTAGAGGAAACTTTTTAAAAGTTAAATGTTTAGATTGTGACAATGAACAAGTAATCTTTGATCGTGCAGCATCTGACGTAAAATGTATTATTTGTGGTAAAACCCTTGTCAAATCTCGCGGTGCTAAAGCTAAAATCACCGCACACATTGAAAAAGTTTTAAACTAGATTTCTAGTTTTTAACTTAATTTTTTACTATTTTTTATAATTTTTATTAATGTTGGTGAGAGTATGGTAAGAAAAAGTCAAGAATGGCCTGATGAAGGAGAACTTATTGTAGG
>JAFRFD010000087.1 GCA_017434525.1 Methanobrevibacter sp.
AATGCCCTCATAGCCAACAAGAACATTATTTTCATATTTCGCTAAATTATCATTAAATGCATCTAAAATGTCGTCATGTTTTAAAGGATGTTGTGTTTGGTTATAACTGTCTAAAATTTCAATGTCCTCACTTGTAATGTAATTAATGTCTGCAAGATTTTCTTTTTCTAAAATTTGAATTAATATTTCCTTAAATGTTTTTACAAACTGTTTTGCAGTATATTGGCTAAATTTATCCAAATGACTTACGCTAACAACAAAACCGTCTTCCAAATCATTTACAACACATAAAAACTCGCTAACACCATCTGCGTCTTCACTAACTACCATATCATTGCCAATATCGAAATCGATTAAATCGTAATTGTACTCGAAGACAACTTCGTTACTTAAATCGAATTCTCTTGCGAGTAATCTAAAAGGATAACTGCTATTTGCCATTGACTTTAAAATCAAATCGGACATGTCTACTACAAATTCACTAATAGGCCTGTTTTCACAATCGACAAGGACAGGGATTGTTCGAACAAACATGCCTAAAGCATTTTGCATGTAACTTTCATGACGCCCATGTTCTGTAAAGTTATAATAAACCTTATTACTTCCTGTAAAACGAGAATATGTATAAGCAAATACTGCATTTAACAAACTGCCTACAGTAATGCCATTTTTTTGTGTAAATAATTCAAGCTTTTCACGGACTCCTTTAATAGGAAGGCTAACGCTACCTATGCTTCCATCAACATCACTTAAAAGATACTGGACATCATCAATTTCAGCAAATTCGTCATGGAAGAATTTTTGAGCAGATTTGTATTTGTAATCATATTGGGATTCGAATGAATCATGGTTGGCATAAACAAATCCCCAATCAATTTTATTATCTAATTTGCCCATTAATGCTAGTTTTAATTCTTTATTAATTATTGTACGACTGGTTGCATCACTGATGATGTGGTGCATATCATAGAATACGATTTTGCTGTCTTCATTATCAACTATATAAAAACGGGCCAAAGATTTACTTAAATCAAATGGTTTTATTAATTCACGATAATTATTTGTACCTATAATTTCAATTGAAGGATTGGTATCACAAATTAAAAGGGGAATATTGTTGGTATCCAAGATACGACCTTTTAAAATAGGATGTTTATTAATCAATGCATGAATTGCCTCTTTGATTTCTTCATTTGATTTGTTTGACTCATATTCAAAAATTCCCGGAGTTGAATAGGCAGTACCTTTTTCATACGCTTTTTCATCCAGATAAATTCCTAATTGAGATTCAGATAAACAACAAACTATATTATTGTCTTTGAAATTGAAATTAGCAATGAATTTTAGTTCAGATTTAATGTTTTCAATGAATGTGGTGATTTCATCTCCAATGTATGTGTTTTCAGCATAATCTCCGAGGATATTGTACGAATTTACATTTTTGGAAACATTAAATGTAACGCCATAAGATGTTGAATCTTTATCATTGATTTTCATGTCTTCATAATCAAAATCATGCATTATTGACTCGAATAATTCATTTTTAAATGTGAATTCACTGCTCAGGAAATTAAAAGTAACTGGACAATGTTTGAATTCTAATTCCTTGTTTGTGTAGACTAATGAAGAATAATTCAAACCTAAATTATTCACCTCTTTGAGTGCGGCTTTGATAGAATAAACATCATTCATTAGAGAGACATCATCATAGTCATTATTTGTGTTGACTAATATCGGATACTGGCTTGTGAACCAACCAATTGTTCTGTTAAGTTTTGCAATGCTTTCATCACGACCATGGGACTCACGATTGAATATTATATCTTTACCATATGTCTTTTTATAGGCTCTTGCGATTGCCAATGCCAAATATTCCTCTTCAGATAACATTAACAGATTATCAAGATCATAATTCACATCAACATTGAATGAAAATGAATTTGCATTACCTTTTATCGCAAAATCATCCAATAAATTGTTAATTTCTCTCCAATGTTGATTTTCATTAGGAGAAATCTTATCAACAAGATTTTTCACATCTTCCACCCAATTTTTATAAGGATAAGGCCTTATAAGTTCTATTTCATTTCCTTGCTTTAAATTAGAGTAAACCTGGGTCAAATCTGAGATTAGAATATTCCAGCTCGCTCCGTCTATGATTAAATGGTGAATAATAAACATGAGATATGATTTACTGTTGTGATTGATTAAGTTGATTTCAATTAGCTTGTTTTCAATATTTATTAGATTGGAGGATTCTAAATAAATGTCCTTAAGAGACTCTTCAAGGTTATCTGAAATGTTATATTCGTTTATTTCACAGATTTTACTATCCACTGGCAATATCTCTTGGATTACTTTTCCATTTTCATCAAAACGGTAATTTGCACGAAGCATGTCATGAACATTGCATAATTTATTAAAGGACCTCTGTAAAATATCTTTATCTATTTTTTCATTGGACTTTAAGATGAAAGACTGTGTGAAATTATTTGAATTGACTTGATTGAAGAAATATTCTTGGATAGGAAGTAAATCCATGACTCCCTGCACGGCATCATATGAAATATTTCCAATACTTTGAATGTTTTGTGCAATTAGGTAGGGAGTTTTGTAGTTCAATATATCTCGAGCACTGCAGGTAATGCCATTTTTTTCAAGCAATGAAATAACGCGAATTGCCGAAATAGAATCTCCACCCAAACGAACAAAGTCATCATTTAATCCAATGCCCTTTTGATTAAATACAACTTCAAAAGCATCCACTATTCTTTTTTCAGTTTCATCAGTTGGTGCAACATATTTGGCATGTAAGCTGCCCACATCAACATCAGGCAATGAGGATTTATCAACTTTACCATTCACATTCAAAGGAATTTCATCCAATTCAACTACATATGAAGGAACCATGTACTCGGGTTTACGTTTAGTGACATATTCACGAACGCAATCAACCAAATCATTTCCTTCAAAACCTCTGTACAATACAATATAGGCAACCAATTCATTATTTCCATTATTTTCAATGATTTGAACTGTAACATCTTCAATATTGCCCATGCTTCTTATTATTGATTCGACTTCTGTAAGTTCAACACGGTTTCCTCTGATTTTTACTTGACCATCACGACGGCCAATAATGCCCAAAGTACCGTCAGGCAAGAATCTTACCATATCTCCTGTGCCATAAATATGATTATAACCTTCTTCATCATCAAATGGATTATCAAAGAATGATTTATCATTTTCTTCTTGTCTATTTAAATAACCTGAAGTTAATTGAGCACCTGACAAATATAATTCTCCTACAGCACCCAAAGGTACACGGCGAAGCTCTTTATCCAATACATATCCTTTTACATTGCTGATGAATCTGCCTATGCTTGAGTGATGTATACGCTTGTTTGCGAATATGCTTGTTGATATTGCTAGGTTTTCTGAAGGACCATATGATTCAAATGGGCCGATTGAATCTGGTGCATTCAACTCACCAAGTTTCATTCCACCGAAACATAAAAGTTTGATGGTGGTTTCCATGCCACTTTCAGCAAACAACTTGCCTAATTGGCTAGTCATGTAAGTATGAGTGCATCCATGTTCAACAAAATAATTATTTAAATCTTTTAAATCAAGCCTAATATCTTCTGGAACTATATATAATGAACCTCCAGTAATAACTGGAGAATATAATGCATGCGTATGCATATCAAATACATAAGAACAGTGCATGCCATAAACATCATGAGAAGTGAAGTTGGTTTCATCAACATACCATGATACAAAGTTGTTTATTGCTTTTCTAGTAACCAAAACACCTTTAGGAACGCCAGTAGTACCACTTGTATATAAAACGCAAGCAACATCATTGTCATTAACTTCAATAGTGTTCAAATGGTTTGAAGTTGAAATGCCACATGCAATAATGTCTGACACATTCAAAACATCAATATTCAAATCGTTTTCAGCAATGATGTTTTTCATGTGTTGTTCAGTATTCCTGTCAACAATGACCACTTTGGATTTAGTGTCTTCTAGCATTAAAATGATTCTTTCATCAGGATAACTGGTTTCAATAGGTACATAAATGCCTCCCATTGATAAAACACCCATGCTTGCAAGTAGGAACCATTCGCCACGGTTTACAAATAACGCAATATAATCCTGTTTTGCAATGGATAAATTATCTAATCTATTGGCAACCTCATTTGCAATGAATGCACCTTGTCCATGAGTATAGCTAATGCCCTCATAGCCAACAAGAACATTATTTTCATATTTCGCTAAATTATCATTAAATGCATCTAAAATGTCGTCATGTTTTAAAGGATGTTGTGTTTGGTTATAACTGTCTAAAATTTCAATGTCCTCACTTGTAATGTA
>JAFRFD010000088.1 GCA_017434525.1 Methanobrevibacter sp.
ATGTCGGATAAGTCAGGAGGATTGCTCCTCCTTTCTCTCCTAAGAACCACATCGTGTCCCTTTCGAGACAATGGGCTCAAGCAAACTTTCATCTAGTAGAAATATAGAATTTATGCTTTCGAGATTCAAAATATTCCTTCTTATCTCCATCATAGGGACTGTAATCATGTTTAATCATGATATATTTTCGAGGAGTATACCAAGACATTTTATCTAAAGTATCCCCAGTTAAAGGGTCAGTCAAAATCCAATTACTATGATGTATTCCATCGTTTTTTGAAGTAAAATACTTATTTTTAATCCATTTCCAGCTTTTATTGGAATGCAATCTATTTAGAAAATTAAATGTCTTGTTCCAAATGTAATTATCCATTTTGGATAAATCTTTTATTCCATATATAGCATATCTCCAATAATTAGCTGTTCCTCGAATAAGAGGATTTAATCTATGAATTAAGACACCAACATTGTGACCATACGAAGATTTAAAAATATAATCTACTTCTTCTTTAAATTTCTTCAAACTATCTTTAGATGGTCTTATACGAGAAATACCATCTTTATATCGTTTAAAATTAAATCCAAGAAAATTGAAACCCTCTGATAGATGAGTGATTTTTGTTTTCTCTTCAGACAATATTAAACCCCTTTCCTTCAAATAGGTTTCTAAGAGTTTAGGAACCACTTCAATATCTTCTTTTGTCTTAGCAAAGATTAAAAAGTCATCTGCAAATCTAGACACACGATATTTACCTTTAGGGATAAATCGACTAGGAGATTCTTTGTAGGATATTCCTAGTGTTTTTTCCATACCGTGTAAAGCAATATTTGCTAGTAATGGCGAGAGTAAACCACCCTGTGGCGTACCTTGTGATGTTTCATGAAAAACACCATTATCCACATATCCTGCTTCAAGGAATCTTTTAACAAGAGTATAGTGCGGAAAATCTCGAATTTGATTTAAAATAAACTCGTGAGATAAAGTATCAAAGCAAGATTGAAAATCTCCTTCGAATATCCAACACCATTGTCCGCTTTGTATATTATAATAATTTCTCCTTACAGAATCATGTTGTCGCCTACCTGGACGAAATCCATTACTTGTAGGTTCAAACTTTGCTTCCCACGCAGGTTCTAAAGCCATGCGAATAATTTCTTGATAAATACGGTCTTTAATAGTAGGAATACCTAAAGACCTTGATTTCCCGTTTTTCTTCGGAATATATTTACGGAGAGCAGGTTTAGGTCTATGAAGTTTCATCTTCATACATTTAAGTATATCGTATAGTTCTTCTCTGGCTTTATCACTTGTAGCTTTAAAGCCATCAATGCCAGGAGTATATTTTCCTTTATTAACTTGAGTAACTCTTTTAATTGCGGTTAACAATGCAGAGTCACTTCTCATTAATTGTCTTTGTAAATCTCTAACTTTCTTTCTGTCATTATTTCTACTAGCACGGTATATGCGCCTTTGTAAACTAGTTACATACCGATAGACCTTGTTCCATTTAATGGACTTCCAATCGGTAGTGATTGGTTTCGCGGGCTCACAAATATTACTATTTGGAGTAAAACTCATTATCTGTCACCAATTCCTTACAATTTTAATTTTTTTTTTTACAATTGCGTTTTATACACATGTTGTTCACCATTCGAAAGTGGGCACAGGTTTCCCTGCCAAAACACATAATTGGTTTTGGTATCTGTCCACAGTTATAAAAATTTCTCCATACTGTTTTCCTGTGGGTCTTTCGACCATTAGACAGCTTTTGCTTTTCTTCGAAATCCTCTATCCTCTAAAGAATTAGGCATCACTCACGATCAGCTTACCAATATTACAAATATTATGCAATATGGACTTTAGAGGACTTACCAAGTTCATCTCTTGTCAGATACGAGCAAAGGACGATTCAGCCTTTACACCGGCAGACCTATGGGTTGTGAAATATAAATATGACTATAACTACTTATTTCCTATCTGCATTCCAATAGTAGCTTTCAGTAGCAAATGTGTTCCACCTATTGTTAAGTATCACGACGCTTACAGCCATTCATCCGAAGATTAATCGTTTTTGCTCTTCCCCTAGCCCGCAAATATTCGAACACTAAATATTCACTTAGACATAATATCATGCAACCTCCTAATCCATTACTGGATTAGCAGTTTCAATGGGAGAAATCCCACACAACAGGGATTGAAAATATCTTTATTTTCACTGAACTAGATGGAGAAAAGAGATGCTTCTTGTCGCACATAGTCTTTTACTTAATGTTTGTATCATTTTGTAAAATTATTCTTGGGCTGTTATTACTCTTTTTGAGTGAATAAGGATTACCAAGCTATCCCCCGTTGACTTACGGGTTTAAATTTATTAAAATTTTCATTTTGATAAGGTTTTTAGTGCTTCGTTTAGTATGTTTATTGCGGCATTGACGTCTCTGTGATGCTCTTGTTTGCATTCAGGACATGTCCATTCACGAATATCCAATGTTAACTTGTCGTTTATGTATCCGCAGTTGCTGCATTTTTTACTGGAAGGATAAAACCTGTCAATTTGTATGAATGTTTTACCATACCACTTAGATTTGTATTTAATCATAGTTAGTAGTTTGTATAGGCTAATTCTTTGTAGTTTGGCTGACCATCTTTTGTTTTGAAACATTCCATGTATATTTAAATCTTCCATTGCTATGATGTCGAAATTTTTGACTAGGTATTTGCTGAGATGGTGGTATGCATTGTTTATTTTGTTGTTTTTCCTGTCTTGCCATTTGTAGTATTTTTTTAAGGTTTTCTTGTAGTTGTTGCTCATGTATTTTTGTCTG
>JAFRFD010000089.1 GCA_017434525.1 Methanobrevibacter sp.
AAACCTGACCTGAAGAAAATAAACGGAAGAATACAGTATTACCAACAAAAACTCGACGGCAAAAAAGAAGGCGGATCCAACTGGAAAAAAACACTAAAAAAACTCCACAAATGGATAAGAAAGAAAAACAACGTAGTAAACGACTATTACCATAAAATATCCTATAATATAGTCAAACACTGCCAATTCATAGCCATGGAAACACTCAACATTCGAGGAATGCTTAAAAGTAACTTAAGCCGAAGCATACATGAAATCGGATGGGGAAAACTCATAGAAATGATAAAATACAAAACAGAATTATATGGTCGTGAATTCGTACAAATCGATCGATGGTTTCCATCAAGCAAAAAATGCCATGTTTGTGGAAAAATCAATCACGACTTAGGTCGTGAAGAAAGAGAATGGGAATGTCCTCATTGTCATGCAGTACATCAGAGAGATGTAAATGCTGCAAAAAATATTTTAGACGAAGGTCTACGCGCCACTGGTTCAATGGTGCTATGCTTAGTAGATTTCATGCCTAATGGTCAAGGAAAATCCACATATTATTATGAATGGAAATGCTTTGACGAAAAAATAGGCATGGCCTAAGAATCTCCGGCTTCTACAAGCCGGAGAGGTTCAATAGATTTCCAATATCCTGGCAAATGATTGTGTTGGGAGATTGGAAAAAATCATAGACAAACAAGAGGATTTGTTAAAGCATTTGGATGCTGAATTCAATCAACAACAAGATTATTTTTTTCTATTTTTTCAACTATAACAATACCATTAAATATCACCGAGAATCATATATATAATATTAACTAAAAAGGAGCAAAAATGTTATGTATAAAAGAACTATTGGTCTTTCTGGCCATATTATTGACTCATTAACTTTAACTAGGACCATGGGTATTATTATGGACAAAGGCGGAGAATTTGATATTTTAGAAATTAATGTTGGTAGAAAGAAATCTGATGTTAGTAAAGCGAGGATTGAAGTATCCGCTAATTCTCCCGAATTATTAGAATCTATTTTAGATGAATTATCTGTTCTTGGTGCATCTATTGATGAGCTTAAAGAGGTTCAATTGGTGGCATCTACAAAAGATAAAGTTGCTCCTGAAGGTTTTTACTCTTCATCTAACCATACAACCCATGTTTATTATGATGGGAATTGGATTCCTGTAGAAGATATTGAAATGGATTGTTTGGTTGTTGTGGATGAGAAAGATAAACGTGCTTTTGTAAAGCCAATTGCAGAGGTCAAATCTGGTGATAAGATTGTTGTGGGCCTTGATGGTGTAAAAGTTTCTCCTCCTCATAGATCAAGGGATGAACAGCAAGTATTTGAATTTATGAATAGTGAAGTTTCATCCGAAAAGCCTTTAATGACTCTAATTGAAGGTATTGCTGAGGAAATGAAGGAAATCAAATCTAGGGGCGGAAAAATAGGTGTTGTTGGTGGACCAGCTATTGTTCACACGGGTTCAGGCAAATATTTGGCTTCTTTAATTAAGGAAGGTTATATTGATATTATTATGGCAGGTAATGCTTTAGCCACTCATGATATTGAATCTAATTTATTTGGAACTTCTTTGGGTATTGAAATAGAAACGGGCAGGATTGTTGGTCATGGTCATACTCACCACATGAGAGCTATTAATAAAATTAACCGTTCAGGATCCATTAAAGATGCTGTTGAGGACGGAACTTTAACCGGCGGAATAATGTATGAATGTGTTAAAAATGATGTTCCGTTTGTGCTTGCAGGTTCTATTCGTGATGATGGGCCTCTTCCAGATGTCATAACTGATGTGATTGATGCTCAAAAGCTTATGAGAAAATATGCTCAGGAAGTTGACATGGTGTTAATGATTTCAACCATGTTGCATTCAATTGCTATGGGTAATTTACTTCCTTCACGGGTTAAAAGTATTTGTGTAGATATTAATCCATCTACTGTTACTAAATTATCTGATAGAGGCAGTGCGCAGGTAGTTGGTATTGTTACAGATATTGGTACATTCTTGCCTTTACTTTATAATGCATTGCATGGTGATTAAGTGACTTTTACGGCATATATTTTGGATGTTTTAACTGATTCTGTTTACCCTGCTAGAATAACTATTAAAAATGGTGTTTTTTCAGAAATAGTTCCTATTGTTGATGAAAATATTGCAATTGACGTTGAAGGTTTATTGATTCCCGGACTTATTGATGCTCATGTTCATGTTGAAAGTAGTATGTTGACACCTGTACAATATGCAAAAATTGCTGTAAGGCATGGCACTACTGCTGTTGTTTGTGATCCTCATGAAATAGCTAATGTGTGTGGAATTGAAGGTATTGAATTCATGATTGAAAATGCTAGTCAGGTTCCATTTAATTTTTATTTCACTGCTCCGTCATGTGTTCCGACAACAGCTTTTGAAACTTCCGGTTCTGTTTTAAGTTCTGATGATATTGAATTTTTACTTAAAATGGATGAAATTGTTGCTTTAGGAGAAATGATGAATTTTCCTGGTGTTATAAATGGTGATGAGGAAGTTTTAAGGAAATTGGAATTGGCTAGAAATTATAATAAACCTATTGACGGCCATGCTCCTCTTCTTTCAGGTAGTTATTTGGATAAATACTTGGAACAAGGCATAATAACTGACCATGAATGTGCTAGTTTTTCTGAAGCTATTGTTAAAAAACAAAAAGGCATGAAAATTATGGTTCGTGATGGTTCATCTGCTAAGGATCTGGAAGCTCTATTTGATTTTAATGAAAGGTTAAACTATTGGAAAAATCAGGAAAGTTTTGGAATCATACCGACGGAGGTTCTTGAAAGAAGAATCAACTCCCCAATTTTTGATTTTATTGTAACTGATGATAAGAATTCAAAAGATTTAATTGGGGGGCATTTGAATTTATCTATTAAAAAAGCAGCTGAACTTGATGTTGATATTATAAAAGCTATCGAAATGGTAACTATTAATCCTGCAGCACATTATAATTTAGATGGTGGTGCTATTGTAACCGGAGCAAAAGCAGATTTTGTTATCATAGATAATTTGAATGATTTTAATATTTTAAAAACATACATTTCTGGTGAATGTGTTTTCGATGGTGAAAATGTCTTGTTTGATGCAGGTGAGGCAACTTTTAAAAATAGCATGAATGTTTCTAAAAAACAACCTGAAGACTTTGATGTGTTATGTGATGGGGATGAATGTGAAGTAAATGTTATTGAATGTTTTGATGGTGGAGTATTTACTGAAAAAACTACTGCAAAACTATGCTGCATTGATGGTAAAGTCCAGTCAAATATTTTTGAAGATGTTGTAAAGATAGCGGTTGTTGACCGTTATGGCGGAAATAATGTGGCAAATGCATTTATTAAAGGATATAATATTAAAAAAGGTGCTGTTGCTTCATCAATTGCCCATGATTCCCATAATATTATTAGTATTGGTTGTAATTCTGAAATGATGGCTAAAGCGGTAAATAGGGTAATTGAAAATGGTGGAGGAATTGCTGTTGTGAGTGAAGATTTTACTGATTCACTTTCACTTCCGATTGCCGGGTTGATGACTAATGAAGATGCTTTTACTGTTGCTGAAAAATTAAGACTATTGCAGAAAATGGTTGCCGCTTTAGGTTGTAAACTTTACGCACCGTTTATGACAATGGCATTCATGTCACTTTTAGTAATTCCATCAATTAAAATTTCAGATAAAGGATTGTTTGATGTAGAAAACTTTGAATTTATGGATGTTTTTGTAAATTAAATGTCATAGCCTTTTTTATTTAATTTACTTATTATCTTATCCATAGCTTCTTTATCTTTTTTAGAACCTACTTTTTTCACAATCCTGTATGCTTCTTTATATGAATCAAGATAATATTTTCTTTTTTCATCATCTACAATACCTATTCTTGAAAAATTAACTAAGCATTCTATAACATAACTAAATGCTCTATTGTATGCTTTAGTAGGATTATTAATGATTAATTCAACAACATTGGCTTTAATAACATTGGCTTCGCCTTTTTTTTTAACGGGGTCACTTTGCTTAACTGCTTCCTTTATGCTTGTAACTTCACATTTAAAATAGCAATCCGCATTTTTTATAGATTTATTTTCATTAAAATCAGTAGTTTCAAGATTATCCAGCAGTGACTCAGTAAATAATTCAGGGTTTTGCGTAATATTAACAATAAATTCTTTTTGCGAAATAATGTTTTCTAAAGTATGTCTTCCTTTAAATATGCGGCACAGTACTTTGTCTTTGCCTCTGCACAGAATACCTATGGGGGCTGCATTTAGATTGCCTTCATTGTCAACTGTCGAAATTATAGTTTCATATTGCTGGCCTTTAAACATACCAATCTTTGTTAAATCAATCTCCATTAATATATGATTATACTTCTTTTTTAAAAAAACTTTTTATATTTTGAAAAATAAAAAACTAATTGTATAAAATGTACTAGGAGTTTTTTTCATGAAATATAAAATGTATGATGAAATGATGGAACAACCAGATTCACTTAGAAAAACATTCGAAAGTGAATTATCTACAATGAATGAAGTTTCAGAATTAGTTAAAAAAGTAGATAAAGTATACTTGATTGGATGCGGTAGTTCTATATCTACTTGTTACAGTGTTAGAGATGCACTCAGAATGTCTACTACTTTAAATATTGAAGTATTTTCTGGTTATGAATTTTATTATAATAAATTTTTACAAAAAGGCGAAAATTCATTAGCAATTTTCACATCACAATCTGGAGAAACTGCAGATACATTATCTTCTCTTAGACGTGCTAATGAATATGGAATACACACAGTTTCAATTTCCAATGAACCTGAAAGTTCCATGATTAAAGAAGCTAAAACTCCAATCATCACTAGATGTGAAACTGAAACAGCTATTCTTGGTACAAAAACTTATGTAACTCAAATTGCCTGTCTTTATCAAATTTTATTTACTGCATCTGATTATGAAAATAAGGATGAGTTATTATCTCAATTACAAGAAATTCCTGATATTATAGAAGAATTGCTCAAAACAACGGAAGAAGAGTATAAAAAATTGGCTGAAGAGTATAAAGATGAAGAAATCTTCTATGTTTTAGGAAGTGGACCTAACTTTGGTCTTTCATTTAAAGTGGCTATGACTATGCTTATGGAAGGAGCAATTAAACATGCATGTCCACTATATTCTGCTGAATTTAGGCATGGATTAATCGAACGTGCCGAAAAAGGCGTCCCTATGATTATTTTTGATTGTGATTTTGCAGCTGATGAAATTACAAGAAAAGCTATTGATTTTTCCAATAATTTGGACGCAAAAGTAATAGTTTTTAATTTAAATGACTTTGCTGATGTCGATAAATTATTATCTCCATTAATATTTGTAGTTCCACTTGAATGGTTTGTTTATTATTTAGCACACTTCAATGGTGAAGATCCTGGTGCTACAAGACATATTGGTAAAGTTAGATACTAATATTTTAAAACAGTAGATTTAATCTACTGTAATATTTTCTTATTTTAAATATTTTGCTGGAATTAATTCAAATAATTATTTTAGTAAGAATCGGGGTTACTCCAGTCAATAAAATTGTTCGCATTCCTATATGCCCAGCAGTTTTTACACATATCATCACAATCATCGTTTAAATATCCGCATACATCGCATTCCCACATAGTTACACCTCATTTAAACACAATTAATTAATAATGTGTGGTTGAAGTATATTAACTTTTTGAAAAAATTTTAGAAAAATATGTGGAAATTAAATCTATATTAAAATAATAAAAAGATGATGGATTTAATATTTTGTGCAGGGGTCTCTGACTTATGCAAACAGGATAGTGCCAATGTTTCACAATTTTTTCTAATAATCTCTCTAATGGAAGCAATCACTTCAAATTTGAATTATGAATAATATCTTTTGAAGAGATTTTTCCAGAATATTTTATGTTATGAGTAGTTTTCAAAAACTTTTTTAACTTATTGTTTATATATAAATAAAACATGTCA
>JAFRFD010000004.1 GCA_017434525.1 Methanobrevibacter sp.
AAATACACAAAAATAACAAACTAAAATCTGATAAAAATAGAAAATACCCTTTAAAAATCCTATTTAATATAAGTACACCCATCTTGCAATTCATCCACGACTTTTACAGAAGTCGTGGTATTCTTGCATTATTAAGATAAACATATTTTTCATATGAAAAATCGTCTTGTTCGATATAATGCACTTTAAAAAGATAGATTAATCCGTTATGTGTTTTAGGAGCCTTAACTCCTTTTTTTAGTATCAAAGCTTTTGCAACCAAAAACATGGAGTAATAGGATAAACTAACTGCAGAAGAATAATCCTCTAATTCATATGATGAATGGGCACTAAGCAGTTTCTTTTTAGATTTATTGAAAAATGCTTGAGTTTCATCCAATTTCAACACCTTCTGATAAAACATTGGATAAAAAAGAGAAATGTTGTGTGTTGATGAATCTGTCTTCAGACATTATGTGGGTAGAAATTAACTCATTTTTATCATACATAATCCATGCCACTTCCTCAGCGATTACATCTTCAATATTTTCACGATGATTTGATACAATCAAAATGTCAATATCAGATTCTTCAGTATCATCGCCACGAGCAACTGATCCAAATAAAATGATTTTAATAATCTTATCTGAATTTATTGTCTTTGCAAACTCATGAGCAATCTCTTTTCTATTATTCATAAACAATCACCAACGATTATTCCTATAATATCCTATTTCAATTTCATTAATAATAAATATTTTTGAAGTGTGACTTTATGAAAAAACACACCTTCTGTTTTAAAGGAATATTTTCTTGGAACATTAGATATCAAAACTGTAATTTATATACCTATCTATTTGACTAAAAAAAATAAAAAAAATGTTGGTTTATAATATTAGTTAAAACAAGTTTGAGTTTGCATTGACCAATATTTAAAGAAAAATTAGTTGATACATTTAATATTTAAAACAAGTACTGGTCTTTTTAGAGTAACAATTATTGCAGCTTTGACAGATTGCCACTCCTTCACCATTAGCTTTCCACTCGGCCAGAAAGTCAGGCTGTGCAACAAACGGCTTTGACATTGAAACGAATTCAACATCTGTACTGTTTAAAACATCATTGATTTTTGCCATTTCCCTTAAAGATCCTCCAAGCACCACGGGAATGTCAACCGCATCTATCAATTCATCGACATAAACCAGAAACGGATGCTTTACACCCTTATCATAAATCTGAGATATTGTTCGGGCAGTCAGCTGAATGCTGTCGGCACCGGCACTCTCAAGTTCACATGCAATGGCAATGCTCTCCTCAGCTGTGACGCCGCCTTTTCTAACATCCCATGGATTGATTCTGCAGCTTACATGCATGTCCATTGTCTTTTTGATGACTTTGATAATCTCGGATGAAATTCTCACGCGGTTTTCTGTGTTTCCGCCGTATTTGTCGGCCCTCTGATTAAAGTAAGGATTCATGAAACGGGACAAATAAAAATTGTTTCCCATGTTTATCTGGATTCCATCAAAGCCTGCAAACGAGAACTTCTTGGCGGCCATGATGACTTCGGCCTGCAGCTTGAGGATTCCCTCTTCTGTAATGTCATTGGCCTCAACCTTCTGGTTTTCACCGTCATCATAATAAAAGAATGCCAATTGGCCCAAAATCGGAACGCCATATTTATGGACAATATCAGTTACCATCCTGTAATCCTTGATGAATCCCTTATAGTTAAGACTGGAAGAGTACGGGAAGAACCTGTCCTTGTGGTCAAGTGCAAATATTTCAGATACGATTAAACCTGTTCCGCTACTTGCGATTTTTTCATACCTGTCATATATTGCAGGGCTTAGAAATCCTCCCTCTTCGGTTTCTGTTTCCCATGTGCCTGTTCTGACAATCCTGCTTTTAAGCTTAAAATCGCCGAATTGGCATTCATCAAAAATATCCTTCATAATATCACTTTAAAAAAATTGTTAAAAAAAAGAAATAAGAATGGTTATTCGTCTTTAATAACCATCAATCCGTCACCAATAGCAACCGCATCACCAGGCTCTACGAGAATTTCGGTTACAACCCCATCTTTTTCCGCTTCAATAGTGTTTTCCATTTTCATGGCCTCGATGACACATATTGGAGAGCCAACACTAACCTTGTCTCCAACTTCAACGGATAGCTTGATTACCATACCCTGCATTGCAGACAATACTGTATCCTCATCATACTCGACTTTCTCTTCCTCATCAAGCTCAACGAGTCCGGTAGGCATGATTGTAACTTCAAAAATATCTCCGTCCACTTCAACACTGTATTCTGTTGGAATGACTTCACTCACATCCGGATCGGCTGTTGGTGGGCATAAAGGCTCTTCAACAGCTTCCCCTTTAAGGAATTTTGGAGCGATTGGAGGGTATAAAGCATAAGTAAGAGCATCCTCATCAGATTTGACGAATCCTTTTTCTTCCCCTTCTTTTTTGAATTTTTCAAATTCGCCTTCAAGCAGATCGGCTGGTCTGCATGTTATTACTTCCTCATCCCCAATGATTTTTTTGGAAATTTCCGGGTCAACCGGAGCAGGAGATTTGCCGTACATTCCTTTCATGTACTCTTTTACCTCATTGGATACTGTTTTATATCTTTCCCCACCCAACACGTTCATTACGGATTGAATTCCTACAATCTGACTTGTTGGAGTTACAAGTGGAGGGTATCCCATATCCTTTCTGACCCTTGGCATTTCATCCAAAACATCAGTGTATCTGTCAATGGCCCCCTGTTCCTTGAGCTGTGAAATGAGGTTTGAAAGCATTCCACCAGGGATTTGGTACAGCAATACATCAGTGTCAACACTTTCAGAAATAGGATCAAGAATACAATGATATTTTTCTTTAATATCCTCAAAGTATTTTTTAATATGAGTCAATAAGTTTAAATCGAGTTCAGGGTCAAATTCAGTTCCCTGAAGAGCTGCAACAATACTTTCGGTAGGCGGTTGACTTGTTCCCCAAGCGAGAGGTGAAATCGCTGTATCCAAAATGTCAACGCCTGCCTGACATGCTGCGTAATAGCTGATTGGAGTCATACCGCTGGTACAGTGACAGTGCAAATCAACAAGCAAGTCGGTTTCTTCTTTTAATGCTGAAACCAAATCATAGGCTGCAGTAGGAGTTATTAAACCTGCCATATCTTTGATGGCTACTGAATCACAGTCTAGCGCTTCCAGGTCTTTAGCAAGGTTTACGAAATCATCCAAACTATGCACTGGACTTATGGTATAACTTATGGTACCTTGCACATGAGCCCCTTGGTCTTTTGCTACTTTGATTGCCTTTTCCATGTTCCTTACATCGTTTAAGGCATCAAAAATCCTGAAGATGTCAACACCATTCTCATAAGACTTTTCGACAAATTTGGTCACAACATCATCGGGATAGTGTTTGTAACCCACCAGATTCTGTCCTCTTAAAAGCATTTGAATTGGAGTTTTGTTGAATTCGGACTTTAACTGTCTTAATCTTTCCCATGGGTCTTCATTCAAATATCTAATACAAGTATCAAAAGTAGCTCCACCCCAAGCTTCAACAGAGAAATATCCTACATTATCCATCTCTTCAGCAATAGGAATCATGTCCCTGGTTCTCATCCTGGTTGCAAGCAGGGATTGGTGAGCATCACGAAGTGCTGTTTCTGTAAATCTCACTTTTGCCATTCATTTACACCTCTTTTAATTTTTAATAATAAATAATCCTAAAATATCCAACTATAATATATGTTTTCTATATTATATAAATTAATAATATGAAAGACTTTAAACAGGAAAAAAAGAGATTTTTAAAAAATAATTAAAAAAAGTAAAAAGATGAAAAATTATCTTTCCAATTCGCCGGAAATGAATTTTTCAACATTTTCGTATGCTTCATCATCAGTGTATTGAACCGGAGGATGCTTCATGGTATATGAAGATATGGAGGTCAACTGTCCGCCAATGCCTCTTTCCAAACCGATTTTACAGCATCTTACTGCATCAATAACACATCCTGCAGAGTTTGGAGAGTCTTCCACACTTAATCTGAGTTCAATGTTCATTGGAACATCCCCAAATGTGCGACCTTCCATTCTGAGGAAACATAATTTGTTGTCATTTTGCCATGGGACATAATCACTTGGCCCAATGTGAATGTCTCTATCATCCATTCTTTCTGTTAGAACTGATTGAACAGCTTCAGTCTTGGATTCCTTTTTGGAGTCAAGCCTTTCACGATTAAGCATGTTCAAGAAATCAGTGTTTCCACCAGTGTTGATTTGATAAGTTTTATCTAACTTTACTCCTCTATCCATGAATAAACTAGCCAGTGTTCTGTGAGTAATAGTGGCACCTATCTGTGCTTTAATATCGTCCCCAACTATAGGAATTCCTTTTTCTCTGAATTTTGCATCCCATTCGTCATCACTTACAATGAATACCGGCATACAATTTACATATGCAACCCCTGCATCAAGAGCGCATTGGGCATAATACCTTGCAGCCTCTTCAGATCCCACAGGCAAATAGTTTACCAATATTTCGGCACCGCTTTCTTTTAAAACGGAAACTACGTCCACAGGTTCTGCGTCACTTACCACAAATGTGTATTCCTCGTCATAGTTTGACATGTGTTCTGCAACACCATCCAAAACATGACCCATACTTACTTTAACATCATATTTCGGAATGTCTTTTTGGAAAACTGTTGTGCAGTTAGGTTTTGCAAAAATTGCCTCATCAATAGTTTTTCCCACTTTTCTCTCATCCACATCAAAAGCTGCAACGACATCAATGTCACTAGGTTTGTATCCTCCGATTTCCCAGTGCATAAGTCCTATTGCATCTTCTGGTTTTTTACCATCGTAATAATGAATTCCTTGAATAAGGGAACTTGCACAGTTACCTATTCCTACAATAGCTATTTTAATTTTTTCCAAATTTAACACCAGCTGTATTATTTAATAAAAATTAATGTTATATTAAATATGTTATTTAGTATACTTTATAAAAGTATTGTTTAAGTGAAATATTACCAAATCTTATTTAACAATACCGATAAATAATATTGTATAGGAATTGAAAAGGAGAAAAAAATGAATCCATATATTGAAATATTAAGGCCTGGAAATGCATTAATGGGCGCAATTGCCATAATTTTAGTAGCAATAATCGATAAGAGTTTCACAATACCAATAATACTTGCAATGTTTGCAGTATTTTTTGAGACCGCAGCAGGAAATGTGATAAATGACTATTTTGATTATAACATAGATTTGATCAACAAACCTGAAAGGCCAATTCCTTCCGGAAGAATTTCACTGAAAGCCGGAAGAAACTACGGCTATCTGCAATTTCTGCTTGGAACAATATGTGGATTTTTAATCAGTTACCTGACAAACAACTGGATTCCTTTTGGAATCGTTCTGATTGCAGACGTTATCCTTTATCTATATGCATATAAACTGAAAACAACTCCTCTGCTTGGAAATCTTACCGTCGGATTCATGACCGGTTTCGGATTCATTTTTGGAGGGTTCACACTTAACAATCCGACAATCATTACAACCTCCCTTTATTTGGGATTTTTCGCATTCGTAATGACAACAGCACGAGAGCTTGTAAAAGACATAGAGGACATGGAAGGGGACAAGTCCGAGGGCGCTAAAACACTGCCGATTCTATATGGTGAGAAGATAAGCGCAGCCTTAGCATTCGTTTTAATCATCATAGACTGTGCATTATGCCCCGTACTCTATTTCAATCACATTTTTGGCTTCTATTACCTGATAGTGATTGCAATAGCTGTGATATTATTCATTTACTCAGCGATTCTGATTATTAAAAATCAGGACAGGCAAACTGCAGGCAAAGTTTCAAAATACTTGAAAATAGGAATGCTAATCGCATTTGTTTCATTTGTTTTCGGATCTTTTTAATGGAAAATTTATTTATTGTCATTTATGAAATATAATATCAATGTTAGAAGATTTCAATTTAAAGGATAGGGACAAATATTATTTGATATTCCTAATAATTTTTAGCGGCATTTTAGTTATGCACTACATTAACTTCAACATGAAAGTTGGAGTGCAGTGTTCAGACGTGTATATCTATCTATTGAATGCTCTTCATTTTACGGGAGTGAAAATACAGTCCACGGAATTCTTTTATATCTCTCCCATAATCTGTTTTCTAACATCCCTACTGTTCAGATTGGGACTGGTTGATAGGATAGCAATCTATATTGTTACCGGACTAATAGCAATAATAGGAAACCTCGGATTTTATTTGCTGCTTAGGCAATATTATGATGAAAATCTAAGCATAGCGGGTACGGTCATCTACTCAACACTCACCCTTAATCTGGCCTGGCTTGCAAACGGCACTCTGGACGTTCCCGCAGTTGGAATGACAATATGGTTTGTATTGTTTACAATACTTGCCATCGATAAAAATCCCAAATTCTACAGATATGCATTCCCATTATTTGTCATTGGATTTTTTACAAGATACACCCTTATCTTAACCGTTCCGGCATTATTGCTTTATTACGTTTACAGAAACGGGTTTAAAATCAAATCCGAAGACTGGAAATATATAAAACAGGGAATACTGATTGCAGTCGTGCTCGCAATCATCATTTTAGCCGTCGTCCTTATAATGGGCCATGGTCAGTTCGGTGTTGCATCACAGATGACCAATGGAATTTCCGGAAAACAGGGATCTCAAAAGGACAATGCATACAATACCGAATTAGGATACTATTTCTTTAATTTGCCTAATTTCATTTCAAATTCACATACTGTATTTGAAGCAAATCCGGTATTGGAAAATCCGACACCACTTGCCTGGGCAATGTTTGCAATTCTAATGCTTGGACTGGTGTTCTGGATAAAGAAAAATGAAATAAAAATAGAAAAGAGGCATGCACTTCCTGCAATCATATTTATTATTGCAATTCTAACTTATACCAGAATAAGCTCCGTAATTACAACCCTAATTGTTTTGCTTGGATTATACCTGCTTGGAAAGGATAGCGAAAATAAAACAGGTTATATGATGATTGCATGGATACTTTCAAACTTCATATTTTTCAGCTACTACAGCATCAAAGTTAATCGATATATCCTGCCGATATTTCCGGCATTTATCTACTTCATACTCAAAGCAATTACGTTAATCCAAAATAAAGTGAAAATAAACAGGAACCTCATTCCAATCATATTGATTGTTCTATTTGCAGTGCAAGGATTTGCATTTACCGAAACATTCGAACCGACAGACAAATACGCCTCAACAGAGGCAATCTCAGATTATCTGATTGAAATCGAACCAGACTATAAGGATATTGAAATTGGAGTATATAATATCCGGCCTTACAGATGGTGGATTGGAGAAAATACCGTTGGGATACCTACTTCCGAAGTAAATAAGATTGATGAAAGCAATCTGACCTATTACATTTCAAATACTCCTCTGAATGGTTTAAATAACTATACTGAAATTAAAAACATAGATAACCTACATCTATATGAAAAAATTCGATAATTGAACCTGCCATAGCCATTTTTTATTTTCGATATTCGAACAAAAAATCCGAATATCGCTAATTTTTAGAAACATATATAATAAAAAAAATAAAAAAATAAAATCATAAGTAATTTAAAGAGGATAATATGAAAGTTGTATGCTGTAAGAACTGTGGTGCAAAATACCAACTCGATGATGACGACGACATCAATACATTCGAGTGTTCTTCATGTGCAGGTGACCTGGAATACTTGGAAGAATATTCTGATGAGGAAACCTCTTCCCGTTCCTCCTTTATTGATTCATTTAAGTATGATAACTCACAGATTGTCCAATGTGAGGACTGTGGATTGAAATTTAAAATAAAAAGTAGCGATAGCATACTTGATTATGAATGTGATAGTTGCGGAGGTTCTTTAAGATATTTGGATGATGACCTAAATAAGGAATTAGACAAGTATGTTGAGGAAAGGCGAGAAGAAATTAAAAACATCAAAAAAGAAACAAGAGCCCAAGAGCCTATATCCGACAACACAGAAGAACAGACACAAGATAACACCCGCTCCTTAAGGTCAATTACTGACAAGATAGAAAATTTCTTCTCCGAAGAGCATATGCTTGAAATCGCAAAAGACGAAAAAGAAGAGCAGGAACTTGAAGAAGAAGAAAAAAATAATTCTAATACTGCAAGAACAACTATTCCTCAAGCTGTTTTAACAAAATTTGGAAAAGAATTCGCTCTACCAAAAACTAATGATTATAATATTTTGAAAAATTTCCTTAAGGATGAATTTTTCAAAGGAATGAACGAATATTATCCAGAAAGTCCTACGGAAACCAATGAGAAATCATTTGGAAGTTTCATTAATCGACTTAGCGTACCTGAACCGGAACCTGAAAATGGAATCGGATATTTAAAATCAGGAGAGGAATTCGATATAAGAAACATGGATACAAATACCACAATTCTTCTTATCGGAGCCGTAATATTTATTCTAAGTGTTATTGAAATTTTATTAATAAATAGCGGTGTTGGAATCGTTGCTTTATTTGTTGGAGTAATTATCTTATGTTATGGAATTTATAAAACTAGAGATGTGAAAGAAACTGAGAAAAGAACAAGAATCATAAGAGAACACTTGTTAACTTTACCAAGCGAATACTACGTATTCTACAATGTAAAGACTCCAACTTCAAACTCTAGTATTAACCATTTAGTTGTAGGTCCAACTGGAATTTATGCACTTCTCTCACAGAAATACAGTCCAAAACTCAGATTAGAATCAGAGAATGAAAATTTAAATTTAATAGGATCTAGCGAACTGGATGAAGATAAAATTGAAGAGGTTCCGACTGCTGGAAATGTGAGCAGATTTAGATACACAACCAAACAAGCTAAATTCTCTCAAGACAATAAAATCAAACAAAAAGCTTTGAGTTTAGGTGAAGATTTAATCAATTTCCTTAATGACAACAATATCAAAAATTGTTTTGTCGAACCGTTAGTTGGTTTCATAAACAATGAAGTGGTTGTTATAAATATGCCTTTAACCGATGAAGACCTATTCATTGAGGAATTATTACATCAAATCCAAAATAGCACTATTAAATTAGATTCTGAAACAATCGACAAATGCGCTGTTTTAATTAACAACTATTCTGCAGATTGTTCTTCAGAAATTTAATTTTTCTTTTTTTATTTTAACATTTCAAACTTAATTAAAGTATCTTTGGAAATGTCCCTGACCGCCATTTTTCCGATTACCTCACCAGCCTGTGACGGGGAAATTCCAGTGCCCGGCCTTTTAAATGTAATGTCAGACTCTTTAATGACATCTCCTTTTTTAATGTCTGTATTAGCAACGATAGATTTCCTGATTTCCCTTCTTGTTAGGGATTCGCAAATCAATGGCTGCTTATTTTTACGTCCGCTGATTTTAGATAAAAATAGAACATTTCTTTTAAAGGCAATTACATCATCGGCATCCATTGCATAATCCGAATCAATTCCCTCTAAACTTTTATCAAAAGTAAAATGCTTTTCTATAACTGTTGCACCATAATTAAAGGCTGTGGTTAAAACCATCATATTCTTATCAGGCCTTGTATGATCGGAATAACCGATTTCATAATCAGGAAAATTCTGCTCCAAATCCTTAATCATCAACAGATTTGCATCCTCATATTCTGTCGGGAATGATAAAATTGAATGCATCAAAACGATATCGCAGGTAGAGACATCCTCTATAGCTCTAACGGCGTTTTTTATCTCAGCTAAAGTGGCTCCGCCTGTTGAAAGCACAATCGGTTTATTTTTTCTTGCAACATGCTCGATAAATGGGATGTTTGTCAAATCTGAAGAAGAGATTTTATAGATATCCATAAACTCATCCAAATAATCCGCAGATTCCTTATCATGAGGAGTTGATAAAAAGAGCATGCCTATTTCCTTACAATAGCTGGCCAATTCCTTAAATTCCCCGGCACCGAATTTATCATAATCCCCTACGGAATCGAAGTAGAAATTTGGAGAATCAACATCTAAATCTTTATAAGCGTCAGCATCCCTTGAAATGATATTTTCAGCATCATATGACTGAAACATTACTGCATCAACACCACAGGATTGCGCTTCATCAATCAAAAACTTTGCAGATTCCATTGCAGATATCCTTTCCCGATTTGCAAATTCAAATAGGTTAATGCTGATATCCGCTATTATAAAAGGTTTTTTGTTAAAAACTATCATTATTCATCCTTTCTTAATCTTTTATTGAATTCAAATTTCCTGTATTCCTTTTCGACGACAGAAGTGATATTTTCAAACCCATATCTTAAATCAATGGCCAGCATCTTTTCATGCAATTCTCTTCTTAGCTCATAGTCATTTACAATTTTTATAAATTCTTGAGTTAATTCTTCTTTTTCCACAAATTCGCCTAATCCCAAATTAATAAAGCCGTTATTAAGGGTTACGAAAGCATGAGACTCCTCCCGGTCATCCTGACATAAACATATTGTTGGAATGCCAAGGGAACATATTTCATATATTGATTTATTTGCAGAGGTGAAAATAATGTCCGCTTTAAACATGAATTCACTTATATTTGAAACGCCCTTATAAATTTGAATCAAAGGATTTGATTCATACTTTGAAATGAGCTCCTCTAGCTTGTCATAAGCCAAACCGACAATCACATCAATTCTTCCTTCATAATTGGTGGAAATGATAGATTCGATTACCTTTTCTGTAAGATTATGGGGATCGACTTCACCAAAACTAATCAGGACCCTATTGACATCATTTGTGATGATTTTAGCGGGCTGATAATGAAATTCATCCTTTAACATAAAATAATTATGGCCGGTGAAAACGTTTAGCTCACCCAACTCATGCTCATACAAATCATCGAATACGACATCGGCAAGTTTACCGCCAATGCCCAAATCCTCAAAATTAACAACGAAATATCCTTCTTCTTTTAAAGCAGAAATATATTCTTCAGAAGTGTCCAATATATCATTAACAACAATGTGAGGTTGGTATTCGCTTAAAATTTTAAACAAATCTCGTGAATTGTCATAAGTCCTGAATGCATAATTAACTTTGCTTAAAATATCTATGCCCAATTGACGATGCTCATTGACTAAAAATAAAACTTCATGAAAAACCAATTTAGAGGCCATGGCCAAGCATCTGTCAATATGACTAGTTCCTATCTCATCATAGGCATTGACGACTATTGCTATTCTTTTTTTGCGCAAGTAATTTTCAGCCATCCACCAATCCTGATAAGTTTCAATGTTTACGCTTTCCTCACGGGACACTTCAATAATGCCTATATTAGTGCCCAAACGTGAATTTTCTTGGACAAAAGACCGTCTTGTTGCCAAAATAGCACCGGTTTCCCTGTATGATTTTGGCAAATCATCACGATTAACCCGTTCGATATAATTCGGGAAATATCTCTTATTATCCTCATCATATCCCCAACTCAAATGCCTATCGTCAACAACGGAAATTACGCTATCCACACCAAAATCATCAAATTTTTCAATAGCTGCATCCAATGTCTGTGTCTTAATCAGTGGAGATGTGGGTTGAAGCGTGATTACAATATCATACTCATCAAACGCCAATTTTTCTTTTTGAATCATTGCATCATGAACAACAGGGTCTAAAAGCGCATCATCATGAGACAGTTCTTCAGAACGCCTTACAACACTGGCGCCGAATTTCTCAGCGATTAACGCAATCTGAGAATCATCAGTAGTTACAACAACATCATCGACATATTGGGATGCCTTGGCAACCCCGATAGCGTATGAAATTAAGGGCTTATTATCAAGCAGCCTCAAATTCTTGCGGGGAATCCCCTTTGAACCCCCTCTTGCCGGGATAACTACTAAAATCATATTATTATTAAACATGTCAATCCCTTAAAAATATAATAAAATATAATTAATCCAATAGTAAATATATTTATGATATAATATTAAATCTTCGGTGTTAATATGAATATGAAAGTTATGTCTGAAAAGCTAATAGGAAAAATAAATGAATTATCCGCCCCCGTTAAAATAATGCACGTGTGCGGTTCTCATGAACATACAATAATGGAAAATGGAATAAGAAGTTTGCTACCTGACGAAGTAGAAATCATTGCAGGTCCAGGCTGTCCGGTTTGTGTGGTGCCGTCACGTGAAATTGATGAAGCATTGGAGCTTATAGATAGGGGAGTTACAATCACCACCTTCGGAGACATGTTAAGAGTACCGGGTTCTGAAAGATCCCTTGCAGATGCAAAAGCCGAAGGAGGAGATGTAAGAGTAGTTTACGGAATAAACAGAGCTATTGAAATAGCTCAAAAAGAGGACAATGATGTTGCATTCATATCAGCGGGATTTGAAACCACCGCCCCGACAACTGCAGCAGAACTATTAAACACCCCTCCTGAAAACTTCTCAGTACTCTCATGCCACAGACTGATTCCTCCAGCAATTGATTTTCTGATTAATTCTGGAGAAACAAGTTTGAATGCGTTAATCCAACCTGGACACGTTTGTACAATCATCGGAACAAAACCCTTCGAATACTTCTCAACTGACTTTGGAATACCCCAAGCCGTAGCAGGATTTAACCCATTAGACATTTTAATGTCAGTTTACATGATTTTAAGACAGATTCACAATGAAACACCGAAAATTGAAAATGAATACAAAAGAGCAGTAAAAGAAGAAGGAAACGTTATAGCTCAGGAAATGATAGAGCAAGTGTTTGACGTCACATCCAGGGAATGGAGAGGATTTCCTAAAATCCCGAATTCAATCTTGGAAATCAAAGATGAGTTCAGTGAATTCAACGCTCGTGAAAAATATGATATTGAAGTAAAGGATGTTAATGAAGCGCCTAAGGGCTGCATATGCGGACCTATTTTAAGAGGTCTTGCAAGGCCTGAAGACTGCAAATTATTCAGAAAGGCATGTAACCCGCTACACCCAATCGGAGCATGTATGGTAAGTAAAGAGGGAACATGCAACATCGCCCACAGATATTCAAGAGGATAACATGACAATAGAAGCAATAGCAGTAGATATCGATGGAACAATTACAGACGATACAAGAAAAATCTGCATCTCAGCAATTGAAGCATTGAGAAAGGCGGAAAAAGCAGGAATTCCAACAATAATCGTGACAGGAAATGTGGTGAACTATGCATATGCTGCTGAAGTACTGATTGGATGCAGTGGAGGCATTGTTTGTGAAAATGGAGGAGTCGTTTTCAAAGAGGGCGAAAACAATAATGCCGTTGAAACATTGGTCGAAAGGGACTTTGTCACTTCTGCTGAAAGTCATCTGAAAGAAAAATTAGGCGAAAAATTTGACATTCATGCATCCCACGACAACATGTACAGATTAACCGAAACCGTATTCTATAAAACCCTTGCAAGAGAAGACCTTGAAGAAGCGTTGAAAGATTTCGAATACCTCGATGAGCTTGAAATCTATGACAGCGGTTTTGCACTCCATGTGACAGACAAAAGAGTGAACAAAGGAACTTCACTAAAATATTTGTGTGAAAGAAATGGAATAAACATGAAAAACGTAATGGCTATCGGAGACAGTCAAAACGATGAGGATTTCCTCAAACAAGTGGGATATAGAATTGCCGTCGGCAATGCCGAAGACAAATTGAAAGAAATCAGCACATACACCTGTGAGAAAAAATATGGGGACGGAGTAGCCGAAGCTATTGAAAAATTTGCATTGTAGGGATAATATGATATATGAACTGGCTGAAAAAGCAAAAAAAGCTGTAGAAAATAACTGTGATGCTTACGAAATTTATATTGACAAGACAAAACTCATAGAACTTGATTCAAAGCAAGATGAATTGAATTTTGCAAAAGAAGAAATTGAACAAGGAATCGGAATTAGAGTAATCAAGGACAATAAACTTGGTTTTGCATTCACTTCAAATTTGGAGAGAATAATTGAAACCGCAAATCAGGCCGTTGAAAATACCAAATTAAACAAACATGATGAAAATAATGCATTTTCTGAAATTGAAAAGGTAGAAGACGTTAAAAAAGTTCATGACAATAAGTTTAATGATTTGGACCTTGATGAATCCGTCGAATTTTTAAAAACTGTCATATCAACTGCCACTGACAGCGGATGTGAAGTAACCGGATCCGGATTCAGTGCAAGTGAAGGCCAATCATTAATCATTAACTCAAATGGAGTTTCAATAGAAAATAAGGAGACCGGATTTGGAATAGGCCTATCAGTAACCATCCAAAAGGACGGGCAAATTGCAACCGCATATAACTCACAATCTTCAAGGTTTTTTGATTTGGAAGGAGTTAAATTAGCAAATGAGGTATGCGACTTGGCTAAAAGTTCTCTTGACACAAAACCTATTGAAACCAATGATTATGATGTGGTTCTTGACTATTATGCTGCAACAGGACTCCTGAATACATTTTTAGGAGCATTCGATGGTGAAAATGTAAGACGGGGAAGATCAATCCTGAAGGATAAAATCGGCACAGAAATTGCAAATCCAACACTTTGCATAATCGACAATCCCCTTTTAGAAAAGGGAATGTATACCGCAAAATGTGACGGGGAAGGAAGCGTTTCTAAAAAAACCGATTTGATTAAAGACGGTGTTTTAAACTCATTCATTTATGACATTTACACCGCAAACAAAGAAAACGTTAAAACAACATCAAACGGGTTTAGAGGATCATTCATGACCACACCAACAATTAGTCCAAGCAACCTGGAGTTCAAGTTTAGTGAAATGAAAGATTTATCCGAAATTGACAAGGGAGTGCTCACAACAAGCGTTCTTGGAGCCCATACCGCAAATCCTATTTCTGGAGATTTTTCAGTTGAAGCAAGCAACGCCTTTAAAATTGAAAACGGAGAGTTAACCGAACCTATCAATAAGGCCATGATTTCTGGAAACATATTTGAAATCATGAAAAAAGTAGAAGGCTTAAACTCAGAAATTAAACAATACGGCCCGTACATCATTCCTAAATTATTGGTGCACGACTTAAGAGTGGTCGGTCAAAATTAAAAAAAAAGAAGAAAAATTAAATCTTTTTTAATTTTTCTCTATATCTATCAATTGTATCCTGTTTATAATCAATAGATAAATATTGGGATGCTAATTCCTTATTTTCATCAAAATCTTTTATTTTTTGTTTTGCAATCCTATCAATGTCACTATCTAATTTTTTTATTTGATTTTCAAAAGCATATTCGGTATTTCTCATATTAATATTAGATTTGCGAGCAACCTTTTCCAATTCCTTATCAAAATCAATTTCTTTTTTAGACATATTATTCCCTACATTTCAATGATTGGCAACTGAATTTCAGTTATAAAATCCTTTTCATTATCACAGTTGTGAATTCCTTTAACCAAAACTTCCTTAGGAGACCCTATAATATCATAATTATTAGCCTGAGCAATTTCAACAAGCCCTGCGTAAGTATCCAATATGTTATCGGTTGGACCGAAGTGTTTGCCCGCCAGGACCTTGTTTTCTATCATGTCCACAACACGAATTCTGCCTTGTTCTTCAGCATCCTGTTTGATTGCAATGCTTACATCATATACAACATCACCATCATTGACTTCATGTCTTGGTGAGTAATAAACAATGAACGGTTCTCCATCAGTTTCTATTTCTTCTGCATCAACCCAACCCATTAAAATGGAAAGGAATATTTCTAAATCTTCAATAGGGGTTTTACAGTTAATAACTCCCAATTTTTGTTCTGGAATTACCTTGACTTCATAATCCATAATTACACCACATTTAAATTATTATTTTAATTGAATAAATAAACTTCTACCTCTTCACCCTCATCAACCAATTCCACCAATTTTGGAATTTTCACATAACCGTCAGCTGTTGAAAGTGAGAAAATTGCTCCTGAATCCTTGAATATCGGCTGAATATTTTCACCATCGACCTTAACAAGTTGATATTGCATTCTTCCAACCTGAGAGTGGATTCTTTTAGATATTTTGCCTTTGACTGTCTTAAGTTCAAAATCCCTATCGATACCTGCCAATTTTGTTAATGGTTCAGCTACAAAAGCATTGAAAATCATCAGGGCAGATACAGGATTTCCCGGAAGCCCAATTACAATTTTGCCATCAATGACTCCGACAATTGTTGGCTTGCCAGGCTGGACTGAAATTCCATGAATGTAGACTTCACCCAACTCATCCAGAACATGTTTCAACACATCTCCAAGACCTGCAGAGGTTCCGCCAGAGCATAAGAGGACATCGACATCATTTAAAGATTCTGTGATTTTTTGCTTAACTTCATCATAATTGTCTCTCATAACTCCTAAGAATTTAGCATCTGCACCACAGGAAACCGCATCGTTTTTAATCATACCACCGTTTACATCATAGATTTTTCCAAATGGCAACTCCTCACCCTGAAGTGTGATTTCATTTCCAGAGGAGAGTATACCAACTGTCGGTTTTTTATAAACTTCAATAGTTTCAAAACCCTGTGAGAGCAAAACGCCGATTTTTCCTGGATTTAAAAAGTCACCTTTCTTCAAGATTAGATTTCCTTCTTCAATATCTGATCCCTTTTTAGCAACATCCTGTGAAGGGGTGGCGGTTGTAAGAAGATTTACCTTACCATCCAATTTTTCAGCATATTCAACCATAACAACAGCTTCACTGCCCTCAGGCATGGCCGCACCTGTACTGATTTCAATACATTTTCCCTTTTCAACTTTCTTGTCTGTGATGGACCCTGCCTCCAGAAAGTCAATGACCTCCAAAGTATTTGGAGATTCCTCTGAAGCCCCGAAACTGTCTTCTGCAACAATCGCAAACCCGTCCTTTAACGCTTTGTCGAATGGAGGAAAGTCCATTCGGGAGTAGACGTCCTCAAATAAAATTCTTCCATAAGATTCAGTCACGTCAATCTCTTCGCTTTGTGCGGCTAAATTTTTATCGAATAAATCCTGAATAATATCAATTGCTTCATCGCATTCCTTAATTTTTAAAAATTCTGTTCCCATAATAACGCCTTTATAAAAAATCCAATAAATTAATATATAATATATTCATAAACAATTATAAATTTATCATTCAATTACTTTTCATATGCTCTCACACAATTAAAAAGAGATATAAAGGTGAAAATATATGTATATGAATGATGAAGAAATCCTATACCAATTCCAAAAAACAAGAAGAATAAAAAACCAAACAATGAAAGGATATAAAGATGCCGTTAGAATCTACAAAGAAATAAACAACATGACTCTTGAAGAATTATTCAAAGAAGCAATCGACGAAGAAATGGATAGGATAAGATGGGCAGACCGAACACTAAAAAAACGACTAGAAGAATTCCGAATATACCTATATGACAATTATGCAAAGAAAACTGCCAACATACACTTCGGCCGAATAAAAACAATATACTTACACTTTGATATTGAAATACATAAATTACCCTCAATAAAAAGTGAAGATAAAGAACCACCAATCACATATCAAGATTTACCCACACAAATTATACTCAAAAAAGCTTTAAGCATTAGTGTCCCAATGATTAGAGCATTAATTGAGCTGATGGTAGCTACCGGATGTGCAAAAAAAGAAGTGCGCCATATTACTTTCAAAGAGGTCCTTGAGGGAACATATGAATACCATCACAAAAACAATCTAATCGATGCAGTAAACCTCATGAAAGGCCGTGATGATATTGTAATCACATTCCATCTTAAAAGATTCAAGACTGGAAAGTGGTTTTACACTTTCGCACATCCAGAAGCATCATCTACACTCATAGATTATATTATCCTGCTTCTTAATAAATATCCAAATATTCAACCTGAAGACAAGATATTTGATATTAACAAAGATTATTTCAATAATTATTTTAAAGAGATTAACAATGCTTTAGGATTGGGGAAAGTCAGAAGTTATAACAGATTCACATCACATATGTTAAGACGTTATCATGCCAGTACTTTAGAAGATGCGGGTATGGATTCTGAAACGATTAATAGGTTGCAGGGCAAAAGTAGATCTCCGACTGATGAGGCATACTTTAAGAATAATCCTAAGAAATTAAAGGAAAAATATATGCAGCATATGCACGCATTGTATATTAATTTTGATGTTGCTGAAGTTAAATCTGAAGAGGTTATAAGATTAGAAAATGAAAATGAACTATTGAGAAAACAAAATGAGGAAACAAATGCGAGAATTGATAATCTTGAAAAAATTGTCCTGGGCAATATTAGTGATGAGAAATTGTCAAAGTTACACAATTTACTATAATTATTGCTTTTTGTTGAACACCGAAAAATGAAACCTACTGTGTTTCATTTTTCACCTATGAACAAACAAACAAAGAATATTCTATAATATTGAACAAATAGTCTTTAAACACAATATTAATTGAATAGAAACATTTATATGTATTTTCAACTATAAATAAAATTAGGCCTTGGAGACAAAAAATGTATTCCCTATACCACGACTACAAAAAATTTGAAAATTTAGCAAATAAATATCAAAGAGGATCTAAAAATTTTGATATTTCCAGTGAAGACTTTTTAGCACCTACAACAATAGTTCCATTGTTATGTTTTGCTGAAAGTAATAATGTTGAAAAAATATGTACTCACCCTAACACTGGTGAATTTGTGGATAGAATCTTAAACAAAAGAGAAACAAGCACCACAAAACCTTTTGTTAATTTACCTTCATCCAAAGAAGAATTTTTAGAAAAAGAAATTCCTACAAAGATAGCAGAAAAAATTAATGAAAAATATGGGGGCAGTTATACTATAAAATGTATTAGTGAAGAGATTATTGGAAACATCTATAATCATACACCAATAGAAAAAGGATATGCTAATCAAGGTTATTCATTTGCTCAAGAATATGTATCATTACCCATATTGGACATTTGTGTTATGGATGATGGTTTAAGTATACCCGGTAACTTTGAAAACCATAGTATTGACTTTAAAAATGATTGTGATGCAATTTCTAAAGCAATTTCAGGAGTAACAACAGCTGAAAATGAAACTGGTGACCCTAGATACAGTAGAGGCTGGGGTTTATGGACAGTTTTAAGATTAGTTATCGAAGGTAATGGTGGTGAGGCGTTAATTGTTTCAAGACAAGGTTGTTTACATATACATAATAAAAATCATTACTATTATTATATGTTGAACAACAATAATATATTTAAAGGAACTTTAATATCCTTAAGATTAAAAGATAGATTAGTTGAAAATTATTATGATTTATTAGAGATTACTCCTAATCGAAGTAAATATGAATATAAACCAAAAGGAGGTTGAAACGATGATTGAAAAAACTATTATGATTAGTGAAGAGTTGTATCCTAATCTTGGAATGAATAGTGTTGCTAAAGATCTATTCGAAGAAATAAATAAATCTGAAATTAAAAAATACATTATTGATTTTACAAATGTTGTTTTCATGAGTAGATCCTTCACTCAAGAATATTTATTCCAAAAATTAAAAACCGAAAAAGAAATTGAAGAAATTAATGTACCTGAGAACATTCAAAAAATGTTTGATGTAATAAGCAAAGATTTCTTATGAAAAAAATGTTGGATGTGATTTTAAAAATGAATGTTAAAAAAATCATATTAATCATAGGAATAGTAGTTTTGATTCTTGCAGGTGCAGCATTTATGTATGTTCAATCCAACGGTCATGATAGTTCTGTTCCTCAAATGAATAATACTACAAATATTACTAAGAATATTACTGTTAATTCCACAGCAATTAATAATACTAGTGATGATAACAGTAATAGTGAATCAAGCTCTAGTGAAAGTTCATCACAATCTGAACCCGAGTACGGTTCGGATAGTTATGTTGAAAAATGGGATGAAGGCGGAGGGTCTTTTGTAATGGATCAACCCGTGAAAACTGATAGTGATGGTAATCGTTATGCTAGAGTATATCATGAAGATACAGGACAAAGTTCCTGGGAATCTATGGCACCACAATCAGATTAAAAAATAAGTATTAATTGTAATGAGATTGGGGTCGTAGATGCGGCAACATCTCACCCAATCAGGTTACAAAAAATAGTCACTCGGAACGTGATATCATCGTAACCATATATGAGTTATATCTTAAAAACTATTTAAATTTATCCTATGCCTTAAATAGTCCTCTACTATATATGAGGAAGTCATTAAAAGCTTTAGCGTTAGCTATCTTTAATTTCATAAGAGATAATTTTAAAAAAATATTAAAAATAGTTGTTTATTCTTTTTTTGCTACACTTACAATACCAGTTTCTGTATCAATAATCCATTCTAGTTTTTCACCTTTGGATACATTTAGGAAATCTCTTGCAAAAGCGGGGATTGTAGTTGTTAGTGAACCTGCTACTGATTGTATTTTTGTTTCATATTTCATTTTCATACCTCATATTTATTTAATTCTTTATATTAATACTTATATTTCTCTATTTACTAATATATATAATTATCTTTATATTTTAATATATAGAAATCTTTATATATTAATAAGTTAATATTAATTATCATAAGATTATTTCAAGAGCGGCAACTCTTGAAAATAATTTTTCGGAACGTGATATAAATGAAAATAAATGAAGAATATCTAAATGAACGATTCAATGCGTTCTTGGAAAAACAAGGCATAGACCCAAATTCTATGTCTGAAGAAGCATTATACGTCTTTAGAACAGGCCATAGGTACTTGTTGATACCTACACTTGAAGGAGGCGTCTAAGAGTATGAATCCTATAATTACTGTTTTTTACTTTAGAAGTATTGCTCAGTATGCAGTCGTGGATCTCTGGTGTCAAGTCTTCGGTCACGGAGTCACACCCAATCTTGCTGTAGAAGATGCATTAGAACATGGTGTATCTGCAAGCGATATAGATTTTCAAGGAGTGTTCTAGAATGGTTAGGTCTCTTGAAAGTTTAAAAGGTTCATATAGAGCAATTGGACGTAAACTTGAAAGCATGAGGATGGATGCTGCAATACAAGTTGGCATCCTTCCATTATCTGAAGGTAAACCTTTTTGGCTTGCTGAAGAAATTGATTGGGATGATCCAAGACTTAGTGATATGAAAGAGAAATTTTTCTTTTTCCTTGATAAACACTATGAACTTGGAAATCAAGTTGGAAGGTTGGAAGCTATTCAGGCTAATGATCTTCCAAGATGGGAAGCAGAGCAAGTGGCTTATGGCTGGTTGAATATTCTCGGTGATAAAAGTAATGCCTGGTTAATTGAACATAAATTAAATACTTTTTCTTTAACTGAGGCCATCTTAAATAATCCTAATTTTTTACAAGAGGTGGTTTCTGATGAGTAGGCCTTACTGGAATGATTATCAAAAAACTGTCAGAACTGCAAATCCGAATCATTTATGGTCTTTGGAATCTTGTAGTGAAATGGAAGAAATTTTAGAAGGTAAAGGCCATGATATTTGGGTTACAACTGGGTTGTGCAGCAACGGGACAGTTGTGAATAAATGGGAGGTTCAACGTGATGAAATTGGTTTTTGGATTGAAGAACTATTCAAAAGACGCCATATTGTGGAAGTGGAACCACATAGAGGCAATAAGGCAAGCATTTATTTCGTTTGCCGTGAAGACGCAAGTAGAATATTTGAATGGTTATATCGTGTGCCAAAAAAGGAGATGATAAAATGAATCCAGCACGTTTAGAATCATCTAAAAAATTAACCGTTACTGAAAGGATTGATAATTGGGCTTTAAGTCATCAAACTATTATTCTTTCATTTTGTTTTATTGTTGGTGGAATTTTAGTGGTAATCTTGGCTTACACTGTTGTGGGCGTGTCTGCAACTGAAAGTGGGGCTTTGAGAAACTTCCTTGTTAGGGGGATATAAGTTATGTGTATTTTGAAAAAAATCGCAATGATCCAAAGAAATTTAATGACACAGGACATTCCAAAGTCAGGATATAATAAATTTGGTAATTTCCATTATCATGAACTTGAGGATCTACTTCCACCTATAACTAAAGAATGTTTTGACCAGGAGTTAATTTTGTTGTTTGATTTCACAGATACTGAAGCTATTTTGAAAATTACTAACTGGAATGACGCTAAAGATTTCGTAAGTTATACTGTTCCTATGCCACCAATTGTGGAAATGAATAAAAAAATGAATATCATGCAATCTGAAGGCAGTTACATCACCTATTTGAAAAAATATCTATTAGTGAATGCTTTCTTAATCATGGAAAAATCTACTGTAGAACAAATTCCTTTTGAAGATGATTCAAAAGTAGTTGCTCCTAAAAAAGAAGAGAAGAGGGTTAATGATGAGCCTTTAGAAGTACCTAACTGTATTTCAAAGGCTTTGCAACGCATTACTAGTAAAGGTGTTGAAATTAACCGAAAGACTGTGTATGCACATGTCAATTGGAAACAGATTAGTGATGATGAGAAATTAGCTGCGAAAGAATATATTAACAGGATGGAGGCCTAATTTTATGGCTCTTCCTGTTACTATTTTTCATGGGGATGATGAGAAAATCATCTTTGAAGTTCCATCAAGTAGGGATCCTGAAGAGAAATATTTTGTTACATGGGATTTTGATGATGGTTGGTTGTGTGATTGTGATGGCTGCCTAAAAGGAGGTCATCTTTGTAGACATATTTTAGCTTGTATCAAGTATGTTAAGTTTATGCAGATGGCTATCCTTGATGATCCAAGGAATGTGTTTACACTTGCAGAGGAGGTGGAAGTGTGAATCGTAAAGGGGAATTTACTAAAGATGAGCGTATTTCTGCGCGTGTTCATCCTTCTACTAAACGTTTGATTAAGAAGTTGAATCATACTGAGGCTGAAGTAGTTGAGTATGCTGCTAAGCAGTTAGCTAATGAGCCTATTCTTTTAGAGTGGGAGATTGGTGAGATTGAGATTAAGCTTGCTCAATTGCAGTCTGAGTTGTATGAGTTGGAGGCTCTTAAGCAAGCTAAGTTGAATAGGTTGAAGTTGATTTCTCCTGAGCGTTTAGATGATGAAACGTTGGCTAATATGTTAGTGGATTCGGCTAAGGAATGTGCTTTGGATATTTTTAATAATCGTGAGGATTGTACTATGGATATTTTTGATAATCATGCTGCTTGTAATGGTGTTCGTGCTGTTGGTAAGGAGTGGGGTTATGATCCGAATAAGTTTTTGTGTGAGGTTAAGAATCAGTTAAGAATTTTGTGTCAGACAGATGTGTCAGACATTTGAGCGGGTATTGTCTTTGAAAATGTCATACTGTCATGTGTGACTGTCAGACATTATTGTATGATTTATCAGTTGAATTGTCAGACAAGTTTGTCAGACACTTAAAATGAGGTTATTATTATTTATTATTTATTATTATTTATGAAATTTTCAAAACAAACGAATTAATATAACAATGTTATAAATGGAGGGTTATTCATGAATAACATCTGTGTTGATGAAACTGGAGAAATTGAAGAAGAATTAACAAAACAAACAATAGGAAGTTTATTTGACTATTTACACTTCAGATTAGACAAAACAGGAAAACCTGTGAGAATTGCTGTAATGTACAAAGACGTGATTTTTGAAATCAGCTGTCAAGAAGTATCTGAAAAAATAGTTCCAAGAGCATTTGAAGACTTATGAAATTAGGTAATGTGAGGTGAAAACATGATTTTAGAAATAACATTCATATTAGGATTAACATCTGGAATAATAGCTGGTCTAATAATAGGTTACTTAATCTTTCCAGAAGATGACTTTAGCAAAAGACAAAAACGTTACAGGAAGATGATATAAATGGTTTTGCATTTATGGGTTCCTTTTGAAAAACCAATTAGTTTCACTGATTTTGGTAAGTTTAATGATGAACTTCAGGCTGTATGTGATAAATACGGTCTGGGAACAGTAATGGTGGTTATTGGAAGTGATGATGAATGACTATTTTTGAATGTGTTCCCTTTTCTGAGGAGATTGATCAAGTCAAACTAGCAATTGTCAAATTACTTTTTGATAAAGATTTGAATTTAGAGAGTGGAGTTTTTTGTAATGAACTAGACGGAACTAAGACTATAAAAATAGTATTTAAACCAAAAGATGGGGGAAACAATGATTGATTTGGCTTATTATATTAATGTCTATGAGTTGATGATGATAGATCTTCCACGTCCAACACCAAAAGTTAATCCTAATTTTTTTGAAGATGGTGTTGAAATTCCAATAATACTTTTACGTGGTGAGGATGAATGAGGCAACCAGTTTTTAAAGCATTTGAAAAATTAGTTTATGGTCTTAGAAATTTAGGCAATACTTTTGCCATAAACTTGATGAATGCTTTTAATAAGACTTTTGAAAGTACTACTCTTCAGTTAGATGTGCCTCATCTCACTAATTATCATTGCAGTAAATGTGGATGTAGGTTAATTATTGCTGAGCATAATCAAAAAGAGATAATTTATGAGTGTATGGGTTGTGGTAAGATACATAAAGCTTATAAAAATAGGTTGTTAGGGAGGTTTTAATGGAAGCACAATTATATTTTGCTTGTTTGAATTATTGTCAGGCTTTTGGCCATCTACTATTTGAAGAAGGTAGAATAAGACGGCCAGATATAGACCCTATCGAGAAATTGGATAGTAAAAGAATGATTAAAATGGAAAAAGAAAGATTAAACGATTGTTTTTACCGTCTTAAAGAAGTGATAATAGAAATTGATAAGGAGTTAAAAGGATGAATGTTATTGAAGAGGTTAACTCTAAAATGGTGGAAGATAGTAAGAAAATGCGACAAGCAATAGCGAATTATAACTCTTTTATTTTTTATTGTACTTGCTTGAGAGGCATGTCCCTTGATGCTGCTAATTATTGTTGGAGGTATGAAAAATGAAGTTTCATGATTATGTTGCATCACAATTTGATGTAAAAATTATCAAAGAAGGTAAACGTAAAGGGCGTGTTTGTTTTAAAACTCCTTTGGGTTATGTATCACTTACACGTGCAGACTGGGAAATTGTTTTAAAGAAAATGAATGAGGTACAATTATGATTGAAGAATATCATACTTGTGGCACATGTGAGTGGAAATTCCCTGTTCCAACAGACCCTAACTTCCAAAAATGGGAGTTGGCTTGCAGTAAAAAAAGAAAAGAGGTTAATCCTAGTGGTGGCCTCACTAAATGTCCAATTTGGAAGGAGGAAATCTAAATGGTAAAGTTTATTGATTGTAATTTTCACGGCAAAGAAAGGTTTCAAAATTCTGTTCGCAGAAAAATTTATGGTAAACTAGGATTTGAAATTTGGGAAACCGCTTTGTTATCTACTTTGGCTATTGAAAGATATTTGGATATTCTCATTGAAGAAACTGATTTTAATATTAAATCAAAAGTATTCTATGATAAAATTAGCAATACTAAAATTTCATATAATCTTTTTGCAAAAATTGCAACTGAATATATCCTGGAACATATTAACGATTTTGCTGTAGACCATTTAAAGGCAGGCCTTAATGATATGTAAACAATGCGGGAAAGAATTCACTCCAAATCATGGTAATCAGAAATATTGTAGCATTAATTGTAGGACTAAAGCGAAAAATGCTTTAGATCATCAGTATTACAATACTCGGAAACAGGAAAAAACACTTGAAATTATTGAGTGTGAATACTGCCATAAGTTATTCACTCCAGTACATGGTAATCAGAAATATTGTAGCACAGAATGTCAGTATCATGCTGACTTGGAAAACAATGCTGATTCCAGGATGAAATCTTATCATAAAAATAAGAAGAGAGGAGGTGATAAATTTTGGGGTATGGGATCTGGTGGATTGGGTCCTCATATGCATGAGGATCAAAAGTTAGAACATTTGAAAATCCAAAATGAACTGCGAAGATTGCATCTCGTAAAATAAAAAAAAATATTTTTTTTTCGTAATTTTATCCCTTACAGTGTATAATGAAGGGAATTGAAAAAAAAATATTTTTATATTTTTGGATGTGATGAAACTTAATGATTTTAAAAACTATAAACACACAGGAGGCACATGTCCTTCCTGTAATACTCAGAGTGTAGTTCTCTATGACGAATTTCATGGAGAAACGTTCTGCCCAAAATGTGGTCTTGTTTTGAGCAGTCCTGCTCGGAAATCAGTTGTTGAACTAATAAAATTTGAAGCTGAAAAGAATAAATAAAAAGTGAAAAAGGGGAAAAACATGTGTTATTCATTATTTATTATAATTCTTTTGGTTTTGAAAAAAAAGCTGCTATAATTAAATTTGCAATTTTACAATCATTTATTTTCTTCATTTAATCATTCAAATTATTAAAAGATTTTTAATTTTCAATACATAATAATGGAATTTAAATCCCGACATGAATTTTTACTAACGGATTAATATTAAAGGGATTCACATCCTTAAAAATATAAAATACTTTTTTTTAATTCCCTCTCAATGAGATGGAGGTTCTGTAAACTTAAATATTAGTCTAAAAAATATATCTTGAAATCATTGACTTTTTTTTGATAAAATCCTTTTTTTAACTTATGTTTAATTAGTTAGCTCAGAGGTATACAAAATAAATTAGGATTTTATTTTTAAAAAAATTTCAAATGTGTTTCGCCTCCGTTTAGGTAATCTACTGCAATTTAGACATAAAGTAGATTGAGGGTTCAAATCCCTCCAGAACCACTTAAAAAAAATAATAAAAACTTAAAAGGTGACTTAAAAAATGGAATTCGACAACAAAACAATAGTAATAATCGGAATCATAGCAATAGGCTTAGGCGCATTATTCACTGGAAATGATGACCTTGCACTTGCTATTGGCTCAGGACTAGTAGGATATCTAAGTAAAGACGCTTCAATTATACTAAAAGAAGCATTCAGTAAAGATGATGAAAATGACATCTAAAAACTTATCTGAAAAAATTCCTTATCGGAGGACAGTTTGGGTGACAGGTTTCTTAAAAACAACAATAAGTAGTAGCTTAATAGCAACAGGAATATTATTCCTCTTTACAGGGATAACAAACCATCCACTATTCAACGGATGGCATGAAATATCCATAATAGTAGGAGCAATAATGATCATCCTAGCTGTAGGTATTGTAATTTTAATAGACCAATGGAAAGACCAAAAGAAAAAAGAGGAATTAGAAATCATCAATGAACACATTGACGAAAGAGCAATGGAAATCGCAGAAGAAAAAATACTAGAAGCAATGAAAAACCTAGAACAATAACACGGTTAAAATGGTAATCAAAACATGGTCATATCCAATACACGAACACCAAGAAGGGGAAGTAAGTAGAGAAAGAACCTACCTAGAACAATTTTTTATTTTCCCTGGTAATTTACGTGAATATTCAGAGTTTATAGACTATGTTTTTAAAAAAGTACATGTGCCAAACCAGTGCCAAACCAGTGCCAAATATGAAAATATACTTGAAAGTTATTATAATGGCTACTTTGAATTTGAGTCTTATGATATTCAAAAAGGTCAAGCTCCTTCATACATTCAATTAAAAAAATGGTCTGAAGGTGCAAACTGTGCTGCTGAGATTAAGTATACTTGGAGAGAGATTAGGACTTCTTTTAGGGATGAGATTTTTCAGGATAAAAAAGAGGATGTTAATTTAATTATTACTAATGCGTTAGTAGAGTTAACTGAAACGACTCTTTACTTGAATAAAGCGAATAAATCTATTGTAGAAAAAGAAAAACGTGACGGTAAGTTCACTTCTAATAAATCTGAGTCTGCTAATAAGGCTAATAAAGCTAATGTTGAGACATTACTTGCACTTAAAGAGGATGATAACACTGTTAAAGCTGATGTTAATATTAATGCTGAGGTTGAGGCAGGTGTTGAAACTAACTTGAACATTGAAGATAATCAAGCTTTGGCTACTGTTCAGGCTATGTTTATGCAACCGGAATTTGTTGAGATGAATAAAAAATTAATGGAGAAAACGGCTGATGAGCTCCAAAAACGTAGAAATAGCAATGAATAAAGGTTTCAGCATTGAGCAGTTCGCAATGTATGCAAGTGGTGGTGCTTGGATACCATTCCGACATCTTATTCTTGTTTGTGAATTGTTGATGTATGTTATTCAGGGCCGTTTGTCACGTTTAATGATATTCATGCCTCCAAGACATGGTAAAAGTGAACTCATAAGCTACTATTTTTTAACCTGGTTATTTGGTTATTTTCCAGATACTCATGTGATACTTGCTACGCATAGTGCAAGGTTCTCGCGTAAATGGGGTAGGCGTGTAAGGAATCTATTGAAAAAGGTAGGTAATACTGTTTTCCCCGAACCTATAACTATTTCCCAAGACAGTCAAGCAGCAGATGTGTGGGATATAGAAGGCCATAAAGGTGGCCTTGTCACTAATGGTGTAGGTGGAGCTATTCTCGGTGAGGGTGCAAATGGTTTCATAATAGATGATCCAACAAAAGGTTTCAAAAAAGCCAGATCAAAAACTCACCAACAGGAATTAAATGACTGGTGGTTTACTGAGGCAAAGACCAGATTAAATGCAGACATTGAAAACGGTCGTAAACCATGGGTAATTGGAATATGGCAAAGACTAAACATCAATGATTTAGCTGGTCAAATACTCTACAAAAAAGAAGGAGACAAAAGAGTCCCTAACGAACCTCAAATGTCATTCAAAGAAGCTATTGAAATACTACGTTCTGGTGGCAATATCCCATATGGAACCTGGGTAATATTAAACTTGCCAGCTATCGCAATGGAAGATGATCCATTAGGCCGTGAACCAGGTGAACCATTATGGGAAGAACAAAAACCAATAACAGAACTCCAAGATATCAAAAGGGAAATGGGTAGCTTCAGGTTTAATGCTGTTTACCAAGGCGAACCAAAAGAACCAGAAGGCAACGTGTTTTATCGTAAATGGTTCCGTAATAGTAAAGTTCCAGATAAAAAAATGGATGAAATGATAGCTAAACTCCCAAGCTTGCGTTACTGGGACCTTGGTGCTAGTGGTGAGGATGGAGACAGCACAGCAGCCAGCCTAACCTTCTGGGATGGTGAATACATGTACTGGAGAAAGCAGCTAAAAAAGAAATTAACTGCAAAAGGAGTAATGGATTACTTTAACGACATCACTATACGTGATGGTAAAAAAACACACTCACGGATTGAACAGGAACCTGGAGCATCACCACTTGTTTTAATCAATAACTTACGCCGCCAACCTAAACTGAAAGGTTATCGTATAAGGCCCGATAAGGTGCAGAAAGCGGGCGATAAGTTAACTAGAAGTTTTGATTTGCAGGCTTTGGCTGAGGATGGTAAAGTTTTGATTGCTGAATCAATTTTTGAAATGGTGGTTGATGATCTTGTTGAGTTTACAGGTGAGGATGGTGGTGTGGATGACCTTGTTGATACTGGTACGGGTGCAGCTAGGTTCTGGACTCGTAAACGTAAGAAAGTTAATGCTTAAAAATAAACTGGATGTGATATAAGATGACAAAAAGAGCTGATTCATTTATAGTTGCTGTAGATGATGACGATAATATTAATGTGATTGATAAACTGGAGATGAATAAATACCGTGTGGGTGCAAGTAAAGCAGAAGTTGACCCAAAAACTGGAAGTAAACAAGTGCCTCCAAAGAATTTAACGGTAGGAAAACATATTCAAGAACCTAAATATGACCCAACTTACCTAGTAGATCTACTTGACATCTACAGTTACCATGAAGTTTGTGTCAAAGTAGTCAGTGTTGATAGTGCTGGAATCAACTATGACCTCTCACCAATAATGGACATAGAACCAGTAGAAGCAGAGAAAAAACGTTTCATGGAAATACTAGAAGCCAGTAAACCATCAATCAACACCCATCTCAGAAGATGCATCTACGACAGACGTGCAATTGGTTATGGGGCAATAGAAGTAATCCGTGAAAGCACATCCAAATCACCAATCACACGCTTAAAACACATACCTGCACACACTTTAAGACGTCATTTCGATGAAAAAAGAGTGCAATTCACAGACAACATGGGAACAGAAGTATGGTATGTCATATATGGCAAAAACTATGATGATAATGGAGACCTCTGTGATGTTCATGCTGACACTGGTGAATTCTACCCATACAATAGTTTACCCGAAGATAAAAGAGCAAATGAGTTATTATGGACTATGGAATATGCACCAGGAACCAGTTATTATGGAAGGCCACCAGTAATAGCAGTAATACCATCAATCCAAGGTGACCTATCAGCGGTTCAATATAACGTAAGTTTCTTTAAAAATATGGGAATGCCTAAATTCGCTGTAACAGTTACAGGTGACTTCATAGACTATGATGAGGAACCATATATTGAAGATGATAACGGGAATAAAGTAGAAAATCCAAATTATGATGAAACACAAACTTTGCGTTATAAGATTGGAGAGCAAATAAAACAGATTATTAAACATCCCCATTCAGCGTTATGTGTAACAATACCTTCAGAAGGAGAGGAAGGAAATGTTGAAATTAAAATCATTCCATTAAGTGTGCAAACTGAAGATGGTCACTTCAGAATGTACCGTAAAGACATCCGTGATGAGGTTATACACAGTCATCAAGTGGATCCTTCACGTCTGGGAATCTTTGATGCTGGAAACTTGAATGGAACCAACAGTGAAAACACCAAACAATCCTACAAATATGGTACAATATCACCAATCAAAGCCGATGCCGAAGCTATGATTAATCAACTAAGAGAAGAACTGGGGATTACTAGTTGGGAATTCCAGATTATTGATGTAGACCCAATCGATTACAGTAAGGATATTGAATTAGCAGATTTCCTGTTCCAACGTGGAGCTATGACTATACTTGACCTTATTGATAATTTTGGTGAAAAATTCGGAATAAGTGTAGAAAACAGGGATGACAAGTATCTAAATGCAAGATACATTAACAACGTTCCGTTAGAGCAGGTTTGGAATAAAAATGAAGAAAACCCTTACGATGAATTAGACCATATACTTGGAAAAGTTGAATCAAACTTAAGAGGTGACTCTACTAATGATGACAGCAGCACAGGTACAGGCAGTGAAGAGGAACCTATTGGCAGCACAGATTAGTTATCGAAGGTCTGAATTAAATGAAGAAAGCCTGTATGTTGAACTTCATAATTTCTTCCAACACCTAAAAGAAACTGTATTACATGAGTTACATGAGTATTGGAAGGATGATGACAGTATACTACTTGAAGGCCAATTAGACCTAATACTAGCTCCTATTTTTGAATCACAACAAAAATACTATAATATTCTACGTAAGCATAATATTAAAGAGTATAATTTCGGTTGCCGTGAAGCTCGTAGATTAGTTAAACTAGCAAGAAAACCCGTATCTAGTCTAAAAGCAGAATCAAATACTATTAAAGTTAACAAATTAGCTAATCTAAATGTTGATAAAGACGAATTGTTCGGGACTAATGACTGGACACAACAAAAATTATTAAACCAGTCATTCACTGCAAGTGAAAACACTATGAACCGAGTTGACCAGGACATCAACAAGATCATAAGTGACGGATATGCAAGTGGTGCTGGAGTCAACAAAGTAGCAGCCAACATAGAGACTCGTTTTGAACAATTAAAAACATGGGAATCCAAAAGGATAGCACGTACCGAAATGCATAACGCCCACCAAATGGGAATAATGAACACCTACTATGAAATGGGTGTAGAATACACTCAATGGTCAGCTGCACGTGACAAAAGAACACGTGACAGCCACCGAGAACTAGACGGGGAAATCATACCATTAGGCGGAACCTACAGTAATGACTGCCAATATCCTGGAGATACCAAAGGCCCAATAAAAGAATGGATAAACTGCCGATGTGGAAACGTTCCATTCATCATGCCAGACGGTTACATAGCACCACCCGGAAAAGCACAATTCAGAGAATCTGATTTAATACAAACCTTGGATTACTGGAACCAAGATGAATTAATAACCCGAGCAACACAAGAAGCTCAAACAACTAGTTTTGATGAGGAAAGATTCAAAGCATTGAAAACAAATGAAGAACTAGCCGATTTCTTTGGTTATGAGTACATTCCTAAAGGAAGATATTATGAACAGGCAAATATTAAAACCTTTGAATTTTATGATAAAAAAACAGATACTATCTTAAGATTTGCAAGAGAAGGCGACCAAAAATGTCTTAATATCGATTTCACGAATAGTGGTAAATGTGAGTATGATTTAAAAGATGTCTTAAGAATATATGATGAAACACATCCTAACTTAAAAGTAGGTTTGGATGACATTACCTTTTTAAGAGGGGATAAATACACTCCTGGTGGAGATGCTTGCGGATGTTCTGTTAGAATATTTGATGAGAATATTAGGCATAGTTTTAGTAAAAGGGGCATTCATGCTGAAGTAGAGCCTTTAGAACATACTTTAGACCATGAATTAGGACATATTTTCAGTGATTCATTTGTACAAGAAAATGAATATAATGTCTTAGATGATGTAGCAATTAGTATCCGGAAAGATTTTAAAACTGCTGGTGTTAATGATGATTTGCACCACCAAAAAATGGGTTTAACTCCTCAAAAAGTTTCACATTATGCTGAAAAAAATCAATCCGAAAATTTCGCAGAAGTAACAGCAGGAGTATCAAACTTAAAAAGAGGAAATAATTACAAAGTATATGCTGAACATGTAAGAAGGCCAGATGAATCTAAAATATCTGGATTTGTAAGAGATAAACCTACCTTAAAGGAAGTAAAAGCGAGAAACCCAAATCAATATGAGTATGTGGATAATTTATTAGATCATCCAGAAACAGTAATGAAAAATTGGAAATCTATCAACCAACAAAGAGTTAAAGAATCTAGAGCTCACTTTAATGAGTTCTTAAAACAAGAACAAAAAGTAGTGAGGGCAAAACAAGTAAACAATTATGATAAATATAAATTAGATGCCAAAGGACAGGAAGTATATGATAAATTAAAAAATAAAAAGACATTGACTTTGCCTGAAAGAAAGTTATTGAATAGATTAGATAGTTTAAATGAATTTAATGAGTTGCATAATAAAAAATTGGTTGGAAAAATATTTGATGATGACTTAGAAAAAACATATCAAAAATTAAAAAGGAGATATGGAGATTATGTACAATTAAAAGAAATAGATTTAAAACCTATAACCGTTAAAAAGACAGGTATATTTAAAAATGAGGATGCATTTGAATTAACCCTTGAGGAACAAAGAGTATTTGATCAACTGCATGTTCAAAAGAAATTATGGAAATCGAAATTACCTCAAGAATTTAAAATTGTTCATCAACAATTAGCGGATAAACAAGAGTTAAGTAGGTTACATCAAAAAATGTTAGATTATAGGTTAACCGCTGAACAATCTGACACATACATAGAATTATACTACAAATACAAACAACAATGGAAATTACCAAAAATAAATAAAGAATTATCTGATAAATTCACTATCAGAAAGCCGTACTTCTTAAATTATGAAGAATTTGGAGAAATAAATAAAGTTTCTGATAAATTTAAATTAACATCAAAACAACAACAAGAATTAGATGAATTAAACAAAATTAAATTCTTAAACAACGGAAAACTAACAAAAACACAAGAGAAAAAATTGAATAAACTTTTAGCACAAAAAGACTTCAATGACTTATATAGTTTGAGAATACAAAACAAAGGTTTAAATTATAGGAACAACAAAAAATATAAACAAGCTTATGAAACTCTCAAGAGACATAAGTATAAATTCCCTAAAAATTCTGAAGTAGGCCTATTCCAAGATTTAACTCCAAAAAATCAACATATTAAAGTTGAATGGAAAGAACCTTCAAATGGCAAATATAAACATTTAAAAGGTTCTTATGAAGATGGTTTAACACTAGAATTAAGAAACAACTTCGATGATTATTTCACCATAGACTGTAGAAACCTAACTCCTCACCAAAAAGAACACATGGATTATTGGTTATACAAGGGACATGATGACATAAGTGAATTCTTAAGGCATGGTGATGGAGACATTGAAAAATTTGCTAAATGGTTTGTTAATAATCCTGACCATGGTGGAACATTAGAAAATGCAGTTGAAAGAGGTAAGAAATTAAAATATACTTGTGATATTATTGAGGATATTTTAGATAAAAGTTACCTTAAAAAATCATTAGTAGGGTATAGGCGTCAAAGAAATCATCATTTAGCAGATTATCTTCCTAAAGGTGAGAAAATCATTCCTGGCAAAACAATAGTCCCATTAAAAGGAATAACCTCTGTAGCTGTTACTGAAGAAGGAGCTAATTATTATGTTGAAACAGCAGGTAAAACTTTAGAAGAAATGAAATGGCTATTCGAAATAGAAATGCCAACAGGAACTAGGGGATCATATGTTTCACATGTTACAATAGACAAATATAAGCCCGAGATGGAATTTTTAACAAAAAGAGACACATATGTTAAAATAATCGAATTTAATGAAAAAAATCATTATGCAAAATTAAGAATTGTTAACACGTATTGAAGGGATGTTTATGGTGGACCACAGAAGGTATGACTTCGAAAAAATACAACAATATTCAAGACGAATTGCAACCATAGATGATGTTTATGTTCCGTATCCCATCCGATCTGAAGTTGCTGATAAATTAAGAGCAGGTAAATTATATAATCAATTATTCGAAAATCAGATGAATTTTATGGTTGATTATAGATATGAGAAATATTGGAGAAAAGGAGAAACCAGGTATGAGATGGATCAAAGATTGGTAAGAGAATTTGTTGAAGCTTACCCGGAACTTGAAATATTAGTTCCTAAATCTGGTTTAACTGTTGAGGAAGCTCAAGATAAAATGAAAAAGTTATATCCTGAACATATTCCTTATGATTATACTCCAAAAGAGGTTTGAACATGAGTATGACTGTTCAAGAACTATTAAATAAGTTTAATCTTCAACTTGATTTATCTCCACAATGCCTCTCTCTTGAAATTGAAGGTGATTTTAATTCTTATGAGATTATTCAACGAACTTTAAGTTTCATTAATTCTGAAGGCCAAATCGACTATGGCGTCTTTAATTGTTATCATTTTGAGAATGATGATGCTTATTGTGAGATTGTACCTGATTGTAATCTTCAGACTGTTTTATCCTATACTAAACTAAGGGATAGTGGTAGATGGTCTGGTTGTTCTTTTGATTGTTTTGGGGAATTTTCAGTTAGATCATAATTTTCTTATTTACTTTTTTTATTATTCGTTTTTTATTTCTGAATTTTATTCCTTACAGTGTATATTGAAGAGAACTAAATTTTCTTTTTTAAAACTCTTATTTTTTAATTTAAAGGTGTAGGTCTCATAAAATAGTTTTTTGAGAATTTAGTTCTCCTATCAATTCAACTGTTTTATAAAAAATAAATTATATGCACTGAGGGGAGGACATTGAATACTATCAAAAACGTAGTAACACAAGAACCAGACGGTTCTGTAATACTCACCGCTCCAGTTATGATTCCAGGAGTTCCCGATTGTGACTTTGACCGTGGTGAACCCCCTCTAACTGTTGAACAAATAAAATATTTTGAAAAAACTTACCATGATTACCATTTAAACGATGACGAACACCGGTTCGAGTTTACAGGCGAAACCATCGGCAAACCAGTCGAATCATGGATTCTTGACACTGCTACTGATTTTACATTACTGAATGGTGCTCAAAAGAGTTACCCTACCGGTACTTGGATGTTATCAACCCGTATCACAGACCCAAATGCAGTGCAAACTGCATTAACTGGTGGTTATACTGGGTACAGTCCAACTGTAAAAAATAGAGAAGTAGCGGACAGGTTGATTTCTGCTTTAAAAAGTGAATTGATAACCTATCCTGAATTTATGGGTGCCTGTAAAAGTCACAGTATGGATGGTTTGATAAAAGATGTGGTGGATCCTGTTGTACTCTCAGTGAGTCTGACACGTAAACCATGTCAGCATCATAGTAAGTTTTGTAAGCATAATATTTCAGGTGAGAATATGGTGAATAATGACTCAGATGTTAAAACTAAAGTTTTAGCTGCTTTAGGTATGACTAATGAAGCTGAAGTTTCAGCTTTGAAAAGTCAAGTTGATACTCTTGATGAAAAAATCGATGGTATGGAAGAGAAATTTGAATCTTCTTTAAAATCTATGGAGGAAAACTTCACTAATACTTTGAAAGAAGCTTTATCTGAAGTGGGTTCCAGTAAATCTAAAAATGATGATGATGACGATGATAATGGAGATGGTGATGGTGACCCTGAACCAAATCCCGATACTGATGGAAACACTAATCCTCCAGCAAATAAAGATGATGATGACGATGATGAGGATGGTGACCCTGAACCTCCACAAAATAAGAAGAAAGGAGCAAGTAAATCCAAACCACTCCACAATAACGGAGACCCAGCTCCTAAAGAAGAGATTAATACTTATAAAGCAATGGGTAGAAACCCAGATGGAACTGCAAAAAGAATCTAAGGTGATAATATGGTGAATATGAACGCAATCTTAAAAGCTATTACCTCCTCTAATGATACTGAAGGAGCAAGTAAATCCATGCGTGAAGATATGTCAGCATACGGTGGAATATTAGACCGTGAACAATACAACCAATTCATGCGTGATGTTGAATTCAACACTACAATACTCCGTGATGCTGCATACAAAAAAATGAACCGTGAAAAAGTAATCACTACTGGAACATTAATTGAAGGTAGAGTATTACAAGACGGATACCTTGAAGACAGTAGAGAAACCAATGGCAACCTCACTGCTGCTAAAGTAGGTTTTGGTAAATCCGAATTATCCGCTCATAAATTAAGAGCAAAAACCTTCATTGATGATGATGACCTTGAAGACAACATCGAAGGTGAACAATTCCAAACCACATTATTATCTATGATGGGTAACCAAATCGGTGAGGACTTAGAAGCAATCGCATTATACGGTGACACTGACTTGGATTATACTGATCAACCTTTGTATCACACTTACGATGGTTGGATTAAACAATCAACATCCTTCTTAAAATCCAGTGAAGTAGCAACTGGTAACTCAAATGGTGATTTCAATGTCCATGATAATACTATTGAAGCATTATTTGATGCAATTATTCGTGCTGTACCTGCACGTATCAGACAATCCAAATTAATGAGTAGATTTGCTATTTACGTTCCATATGAAGTAGAAGATGCTTACAGGAACCTTTTAAAATCACGTAACACTGCTCTTGGTGACCAAATGCAAACTGGTGATGCTCCATTAATGTATAAAAAATATCCTATTAAAGAATCTCCAATCCTTGAGGATGAGGAAGCAAGAGACTTACTGGGTTACGCTCCTGTTGTAGGTGGAACACCTGATCTCTGGAAATGGGGTGTATATAAGGATGTTAAAGTGGAACCTTACAGAAAACCTGACATTGAAAGAACTGAGTTCTTCTACAGAACACGTTGTGATGTAAGTCTTGAATGGAATTCCAGTTTCATTACTGCAAAATTAGATCTTGATGAAATTCAATTAATCCAAGACGAAGCTAAAGTATAGGTGATTCTGTATGGCTTTAAAAAAATGGCATGAATTACCTGTAAACCTTCGCAGATCTGAAAAGGATAGGTGGAATTATCTTGTTGATACTTTGGGTTCTGGAGAGGAAACTCCAGAACCTCAAGAAGATGAATTCACTCCCATAAGTTATAATTTTATTAGTTATGCTGATGCGGAAGGAGAAACAGAATGGGGTAGAGGTACCGTAGAAACCACTGGTGAAACATCCGGTAATTACACTGAAGTAGAAGTGAAAACAAACAGTACAGACCAAAGTTTTGTTGGTCAGAAATTCTTTGTTATTAGTTCTGCTAAAACTGATGGTACCATTTACACTGTTTATACTGATGCTGGTAGGACCAGTGCAGGATTCTATATTAGTATAAGTGCATGATTTTTTTTAGGAGTATGATTTAGATGTGGATTGATGTAGATGAAGTAAAACAATTTACTGGAATTAAATCTAAACATTTAAAATTATCATCAGAAGATGATGATAAATTAGATGAAATACTTACAAAATGGATTTCCCAATCTGAAGATTTAATTAAATCATACACCAACAACGATTTCAAAAATGAAGTTCCAGATTCAGTAAAAAATGTCTGCCTAAGACTAACCGCAAACATGGTAGCCCTAGCAATCGAAAGAAGAGACACACCAAGAACAATAGTCACAGACTGGGGCACAAGAGTTTCATCATCAAAAATCTTCACAGAAGACCTAAAAGAAGATTTAACTCCATTTGTAAAAGAAACCAGTTATAAAAGTGACAAAGTCTCATTCTACGCAATAACAGGAGATGACTAAAAAAATATGGTGACTGTAAAAATAACCGTTGATGAATCCAAACTGACTAACATCAGCGAACAAATCCCAAAAATCAAAGAAAAAGGATTGGACTTATCCGGTCAGTACATGATTAACAGGTTACAAAAAAACAGTCCCGTAGACCATGGTGTATTGAAAGGATGGTTTGTATTTGAACGTACCCCTGGAGAGGAAGTGAAAATCAAATCACCAGCAAACTATGTTAAATTTGTAAATGATGGTACAGGTATTTACGGACCTCATAAAACACCAATTTACTCCAAACACATAGGAAAACCAATGGCCTTCCAAGTAGGTGGACAAATGGTGTACACTCGAATGATAAGAGGGCAAAAACCTCAAAAAATCATAGAAAGAAGCATTGCTGAAGTTGAAGGAAAACTCGGAGGATTATTCATTAAAGCAGTAAGGAAAGTGTTAAATTGAATATTGGCGAACGGATTGAAAATATACTTGAAATTGTCCAGGATTGTCTTGAACATGAAAGACAAGAAAATGGACTATTAGAAAATGTGAAAGACATCATCACAGTATACAACAATGAATATGGTGTGGATACTCCAGGGATATGGATAGTTCAACATCCAGTCACAGCTGACAGTGATGATAATCTCAGTCAAGAATTAACATTAAAATCTACAATAGAATTCGTCTGTATTGAATATGACCCAGACCCTGAAACTGCTGAAAAATTAGCAAGAAACCTAGCCGAAAAAGTAGCAATCAGTATTAAAAAGAATTATCGCAGACTCCAATATGAAAAATTCAATGATAGAATCATTCATAATGTAAAATTCAATTCATTACTCCCTGTAGGAGAAATAAACGTTGAAAATAAAAGAGAAAAAATCCCAGTCACAGGTTTAATCTTAGAGTTTTTATTTGATGTCGATTGGGAAAATTATTGTTAAAAAAAAATTAGTTAAAAGGTGAAAAATTATGGCAAGAGGATTTGGATTAACCCTTAATGATCCGTATTATAACTCAGATTTTGACATCGATACAGTAGACATCGATGACATCGAGGTAGATTGGTTTCAAAAAATGCCTGAAGTAAATTTTGAATTAGGTGACGAACCAGAAACCGATGATGGAGGAAGCCGTAGTGATGTTGTAGCATGGGCAAGTGCAGCAAAACCATCTGGTTCAACAAGTGCAAAAGTAGATCTGCAAAGAATCACATGGTATTTATTCGGATTTTTAGATCACTACCTTCATACAGCTGGAGAAAATGGTTTACATATTCATGAATTCTGGGGAGGCGAAAACCATGAACTACCTACATTCGCCGGACTTGCAATGTATGATGCATTAAAACTCGCTGTATTCGGCTTAATCGTTGATGGATTCAAACTAGAAGTATCCGATGGTGCAATGGATGTTAACATTGACTGGTTATATGGAAACGAAACCTACGACATCCTCGGTGAAAATGAAGACTTTGAAGAACCAGCAGAATTAATTGACAGTAGAATTCCAGTTAGATTCTACGATGTTCACGTTTACTTGAACAAAGATACTCAAGGTAACTGGTTAAAACCAGGTTCCACACAAACAAGCTGGAGCATGGAAGGAAACAACAACCATGATCAAGATGGAACATTAGGACTGGGTTCACGTTTCCCACAGGAAAGACCTCAAGCAGGAAAAAGAAACATTAGTTTATCACTTGCAACCACATTAAGCAGAAGATCATATAAAGATGTGATGGATGCAAGATATGGTAAAGTTGACGCAAAATCTCCTGACAAATGTAGAATTCTTAAAATCCCAATGAGATTAGTGGTAATTCAATGTGAAAATCCAGATCAACAATTAATCATTGAATTCCCAGAATGCACACTCAAATCTGAATTCGATTTAAAAGGTGCTGACAGAGTAGAAGCAACATTAAATCTCCAAACTCTCGGAAACGGTGAGGTAACCCTTGCTGATGAAACTACAAAAGTAAACACTGACATGTATGTTAAATTAATCAACAAAGTCCCTGAAATGGGCTCTGTTGAGGAAGTTGATGATTCTCCCTGAAACCGAGGAGAATCCTGAAACTACCAATTTAAGTGTAACTGTAACTGACGGAACAAATCCAGTTGAAGGCGCAAACGTAAGCATAGAGGAAATAACATCAACTACTGGAAGTGCTGGAGGATGCACATTACAAAACGTACCAACCGGAAGTCAAACAATACACGTAACAGCTACCGGATACACAGATTACACAGACACAATAACAGTATCAAGTCAAGATAATACAATCACAATAACATTAGAGGAGGCACAATAGTTATGGTTTTAACAGCAGACGATATTTTAAACGGAATTGAAGAATACAAAGAGGTACAACTAGAATCATTAGGAGACTCAATGTATCTCAGACCATTATCTAAAGGTGAATGGGAAAAAGTAAACAGTATTCGTCAAGAAGCTCTCGGAGATTACACTACAAATGAAACTGCAAAATCCCTCTCCAGGAACCAAAGGATTTCTAATATCCAATCACAATTAAAATTCAACATCAAAGAAAACGGAGATGCAGAATTCAAAGCTCAAACAGAAGCTATTTTCATGAGTTTAGATAATCCTGGTTATGAAAAACAAACTCCAAGAGAAAAAATTAAAAAATTCAAACCAGATCTCTTTGATGAGTTATACGAAAAAGTAAAAGAAATATCAGGAATCTCCGATGATGCAATTGTAGATTTGGAAGATGAAATAGATAACTTTCCTGAAGACTGACGAAGCACAGGAAATCATTCTACTTGATTATCGAGGCTATCCTTTAGCAGCAACACAACAAGAATTAACATATGCTCAAAGATTGTTCATCTTAAAAGGAAGAGCAAAACTGGACAAAGAGATAGCTGAAGCGGAAGAAAAAGAAATGAAAAAACATCGTAGGAAAATGAAATACTAAGAGAGGAGCATGCTAATAGAGTTTTAGTGTGCTCCTCTTTTTTTTATTCAAAAAAAATACATGGTGAAAAGGAGGTGGACAAAGTAAAATGGGATTAATAGAAACAATAAAAATCATCCTCCAAGCTGAAGACCAAGCAGACAAAGTGTTTAAAGATAATGAACAAAATGTAAAACGGTTTGGTGATGCTGCAAAACAAGCTAATGACAAAGCAGCACGTGCAAGTCAAAGTTACATTCAAAAAGTAGAAGAAACTAAAAAGAAACTCCCTGAAATAACTAAACAATTAAATGATGTTGGACAAAATGGTTCAAAATCATTTAATCAATTATCAAAATCTCAGCAAGACAGTATTGTTAAATTTAATATGCTTGACAAAGAAACTCAAGAAGTTTTGCAACAAATGAGTAGAATGAAAGGGTTATCTTCAGATTTGGTACCTGGAGCCTCTAAAGCATTACAAGAATTCAATAGTTTAGAGAATATTACTCAAACCTGGGCAGGAAGTATTGAATATTCTAAATCAAAAGTAGAGTTGCTTGGAACTTCAACTGATAGTTTGAAAGGTAAAATCCAAGTTGTAGGTAATGCGATACCTCAATATTTAGGCTCTAAATGGGATGGGTTAAAATCTAAAGTCTCAAGTTTCGGAGGATTCATAAAATCTAACCTTTCAAGTGCATTACAAACAGTTAAATCTAAAATTGAGAATTTAGGTAATGCTTTTAGTGGATTGGGAGGAGTAATATCTTCTGTAGTTGGAGGAATAGGCTTAAAAGAATTAGGAGATATGACTATTGGTGCTTCAATTACTCGTGATAGGGTTCATTCATTATCATATGCTCTTTTAGGTGCAGGCCAAAGTATGAACTCCTTTGACAAAGGACTTTGGGCTAAAATGGATAATGATACAAATAAATATCTTGTTTCTTTGGATCAACTCTCACAATCCATGTCAGTTGTAAAACAAATGACTAATGCAAGTGCAGATGTTATGGAAAACAAATTTGAACCAATCCTTTTAGACATTGGCCAAAGAGCTATTCTTATGGGTAAAGAAGGTGATGAGGCCATGAGTGTTATGCAAGCTGCGGGTAAAGGTTTAAATGGTGAATTTGAAATGCTTAAGGAAAATTTTGGTATTTCTAAAGAAAAGCTTGAAAAAATGGGATGGGATGGTTCTGCTCAGGATATTGATGGTTATACTACTGCATTACAAAACGCATTAGCTGAAAGTGGTGATGTTTCCGAGATGATGGATACTACTTATGGTAAGTTAACAAGTTTAAAGAAAATGTGGAGTGTCGCTGGTAGAAGTCTTGGTGATGAATTTAAACCATATCTTGACAGTGCGTTATCATCTCTTTTAAGTTTCCTTGATGCAAATAATGATGGAGCATTAGATCAGGGAGGTAAAAAATGGTTGCAGTATGCATATGGTGCTATGGCTGTTGCTTCTGGTTTTGCTACTATGGCTCCGAGTATTAGTCCTGCTTTACAAGTATTGGATAATCTTGCTGGTAAAACTAAAACGGCATTACAATTTTTAGGTTTGATGGAAGCTGAAGAGGGAGCTTTAACATTGGCTACTTTAAAAGAAACAATTGCAGCAAAAGCCAATACCATTGCCAAAGCTGCAGGAGGCGCTGCTGCTGTAACTGCGACTGGTGCAAATGCAGGTTTAACTGCGAGTTTATGGGCAATGACAACCGCATTATTAGCAAACCCTATTACTTGGGTAGTTATTGCATTGATTGCTTTAGCCGCAGCAGTATATGAAGTAGGTAAATATTTCGGATGGTGGAAAGATATTCCAGGCATGTTAAGTGCTGTTTGGAGTGGTATAAACAGATTGTGGAGTGCATTTATAAATCATCCAGATGTTCAAGCAGCTCTTAAAGAGATTGGAAGCGGTTTATCTTGGTTAGGTGGCAAGATAATGGGTGCTATTGGATATGTTTTAAAATTCTTTAATGTCACTGTAGGTGATGGAAAATGGGATATCATTAGTACATTGATTCATGGCGTTGGTGATGCATGGAACAATCTTAAAAGCACTGTCGGATGGGTTGTTGGTGTTTTCAAGAATATCCATAATGCTTTTAATACTGTTATGACCGTCTTAGGCCCATTTGGAAGTGCGTTATTGTCAATGTTAGGTCCAGTTGGGGCAACAGTTGCTGCACTTAGAAGTGTAGTATGTATACTTCTCGGTTGTAGTCCAGGCATTGTTCCGGCATTACAGAAAGTTCAGGAAGTATTTTCTACTGTTTGGAATGCTATTGCTGGTTTTATTGGTGGAGTGATTTCCTCTATCGTATCAGCAATTCAACCGATTATTGATATCCTATCATCAATTGCTACCTTTTATTTATCTGCATTTTTATATGCCTGGCAAACTGTTGTTATGGTATTTAATATTGTTATTGCCACTGTAAATCAAATTATTAACATATTTAGCATGTTTTTATCTGGTCAAATTAACTTGCAAACAATGTTGTCTATGATTTGGTCTACCTTATCTCAGATGTTTGCTTTGGTATTAACTACTATAATTTCTAGAGTATCTAGTTTTGCAAGTAGTTTGATATCTAAAGCGTTGGCTGCGGGTAGAGGCTTTGTGAATAATATTATTAATTTCGTAAGTACATTGCCTGGTCGGTTTGCTGCTTATTTGACTGATGTGATTTATAGGATTGCTAGTGCAGGTGCTAGTTGGGTTTCTACTGGAATTAGTAAAGCTTCTGCATTAGTTTCAGGTGTGATTAATCAAGTAAGTCAATTACCTGGTAAAGTTTACACTGAATTCATGAATATTGGATCACGTATTATGCAGGCAGGTAGTGATTTAGTTAAAAAAGCTACAGAAATTGGTAAAAATATTGTAAATGGTTTATTAAATGCAATGGGTATTCACAGTCCAGGTATTATTCAGGAAAGTGTTGTTACTGAATTTACTAATATGATTGGTCGTGTAGCAAACAAAGTTAAATCTGCTTATGATACTGCTAAATCTATTGGTAATGCTATTGTTGATGGTTTTGGCAATCCTACACTTGAAACTGATGTTTCAAATATTTTGCCTAATGAAGATGCTTTGAAAACAAGCATTGGTGTGAATGCTCAATTATCTCATCCAATGGAATCAGCAACTACAGCCATGGACACTAGTGCTGTAACTACTGGTAATACTGACGTTATTGGTTCTTATGACAATCTTGCCAATATGACTGGTAGTGCACTGCAAAGCATGGTGGACAGGGATAAGTTAGCTTATGAAACAATACGTAATAACGATGCAAACACTTTAACTCAAATGTCAACTAATCTTGCTCAAAAAATGGGCTTAATGACAAATAATGTTTCAAGTAATATGAATAGTATTGTATCTAAAAACAAAACAGGTATGAATACTGTTAATAATACTACAAAGTCTAATTTGAACAGTATTGTTTCTAAAACCAAATCAGCTAACACTCAGATGATAAAAGCCTGGAGCACTATGAAAGATGGAATTATAGACGCTGCTAATAAAATACGCTCAGACAGTACCTCTCATTTTGATAGGTTAAGCAGCACTATTGGAAGTTTCTACGGTAAACTTAAAAACCCTAGCCGATGGGGTGCTGGAAGCCCAATAACTCGAAGCAGAGGCAGTTCCAGTAGCGGCCTCGGCAAGTTAACATCTGCGTTACGAAATGCTAATATCAGCCAGTATATGAGTGCAGGTCAAATCAAAGCGAATCCTTCCATTGTCACAGGTGATTTTGGAGATTACATTACTAAAAATAAACGCACTGGTAAATTTAACATGGCAGATCTATTACGTCAAGGTGCAATAAAAATCATAGGAAAAGGTGCTGGAAGTTATAGTGATTCAATATCTCCGAATGTGAAATTAATCAAAGACACCAGTAAAGAATGGGACATGGTAGGTCCATTGGTAGGTAAATTCCAGACAAATCACGGTTTCAAAGTTAAAGAATTCTTAACAGGAGTTCCAAAAATCAGTTTTGATGTTTTCAGAAGCATAGCTGAAGACGTGTTCGGACAAACCAGTTATGAATTCTATTATGATGATGACCATCATGGAAATTGGGTGAATGCTTTCAATGCCGGAAGCATGAATTGTAAACATGGTGCAGAGGCCATCATTGCACTTGCTCAAACAATGGGTTTAAGCGGCAGCATGGTTCATGGTCATTGGACAGATTCAAGTGGAACTTACGGCCATTATTATGCGAATATTGCAGGTCATAAAATGGATGTTACTGGTTGGCAGCAACGCAGAACATGGACTCCCTCTGCATCAGCAGGTCCGGCTCCAAAAAGTGTAGGGTTTAAAGATGCAATTCAACAATTAATTGACATCTTAAAAGATGATCCTGATAAACCTACTGGTAATGGTGGTTTGCAAACTGACAGCGACACTGTGACTGGTGAATTTACTATAATTCATGACTTTAAAAACTTGCCTGAAGGAGTAACTGCTGAAGAGATAGCGAAACTAGTTGAAGAATCAACAACTAATGAAAATTTCATTAAAAAACTTGCTCAAAATCCAGTATTTCAAAAGTGGGACTTGAAAACAAAAGGATTATTGGAAGCTAAAAATAACCGTGCAAGAGGTGTCTAAAATATGGAATATGTAGTTGTGAATTGTAAAAGAGTTAGAGGGCTGGGAAATGTCCTCTCACCTTCCAATTCTGATGAATATTTAACCCATTTTTGCAGTATCAAGTCTGGAATACAGACCATTGAGTCATTTAATCATAATGTTTTTACATTACACTCTTATTTTGAGAGTATTGGGTATTATCTATTGAATGTTTTAGGGATATCCCAGTTGGTTAAAAATTTAAGGTATAATGCGGATTCAATGGCAATTAGTTACGATCTCTTGGAAATTAGGGATACGATGACAATGCGTGATATGGTGGGAGTTACTAAAAACATCAGAGTTGAAGGTGACGTTATAAAATATGACACTTATAGTACAAGTAGTGATTTAAATAGAACAATTTTCAATATGAGTGATTTACAAAATCTTTTAAACTGTTTAACAGGACTTAGTGTAGATGGAGACATTGTAAAATACACTGAAATAACCGAGGTAGTAATATGACTGATTTACTAAATATATACAATCGAGTAGTAGAAGCACTAGAACGTCTTGGAGGCTTCTATAATAAATCAACAATGGACGGCAAACTAAATCAAAAATCAGACACTGGACATACACATTCATATGATAGTATAACCGGCAAACCATCAACTTTTAACCCATCAAGCCACGCTCATGGGGCAATACAAAACAATGGAACAATAGATTCAAATACACAAGCAGTAAATAAAGTAGTAGTTACAGACGGATCCAACAATATAAAAACAATCCAAAAATTACCTGCTGCAAACGTAACACACCAAGACATATCCGGTAAAGCACCAAATGACCATTCATCCACAAATACAACATATGGTGTAGCAACAAACCTCAAATACGGGCATGTCAAAGTAGATGATGAACTAAAAGCAAACTCAACAAACCCCGTGCAGAATAAAGTCATTTGTGAAGAATTTTACACAAAAGATGATATTATAGAACTGATAAACAGTATTGAAACAGTACACGGAAAACTATTAAACATCTACATCGATGAGGATACCGGAGACCTGGTCGTCAATGAAGATGGATTCCAATATTACACCAGTGACGAATGTGACGCGAAATACCCAATCAGCATCACAAAACAAGTCAATCCCTCATCAGGAATTCTAGCAAGATACACATTCACACAAAACGGATCTGCTCTTGCAACAACAATTGACATTCCAAAGGATTTCCTCTTAAGACAAGCAAGTCTTGAAACAGTAGGAGCAACACCCTCTACTTTAGAAACACAGAACAACCTCACTACAGGTGACAAATACATCAAATTAGTAGTAAACACTTCAGATAACAGTGGAGCTACAAATCTAGTTATTCCTGTCAATGACTTAATTGATTCCTATACTGCCGATGAAACAACACTACACTTAGACTCTAACAACCAATTCAGCATTAAAAGCGTACCTGTTGCAAAAATTTCAGGTGTTTTACCTGCTAATCAAGTAACGCACCAAGACATCAGCGGTAAAGTCAACATTGCTGACATTGTTGATAACTTAAACTCCACAGCAACAAACAAACCATTATCAGCAAATCAAGGAAATGAAATCAAACTATCATTAGAAGGAAAAGCCAGTTCAAGCCATAGTCATGGAAATATTGACTCTAATGGTATTTTAAAAATTAGTGGAACTGCACAAGCAACAAAAAATGTAGTTACTGACAGTAATGGTAAAATTACAACTGAAAATAAACCTACAATCCCTTCTGCAAGTTCCTCCACTCCGCTTATTGATGTGACTGGAGGAGCAGTAGGTAATTCTTCAAATTATGCGAAAGCAGACCACCAACACCCATTATGTTCAGATTATGCTGCTGCAGGACACACTCACAACAACTATTTAACATCATCAGACATCTCAGGCATGATGAATAGTAATGATTACAGCACAGTCACATTAAGCGTCATATTCACCGACAACACAACAGGAACCTATGACTTATTATACAGGAGTAGTGGTAACTAATGCCAAATTTAACAAATAATGGCCTTGCAAGTATCTTCCTTGATGGCAAACAAGTGAAAAAAGCAAGCCTTGGAGGAAAAATATTCTTTGAAAAACACGATTATGATTTGAGTGTAACTAGTGATAAACAGATTCTCTCACATTATGATAATGATTCATGCACAATCACCGCCATGTTAACCGATTATGATGAACCAATAAGTGATGAAACAGTAATGTTCAGCTGCAATTCACCATTACTCGAAACTTACATCGTAGATTCCACTTCTTATGAACCTGTTGAGCGCCTTTTTACCTCAGGAAAATATTATTTTTCATACGAGGGATCTACTGAAGCTAGACTAGCAATAATCAACAATAATCTTGATACGAGAAATGAGATATTAATTGTATTATCCCCAACTGATGCAAGGATCCACATTATTAGAAATGGGGCATCAACCCTTATTCAGACTGATACGAATGAAATTATTTTTGTAAACAATAGTTTAACATATACTGTAAATGGTAATGAGGAAACTCTTGATTGTTCTTATATAGGTGCAGAAATGATTAGAGTAAATATTGATGATGGATTAACCGTGAAATATTATACATTATTCCGCACAACTGATAGTTATGGAGAAGCTAGCGTATATTATGACAGTAAAGGTACGGGAGATATAAATATAACTGTGGACTGTATGAATCTACAAGAAACATACAGTCTTGAAGATTATGATTTTTATGATTCCTGTTTATCAGATAAAACTTCAAATTATTCCTATCAAAATATCCAATATGAAATAACTCATTCCATTTCATCAACAGAAAATGGATATTCTATCATGTATAACGGGGGTACATATGGATTATACAAAACTAATTTTAATTTACCCCTCAATTGTGTTATTGAATGTGATTTCTACCATACTGGAGGTGGAATCGGAGTAGGAATATCTGATAATTTAAATTGCGACCTAATAGGATGCTGGAATACGGGTATGGATCATCAAAGATATACTAATAACTCTTGGATATATGCCGGATATTCAAGTGTTTCTGCATCTCAATCTATGACAAATACATGGGTGCATCTAAAAGTAACAAGAATTGGAACTCAAATAACTTATGAAGCCTCAATAAATGGCTCTGTGATTGGAACTTTGACAAAAACTTCACAATTTTCAGATACCTCTCAAACATTATATATGGGAATTGCTGGGAAAAACACAACAGGAGGATTAATCAAAAATATCAAAGTCAAAGCATTATAATGGTTTTATTTTTATATTTTTTATTGTTTGAAGGTAATTCCATCTACTGTAAAATCCATACTTGTAATTTGTTAATGATTTTGAAACAGATTCAATCAATTCATCATTTACATAAGATTTCAAGTAACCCTCTTCATAAACAATCTTAAATTTATCTCCAACTACAATCTGTTTGTGTGTTGTTGGAAAAACATCGGAATTGCCCATATGTGATAGTATATTGGTTGTATTTTCCCTCACAGTAACCCAACCTATTTCATAATTATCTGTTTGATATATTCCACACCCAATCGGTTTTTTATATCCACTTACATATTCTATTTCAAAAACACTATCCCCACTAATTGTTACTGGAAGGTATGCTTTATATTCCGTATTTCCACTTGCAGTAATAGATACTCCATTACTATCACTTGTAACTGCAATATTTCCTGTTTTAACCCAATCATTAATATTAGAGTTAATTCCAGTAATGTAATATTCGCAATCTTCTATACTGTATGTTTCTTGTAGATTCATACAGTCAACTTTTATATTTAAATCGCCCGTACCTTTACTGTCAAAAGATACGTAATATTTTAATTTCTGAATTTTATCCCTTACAGTGTATAATGAAAAGAAGAAATTTTTCTTAAATTAGTGATTTTTATTAATGATAAGGTATACTGAAGGAGACCTACTTTTTATAATCATAAAAAAAATTTTCCAAGAAGAGGTGAATTAATAAATGACCAATGAACAAAATCCACTAAGGTACCAATTGGTAAGAATTATGAAGAAATTTTTTTACCATAAAGAAAAAATACACGAATTATTAACTGATAAATCGACAATACAAATTAATAAAAGTCAAATAACTGATTTTCCAAATAGCCTGCCGATCACAAGTCATACTCATACTAAATCTGAGATTACTGATTTCCCATCTACTATGACACCATCAGCACATACACATCCTAAATCACAAATCACCGATTTTAATCATACTCATACTAAATCTGAGATTACTGATTTCCCATCTACTATGACACCATCAGCACATACACATCCTAAATCACAAATTACTGATTTGGGAAATGCTACAACATCCAATCCGGGTTTATTGTCAAGTGAAGATAAAACCAAGTTAGATAATATGACTAATGATACTGGATGGATTGATGTTCCACTAAATTCTAATTGGAACAGCAGCCGCAGGTTACAGGTGAGGCGTATTGGGAATATAGTCTTTGTTGAGGGAAGAGTACAACCTAAATCTGGAGGAGATAAATTAACCGGATTGGGAGATACCCGTACTATTGCAACGTTACCTACTCAATTTTGTCCTCGTAGACTGTTAGATACTCCTCAAAAAGCAGGGTCTAGAGTGTTTTATGCATTGTATGTGCAAACAACAGGTGAACTTGACATCGGAAAATTCTCTGATCAAGGCAGCAGCAATTATGAATTAAATTCTACTTTAAACCTCGATATATCATTAATGTATCTCGTATAATCTCAAAATGATAGGGTTAATATTATGAAATCTAAAGTTTGTTATCCACGTGTTATTTCTCAAACTAGTGGTGGGCATTTCAGTAAATTTAGAAATTTAGATAATATCAAAAATGATGGATCTACTTTTGCAGAGTCAGTTATTGGAATGAAAACAGAAGTTGAAAATAGGCCATCAACTATTTCAGTAACTAAGTTTAATCTTAACCTACCAAGCAACGCTAAAATAAAGAGTATTGTTGTGGAATATGCTCATTTTAAAACTGCGGATGTTGCGAATAATTATCCAGGTATTTCAGCACCTACAATTACTTTATTGAATATTAATAATGCTTCAGGTAAAGGGGCTGCTCCAACTGCTTCTAATAAAAAACAGAGCAAAACTTTCAAGGTTTCACCAAAAGTTGCTGATGTTAATTTCAGAACATTTGGTGTTAAAATAGATTATCCTGAAAACTCAAATAATTATGAAGGAAGTTTGTTTTTACAATATGTGCGGGTTTATGTGAATTATAGTGTCCCCTGGTATAGTTTGAGTATTCAATCATTAGCTAAAAAGTATATTGTTGATTCTATTGTTGGTTTTAGAGTTACTATTAATAATATTAATAAGTTAGATTATAATCCTTCGATTGTAATAACGATACCCTCTACTACGAGTTTGTCGAGTCATAGTGGTGGTTTGACTAAAATTGGTGATAATCAGTATTTATGGAATGCTAAACTCTCTGGTAATGTTATAGCTTCTTCTACTGAAATTTATTTGAAGTTAAATTCAGATGGAAATGATCAGAAGCTAACTGTTACTGAACAGGTGAATAATAATAGTAAATCGTTTAGTTTTAATATTGCAGCGAAATCTAGTGTTGTATCTACTATTGATGTTCCTACTGAAGAAATTCACACTGATGTTATACCTGCGGATATTTTAAATTATGAAGAACCTGAAGTTACTATTTTAAATTTTATTAAAAATCAGACCACAGATGTTAACATAGTATTATCTGATGAAGTGTATAATTTGTTGCCTGCTGAAACTAATTATAATGATAGTGATGGTTTAATTGTTGAATGTGGAGGTAATTATTTACAAGTGCATTGTGGTGATATTTATCCTCATTATAATTCCAGTCGTAATTTAGGACAATCTGATTTTGATGAGAATCATGCTATAACACTAACTTTTAAAGCAAGTGAGTGTGGAGTTTATGATATAAATATGAATTATTTAACTCAGATAGTTTATAATGGTTTGACTGTTACAATACAAAGGACATTCATAAAATATAAAGTTAATGTTGTACCTCCTAAAGGAGACTTAACTCGACCAGTATTTTCTATTTTTGAAGTTAAAGGTGAAGAATTAGATAGATTAGGACATTCTATCGTATATACTGTTCAATCATGGGTAAAGTTAGTTACAAATGAATTATTAGTTAGAGATTGGGGTAAAAACTTCAGAGTAGGAGTGTTTAATAATGCAATCTCTTCAAATGTTTCAATCACTACTTCAACGGATGAAAATGATGAAATAATAGAAACTGTTACTGATTCTACTGATTACGAAAGTTTGACAGCTAATGAGATTTATGATAACGCTGCTTACTTTAGTGATCCTCCGCAAGACGTGAATACTTTTGAAAATATAGAGTTAGACTTCCCATACAATGAGAATTACCCATTATACATCATTTTCACTGGAGATTATCTTGAAGGAAACAGTATTGGTTCAACATTACAATATTCCTCTCCTTGCTTAGTGGAATCTGAAGTTTACAAAGGATATGAACCTGTTGGAAATTATCCAACCCCTATTAATGCAACAATTAGTGCTGAAGATGATTTTGCAGAATTAGTTTTAGATGCATTTCAAGAAGGCAATAAGATTGTTGTTTATGAACCTGATGTTACTGATGAGTTTGGAACAAGTGAAGATTGGGCCGTTAAAGGCATTAAGTTAACTGCAGATGTTGAATTCTATGATGATTTAATTGTATATGCTCAATTACAACAAAGAATAGGTAATGAACTTAAACTTGGAAATAGAAGCGTCATACTTGACACTAGTAAAGATATTACTGAACTTGTGATTGGTGCTGAAAATGACACTTGGGGTTTGAAAATTAGTGAATTAACTAATCTCAAAGATTTGGAAATAGAGTTATATGCAACTAATCTTTTAAATGAAGATTCAACTGCAACAATCACATTTAGGAATATTAAACTATTTTTCACAGTACAAAAACTCAAAAAATATGTCGCTGACCTATGGGTTAATGGGGAAGATGTGCGTTATTACGGTATGTTCGTGAGAAATGTGAAAGTTCCAAAAGGACTGGAAACAAAAGTCAAATATTTAGAAGTTGATGGAAGCGACATTAATGAAGCGTACAACCAAACAATCGATAAAAAAGAAATTGAAATAGAATTTCGAGTGTTAGGTTGTGATATTAATGAAACAACACAGATGATGCAAGACATAGCAAGATTATTCACTAATGAACGTGATGAACTAAACAGACCAATACCGAACAGACTAGATATGAGTATGTTCCCAAAACACCATTTTGAATACATCATGGAAAAAGCTTTAGACGATGAGATTAATTCAGCTAATTATGAAGGTAAATTAAAATTAACAATACCAAAAGGCACATTAATTGCAAATGAAGATTCCGTAACAAGTAATTACGGCCATATCTTTAGTATTGCAAAAGTCAATCCCGTAATTCGATGTAAATCATGTGATGAACGTGTTGAAATATTTGAAGAATACACACAGCAGAAATTCGTTATTGATTTAAGTCAAATAAAAGTCGTTACAAATACTGGGAAAACATTAACAGGCATTGTTGCTTCAGACATTCTTGAAATTGATTGTATTAATCAGAGAGTATATCTTATCAATACTGAGGATGAGATTGCTGATGTGACTAGATATGTTGATATGCATGCTGACTGGTTCATTTTAAGTACAGGAGAGTATTATTTCAGCAGTCCATCTTGTATTATTCAAACAGTAACTACAACTGAAAGGAGCTAATATAATGTTTAATGCAGTAATTTTAAATCAAAATGAAGAAATTTTAACATTTTTAGATCCTGATTTAGTTGACATTGTAGAATCAAATGAGATAGGTCAACTCAGAACTATCAGCGTCAAATATCCTGTTGATACTGAGGAAGATGTAGGTGAGGTATTCAAGTTAGGAAATAAAATTTGGATCAGAGGAGATTCAAATTTCACTAACTGTTTATATGTAATGAATTCACCTATTAAAAGAGATTATTTTGATGATAAATTAGTATCTTTTGAAGCAGAAGATGTACTCGTTGAACTTAATTATGCGCCATTTTTCAGTCAAACTGATTTAACAGCCGCTAACGGGTTCACAATAACAAAAGATACTTCTCAAAATAATGAAGATAATGTGTTAATCGATTATAAAGCATTGAAATACTGGTTTAATGATTATTATAACATAGGTATTGTTCAAAAATGTTTAACTGATTATGTGCAGAAGATTTCTTTATCTGGTACAATGTCCTTAATGGAATTGTTAAGGTATATTGAAACCGAAACAGGTAATGTATTCCGCACTAGATATGAAAAAGACGTTAATTCAAATTTAATTCACAGGTATTTGGATTTTCTTAATCCTGAAAATGCTAACAAAAGCTGGGAGTTAAACCTTGAATGTCAATTGTTAAGTGAAAATGATGCTGATGAAAATTTATTTGATGATGATCCTACTGATGAAACCCTTTACCAAGTATCCGGCAAAAGTTTTAATCCAGCTGATTTGACAGTTCAATTATTGGATGAAAATGAGGAATTAATAGTTTTCAATAAAGGGCTTTCATCTGAAAAAAGTTTAGAGTGGAATGTATCTGAATTGGGATATGCTAATGAGGATATAGCTCATATCACTTTAACATATGAGAATAATTCTAGTATAACTATTAAATGTGATAGTAAAAATTTCACAGTTCCTATGGAGGTTAATCAATTGGGAACTGTTGTTGATAATGATTTTACTAGCATTGCAGGAGATCCTGAAACTCATTTTGGTATTTTACCAGACGTTACTATTTTTCAAGTGAAAGATTCTGATGAACGTATTGTTTATAGGCAAACCATTTCGCCAGTGTTAGGTGAAGTTCATGAAGAAGTATTAGATTTAGCATATAATGTTGAAAATATTGAGTACAGTGTAGATGAGAATGATACTTATACTGCAATCAGTCCTGTGCTTTCACTTAGTAGTGGTGGAGGTAATTCACTAACAAAAGCGAATATGGATACAATTATCACACGTTGGATTAACCTCAGTGTCAATAAAGGAGACACAATTCCAATGATCATACAAAAGATTACAGTAACAGGTGATGATAATAATCCTATCAAAAATTTAGCAGCTGCAGAAAATAAACTAAACACAATGGATATATCCAGCAATTATTGGGTACGACCGGTGAAACCAAATGATTCCACTGAAGGTGATAGTAACAGTAATAAATCATATGAATTTCTTGTTGCTACCGCGTATTGTTCAGCACCATTCACAAAAAATGCAGGCGAGATGTTCATAACAGATGAAACCATAACTGGAGTAGATTACAATCAAATTAAAGGTAAAAATGATGATTTTGAAACAAGAAATGTTAAATCAACTCCAAAAATGGGTAGAGTCGAAACAAGTGATGAGGATCCATATGCAATATACAATGATGCTGCAATGAAACTCAAAGACAAACGATATCCAGAAATAAACTTAGATGTTGATGTAGCGAACCTTAAAAACCATAACTACAATGATTACAATACTTATGATAAAGTTTACATCAAAATACCTTTATTCGACCATTTAATCACTGCAAGAGTTAAAAAAACTATAAAAAACAGTAAAAATATTGCAGAAAACAAAGTAGAATTAGGATCATATAACATTAATGTAAGAACACCTTTACAACCTGTACTGATTGAAGGAACTAATATCAGTTTCAATTATCCTAAAAGTCAAATATTCACAGTAACACTAGAAGATTACGATGGAAACCCATTAAAAAATAAATTAATATCATTTTCACTAGCTAATGTTGAAAATGGTTCAAATACAGTAACTGGGAAAACAAAAAATGTTAAAACAAACAGTGAAGGTAAAGCATCAATTACTTGTAAATATGATCCTGGAAATTATGAAATCACATGTCAATTTGGTGGTGATGAAAGCTACGAACCCACCAGTTCAACATTTAGCATAAATGTTTCAGGAACTAAAGAAGAACCAAAATCTACAAACACAACTAATACTAAAAAAGCTTCAAAAACTAAAACAATCACTAAAACAATTAAAAGATATTACGATAAATACGGAAGATCCCCAGATAAGAAAAAAATCCTTGCCATTGGGCGTGTTTCTGCAGGTAGGGACTCAGGTTCATATGCGAATTTCTATGAAACAGAATTCGAGAATTATTGTCCTAAATGTAAACAACGTGGAACTCTCATGTGGGGCATATTTTGGGCCGGCAATGAATACTCTAATTGGGGTAGATTTCCAGGCACTGGCAATCAAGAAGGGTCTTCAGCGGAAGGGGCTATTTTTTGCAGCAATCAAAGATGTGATGGCGATTGGTCTGTTCAAGGACATGAACATGGTTATACTGGAACTGATCTCAAAGTCACTAAATCTCGAAAAATATCAAGTAAATCAAAAGCATATCAACTCAGACAAGGAAAAGTCTTGTTTGATAAGATTAAAAAAGTGGTTTCTGCTAAAAATAACACTGGAAATAACTCACAACCTTCCAATTCTGCTGTTTCTAAAACAATAATAAACAAATCTCATTCTATAGTTGGAAGTCATACGGGATTACAAGCTGCGAAAGACTGCTTGAATTTCGTAACATATAAAATAAACTGGGAAGACCGTAATAATTTTTATCAAACTCCAGAAAAAACCTTATCACGTAAAAAAGGAAACTGCTGTTGTCAAACGGAATTACTATTTGAGTTAATGGATGCTGCTGGAGTAACTGAAACATATAAACTACAGTATATCCATACTGTAGGAGGTAAAGGAGGTCATGTGTTCGGTAGACTAGTTAATAAGAAAACTGGAAAAGGAGTTTATATTGACCCTTGCAATAGATCCAAACCGTATGGGGACTATTGTCAAGGTTATGGAAAAATCGGTTCTGCACCATCATCATGGTATCCACAAAAACCATTCTGATGCAGCACTGACAATAAAATGAATATAAAAAGAGATGATACTATGAGTGGAATAACCTATAAAGAAATAGTGAATGTAGCTTATAAGATAAAAAAAGGTGTTGAGAATAAGTATGAACTTGTTAAATCTCCAAAATGGAGTTACTACATTGCAAAAGCAATTTTGAATCCAGAAAAAGAGATTGGAATTTTTAAATTTTATAATGCAGATGAACCGACTGGAAACAACTTATCACGACAAGTAAAACGCTCTGTATACTTGGATATGGCGGAAAGGTTCACAGAATATGTGGAAAAAAACCACCACTTACCCAATTATATTAAATGCACAACAAAGTTAATGAGAGTATCTGATTATACTTATATGTTTTCATGCATACTCGTTGAATATGATAAAACTAGAATACTGCCTAAAACAGTAAATGTCAATTCAAAAGCATTTGTGAAACCAACCGAAACAGTAAACAAAGTATACACCAAATTCGTTAAAACATTTGGTAAAATCACTTGCATTGATGACGCATTAGAAAAAATAGCTGGAAAAGGATACGGTTATTACTACGATGATCAAAAATCAAACTTTGAAACCATAGAAGCAATTGAAAGTGATAGTGACGAGGATGATCCAAATTGTACTGATGCAACTCAAATGATGAAAAACGTTGCTGATGGAACAAAAAAATATAAAAGGGTGGATTGTGTTCATGTGAAATGTAAAGGCGGTGATGGCCATGTTTACTTAAAAGTTACACAGAAAGATGGATCTGTATTTTACAGGGACCCTGCAGCAGTTTTAGATTCAGGCATTGTTACTAAAGTTTGGTGCAGTGATGGAAATGTATTGGCTATCAATCCTTCCTGGTGGCTTAGTAATCTAAATAGATAAGGTGGTTTGATTGAATAATGTTGAAACTAAAATCTTTTTAGAAACACGGTTACGAAATCTGAAAAGGAAGCAGTCTAAACTATCATCGCATGCGGAACTTGTTGATGAGTATTTTGAAGTTGGTAAAGAAATTGAGGATGTTAAAGCTCAGATTATGAAATTGCAATGATGTAGATTTACCATCATGTAATAGCAGCGAATGTGAATCATGATGTAAAAATAATTAGAATCAATTTCCGACGTTTGGCTAAAATGTAAGAATAAGTAATAATTAAATCTGCGGAGCAATAAAGGACCAGGATACTATTTTTATCCTGGTTTATTTTTTTTACAAAAAATTACTTTTCAAATGCTCTCTTGGTAATGGCCTATCTCTTAAAGACTATCTATTTTTTTGTTCGTTTTAATATTGTCGAACATTTTATTTTTCAGTGTTTCACATTAACTATTTTTAATAGTAATTCTAATAGTAATATTATATGAAAGATGGATAAATTTATAATACATATATTCATAAATATATAAATAATTTAATCTAGTGGAAAATTGTATTATTATCTGGAGGAGAGTATTTGTCAAGACCTAATAACAATCAACAACAAGAGTACAGAAGAGTAAGAACTCCTAAAAAGGGAGAAATACCAGGAGTAGTTGAACAAATTATGGGACACGGAAAATTAAAAGTCCGCTGTGCCGATGGAAATATAAGAATGACCAGAATCCCTGGAAAAATGAAAAAACGTATTTGGATTCGTGAAGGAGACGTAATCCTTGTAAAACCATGGGATTTCCAATCTGATGAAAAAGCCGATGTAATTTGGAGATACACCAAAACCGAATCAAACTGGCTTGAAAGAAAAGGCTACCTGAAAATGTAGTCTAACTACTTATTTTTTTGATTTTAATGGATTCCAAAATAGCTAAAGCCGACGCCGCTCACGAAAAACTACATTCCCGAAAAAGAAAAAAGGACAACTCCGAAAGAAAAGTGGGGAATGAAATTTTTGATAAGATAACACTGGAAACACTATACAAACTAGCTAATCAGGGATACATTGATATTTTAAATGGCGCCATAAGCACAGGCAAGGAAGCTAATGTGCTTACAGGCATTACCGATGATGAAGAATTCGTTGCCGTTAAGATTTACAGAATAGCAACATCTGATTTTAAAAAAATGGACTATTACCTGAAAGGGGACCCGAGATTTAATGTGAAAACCAAAAACAAAAGAAAAATCATCTACTCATGGGTTACAAAGGAATTCAAAAACCTAACAAGATTACATGATGCGGGAGTCAACGTTCCAAAACCTTTTACAAGTTCCAATAATGTCTTGATAATCGAATTCATTGGAGATGAAAATGGAAATCCCGCCCAACCTGTTAGAAATCAGCCTCCCGAAAATCCGGATGAATTTTTCAACAAGCTACTGGTTCAACTTAAATTATTTGTCAGGGAAGCAAAATTAGTTCATGGAGACTTGTCAAACTACAATATATTAAACCTAAATGAAGAACCAGTAATTATTGATGTTTCACAATCCGTGGTTTTAGACAATCCCATTTCAAAAGAACTCCTTGAACGTGACATCAACACTTTAGTTAGAGAATATACCAAACTTGGTGTTGAAACTAGTTTTAAAGAAATTTGGGAATATATTGACCCTAAGTTTTAGAGATGTTCATTAATGCTATTGCTGCACTTCTAAAAATTCCGGTGTTTTAAATAAGCATGGAATTACCACTGCAACTAACATCAACGGAATCAAATTCATTGGAAATATAATCATCAACAGCAATACCACTGCAATAGGCTTTTTCAAAATGCCTGCAATGAAAGATGATGTAACAACAGACATTGAAATTATAGGATCCACATTTAAAAGAATGCCCAATGCATAACCCATCGAAGTCCCCGAGAATATCAATGGGAAGAAATGTCCTCCTTTAAGGCCTGTTTCAATACAGACGTTTGTTAGAACTATTTTCAAGACACTTGTTAAAATTAAGACAACAAGTCCTAACTGGACCCCATTTTCCACTAAAAGATACATCTGCGTTTCTCCGGAAAACATTGTCAGTGGCAGCAAAGTTCCAATTATGCCCAGTATCAAACCACCAAGAACCCCTTTTAAGATAAAATTGTCAGTGAGGTTTTCAAATATCCTTTTGGATAATCTATGGCTAACAAAATAGACATATGAAAGCAGCATGCCCAAAATTATCAATATTATTATGCCCAGATAATTCAGATTGGACAAAGTGGCAGTGCCAATTGAATGCAAGCCCACTTGGTTATGGGTTAAATGATTTAAGAAGATGAATATTCCAAAAGAGCTTAAAATGGCTACAAAATACAATATGTTTTTTGAGGTGTTCGGCAATTTACGTTCTTCATTTTCAATTGGCTCTACGAAACCAAACATCGGTGAAACGAATATTGTTCCCAAAGTAGCTGTAATACCTATGTGGGCCAATTCTTCAAGCTCATCATTGAATATCTTTAACTTATCACCCATCCAAGTGTATAACCCTGCAATAATGCCTGTTAACCCTGCCTCCGGCCCAATACTGGCGCCGAATATCAATGGCAATATTGAAGATACAATAGATGGAAAAATATTACTATAGGAATACCTGTTTTCTTGTTTAACTGTCTCAATTACTTGATTCAAATCTTCAGGACTATTTCCATACTTATTTTTCCACAAACCTATTATGAGCCCGCCAATCACACATACCGTAATCGTATAATACTTGAAATTTATTAAGCTAGGCAGATAGACCCACAAAAAATGAATTCCAAAGTTCATGCTCCGTATAAAACACCAAATGATTAATCCCGCAATGACGCCGATTATTATGGTATATGCTGTTAAAAGCAGGTTATTTTTTAAATCCATCAGATATTCCTCAAAAAATTGTTAATGATTAAAATCATCTTTTAATTTAAATATTTATTTAAAACTATAATTAAATACTTCCAAGAAGTAGATGAAACTTCTTTCTTAAATATTATTTTTCATGAAAACATTTAAAGATTTGAAATTACAATAGATATTATTAATTCTAATTGAAAAAGGTGAAAATTATGCCGGAAACAGATTATTTAAAAATACCTCAAAATAGAGTAGGGGCATTAATTGGAAGCAATGGAAAAGTCAAGAAGTCCATTGAAAACGCAACTGGAACCATGCTGGATATTGACAGTGACGATGGCACAGTTTACATTACACCAAGAGAAGATATGGAAGACCCATTAGGCGTATGGAATGCAAACCATATCGTTAAAGCAGTGGCCAGAGGATTCAACCCAGAAGTTGCTTTAAAATTAGTTAGTGATGACATTTATCTAGAAGTAATAAGTTTGCCGTTATACATTGGAAAATCAAAAAAGGCCCTTGCAAGACACAAAGGCAGAATTATTGGAAAAGACGGCAAAACACGTGAAATAATCATGGAGATGGCCGAAGTGGACATGGCAGTCTATGGAAAAACCGTTTCATTGATTGGTGAAATGGACAACATCATGATTGCAAAAGAAGCTATTGAAATGATACTGAACGGATCCAGACACAAATCAGTTTATGGATTTTTAGAACACAAAAAAGAAGATTTGAAACTTAAAGAATTCAAAGATTTGGTTGGAATCGAAGACGATAAAATCGAATTCAAAGACGGTATCGAATTTGATGAAAATGACATTTAGGAGTTGAAACTCCTAAAACACTACTTTTTTTAATCCGTGAATGCATACCACCAAGTCATTCGTTCAGGAATAACAACAATACCAATTTCACCAAAAAGTTCTTTTAGCCGATAGGCATGAGAAACATAATTAGAATCATTCATTCGTTCTCGAGATTTTTTTCTATTTTCTGGAGAGATTAATTCCAGTTTATTGAAGCCATTATCCTTTACAATATGAATAGGTTCTTCATCATACTGAAAATCAGTCATCAAAATACCTCCTTGTTAATTTAGATATCATAATTAAGTAATATATTATTCAAAGCATATATAATGCCCAGTTTTAAATTAAAACAATTTTACACACTCAAAACAATTTTACAGACTCAAACAACTTTTTATTTATTTTAAAAAATAAGACATTGAAACCCACTAAATCAAAATCAGAAATTTTTAACAAAAGCAAATCAATTTTAATAAAAGATTGCTATAAAAATTATTAATAATATAGTAAAACCTTATATACTTCAATCAACATATATAGATAACATAGTATAAATACTATATTTTTTACATGTTTTTAAATTATTATTTTACCATATATTTAAACAAGTTAACTAGGGTAGGGTATGAATATTACTTTTCAAATGCTCTCTCACTTCATTTAAATATATTCATTATAATAAAATTAAACATATAATTTTAGGAGGAAAAATTTTGGCACAAGAAGAACAACAAATGGGACTTGATTGGGAAGAGGACTTTCAAAGATTAACCCCATCACAGTTCTTTAGAAAAAACAAGCAGATGCTTGGATTTACAGGTAAGATTCGTTCTTTGACTATTGTTTTCCACGAACTGATTACAAACAGTTTTGACGCATGTGAAGAAGCTGGAATCTTGCCGGATATCGATATCGAATTAAAGCGTGTCGACAAAGAACATTATATTTTAAGACATAAAGATAATGGACCTGGTATTCCTGAAGATTATGTAATGCAAGTTTACTGTATGATGTTTGCAGGATCAAAATTCAGAAACATCCAATCCAGAGGACAGCAAGGTTTAGGTTGTAGTGGTTGTGTGCTCTTATCACAAATGACTACCGGTAAGCCTGCCCGCGTAATTTCATGCTATAAAGACGGCGATGAAATCAAGGGAGTTAAAATGAAATTCCAAATGGATGTTGAAAACAACCGTGGAATTTTAATGGAAAGAGAGGATTATCCTGCAGAAAGCACTGGAGTCTGCATTGAATTGCAATTTAAAGATGTTTCCTATTCCCTTGCGGAACAGGGTGCTTTCGAATACATCAGAAGAACCATGATTGGAAACCCTCATGCAAAAATTACATTCAGAGACCCAACAGGACACAAATATATCTTCAAAAGAGCAGCCGATGTCGTTCCAGTACAACCAAAAGAAGTGTTGCCTCACCCTAAAGGTGTAAGCGCTGACGACTTAATGACAATGGCGAAAAATACCGACAGCAGAAGATATAAAAGTATGATGACTTCATCAATGTCAAGGATGTCCAATAAAAGAGTGGATGAGATTGCTGAAGTGACTGGAATTGACATGAACAAACGTCCAAAAGCAATGACATTCCAAGAAGCGGAAGCTATTGTTCACTGCTTCAAGAAAATGAAATTCATGGCTCCGCCAACCGATGGACTCATACCAATTGGATCAGAGCAAATTGAAAAGGGTATGAAACAAATTCTAAAACCTGAATTTGTAACCACAATTACAAGAAAACCTGTTACCTATGCAGGAGGTGTTTCATTCATTATTGAAGCCGGTCTTGCATACGGTGGAGACGCAGGAAGAGTTGTTAAAGAACAAAGAAAATCAGAAATCATGAGATTTGCTAACAGAGTTCCATTAACATTTGATGCAGGAAGCTGTGCAATTACTGAAGCGCTTAAAAGTATTGACTGGAAACGTTATGGCCTTAGGGACATGGACAACACTCCATTAACTTTATTTGTAAACATTATTTCCACACAAGTACCTTATCTTTCAACAGGTAAACAAAGTGTTTCACCAGAACCTGAAATTGTTCACGAAATAAGACAGGCAACAATGAAATTGGCCCGTAAATTACAAAAACACTTAAGGGCTAAAAGAGCAGCTAAAGAAAAAGAAAAACGTTCAAAAGTATTTGAAGAATATGTGCCAGTGATTATTGAAGAAGCTGCAAAACTTGGTGAAACTGGAGTTCCGGACTATCAAGACATTCTGGTAAAAGTAACCAAAAGGGCTCTTGCCGAATTGCTTGGTGAGAAAGTTGAAGAAGAAGACGAAGAAGAAGAACTTGATGCAATTATCATGGAAGAAGTTGACGAATTTGGTCGCACTGTTGAAACAGGCAACTCAACACTAGATAATTTCATTGATGATGACGATGACGATGAACTTGAGGAGTAGGTGATTAGATGGATGAAGCAAAACAGAAAAAGCAATCCCACAAAGAAGAAAGAAAACAAATAACCCTCAACCAATTAACCGGATTAGGTCAGGAAATCATTGAAGACATTGAGAAAAATAAGGTTCCTAGTATAAAAATTCCTTCAAGAGGTACGGGTAACATTGTTTATGATGATGCTAAACGATACTATGTATTAGGCGATAGATTCGGTAGAAGATCTTTAGGAAACGTAAAACAGATTAGAAAACTGGGCCAAATGGTTTATGTAGGTAATTTCTGTAAAGATTTGGTGGCTCGTGAAAAAACAGCTACCATCAGGGAAATGTACTATGTTTCCGAAGGTTGGGGAATCAGTTTCAAAACACAACAGGAATCCAACATTATTGGAGAGGATTTGGAAGTGAAACTTGGTGTTACCCGTGAAGATTTAGGTCTAATGCCTGAAGAAGACGGCGCCTCCGTTTACGGTGACATCACCTTATTTGATGAAACACAAATCAACGCTGCAAAAGTTGGAAAATCAGGTTATACCATCTCCCCTACCATTGACCAAGTTGAATTCATAGATCACAATGTAGATAAAGTCCTGGCAGTGGAAACCATGGGAATGTTCCACAGGTTAGTTCAGGAAAACGCTCACAAAAGATTCAACTGTTTGATTGTTGGGCTTAAAGGGCAAGCGGCTCGTGCAACAAGGAGATTCCTTAAAAGAGTTAATGAAGAACTTGGCCTACCAGTCTATATTTGTAACGACGGAGACCCTTGGGGATTCCACATTGCACAGGTAATTATTTCCGGAAGTGCAAAATTAGCTCACGTTAATGAACAATTAGCTACTCCAGATGCCAAATTCATTGGAGTAACTGCATCTGACATCATCAACTATGACTTACCTACCGATAAGCTCAAAGATGTTGACGTCATGAGATTAAAAGAGCTTTCCAAAGACCCAAGGTATAAAACTGATTTCTGGCAAACCGAAATCAAAAAAATGCTTAAAATCGGTAAGAAAGCAGAACAGCAATCTTTCTCAAAATATGGGCTTGAATATGTAGTAGACACATATTTCCCAGCTAAATTTGAGGAAATGGAAAATCAAGCATAGACTTGAATTTTTCCTCCTTCTTTTTTTTATTTTTTTATTACATCAAAACATTTATATACTAATTTTAACATATACCCCCATAGGTATATGAGGTGTTTATTATGAAACAGTGTATGGATACTGACAACTTACATAGAAGAATCAAAAAAATCATCGGTCAATTAAATGCAATTGATCGTATGATTGAAGAAGACATTCCCTGCGAACAAATATTAATGCAGGTTAATGCATCAAAATCAGCATTACACAAGGTTGGACACATTATTGTAGAAGGACATTTGGAACATTGTGTAAAACAAGCCATACAAGGCGAGGATGCAGATGAAGCTATAAGTGACATTTCATCAATTTTGGAATATTACTCTAGACTTTAATTTTTTTTAAAGTTACCTTATACCCAATAGGGTATAGTTATACATTTGAGGTGGATTAAAATGAAATTTACAAGAGAAGAAAAAATCGACATCACACTTATAATTATCTCCACAATAAGTTTAATTGGTAGTTTTATTCTATCTCTCGACTATATTGCATGGATTGCAGTGGCGCTCTGCGGAGTCCCAATTGTTAAAGAATGTATTGAAGGACTAAAGGAATTTGACATCAAAGCGGATTTACTTGTTACAATGGCAATAATAGCTTCAATAATTATTGGTGAAGTGTTTGCAGCAGGTGAAATTGCAACAATCATGGCAATCGGAGGATTTTTAGAAGGATATACCGTATCCAAAACAAAAGGAAAAATTGAAGAGCTAATCAAAATCACCCCTCAAAATGCCACAAGAATTACAAACAATAAAGAAGAAACAATACCTGTTGAGAAAGTGCAAGTTGGAGACATCCTAAAAGTGCTTCCTGGAGAACGCATTCCAACCGATGGAATCATAATTGACGGCGAAACATCAATTGACCAATCAACATTAACAGGAGAATCCATTCCAGTTGATAAAACCAAAAGCGACGAAGTATTTAGTGGAACCATAAACCTTTATGGCTCATTTACCATGAAAACAACTAAAATAAGCAAAGACAGTTCTCTGCAAAAACTAATCAAATTAGTTTCATCATCAGCCCCCGAAAATACAGAGATTGTAAGAGCTGCAGACAAATGGGCCACACTGATAGTCGTAATTGCATTTACCGCAGCAATATTGACATATCTATTCACATTTGAGATAATCAGATCAGTCACAATACTTGTCGTGTTCTGTCCATGTGCATTCGTACTGGCCACTCCAACCGCAATTTCAGCAACAATAGGCAATTTAACAAAACATGGAATACTGGTTAAGGACGGCTACTCAATTGAAGAGCTGGGCCAAATTGATGAATTGATATTTGATAAGACAGGAACCCTAACAAACGGAACTCCAAGAGTGGTCAACGTCATCTCAAAAAACAAGGAAGAATTATTATATCTACTTGCATCCCTAGAATCAAAATCAGAACATCCCTTAGCAAAATCAATCATGAACTATTGTAAAAACATGGATTTGGCAGATGTTGATGATTTCAAAATGCATATGGGAAAGGGAGTCAGCGGAACAGTTAACAACTCAAGAGTAATAGCTGGAAATAAAAAACTTCTTGAAAGTGAAAAAATCAAAATTAAAGACTCACACGAAAATAAAAAAGGAGAAATTGCAATATACGTTGCAAAAGACGGCGAAGTGATTGGAAAAGTGCTTCTTGCAGATACAATACGCAAAAATGCAAAACAGACTATCTGGGCGATGAAAAGCCTTAGGGTAAGAACAACATTACTTACAGGAGACAGCCAGGAGACTGGAAGATACATCGCAGATCAACTTAAAATAAGAAACGTGAAAACAAATTGCCTTCCTGAAGACAAAACAGAATACATCAAACAAGAGCAGAACAAAGGCAACAGAGTTGCAATGATTGGGGATGGAATAAACGATGCCCCTTCCCTTAAAAAGGCAAATGTTGGAATAGCAATGGGCAGCATTGGAAGTGAAATCTCAATTGAAGCGGCAAATATTGCACTCATTAACGACAACATTGAAGAGTTGCCGCATTTGATTGCAATTGCAAAAAGAACAATGAAAACAATAAATATAAACCTTGCCTTTTCAATGCTCTTAAACATAACTGCAATGATTTTAGCCATTTTAGGAATTTTAAACCCAATTGAAGGAGCATTAATCCATAACATAGGATCAGTGCTTGTGGTTCTTAATTCATTGACCTTATTGAAATTTGATTATACAAGAAAAAACCATCTAAACAATAAAAAATTAGGTATGAATAAAAACTTAAATAAATCAAAAGCATAATATTAACTAACGATATTAAGGTGATTTATCATGGCTGAAAAGGAAATTAAAGTAGTGGGCATGCACTGCCCATCATGTGTAAAAGCTGTAGAATTATGTTTAACTGATGTTGACGGTATTGAAGAGGCTAAAGCAGATTTGGATTCTGGAATTACCACAATTACAATGTCCGGCGACGTGAGTGATGCAGACATTAACGAAGCTGTAGAAGAAGCAGGATTCAAAGTAGAATAGAATCCTACCTCATTTTCTTTTTTTATTAAACTTTTTTAAAGGATTGAATGTAACCTTTTAATTTTGAGAAATACTACTTTTTTGAATGAATTCATATCAAAATTACATATCAAATTATAAATAACTTAACTGACAAACCTTAAAGTATATAATAAATTAATTATTATAAAAAAGGGATTAAAATGAAAACTGTTGCTATTAATGGTTATGGAACCATCGGTAAAAGAGTGGCTGATGCAGTAGCCGCTCAAGATGACATGAAAGTTATTGGTGTAAGTAAAACTAGACCAAACTACGAAGCAAGAACTGCTGTTGAAGAAAAAGGCTATCCTTTATACATTGGAATTCCAGAAAGAGAGCAATTATTCAAAGATGCTGGAATTGAAATAGCCGGTACCGTTGAAGACATGATACAAGAAGCAGATGTTGTTGTTGATTGTACCCCTGGAAGTATCGGACCACAAAATCTTGAAATGTATAAAAAAGCTGGTGTAAAAGCAATTTATCAAGGTGGAGAAGACCATGAGTTAACCGGTCTTTCATTTAATGCTTTTGGTAATTACGATGATTCTTATGGCGCAGACTACACCAGAGTAGTTTCATGTAACACTACTGGATTAACCCGTACATTATCTACAATTGACCCAATTGCAGACATCAAAAAGGTAAGAGCAGTAATGGTTAGAAGAGGATCAGACCCATCTGAAATTAAAAAAGGTCCAATTAACGCAATTGTTCCAAATCCTCCAAAAGTGCCTTCCCACCACGGTCCTGACGTGAAAACTGTTATGAAAGGTATTGATGTAACAACTATGGCATTGCTCGTGCCAACTACATTAATGCACCAACACAACATTATGGTTGAAATCAACAATGATGTGGAAACCGAAGAGATTATTGAAGCCTTAGAAAAACGTTCCAGAATAATTGTTGTTTCTGCAGAAGAAGGATTAGGATCAACTGCTGAATTGATGGAATATGCAAAAGAACTTGGAAGAAACAGAAATGATTTGTATGAGATTCCAGTTTGGAAAGAATCCATTAATGTTGTGGGCAATGAATTATTCTACATGCAAGCAGTGCATCAAGAATCTGACGTAATTCCGGAAAACATTGATGCTATTCGTGCACTTTTAGAAATGGAAAGTGACAGCGAAAAGTCAATTGCAAAAACTAATAAAGCTATGGGAATATTCTAAATTCCCTCTTTTTTTACTATTTTTTAAATGATTTAAATGAAAAACAAAGTGCTTTTTGGACCTGCAGGAAGTCCAGTCAATTATAAAGGTGCAGCATATAAAGCTCCAAAATTTATTTCTGAAGAAGGATTAAACTCTTATGAATACCAATCACCGTATGGTGTGAGGATTGGGGAAAAAGCTGCAACAACATTAAAAGAAGAATCAAAAAAGCATGATATCCTAATATCCATGCACGCACCATATTACATTAACTTATGTGCAAAGGAAGAATCAAAACTTGACAAAAGCATAGGGCACTTATTGGCCGCCGCACGTGCCGGAGAATGGATGGGCGCATATCGTTTAGTATTCCACCCTGGAGCTTACTTGAATAGAAAACCTGAAAAGGCCATGGAAATATCCAAAAACACTATCAACAGATTATTTGAAGAACTCGAATCCGAAGGCATTGAAGAGTTTACTTTCGCTCCAGAAACAACAGGCAAAAGAACCCAATTAGGCAATGTCAGCGAAGTTGTTGAGTTATGTGCATCATTTGATCACTTTGAACCTACAATTGACTTTGCACATGTCCATGCAAGAGGACGAGGATTTTTAACTAAAAAAGATGATTATAATTGTATTTTTTCCATAATCGAAGACAATTTGGACATTGACATTCTTCATTGCCATTTTACAACCATAGAATACGGCAATGGAGGGGAAGTCAAGCACCACACACTTGATGAAAGTGATGAATACGGTCCAAATATCAAAGATCTATTGGCTAATTTGATAGATAACGGTTGGAATGCAAATATCATCTGTGAAACACCTCAAAGAGATTTGGACGCTTTAAAAATGAAAGAAATATATGAAGAAATGATTTAAGTTTTCAGTAATCCTTTACTGAATCTATTAAATCATCCATATCCTGGAACAGACTATCAATATCTTGACTGTCCTCTTTATTTGAACCCATGTGAATGATTAATTCGTTGATTAAATCTTCCATCTTATCAACAAATGTTTCCAATGTATGAATTTTATTAGCCAATTCCTTTTCAACAAAGGGATTTTCATCCGTGTTTAATTCAGACATCTTTTTTGCGATGCTTACCTGTGTAGAAAATAAGTTGTTTGACTTGGTGATTGAAGATGTGAATCTTTCATAAGCCATATGATTAAGATCAAAAAGCTTTTCGACCAATTCTTTAGCCTTGCCCTGTTTAATATCATACTCCTGTTCCAATTCATCAATTCTTGCATCATATTCTGACGGTGATTTTTTCAGCTCGGACTCGTTTCGATAAACCGGCTTTCCACATTCAGAACAGAAGTTTTGACCGGCATCAATCCTAGCTCCACAGTAAATGCAAAAATGATTATGATTATCTTCAATAGCCATATTTTATTATTTAAACATTTTATTTAATAAACTCTTTTGAAATATTATTTTTTTCTTAGCTTCAAGACCACAAGCTCAGAATCTGTTCCCCACCTCATTGGAGTATCCATTGACCCCACACCGGTTGTGACATGCAAATATTTGCCGGAACCATTTTTAAATAATCCCATATTATATTTAAACAATTTCCAAGCAAAATTTACGGCAGGATAAAACTGTCCCCCATGGGTGTGACCGGACAATTGAATATCAAAGCCCAATGCAGAAAATTCCTCCCAATAATATGGAACGTGATAATTGATTATATTGACAAAACCCTCCTTGATTAATGATTCATCAATTTTTGGAATTTCCCTGTCTTCAAAACTAAAAGTCAGGCCGAAAACATTTAAAAAATCAAATTCCATGCTTTCATTATCCAAAACAATTATCCCTGCTTTTTTACAGGCCGCAATTACATTTTCAATTCCGGGATAGAAATCATGGTTTCCAGGAGTGAATATTATCGGCATACCGACTTCCTTAAACTCAAGAAAATCATCCTCCTCGACAATTGACGAACCATCAGCAAGGTCTCCAGAAATGATTGCCAATTCACAGGAGTCTTCAAGTCCTTTAAGTTCTGATGAAATTTTATGAATAATCTCCCTGTGGCGCACAGATCCGAAATGAACATCAGAAAGGTGGACAATGTTGATATCCCTAGGCAGATTATCCAATTCGATAATCTTCTCATTGACAACTAATTTATAAGCTTTATAATAGTTATAAACACCTAAAATAGGCACGATTGCCAGTAAAAGACATATTAATTCAAAAGGAAGTTTGACAAACATTCCCGCCAAATAAATCACTACGAGATCTATAAAAAGCATCAGTGATGCCCACATCCAGACTCCATCAACGGTTGACAGCAGCCTTCCAATGACTGTTGATTTTCTAGCTTCAAAAAACATTGGAACACAACGCACAAAACCGATGAATAGTGAAAACAAAATCAAGTAAAAATCATTCACTCCACCAAACAACAAAAAGATATATTTCATCAAAAAGAATTGGAAAACCATATAAAATGGAGCCGAAATTAAAACCCTCCTAGTCCTGAAACTCATAACATAACCTCTAAAAATACTTTGTCACAACAACTATTTATAATACTAAAACAAATGTTAGTGTGTAAAAAAATATCGGAGGTGAGCATTTGAAAAGTGACAATAAAAAACAGGGAATAAAAACAACCAACCAAAAAACAACACTTATCGAAAATGAAAACAGAGAATATGCTGAATGTGTTGTATTGAAACCTGTGGGCTATCCGTTTGAGTTTAACTTAATGGATGATGATTTTGAAATTAAAAATAAGGAATTGTTCGAAGAATACGCCCGTGAACAATGGTTAGGATTGGTTGTACGCGAAAACTCACACCTGTTTGATCAAAAAATAATCCCTGATTACGGTTTTGAAATCGTTACTGCAAAACCAAACAATTCAATAATATCCGAAAATACGAAAATTAAACTAATTACTGATGAATTAAATGCTAAAAAAGACAATAATCTAATCAGGTCAAATATACGCCTCCATGATATCGTTGGGCAAACCAATGCAAAAAATAAAGTTAAGGTAATAACAAAATATTTGGAAAATCCTGAAAGCTTTGGACCTTGGGCTCCTAAAAACATTCTGTTTTACGGGCTTCCAGGTACCGGCAAAACCATGCTTGTAAAAGCCCTTGCCAATGAGCTTGAAGTTCCATTGTATTTAATTAAAGCAACCACATTAATCGGAGACCATGTCGGTGATGGTGCATCCAAAATACATGACTTGTTTAAAAAGGCCAGCGAAAATGCGCCTTCAATAATATTCATTGATGAAATTGATGCGATTGCACTGCACAGATCATTTCAATCATTAAGAGGAGATGTTTCTGAAATTGTAAACTCTCTTTTAACTGAAATGGACGGAATTAGTGAAAATAAAGCAGTGATAACTATTGGTGCAACAAACAATCCTACCAGCTTAGATTATGCGGTAAGAAGCAGGTTTGAAGAAGAAATCGAATTTAAATTGCCGGATGATAACGAAAGATTAGAAATCATAAAAAACAATCTTAAGACCATGCCATTAAACTATGATTTGGACTTGGAAAAAATTGTCAAATTGACAAAAGGATTATCCGGAAGAGACATCAAAGAAAAAATTCTAAAGACCGCTCTCCACAATACTATTGCCAGCGATAGCGAAATAATTACAATGAAAAATATTGATTATGCAATCAATGCAATTAAAATTAAAAATAAAGATGTTAAAGGAATGTTTGAATAAAAAACACTCTTTTTAACCTATTTAAAAATATATTCTGCTGCTTCAATAATGTCAGCATCCTCTTCTTTTGCAGCTTTTTTAACTTTTTTAGAGATATCGAAAAATATCTTATTGACAATGGAATTTGTTAAATTATCTAAAATTTTTACACTACCATCTACATCAGCCAACTTAAGTGATGCTTTTTGAGTTTCACGTTGTCTTATCTCTTCCATAGATGCTCTTAAACTACCAAGAATGTCATCAACTTCCATTATTTTAAACGATTCGTTAAGCAAAATGAACTCTTCATCGATGATGTTTTCAGCTTCGCCAAATTCCTTAATTCTGAGTTGAGTATTTACATCTGCAATCTCTCTTAAATCATCGATGTTGAACAATTTCACTCCCAAATCCACAACATCCTCTGAAATGTCACGAGGATTTGCAATATCCACCATCATCAAATCATCATAAGTCATTTCAATGCCCAATAGCCTTTCCTTATCAATTATGCTATGGGGAGCACTAGTTGCACTAATAACCAGATCCGCTTCAGCCAGATATCTTTCCAAATCGTTGAATAAAATAGCTTCTCCGCCTAAATCCTTTGCAAGCTCTACAGCAACATAATATGTCCTGTTAGCAACAAAAATAGCATTCAAATCTTTTTCAGCAAGGGCTTTTGCAACCAATTTACCCATTTTACCTGCACCAACAACCAAAACAGACTTGTCATCAAGGCTTCCCATATGCTTTTCGGCAAGGTCAATGGCCGCAGAACCGATAGACACCGAACCCTTGTTTATGTTGGTTTTGTTTCTTACAACCTGACCAACGTGAATTGCTTTTGTAAAAACAGTGTCAAGAACACGGCCGCAATGATGATTTTTTATAGCCTTATGTTTTGCATCTTTTACTTGGCCTAAAATTTGGTCTTCGCCTACAATCATTGATTCCAAACCTGAAGTCATACGCAATAAATGCATGATTGCGGATTGACCGTATTCAATCATGATGCTTTGATTTTCATGAGACAATAATTCGTCATCCTCAGAAATATAATCATTGTGAATATAATATTCCTTCCGATTGCATGTAGAAATCTCAACATATTCGCCGATGGAATATTTTTCTTGTAATTTCCAAAACAGGTCGTCTATGTCTTTTGAAATATTTTCCATTGAATGTATGTCCGCAATTTTATGGTCGACTCTTAAATTAAGTATCACTCTAATCCCCTTATTAAATTATCAATATAATCCTTTGCTTCATCAATTTGATTGTTTTTAATCAAATCATTAATTTTTTCATCTTCAAATATTTGGTAGAGATATTCTCTCCTCTCTTTTTGATCATTAACCGTTTCTTTAAGAATTGAACGGGCATAATCCTGAAGTTCAATTTCCAAAATGTCCTCTTCAGATATTATTGATTGAATTTTCTTTCTCAATTGACGAGCCATTAATGGGCTTTTGCCATTAGTAAAAATAGATATTTCAATTTCACCAATATTGAAACTTGTTGGAACAATAACGCATCCCTCTTGCGGATAATCTGCGCGATTTAATAATTTACCTTCAGATATTCCGGCAACATATTCGGACAACTCCTCATTTCCACTTGCAACAACAACCAAATCACTCCACTCCACCAATTCGTCAACATCCTGAGTGGAAAACAAAACAGCTCCCTTATTTTCTAGCTCTTCAGACAAACTAGTTCCGGCCAACCTTACATTGGCCCCATGGTCTAAAAATCTGTTTGCTCTTCTGGTTGCAACTTCACCTGTGCCCAATATAAAGACATTCAAATCAGAAGTTTTTAAATAAAGGGAAGTCCAATCCATTTTAATCAGAATCTTCAAGAGACCTTGCATGCAATACTTTTACAGCCGCTCTTAAATCATTATTACAATCAGTTAAAACATTCATGGCTTCTAATTTTGATACATGGAATGTTTCAGCCAATGCTTCAGCTCTTTCATCAGGATCAGGTTTTTGAACGCCCACTAACCTTTCGGACAACTCTTTTTTCAAATCCAAATATTCATCATGACTCATTCCCATATTCCTTAAAGTCATGTCCCTTAATGGGCATGGTTTTGATGGCTTACAACACCAAACAAGTGAACCAAAACAGGTCCCTGCCCCTTCACCTAATCTAGTTTCTTTTCCAAATTGAACTTTAATGTCCACAAACTCTTGTGGAGTTAAATTAATCTGATGCAAAGCATTTAATACTGGACATGGTTTTACTGGAGGACAACAAAAAGCAAGTCCCCTTATATCTCCCCCTCTACAAATATGAGATGGTGCATCTTCCCAAGTCATGATAAACCTCCAAAAAAATTATAATTCATTTCAATAATTCGATAAATATAAAATAATGATATAATTTATTTAAATTATAAATATATAATCTTTTGTATATATAGAATTAATGTAAAAAAATAAGTTTTAGGATTTAGGTTAAAAAATGGCAAAAGAAATTCTGAAAATAGACAATATTACTATCACTTTAGAGAGAAAAAACATTAAAAATATGTATCTGCGCATTTTACCACCAAACGGTGAAGTAAAAGTTTCAGCACCTTTATTCATATCCGATGATGACATAGCCAATTTTATTAAATCAAAAAAAGATTGGATTTTAAAAAAACAAAAATACATTGAGGAAAATGACATCAAATCACCATTGAAATACAATAATGGTGAAAAACATTATTTATGGGGAGAAGAATACACCTTACAATTAATTAAAAATGATGCCATAAAGCATGTTTTAATAGATAAAGAAAAATCCATAATGTATCTGCCAATTCCAAAAAGAAGTACAATTGAAAAAAGAAAAAAAATATTGGATGAATTTTACAGATCCGAAATGAGAAAAGCCATTCCTCCAGTTTTAGACAAGTGCACAAAAATTGTTGGAAAAACTCCTTCTGAAGTAAAGATAAGGAATATGAAAAACTGGGGAAACTGCAGGTATCAAGACAAACGGATTACACTAAATTTAAATCTTGCAAAAAAAGATCATGAATGTTTAGAATATGTTATGATACATGAATTATGTCATCTAATAGAATTCAATCATGGAAAAAATTTCAAAAAATTGATGGACAAATACTGTCCAAAATGGAAAGAAATAAAAAAAAGATTAAATGAATAAGAAAAATTATCTTTCTTTAAGCATGTCTTCTTTTTCATCTACGGTTAATTTATCTACGATTTCTTCAGGAGTACCTACATCTAGGAGTTTACCTCCTCTCATTAAAGCTGCCCTATCACAGACATCTAAAACAAAGTCCATATCGTGAGAAACGATAATGAAAGTTTGTTCCAATTCTGAACGGGCTTTTAAAATGGAATCTGTTACTGTAACACGAGTAATCGGATCCATAGTTCCTGTAGGTTCATCCAACACAATCAGAGTAGGTTCCTTAATTAAAACCTGTGCAAGTGCAACCCTATGTTTTTCTCCCACACTCAATTGGTCAGGATATTTATCAAGAATCATGGTTGCAATATCATGTGTAAATCCAACAGTTTCCAATGCATCGATAGCTTTAATTTTTCCAAATTCAGCAGGTAAATTCAAACTAATAGCATCAGTTAAATTACCGAGAATGGTTCTGTGAGGATATAATGAATATTCCTGATGTAATAAACCAATATAAGGCATAATACGTCCACGATTAAGAGGACCTACCTTTGTCATATCAATCCATTCATCACCAAGTTTAATTTCAATATTACCGCTACTTGGTTCAGTTAAACCCATTAACATCCTGGTGGTTGTTGTCTTACCGGAACCGCTTAAACCTACAATTCCAAAGATTTCTTCTTTGTTAATAGTTAAATCAATTCCGTCAACAGCTTTAACTACACCACGTTCAATTGAATAATAATGTTTTTTAACGTTTTCAAGAACAACTTCAGGTTCACCGAACTCTGGAATTTCAGGTTTTTGAGGAACAGGCACTGTTGCCATAAATTCGTCAACGACTTTTTGAGGTTCTCCTTCCTCTTTAATTTGACCATCTTCTAACCATATAACAGTATCTGCAAGTTCAATCATTACTTCAGGCCAGTGAGAAGTGATTAACATGGTGATTCCTTCATCTTTAACCCCTTCTTTTAAAGTATTGTGAAGTTTAACTGCAGTCTGTGGATCGAGTGTTCCGGTTGGTTCATCTGCTAAAAACATCATAGGATTTTTAGCCAATTGTCTTGCAAGCACTACTCTTTGTTTTTCTCCACCACTTAAATCACGAGCAACGTGAGTAATCCTATGGTTCATTTGAACCATTTCCAATAATTCCAAAGCAGCATAAATTTTTTCTTCATACTGTTTTTCATCACCCATTGCCCTCATGACATTCTCAATTACTGTTTCTTCATCATATAACGCAAAGTTACGTTGCAACATGATGGAAATTCTTCTTTTAATACTGGCAAATAATTTTCTTTCGCAATTAAAGAAATCAACATCAGTTTTAGCTTCAAAAGTTCCCCCACAAATACATTTTTCTCCAACATGAGATGGTGAATCTACAATACCACATTTTGGACAAACAGCAACGTTCATTATGATTTGACCTGCATCAGGTTTGTAATCCAATGTACCCCTGAGCATGTTAATCAAAACAGATTTTCCACTACCACTACGTCCTAAAATTCCTAAAGTTTCCCCTTCGTTAATCTTTAAATTAATATCTTTAAGAACATCAACACCATCAAAAGTTTTAGTAATATTCTTAAGAGTTATAAAATCCATGAAATCACCTATTGAAATAATTTTTATTTTAAACCATTAATAATGTTTTCTAATAACAATTGTTTTAAAAATCTTAAAAATCAGATAGATTGAAGTCTAAATTCCCGGAGATAACTCCACGAGCTATTGAAAAACCATCTACTCCGGTTTCAATCATTTTTTGTGCATTAAGTTTATTGTTGACAGAATTATTTCCAATTACTTGAATTTGAACATTATTACAGATTTCCTTTAAAAGACCATAATCCGCATCGAAAACACCCATTTTCATAGCATCGACATGTAGATAATCTACACCTGCATCATCAATTATGGAAGCAATTTTTAAAGTATCAACTCCATCAACATTAGCCCTGATTTTAACTGAAACTTCACAACTAACATTATCTACAACTTCAGAAATAAAATCTCCCAAATCAGGTCGTTTTAACATTTCTTGCCCGCAACCAATGGCTAAAATTTCTTCCTGGCGACAATGACAATTAATTTCAACAATATCCAAATCATTAATATTACCAACTTCAATGATTGGTTGGGGAGTTGTTGCCCTTACATTAGCTGATACTTTTACATCACTGTTAAATTTTTTAATTGAAGCAACTTCACCTTCAATATGTGAAAAAATCTCATCCAAAGGAAAATCAAACTCCTTTCTTCCTCTTTCAATGATTTTTCTGCTTGCTTCAATAGTGGGGGCGTCTAAACTATATCCCCCTAAAGTAGCTACATCAAAACCCAAAGGAATAACTTTATTTAAAAAATCAGCGTCAGTTATCCCCGCCATAGGTGCAACTACTTTAATCATAAAATATTCCTCAATATTCTTTTTCGATTACCCAAGTCCACATTTCATTATTATGTGCACGTATCTCTTCAAGACCTATATCTGCCATATATGCTGCATCTTCAGCATTTTTTCCACGACCGATACCTGCTTTAAGTTTAATGCCTATTTCCTCATCGATTTCAACCATGATGTCTTCAATTTCCTGTTCGGACAATCCATTACATGGAGACATGAAATTATCCCCACCGATGAAGAACAATAATGCTCCTTTTTTAATTAATTTAGTCATTAAATAATGTTGAGCTTTATTTACCATGAAACTGGTGTCAAATGCTGATTCAATATCGGTTAATGTTTCGGTTACGCTGTTAATATCAATGTGAGCTGCTTGAACGAAACTGTCTTCTTCATCAACTAAACTGTCTATAGCCAAAATTTCTTTTCTTTCTCCAGATTGAGCGCTTCCCGCCTTTTGAAGTGCGATAGTAGCTAATTTTTGTGCTTCATGAGGAGTTTCAGCAGCTCCTACACCCATACTGATAGTGATAGGATATCTGTTTCTAATAGATCTTTGAATCCTTAAATGGTCCTCTTCATCAAGACCATTTGAAATTGCAAGCAAATTATCAAATCTGGTAAAGAAAACCAGGCCTTTTTTATTACCAAAATGATTGTTTAAATCGGCAAATAAACTTGCTTGTAGCATTTGTAAGTCGGATTCCGTACGTGGTCTTGGAGTAACAGTCCAAGGCCCATAATTGTCAATTTGTATTAATGTCATTTGTATCATTGAATAATCGCCTCTTGATATTAAGGAATACTATCAATAATTATCTGAGCTAAATTTTTTTTAGCATCTAAATTATTCATAATTGTATTTGTAATTATTACCTTATTAACTATTTGATTTACCTCAACTTTTTTATCATCGTCTTTAGTGTCAATGACAAAAGTATCTAAAAAATCCTGATATAATGATGCAACACCAACTGATGAAACTTCAATGCCCAATGCTTTCATAAACTTACTTGCAGGACCGCTGACACTGTCATTACCTATGATTGGTGAAATGGCTACGACATATGTTTCATTTAAAGCATCTTTTACACCATCTAAAGATAATATTGGTGAAATTGAAGTTATTGGATTTGAAGGACCGATAATTACTGCATCAGAATTCCTAATGATGTCAATAATTCCTTCAGTTGGATTTACACTTGAAAATTTAACATCTAAAACTTCAGGTTCAGATTGGTGTTTAATTAAAAAATCATGGAACTCTAATTCTCCAATATCGGTAATAATTTTAATTTCAGAGTTTTCCTCACTCATTGGAATGATATTGCAAGTCAATCCCATATTTTCTGCTTGGATTTCACAGGCTTTCGCCAAACCATATTTTTCCATTAGCTGAGTTTTTTGTATTTTGGTTGCGCGATCCTTATCCCCAATTCTAAGCAATTCCGGACAACCAATCTCTTCGAGCCTTTCATGAGTAATGAATGTGTCGCCTTTAATTCCATACCAAAACTCATCATTTATCAAATCAGACATAGTGTACAAAACCGTGTCGATGTCTGCGGATACATAAACTCCGGAAAAATAGTCGTTTTCTAAAGTATTTACAATAATTGTCAAATCCCTTGGGTCAACAATTTCCTTTAAACCTTGCAACAATTTAGGAGTACCGGTTCCTCCAGATAAAACAGTAATCATGAAAACCACTCAATTTCTAAAAACGTCAAACTCTTTTGGCATGAGTAACGAACTTATATTTGACTCAGTGTCCCTTAAATCATCAAAATTAGCAAATCCACGAATCAAAACAACTGGAAGTCCTTCATCAGCCTGCCCCATTATTAATGAAGCGGCGGCAGACAACTCATCTGCAGTTGCAATTTCAGTGGTTTCCAATTCACGACCATACAAATCTTTTTCGCCAACTCGTCTCCAAAGAGGAGTGATTCCAGAACAGCCAATTGCAGTACCTATGGCACCAAATCTAAATGCCCTACCTTGAGTGTCAGTAATAATAACTGCAATTTCTTCGCCAAATTCATTTTCTAAAAATTCACGAATCTCTAAAGCGGATTTATCGGCGTTTACCGGCATCGGAGTGGCTAGACCGTCACCAACATTTGATTCGTCAATGCCTGCATTGGCACAAACAAACCCATGCTTGGTTTCAGTTATAATGAATTTAGGCCCTACTCTTACAACTTCCGCTGATTCATTCAATATTGCCTGAACAAGTTTTGGATCCTTTTTGGATTTTTCAGCAAGCTCGACAGCTTCACTAGATGGAGTCAATTCATCCAAAACAATGAAGTTATCTTCAGCTTTTGAAATTAAAGTTTCTGCTATTAAAATAATATCCCCATGTTTAAGATTACAGCCTTGCCTTATGATTGCATCTTTAACAATCTCTGAAATATTGCTAGAGTTGTCAACAATGGGAATATCCTCTAAACCAATCAATTCAATACTCATAATATCCTCTAAAAAAAATTAAAAAAAATAAAATTATGGATTATAGATATCTATAGTCCATTCTCCATCAAATACTGCAGCACATGAAGTTACTGGTTTTTCATAATTTGCAAAAGTGCCTTCATCAAAAATAAATTTAGCGGCACCGGTTGCATCTTTCGCTTCGAAATCAACCAAATCATGTACTTGACTTCCATATGTTGAAATGAATCCTGATTTCCCATAAGGAATTTGCTCGACCAATAGCTTCTTATCATTAACTATTCCAATATAGCACTCATATTCATCTTCATCTGTAGTTGATGTGACAACAGCCGCAATTCTTGGAGTATTATAATCATCCTTTTCATAGTCCATTGTTAGCAATGAATATGCAAGTGCATCTTTTATATTCATTCCTAAAGCTATTTTATCTGCTATAACATCAGTCTGAGAACCATTTGATACAATAGCCATACCCCTTTCAATACGGATACAATTATATGAAATATAAATGCTCTCAAAAACGTCTTTTTCAAAACCTTCCTTTGGAACGATAGCAGCACGGTTTTCAAATTTTAAGCATTGCCTATTTGGAAATGACCTACTTGAAACACGATATGCTACAAAAGGTTTACCATCAGTATTCATCCCAGTTGATAAAATTCTCCCCGTATACATTTTTATTCCTCAAATTAAAGTTCAGGACGATGCACAGCAACTTCTGGAGAAATTCCAGCAGGAGTTGTAATTTCGATTTCGCCCGGTTTAATAATTACCTGACCTTCATCAATGACCTTTGCTTGAACACCAACGGCGCCTCCGGCTATCACATCCGACCGGTCTTGACCGTTGACAGTAACTTTATGTAAATTAGCTACTGGAACTACATAATATTCTTGGTCTCCTGAAACATCAGTGACATTAGGTTTTCCGGTTGCATCGCTTACAACATCAGAATCATCCGCTTGAACATCAGTAGCTGAAAAATTACTGGTAACAACTAAAAATATCATAATGGTAAACAGAATATCAATGAAAGGAACTAAATTGATATTTGGTTTTTGATCCAAAACCTTCTTCTTATGCCTTTTTACATCAATAGCCATCAAATCACCTATTGTTTTAGTTTACTTTCAGTAATTTCAGCATTAACATTACACTTCTCTAAAATAATATTAGAAATACTTTTATCTAACATACTTGGCTTAAATGAAACCTTAATATTAGCATAAGGATCAGATATCAATCTTGTGTTCACCACACCTTCAGCTTTTTGAAGAGCCTCAAGTGCACATTCCACATTTGAATCCACTCTAACTTTAACAACAGCAAATCCCCAATTGGTCATTTTTGTTGCAAGTTCAATTTTGTCCATTTCAGCATCAATAAGTCCTTGAATATAACTGTAGATAGGTATTAAAATAATTGCTACTAAAAGACCCATGATTGTGGTTGTTAATGCAACATAAATACCTTCAGCCATAGCTGCAGAATCAGGATGGACTCCTAATGACTTAAATGTCATCCATATACCAATAACGGTTCCTATTAACCCTAAAAAAGGAGCAAGCTCAGTAATAGTTTTAATAGTGCTTAATCCTTTTGTCATTTTTGCCACTTCAACAATGAAAATTTGCTCCATACTTTCTTCAACTTCGGTTTTATTTTTATAACCTATTTTTAAAGTTTCAGAAATAATCTTAGAAATCGGATTTTTAAATCCATTAATCTGTTTTAAGGCTTCAACTGCACCGCCTCGCTCCATAGATGCGGTAACGACACCAAAAATCTCAGTAGTGTCAACCTTACTAATCTTTCTAAGATAAGCGATTTTCCTTATTGAAATAACAAGACCATAAATTCCAATAAAAAGAATTATATAAGTAATAATTCCTCCCTGAGTGAAAATATCAAAAATCCCATCAAGGAATGGAGTAATATATTCAATAATCATATTCATCCTCTATATAACATTATATCGAAAATTTTATAAGAATAGATATATTATTCCATATACTTAAATATTATTTAAAAAAAACAGAAATTATTTCATTTTTGCAACTGTTGCCCATGACCTTCTTACAAAATCGGGCATTTCATCATAAGCATAATTATTTAAAAACTCTTTAGTTTTTGGGTCTGAAGGATAACCTGAACCAATGCCCCCTGACTTAATAAATTCCTTATTGATCTGGGCAATCTGATCATCCCTTTCGGCTTTAGCTATTATTGAAGCAGCACTAACTTGAATATACTTATCATCCGCTTTATGTTCTGCAATGACATTGATTCCTGTGTCGGCACATAAATTCTCCTGAAAACGTTCAGCTTTGACATCCACAGCATCAACTATGGCCTTTTCGGGTTTCATCTTTAATAATATTGACTCCATAGCGTTCTTTTCAATTTCATTGAGATTAATCCCGTCTGCCCTCATTTCATCAATTTCACGGGCAGTGATGACTACAACCTCATAATCGAACATCTTTTTAAGCTTGCGGGATAATATAGTACGCCTATTGGGAGTTAATCTTTTAGAATCTTTAACGCCCATACGCTCCAAGACTTTTTCCATTTTTTCAGGGACAATAACCCCTGCAATAACCATTGGGCCTAAAACAGACCCTCTTCCAGCTTCATCAATACCTAAAATATCCATAAAAATCAACAAAAAAAGTAAAAAAAGAAATAAATAAAATATATTTATTTCATAGCCCTGAGACGGACTTCAGGTTCCAATGCAAGAGGTTCGGCTGCAACAATAGCAGTACCTTTTGCAACAACAGTCATTGGGTCATCTGAAATTTCAACAGGAATTCCGATTTCATCAAAAATCCTTTCTTTAATACCACGGAGTCTTGAACTTCCACCGACTGCTACAGAATTGTTATAAACTCCCATCATTAACTCAGGAGATAATCTTTCTAATATTATGTTTAATCCGCCAACAATTTGTTGCATATATGGTTCTACGGCATCAGCAACCAACATTGAATCAATGACAACTTTTTTAGGCCTATTAGTTTCTAAAGATTTTCCAATAACCTCAACACTTAAGTTTTCAAACTGTTCTGAAGAATGAACCATACCAACTTCAATTTTTGCTGCTTCTGCATCATGAATGCCTATTGCCACATTATATTTTTCTGCAACAAGCTCGACAATCTTATTATCGATATCGTCACCACCACATCTAACAGTTTCAATATCATTGATGCCTCCAAGAGATATTACAACAACATCAGTAGATCCTGCACCTATGTCAATAACCATAGTACCATTTGGCTCAGCAATAGGCAAACCTGCACCAATAGCAGCTGCCAAACCTTCACTAATGACTAGGATATTTTGAGCTCCGGCTTTTCTACCAATTTCTTCGGCTGCATTCTTTTCTACTTCAGATGCATCACCCGGAATACCAATAACGATTCTTCCAACACTTTCACCCTCATTAATACCAATTTGCATCGCTTTAATGAGTAATGCTTGTGCTTGTACAACATTTTCTATAACTCCTTTTTTCAAAGGCCTTACAGCAAGAATATCACTAGGAGTTCTTCCAAGCATTCTTTTAGCTTCTTCACCGACAGCTAAAACTTCTGATGGGTCATCTTTTTTAACTGCGACAACTGATGGAATTTGGTATAAATCAAATTTATCACCAGAAGGTTTTGCAATTACGGTATTTAAAGTTCCTAAATCAATTCCTAGACTGTTACTAATGACTCTGGTATCCTCAACTTGTGGTTCTTCCTCATCTTTTCCAAAAATGTTCATGATTATTCCTCCGTTACAATATCTTTAAAGTCTATAACGAATATCTTATTAGATGTAGCCATACTTTGAAACTTTCCAATGTGATTATCATCTTTAATAGAAACTACAAGAGTTGTTAAAACTACTTCATTTGCATTATAGAAAGGTTTCAAAGCACTTTTGATGAAATTTGGTAATTTAACTTCATTACTTAAATCAATATCAATGAAGCTAGTAGTCTGTGATTCTTGAAGAATTTTAAATGATATTTTTGATTTTTCAATATTGGACAAAGTATATTTCATCACATCATCCGGTGCAACGAGCACCATCAAATTAGGTTCATCAGACAAATATCTGCGAGGAATCTGAACATATGCTCCCCCTCGCTTTTTGGTTTTGTTTTTGAAGTCATTGATGATTATTGAATTGCCATAAATCATTATGAAATCAAATTTTTTATCTAATTTACCATCTGTCAATATTACATGTTCCCTAAACAAAATTTTAACATTGGCATTTGACAATATGGCTTTATAGGCCATTTCATCAACCAGATCAACATTACCTGCAATAATACACCAGGTTTTCTCTATTTTATAGTTACTGTCTGTTGTAACTCTTGCAGCCTGTCTAAGAACACGAATATTATCTTCAATCATTTAACTACTCACAATACATCAATATCAAATCTATGACTAAAAATAAATAACTGAAAAAATTTTAAAAAAATTCAAAATAATTGCTATTTATTAAAAGTCCAACAATTAATATTTATTAAAAATATTATTATATATATTTTATCGTTTAAGGTTAATTTCCTAAAATTAATAAGTAAATATCAATTTTTTTAACTAAACTAAATAATTATTTGAAATAAATAAAAAAAATAAGCACATAACAAGTAATTTTTAAAAAAATAAAAAAAATAATAAACTCAATTAAAAATAACACTTATAAATAATTAGAAACAAATATTAATAAAAATAAGGCAAAATCAAAGGAAAAGTTAATAACATATAAACTGAAAAGTATTACTGAGGTTAAACATGAAAATTGAATATACAAACATTAGAAAATTTATAGCAATATCCGACATAATATCCCTATCAAATATGTCATGTGGATTTTTATCAGTGCTGAGTTCAATGAACCATAATTTTGAACTAGGTGCATTGTTGATGATATTTGCAATCATGTTTGACTCAGTAGATGGTTGGGTAGCAAGAAAAACCAACAGACAAGACACTTTAGGTTTTGGAAAGAATATCGATTCATTATCTGACGTCGTCTCATTTGGTTTAGCACCAGCAATATTTGTATACTCTACTATTAACACCACATCAACTTTTATTCAACCAATAGTAATACTCATTAGTTTATTTATCGTTATTTGTGGAGTTTTAAGATTAACAAGATATAATGTTATTGCGGATTTAATAGAAACAAAAGATTTTATTGGATTTCCAATTCCAGGAATAGCATTCATATTAGCTACATATTATCTGAGCGGATTATATAATATGTATATTGCTTTAATTCTAAGTTTAATCGTTTCATTGATAATGATTAGTACAGTAATATATCCTAAATTTGATAATATTCCAATTCTCGCCATTTCAGTTATACTGATCATATTATTAATTCTTCCATTCAAAATCGTTTTGTTGACTGTTAATATCCCTGCTTTATTACTGTTATTATTCTGCTTATACTACCTTATAATTAATTTAATTAAAAATTACGTATAATGCTCCAATTAAATTAATTCCATCTACTTTTAATTAACCATTAGGAGTAGAAACATGAATAATAAAAAACCAAGAGATCCATTGTTTCCAAAGGGTTTTGGAGAAACAAAAAACATTAAAGAGCAATATAAAGAAGAAAAACTTCCAAAACCGACAAAAAAAGATGAACTAAGCCCATTAAAAAAATTAAATCATAAACTTGGGGTTTATTTAAGTCCAAAGACAACAAATATCACAGAAGATGAACAAAAAAGAAAAATTGGAATCATAATTACTGCATTGATTTTGATTACATTAGTTATCTCATCTTATTATTTTTTAGTTTATCAACCTCAGCAAGAAGAGCTGTCCCTCGTTAAAACCGAAAAACTGAATGAGCTTCATGATTTATATTCAGGACCGCTTGTAACCTCACCTACTGCATTAGTTTTAGAAAATAAAATCAATAATGCTAAAAGTCCGGGGGAATTGGAAAGCATTAACATATTAGCTCCCGCAACAAAAGATTGGAAGTCATTTCATAAAAAATCGATTCTATCCAACCAGGACAAATTCAACCGGACTATGGCAGTTTATTCGAATGAGAGTAAAGACGTGCTAATGAAAAGTGAAGAAGCAATGCAAATTGTTGGTGAAAATGACGCAAGAGTTTTATCCAAAATTAAATTTGAAAAGCCAAATACCGTTTCAGTGCCTGTATTAGTTTCAAGATTACAGGCTGGAGCGGGGCTAATAAATGTAGGTAGCGTTGTAGACATTTATCTAAACTCAAATTACACCGAAGGCAGTCCTGACGGGAATAACACAAGCCCATATGTTAGCGGATGTACGGTACTGTCCATAATGAGATATGAGGAAAACGGAGAAATCGACTCTGAATATTCAAAATCAACCGTTTACGTCAAAGGAAATGACACATATCCAAAAGAAAAAACAGATAGTTTTTCATCAAACGTGCTGGAACTTCTAAAGGGCTCCATCATAAGAGGATACGATGAAAAAGAAACCGTTGCATTACTTGAAAGTTATGGGGTTAAGCTGTCCAATTACGAACGTCAAATTAATTTAGGAGATTTAGATGCCCAGTATATGCTTTTAATTGAAACTCCTCGGGATAAAGTTGATTTCGTTATAAACAATATGGAAAACATAGTGCTGACAATTCCAACATCCCATGCACCCGACTGGATGGTAAAGGAAATTGATTCCTCTCGAACATATTAAAAAAATATATATGAATAAATACAAAAGTGGTATTATGGACAGACCAACTATTACAACTGTAATTGTTATTATATGTTTGCTTATAATAGGATTATATGCAATGGGAGAAGTCAACTATTTCTCATCTAAAATTGTTGTGGAGAGAAATGTTGAAGCCCCAACAATAATAATAGACTCCATAGGAGTCCATGAAAAAATAAATAACCAGTCATTATCCCAAGGAGTAATGCATGAACCTACATCATATACACCCACAAATGGGGACGTATTGATATTTGGACATAGAACACTCCAGGGTTCACCATTCCTAAGACTTAATGAAATATCAAAAGGAGACACATTGGTTTTAGAATGGCCGGGAATTGGGGAAGTGAAATATACTGTTGTAGATTCAAAGGTTGTACCTGCAGAATATAAACTTAATGCAGTTGAGGGCGGAAATTCATTATATCTAATTACCTGCGATCCGATAGGGTCTACTGAAAACAGATTAATAATTCAGGGCGAGTTGAATGAGACAGGCCCAATTAATACGCAAGTCATCAAAGACAATCCTCAAGAATCAAATGCATGGATAATAAGTGCAATATTTTTAGTAGTTGGATTGGCATTTAGCCATTTCTATCCGAAAGAACAAAGAGGATACATTTTAGCATTTGTTTTAATTATTTCCGCAGTATTGTTCTATTGCTGCATAAATCCTATACCTTCCGAACTGATATATGACAAGATAATCTTTTTAAATGGAGGATTATGATGGACGTTGATAAGGAATATTTTTCAAACATAACAACAAGAGAACGAGCCATATTTGAAGGAGCAATCAGTATGGGAGCACTATTCCACCAATTTGTTGGAACCCCCGTTAATAAAAATACAAAAAAAAGCCTAGAGACAAGTATGGAAGAATCTCTGAAATTACAACCAGCAATTGAAGATGTTAAAGTCAATATTCGATTTGATAAGCTAGAGGAATCAATGACCGAATTTGAATACACCTCACTTACTGGAGACATGTTGGACGTTAAGATATTTACAAAAGTAGATAATGTCAATGCAACAATAAGAATTGAGTTTATTGAAGAGCTCAATTACCCGTTAATGTATGTTGAAGATATTACAGAAGATTGAAGTTAGAATATTTCCTTTAAATCTTCTAATAATATTTTTAAATGATGTTTTTTAATATGGTTCATTAAAACAACCCTAATGGATTTAGGGCATTTTGCTACAGAAACCTTCCAATCTAATTTTTCTAATTTTTCAGCAAGGACATGTGCATCCATATCAGGATGATTGAAAGCAACAATATTCAATTCAGGCTTGCATACCACTTCATAACCTATTTCTATTAAACCCTTTTCCAGAAATCGGGTATTTTCCATTAACTCTTCTGCAAGTTTACAGTATCCCTGCTTGCCGAAGTATTTCATGATTGCATAAGTTGCTGCAGATGAAGCGCCTAAACGAGTTCCAACAATTGTTGATTGAGTTTTGACTGTAAGATATGGAGAATCAACAGCCATTACTTCAAGATATTCTTCTTTTCTGAAAATGATTCCTCCAGCAGGAATTGGAGCCAAACCCATTTTATGAGGATCAACAGTTATTGAACAAACTCCAGGCAATGAAAAATCAAAAACAGGCAAATCATAACCAAGTTCCCTTAAAAAAGGTATTGAAAATCCTCCAAATGCTGCATCAACATGGAAATAGATATTATTTTCATGAGCTATTTTGGAGATTTCTTCGATAGGGTCAATTAAACCTAATTCAGTAGTTCCTGCAATAGCCACAATGGCCACAGTCTTATCAGAAATGATGCTCTTTAAGGAATCGACATTAATCTTATAATTTTCATCCAGTTCCGCCTCAACAATTCTTAGATTTAACATGTCTGCAGCTTTCTTAAATGAAAAATGAGCGGATTCTGGAATAATTATTTCCCCATCAGTAATGCCCTTGTATTTTCTTGCATGATTTCTGGCAGCACGAATGGCCATTAAATTAGCTTCAGTACCTCCAGTTACAATATTTCCATAAGCATTATCTAAAGACAATAATTCACCAATAGATCTAACAACCTCATCCTCTATGAATTTTGTTCCTTTAAAAAGACCCGGATCGCCTAAATTAGTATCAAGAAATCTGCAATAAACTTCTTTTGCAAAAGGATGTGCTTCTGTACACATTGACCCTAAAATTCTACCATCAGCATAATTATAATCTAATTCATGGATTTCGGCCAATTCTTTTAAAATGTCTTCTTTATCTATTGGTTCATCTTGCATAAAATACCCTAACTAAAAATAATTAAATATAAAAATAAAATAAAAAAAAGAAATAAAAAGATTATTCCATACGCTTACGGGCAGCGTCGAGAATAATTTTTTGTTCAGCACGAGCAACAGTTTTTCTCACATCAGCAATTGCGTCAGTATTTGAAGATACACTACTGATTCCAAATTCAACGAGTTTTTCAACAATGTGAGGCACACTACCTGCTTGACCGCAAATACTACATTTTACACCAGCTTCAGCACATTTTCTAATTGTTCTTTCAATTAATTTCATTACTGCAGGGTGTTCTTCGGAGTAGTGTTTTGCTACAAACTCATTGTTTCTATCAACAGCAAGAGTGTACTGAGTTAAATCGTTGGTTCCTAAACTTACAAAGTCTATTCCAACTTTAATATACTCATCAATCATTATTGCGGCTGCTGGAATTTCAACCATCATACCGAAATCAACATCTTTGTGAGGTTCAAAACCAATTTCGGAACAAAGTGCTTTAGCTTGTTTAAGCTCTTCAGGACTTTGAGATAATGGTATCATAATACCAATGTTTGTGTATCCTTTTTCATGTAATTTTTTAATAGCTTTAAATTCACATTTAAGGATTTCAGGTTGGTCAAGTTCTCTTCTGATACCTCTCCAACCAAGCATTGGATTATGTTCTCTAGGTTCGTTTTCCCCACCTTCCAAAGTGATAAATTCATCGGTTGGTGCATCTAAAGTTCTGTACCATACTGGTCTTGGATAGAATGCATCGGCTACAATCATAACATTGTCAGCGATTGTATCGATCAATTCATCCTCTCTTCCATCAGCAATGAATTTGCCTGGGTGAATACCGGATGTCAACATTAGATGCTCAGTTCTTAAAAGTCCAACACCATCAGCGCCAGTAGCTGCTGCTTTTTCTGCTGCTTCAGGCATACTTACATTTGCTTTTACTTCAGTTACAGTAATAATTGGTGCTGCTGCCCCAACTACAGTAGCCACTTCTTCAGTTTTGGTTTTGGAAATTCCTTCAAATACTAAACCTTTTTTACCATCCAAAGTAACACCGGAGTTTTCCTCTAAGGTTGTGGTAGCGTTTCCAGTTCCTACAACACATGGAATTCCAAGTTCACGTGAAATAATGGATGCGTGACAAGTTACGCCCCCTTCATCAGTGACAATACCGCTTGCTCTTCTCATAGCAGGAACCATATCAGGAGTGGTCATGGTTGTAACCATAATGTCTCCGTCTTTGATTTTGTCCAATTCATCAATATCTAAAACAATTTTTACACTACCTGATGCCATACCAGGACTTGCACCAAGACCTCTTACAAGAACTTCGCCTGCATCCGCTGAAGAATCGTCTTTTTGCTCTTCGACATCACCTAAAGTTGTGATAGGTCTTGCTTGTAATAAGAATAAGTTACCGTTTTCAAATGCCCATTCTGTATCCATTGGTTCGCCATAATGAGCTTGAACTCTTTTACCCATTTCGGTTAATTCAATGAGCTCTTCATCAGATAATACCCTTTCATTTCTTTTCTCTTCTGGAACATCGACTTTAACACTAGTTCCATTTTCATCATTAGTGTACATTACCTTTTTATCACTAATGGTTACATTGATAATTTCATTATCTTTTTTATCAACTTGATAGTTATCAGGAGTTACATCACCGGATACAACAGCTTCTCCAAGACCCCATGATCCTTCAATTAAAGCTATTTCCTCACCGGTTGATGGGTTTACAGTAAACATCACACCTGCTTTATCAGCATTAGCCATTTTTTGAACTACAACAGCAATATATACTTTGGAGTGTTCGAAATTATTTTCTTCTCTGTAAAAGATTGCTCTTGCTTCAAATAAAGATGCCCAACATTTTCTGATATATTCAATTACTTCATCATTTCCAGAAACATGTAAAAAGGTATCTTGTTGACCTGCAAAAGAAGCTTCAGGTAAATCTTCTGCAGTAGCGGAAGATCTGATAGCCACATCAGTGTCATCTTCACCAACTCTTTGGCAAAGCTGATTGTATGCTTCGGTAATGAATAAAATCATGTCATCTGGGATTGAAGCATTATTAATGATAGCTTTGATTTCTTCAGAAGCTGCTTGAAGAGCTTTGGTATCATTAATGTCGATTTTATCGAGAATGTCCATAACCTTATCATTAATTCCGGCATCTTCCATAAACTTTTCATAAGTTTCTGCAGTTACTACAAAACCTGGCGGTACTGGAATGCCTGCTTGAGTTAATTCACCCAAATTAGCACCTTTTCCACCTGCAATTCCAATATCGGATTTATTTAAATCCTCAAATTTTACAACATACATAAAATAAAACCTCTTGGTATAAAAATATATTCAATTGACAATAGTTGGAAACTAAAAAACATCACCAATAATATATTTATTAATATGAATTTTAAAGTTTAAATATTTAATTATGAAAATTAGAAAATTATAGAAAAATTAAAATAAATTATAAAAAAAGAGTAAAAAAATTAATTAAAATCTATTTAATTAATTCTGCGCCTTTGTCAACAACTATTTTGCATGGAACTGGTAATTTCATACCTGCTCTTTTTAATGCAACTTTAGCTTGTTCAAAGTTCTTTTCTTGGCAATCGATAGTGATGATTCTTTGATCTTTTTTAACGATAGCTTCAACACTAATTGGTTTACCAAATGCATTTCTCATACCACTTTGTACCCTATCCGCACCTGCACCGGTTGCCATTGGGTTTTCCCTTACGATTTGGTGAGGGTATACTCTTAATTTTAAGTGGTATCCCATTCTACCAGCAGCTCTTTGCATTAATCTGTTAGAAGCAATCCTTGCAGCTTCTAAAGAGTTGTGTCTAATTTGAGCTGGTTTTTTAACAGCTAAACTTAATGAAACAGGGAATTCATCTCTTAAATTACCCATATCATATTGTACGATTCTTGAGTTTGGGGTTTTTCTAATGTAATCTCTTCTTGTATAAGCACGAACCATTATTATTCCTCCGAAATAAAAATAACATGAATAAACATGTCTAATTAAAAAATAGCTATGTAATATTAAATTCGAATAATAGCTATATAAAAATCATATATTGTAATATATAGAATACTTAAATATATTAATTAAGTCATTAATAAAGGTTACCATATTTTAACACAATATGAAAAATAATATTAATTTAAAGGACAAATATAATATTCATTATACTAATGAAAAATGTGAAAAAATGAAAATAAATGGTTTATTAACATTAAAATATAAAAACGATGAATCTGCTTCATTGATATATAATTCCTTGGAAGTTGATAATGAAAACTATCTAAAAGGTGATTTAAACAATGACACTATCAATTATGAAATAAATAGTGAGAGTTTAGGAAGTTTTCTTGCTACAATCGACGATTTAATCGCATCAGAGATTGTAAGTGAAAAAATTATAGGAAAAACAAAGGAGTTATGAAAAGTTTTATATAAATAAAAATAATAAATATATACATTTAATAAAATTTATTCGTTAGAGAGTGTAATTTATGCAATGTCATTATCATCCAGAAAGAGAAGGCACAGACGTCTGTGCAATATGCGGAAAATCTATTTGTAAAGAATGTGGTTTAGAAATTGCTGGAAAAATTTACTGTAAAGACTGTTTAGAGAAAATTGTCGGTCTTAGTTTAGACAATTCACCACAAAGTGAAGTGGAAAGCGAACCTGTTTATGTTGAGGAACAACCTATTGAGGAAAATATCTACCAGCCACAAGAGGAATATGAAATACCATATGCTCAAGAGGAAGAGGTTCAAGAATATAAAGCAATCAGTGATGATTCCCCATACAACATAAAAGATTCCATTGAATATTCTGGAGGATTAGAATCTTCTTATTTAAGTAAAGAAGAAACCATCTATCAAGAAGAACCACAACAAGTTACACAAAACGAATATGAACCTCAAGAAGTGATACAACAACAACCAACCGCTGGAGAACAGGAATACATTTATCCTGATCATGATTACGAACCTCCAAAAACAAGCGCAAGACAGGAACTTGAGGACAAATATGAAAAATATTTAGATGACTTGTACTTTGATGAAAATGAAATGCCATTGGGCGAACAGTTAGCAAAAGATGAAGAACAATACGGTTCTTTAACTAAAAAAGAATATGCTCCTAGGCCTGTTGAAGAAAAACCTCAAGCATCAACACTCAAACAAGAAGTTCCTAAAAAACCAACTTCAAGACCTGAAACTCCTGAAGAAATGGAAGCAAGAATCAGAGCTGAAATCGCTGCAGAACAAGGCCTTAAAGTTAAAAAAGAAGAAACTGGAATTCATAACATAAATTACAAAGACGAAAAGGAACCTATGGGTGCTGTGGACATATTATTAACAGTGATTTTGCTTATTGTGATTTTAATTGTAATATACTACATAATATACCTGTTCTTATTACAAGCAACTTATCCAACATTCATAGATGCAGTATATGGACTTAAAAACCCACAAAATGTAATCAACGCTGTATTATCTAAATAATGAGACATTCTCATTATTTATTTTATTTTTGAATTTTTCCAAACAATCATCATTCTTATATCCTAAAACCCTAATTACTGAAGGATACCTGTCAATATATTGTGAAATTACTTCTTTTGGAATAGGATTCTCCAAAATGCTCAATACCCTTTGTCTGAAATGTGAGGAAAATCCTTGAAGAATGGCATTTTCTATCTCATTAATATTTTCATAAGGCCTATTGTCCACAATGTTTTTTGCCAACTTGTCATTGAATAAGTTGAGACTGGCCAACTCTTCAAAACCATAATTATTTGCAGTGTCGACAATCTTTTCAATGTCCCTAATCCCATAAATTATCCCATCGTTTTTTATTTCACGCCTTAATACTTCAATTGTCTTTGAAGGCATCATATCATAAACATCGTCAAAATTGTCATTTAATATGCTCTCACGAATAAGTGTGCCGCTTACCCCCTCAATACGTTCCACAAAAATGAACTTATCCTTAAAATCAAAACCTATCTTACTCAAAGAATTTGAAAATGAAGTGATGACATAATTGTCCTCTTCAAGTTTTCCTTTCAATACAGTTTCATTGGTTGTTTTATCAACAATCCTATAAGGTTTTGGAGCAATGTGGTGACCCATATTAATTCTTTTTAAGATTTCATCCATTCCTTCAACGGGCTTGTAACCTCTAGGAATATGATCGGTGTTCAAGGCCTTAAACATCTTGCAAAGACATAATGAATATTGTCCTGATCCCATAATTCCCATTGGAGGACCTTCAACGACAATGTCCGCACCGACAGAAATTGCAATTTCTGCCCTAATTTGTCTTGGCAATATATATGGAATACCTCGACCACTTCTCTCAAACAGGCCCGGCACAACAGCTACAAATAATGAGTTAGGAAACATATGTTTTGCAGTTTTCAAGCAATGAAAATGACCATTATGTAAAGGATTATACTCAGTGAAATCCGCCACCAAATTAATATCTGAAGTAGTGGTTGAAAATTCATACTCCTCATTCAAATCATTGTAGAATAACTCCTTATCATGGGCGAGAATATTTGAAACTTGAGACATAAAAATAAATATAACTCTCAAATTAAAAAAAACTTATGTTTAAAAACAATATAAATATTATTGAATAATATGAGCAACGGAGATTAACAATGGATTTAGTTATAAAAAATTGTAGGTTAGTAGATGAGACCGGAGAATTTTACATAAAAGTCGAAAATGGAAAAATTGCAGACATTTCAAAAACACCTATAAGTGGCGATGAAACAATTGATATAAAAAACAATTACCTTCTGCCGGGTTTTATTGACCCTCATGTCCATTTTAGAGATCCGGGCCTAACACAAAAAGAAGATTTTAAAACCGGTAGTTTATCTGCAGCCAACGGAGGATTTACAACCATCATTGATATGCCGAATACACTGCCAAAAACAAATACCTACAAAGCACTTAAGCAAAAAATTAAAATCGCTGAAGAGAAATCCGTTGTCAATTTTGAACTTCAAGCCGGACACAATACCCTTGAAGAAATGGAAAAAATGGTAAAATTAAATCCGATTGCATTTAAAATATTTATGGATTTGGAAACCGATGAAAGTTTAGAGGAGATATTTTCCAATTTGGGCGAATTAAAAAACAATACTGACTATAACGGTCTTGTAGCAGTGCATTGTGAGAAAAAATCAATAGTGGAAACAGAAACTAACCGATTAAAACAAGAGGAAAACACTCCCATCGATTATAGCTATGGCAGACCTGCAATATCTGAAGATGAATCCGTAAAACAAGCTATTGAACTTGCAAAAGAAAATAATTTGCAATTGCATATATGTCATTTAAGTTCATCCAAATCACTGAGTCTGGCAAAAAATGCAAGTAAAACATATCATATAAGTTGGGAATTTACACCACATCATTTACTATTGGACAATTCAGCATACGATACATATGGAACATTTATAAAAACCAATCCACCATTAAGAGAAAAGCAGGCCAGTGTTGGTATTGCCGATTTGGATTCCAATTCAATAATTGGAACCGACCATGCACCACATACAATGGAAGATAAATCAAAAGGAGTGTGGGACTCATCACCAGGAATTCCTAATCTAGAAACCGTAGTTCCTTTACTTTTAACTGAAGTGAACAAAGGAAACCTTGATTTAAAGATTATACCGAAAATACTCAGTGAAAATGCAGCGAAAGTCTATGGATTGAAAAATAAAGGCCAAATAGCTGTTGGAAAAGACGCTGACTTTACAGTTATCGACTTGAAAAGAGAAGGCGAATTCAATATTGATGAATTTGAAACAAAAGCAGAATACTCTCCATTTGATGGTTGGAATTACAAAGGAATGCCTATAATGACAATTGTCAATGGAAAAGTAGTAATGAATAAAATATAGCTAATTTTTAAAAAAAAAGAAAAAATTAAGGTGTGTTATCACACCTATTTATAACATAATGCATCTTCTGGACATGCTTCAAGACATTGACCACATAAAGTACAGAATCCTGCAATTGGTAATTTAGGATTATCTGTTTTGTGAATCATGTCATAAGGACATGCTTCGATACAGTCACCACATTGGTCACATTTAGATGGGTTGAATGCAATTCTGTCTCTTAAAACAGGTTCGCCGTCAATAGTTATTTCATATTGATCTACTTTCAATGCGTCGTTAGAACACATGGAAGCACAAGCACCACATCTAATACAGCTAGTGAATGATGGTTCAGCATCAGTTTCTTCTAAAGCTGGGCATAACATACCAGTTTTGGTAACTACACGAATAGCTTCAGTAGGACATTTGTTAGCACATGCACCGATGAAGTCACATTTTTCTACATCTCTTCCAATACCTTCTGCATCTACAGGAGCTCCTTCACCCCATTCGACTTCAATGTCCAATGCGTCAACAGGACACATTTTTACACATAATCCACATGCAGCACAGACACTAGGAATAGCAACAGTTAAACTAGCACTGTTTGCAGAAATAAAGTCTCCAGGACATGCTTCTACACAAGTGTTACAACCGATACATTTAGCTGAATCGAAAGTGAATGATTTAATTTCTTTTTCACGTTTGACAGGTACTTTTTCTGAAATGAAAATTGCGTTCCAAGGACAGGTTTGAGAACATAAACCGCATCTGATACAATCATCATTTACAGTAACTGGACTTCCAACTTCTTCAAGAGTAATTGCGTTTACAGGACAAGGTTCAACACAGGTTCCACATCCTACACAATCTTTGATGTAAACAGGACCTTTGCCTTTGAGATCTAACTCATATTCAGCAGGTTCTTTAACACCAGGAATTCCAATTACGTCAACAGGACAAATGTCAACACATTTTTGACACATTACACAGAATCCTTCAACTTCTTTTAATTTAGCACCAGTGACTTCGATAGTTTCTTGTGGGCAAACTTCTTCACATTTACCACAGGAATCACATAATACAGAGTTGAAAACTATTCTTTTTTGGAAGATTCCTTCTGCAATTTCATAATCTTCAACTTTTAATGCGCCTTGTGGACAAACGTCTGCACATTTAGGTTCTTCACCACAAAGATCACAGTGGATAATAGAGTTAGGTGTTACTTCAATAGCTGATGTAGGACATGCTCCTTCACAAGCACCACATTTTATACAGCCATCTTCATTAAATACTATCATTTATAAAACCCCCTTAAACTTAGAATTTTTTAATGAGGTTTCCTTCACTGTCTACAATATCTACTTCAGCTAATCTCATTTGACTATCCATTGAGTGGGTAGCACAAGATAAACATGGGTCGTAAGCTCTGATAACCATTTCCATTAAGTTGAAGATTTTATCATCTACTTCTACACCAGGTTTGATGTAATCTTTTGCAACTTGGTGAATACCCATTTCCATAGCTGGGTTGTTTTGGATTGTAGCTACTACAATGTTAGCGTAATTACATAATCCATTCTCATCAGATTCGTAATGGTGGATTAAAGTACCACGAGGAGCTTCTACAATACCTACACCTTTACCTTCAGTTCTTTCTAATTCATCAGGGAATTTTTTACCGGATAAATCTTCTTCTAATGCAGCAGCAGCACATTCAGCAGATGCTAACAATTCAATGAGTCTAGCATAGTTGAATAATAATGGTGCTTGTGCGTAACCGAAAGCATCACGGAAAGCGTTAAGAGCTTCTTGAGCAAGAGGTGCTTCTTTAGGCATTTGGTCACATACGTTAATCCTAGATAATGGTGCAACTCTGTAAATACCTTCTGGGTATCCCATTTCTTTAATGTAAGGGAATTTTAACCAGGAGTAAGGTTTTACGTGTTCAGCAACATAGTCAGTGTACTCTTCGTTTCTGTATTCGAACATGTCGCTTCCATCTTTGTCTTTGAATCTGATGTTACCATTATATACATCCCAAGTTCCATCAGGTTTTACAGTACCACAGTGTCTGGTGTCACCGAAGTTACCTAATGAAGAGATTAAATCAATGTTTTCTTCAAATACAGGAATAGCTAAGTCTAAAGTAGCTTGTGCTAATTCGACGTTTTGTTTTGCTCTTTCAAGTAAATCTTTTTGAGTATCAGCATCTAATTCGGTAGAGATACCACCAGGGGTGGATGAGGTAGGGTGAATAGGACGACCACCTATTTTTCTAACCATTTCTAAACCGTTTCTTCTGATGTTAATAGCTTGAAGTGCAATTTCAGGCATGTCTTTAATAATTTGGAAAACGTTTCTTGTTTTTCTAGTTCCGTTAGGAATTATTAAATCCGGTGCAGCTAAGAAGTAGAAGTGAAGAGCGTGGGAGTGCATGTATGAACCCCAGTTCATAATTTCTCTCATTCTGTATGCAGTAGGTAAAATTTCGTAATCATCGAAACCGAAAATTTGGTCGACTGCTTTAGCAGCTGCTAAGTGGTGTTGTACATCACAAATACCACAGATTCTTGGTACTAATCTTGGTAATTCTTCTACAGGACGACCGGTTAAGAATTTTTCGAAACCTCTGAATTCCATAACGTGTAATCTTGTTTCTTCTACATTTCCAGCATCATCAAGATGTACTGTAATTTTTGCGTGTCCTTCAATACGAGTGACAGGCTCCATAGTAAGTTTAACCATTTTATTCTCCTCCTTTCTGCATTTTAACTGGTACTAAAGCAGCAGGTAATGTGTAAGTATAGAAAGTACCTACAATATCATCTAATTGATCTGCGACAGTTTCAGGATCAACGGTTTTATCTTCTTGTACACCGTAGTCAGATGCAATCGCACTAATCATTTTTGCTCCTTGGTCTAATACTTTAGCAGTAGGACCGTAACATCCTCTACATTGGATACCAATGGAAGGACATTCTGCACCACATAATGATACGGTAGCAGGACCCATACATACTAAACCTTGGGTAATTAAACATAAATCAGGTTCAGGAAGACCTAATTCAAATTGTCTTTTAATGAAGTCCATAGCTAAACCTGCAGGTGGTTTTTCTCTAGGACATACTTCACAGAGGTTGGTTGAAGGTAATTCGATTGTGTCCCCTCTTAATAATGCTAAAACAGCTTCTGCTACAACATCAGAACGAGGTGGGCAACCTGGAATCATTAAGTCAACATCCATAACTTCACCGATAGGTCTTACTCTGCTTTCGAGATGAGGTACATCTTCGTGAGGAATAATGCCTTCAGGGTTTACAGTAGATACAGAATTAATGTATGCTTCTTCTTCTAATTCTTCAACAGTCCATAAGTTTCCGAGACCTGGAATACCACCGTAACATGAACAGGTACCATAAGAAATAACCATGTTAGCTTTTTCATTTAACATTTCAGCTAATTCTCTGTTTTCGTCGTTTCTTACTCCACCTTCGACAATAATAATGTCTAATTCAGGTACTTCATCATATTTAGTATCCATGAGTACAGGGGAAAATTCGAAATCTGCAAATTCCATTACATCAATTAAGGATTCGTGGAAATCCGCAATGGATAAGTGGCAACCGGAACATCCGCCAAACCACATAGTTCCTATTTTAACTTTATCTGCCATATTCAATTCCTCCAATCTATTTTTCAGCATCAATTTGTTGTTTTAATGGAGCTGGACCTAAATCTTTGATTCTGTTAACCATCATTTTAACAGATTCAGAGAATTTTTCACCTTCGGATGCGGAAATCCAATCGTGATAAACTCTTTCTTTTCCAATTCCCATATCTTCAACTAATTTATAAATTAATCTCATTCTACGATCTAATTTGTAGTTACCAGCATCATAGTGGCAGTCACCCATGTGACATCCAGCTACAAATACACCGTCAGCACCTTCTTTAAATGCTTTTAAAACAAATTGTGGATCAATTCTTCCAGAACACATTACACGAATAACTCTAATATTCGGTGGGTATTGCATCCTTGCAGTACCAGCTGTGTCTGCTCCTCCATAGGAACACCAGTTGCAACAAAACATTACAATTTTTACATCATCAGCCATAGAGTTTCTCCTCCTCTATAAATATTTTTTGCGAATTTGAAAAACTTAAAGCCCCTCAAATTCAAATTTTAAACTTTTTTAAAAAATTTTAAAATCTTTTTTAAGACTTACTGTTTTAGGTACGCCTTAAAATCACAATTTCTGTACGTAATGAGCTAGCTCAGCAATACATTATGTACTGATTAATATATTTCATTTATAATTAATATAAAGG
>JAFRFD010000018.1 GCA_017434525.1 Methanobrevibacter sp.
ACGATTAAAAACCATCAAAAACAATGAAAAAATAAAAGTTCTCAGCACCCCAAAACGAAAACAAAAGCCGAACAGCCCTAAAAATAGACAAAATAAGAAAAAATATTAAAAAACAAAATTATTGACATTCCCCTTAAAAAAAAATAAGATTAGTACATATTCTTACGAGAATATGCAACATATATTATAAATATTCCAATTAAAATCAAAACTATTTGTGGAAATATTGCAAAAAATATTGTTGGAATAATTTTCAATTCAGCCAAAAGCCATAAAACACCATATATTACAATTAAAGCACCAAATAATATGGCAATCTTATAGCCTATTTCTCTTACATCTGGAAACATTCCATTTGGAATAGGCATATTATCACAACTCTTTGGTTCCATCTTCAGTTCCGACAATGACTCGATCAACCATCTGTGAAAATATTCCATTTTCAACTACACCAGGAATTGCATTTAAATCAATTTCCAAGTGTGCGGGAGATTCTATTTTGTCAAATTTAGCATCGATAACAAAATTGCCATTGTCAGTTATTACTGGACCATCTTTTCTTTGAGCCATTCTAATTTCACATTTGGCTCCCATATCTTCAAGAGCTTGTATGACCATTCTGGATGCATCAGGCAACACTTCCACAGGCACTGGGAAGTTACCTAACTCTTCAACACATTTTGACTCATCGACAATGACAATGAATTCCTTTGCGGCATAATCAACTATCTTTTCTTTTGTGTGTGCAGCTCCTCCCCCTTTAATCAGATTAAATTCAGAGTCCACTTCATCAGCGCCGTCTACGGACAAGTCTATGTCATGCTCTTCAAGAGTAGTTATTGGAATATTCCATTGTTTAGCAATCAACAATGATTGGAATGAAGTTGGAATGCCCATGACCTTTATTCCCTCTTCAGCTATCCTCATGCCGACTTTCTCTATGAAAAAATGTGTTGTTGAACCTGTACCAAGACCTAAAACCATTCCATCTTTTACATATTCCGCAGCTTTGTAACCTGCATTCTTTTTACTGGAATTATTACTGCTAGCATCTTTCATTTATATCACAAACCCCAAAGTAAGTTTATTAAGCCTATAACCTTTACCGCATTCTCCCTTATGTTTTCCGTCATGATTTAACACGATGCATTTATCGTTTTCGATGAGTCCTTCCGGAAAACACAATTCACGGAATTCACAAGTTTCCTCATCACAATCAGGAGCATTGAATGTGAATGTTGATCCTTCAAAAATGCTTTTAGAAGTTGTAAGCAAGTCAATTGGCGCTCTATCGACTTCAACCGGCACTACTGCACCTTCAGCATGAACAGGACATTTCTGTTCATTGTCCTTTACATCAACAATGACATATTTTCTGTTTTCCTCTAAATTTCCAACACAAGATGATTTAAATCTGCAATCCTTGCAATCTTCAGCTGAACCTAAAAAAACAAATTCCTGACCTTCTTTTGCGAGTTCCTTACCAATTAATGTAATCATTAAATCACCTCTGTCTTATAAGCAAGCTCATATGCCGCATCACGACATATTCCATTGTCTCCTAAAATTGTGTACCTTTCAGGCCTGATTTTATGAGCCATCATCAATGCATCAATAATGTCATCATCGGCCACACCAATTTCTGCTGCAGTGGTTGGAGCCTGCACAGCCTTTAAGGAATCCCTAATGGCCTTCCAGTTTCCTCCATGAAGATACATCATCATGATGGTTCCGATACCGCATTGCTCACCATGAAGCGCTGGTTTATCCAAAATCTTGTCAAGTGCATGTGAGAAGAGATGTTCAGAACCACTGGCAGGTCTTGATGAACCTGCAATACTGATTGCCATTCCTCCGCTGAACAGGGATTTCATCACTATTCTTGCACTAGGTTCAAGATTAGGTTTGATGTTTGCAATATTATCCGTAATCAAATGAGCGGACATTATTGAAAGTGCCGCTGCTGATTCACTGAACGTTTCATTTTTCAAACGATGCGCCAACTCCCAATCCTTGATAGCAGTGAAATTGGCCATTAAATCCGCACAACCAGCAGCTAAAAGTCTGAATGGGGATTGTGCAAGAATTTCAGAATCGGCAATGACTGCTATTGGTGAGTGAGCCCTCACAGATATTGAAGTATCAGGATTTTTAATTGATGCCATAGGAGATACAATACCGTCATGAGATGCAGTTGTTGGCATGGATACGAAGTATACGCCCTGATTGAATGAAGATAATTTAGCTACATCAATAACCTTTCCTCCACCAATACCTAAAACTGTAGTATCGGGTGTAATTAATTCTTCGACTTCGGATATTGAATCTTCAGATGCATTATTGACTTTTATTACATCATATTCAATATCATCTTTTTCAAGGCTTTCAATTGCAGGTTTGGCTCCTACATCATATGTATGGGAACCAGTGACAATTAAAGCCTTCCTATCTAAATGTAGAGATTTACAAATCTCAGAGGTATCCTTAATAATACCAGGGTCTATGTAAACTTCACGAGGCATTTGTATTTTCCTATTACTCATAATATCTCCTAAATTAAATTATACATTAATATATATGTATAAAATAATTATAAATAACTTTCTTTGAATATATTTAATACTTATTAAAAACAGATAATTTAATATTATAAAAAATATTAGGTGATATGGTGGAAAATTTTGACGAATGGTTTCATGATATTTTAGAAAATGCAGATATAACTGATTCAAGATATCCAATTAAAGGAATGGCAGTTTGGAGACCATACGGTTTTCAGATAAGAAAACATTCAATGAACATTATTAAAAGATTATTGGATAAGGATCATGATGAAGTCTTATTCCCAATGCTTGTTCCTGAAACTGAGCTTGCAAAAGAAGGAATACATGTAAAAGGATTTGAAGACGAAGTGTACTGGGTCACTCAGGGAGGTCAAACTCCATTAAATGAAAAATTAGCCCTAAGACCAACCAGTGAAACTGCAATTTATCCAATGTACTCCTTGTGGATTAGAACACACATTGACCTTCCAATTAAGATGTATCAGATTGTCAACACTTTCAGATATGAAACAAAACACACTAGGCCATTAATACGTGTCCGTGAAATTACCACATTTAAAGAAGCTCATACCGCACATGCAACAAAAGAAGAATCAGATGAGCAAATTCAGGACTTTATTGAAATGTATAAAGAATTCTTTGATGATTTGGGAATTCCATACTTAATTTCAAAAAGACCTGAATGGGACAAATTCCCAGGTTCAGATTACACAATGGCATTCGATACAATCATGCCAAACGGCAAGACCTTGCAGATTGGTACAATCCACAATCTTGGCCAGACATTTGCAAAAACATTTGACATCACATTCGAAGACAAAGATGGAGAGCATAAACTAGTCTACCAAACATGTGCAGGAGTATCCGATAGAGTAATCGCATCAGTGATAGGAATTCATGGGGATGAAAAAGGATTGCGCTTACCACCAAAAGTATCACCGAATCAAGTAACCATAATTCCAATTTTATTCAAAAAAGGCAAAGAGGAAGTACTGGCAAAATGTGCGCAAATCAAGGAACAGTTAGAGGATGCTGGAATCAGGGTGAATCTTGATGACCGAGACATAAGGCCGGGTAAAAAATTCAATGATTGGGAGCTAAAAGGAACTCCAGTTAAACTTGAACTTGGACCACGTGACTTGGAAAACAATATCACCATAGCTATGAGTAGAGATAAAGAAGAAAAAATCGAAATTCCATTAGATGATAATTTAGCAGACAGTATAATTAAATTATTAAATAAATCCTCTAAAAACCTATCCGCACAGGCATGGGACTTCCAAGCGGAACATGTCAAATTTGCAAATACCCTAGAAGAGGTTCCGGAACTTGTAGAATCAGGAAACATCGTTAAGTTCTACTGGTGTGGTGAAGAGGAAGTCGGTCATGAAATCGAAGAGAAAACAGGTTATGACGTTTTAGGCATTCAAGAAGAAGTGTCAGAAGGCAAATGTATCGCAAGCGGAAAAGATGCCAAATACATTGCTTTAATTGCAAAAACATACTAGTGATAATATGGATAACATTTATGCAATAATCCCCGTATCCAAGTTTAAAAATGCAAAAACCCGATTATCCCCATTTCTATCAAAAGAGGAAAGGGAAAAACTCTTGAAAGTAATGCTTCAGGATGTTACCGATACTTTAAAGAAATATGTTGATAAAATTTTCATCATAAGCAGGGACGAAGACGTTCTGAGCTATGCGGAAAGTCTAAACCTTAACACAATTCTAGAAGATGAAAACTCCAATTTGAACAAGGCATTAACACAGGCCATGAAATTTTGCAAAGGAAAAACCAGAAAAATCATGATTGTGCCTTCAGACATTCCGTTGATTGGAAAAACCAATGTTAAAATGTTAATTGACGCATCTAAAAACTTAGATTTCGTAATTGTTCCCTCAAAAGGAGGCGGGACAAATATGATTATCATGAAACCAATGGCTATTAGGACCAAATTTGAAGGTTTCAGCTATAAAGAGCATGTGAATGCCGCCGAAAAGAAAAAACTTAATCCGCAAGTTCATGACTCACTATTCATGGCATTGGACGTAAATACTGCTGAAGATTTGGGCGAAATCATGATTCATGGTGAAAAAACCCATACAAGACAATACTTGAAAGAATTAAAAGTGACCTTTGAACCTTTCCGAGGAAGCGAAAGAATAAAGGTTACCCGAGATGATTAAATGATTGTAATGAGCATTGCTGGTGTAGATCCCTCAGGAGGTGCAGGTGTCCTGACAGACATTAAAGCATTTCAGGCCATCGGTGTTTATGGAACTGGAGTTGTTACTGCGCTTACTGCACAAAATCCATATAAATTCTTTTCAACATTACCCATTAGTCCTGAATACATTGAAGAACAAATCGATTCCATTATGGATTCCTATGAAGTCGAATTTATCAAGACCGGAATGCTCTACTCACCGGAAATTATTAAATTGGTTTCAAAAAAGGTTAATGAGTACAACCTAAAGGCAGTGGTTGACCCAGTAATGGTTGCAACTTCTGGCGGCGATTTGACAAAAGAGGATTTGGCTTTAGCTTTAAATAAATATTTACTTCCAAATTCAATATTAACAACTCCAAATATTTCTGAAGCCGAAAAACTAACTGGATTGACAATCAAAACAAAAGAAGATGCAATTAAAGCAAGTAAAGAAATTAAATGTGACAGTATCATCACTGGAGGCCACTTGGACGGTATAAACACCATCAATATTGCTGGAGAAATCACAATTGAAAAGCAGGAACTGATAAAAACTGATAATCTACATGGTACTGGATGTAATTTATCAGCAGCCATTGTAGCGTATTTAGCAAAAAATAATGATTTAAAAACTTCAATTTTAAAATCCTTGGATTATGTCTATGAAGGAATAAAAAATGGAAATTATGGGACATTAATAGCTAAAATATAACTATTCACCCATATCTAATTTTTCAACAATGGATTCTTGAAGAGCAATGAACTCATCAGATTCCCTTTTTCTTGGTCTTTCAATATCAACTTCAACGATTTTTGCGATTTTACCTGGATTTTTATCCATAATCACTATCTTATCTGCAAGATAAACCGCTTCATCAACGTCATGAGTTACAAAAACAATGGTATTTTCAAATCTCTTCCAGACACCAATGAGCTGTTCTTGAAGCTTGTGCCTATTTTGCATATCCAATGCAGAAAATGGTTCATCCATAAGCAAAATAGGTGAATGGTTAAGCAAGGATCTGATAATTGCAACCCTCTGTTTCATACCACCTGAAAGTTCATGAGGATAGCTATCTTTAAAGTCAATTAATCCAACACTTGTAAGATATCTCTCTGCAGCCGCAACATTTTCTGCCTTGTTTCCCTTATTGGTCATCTCCAGACCGAATGTTACATTCTGCAAAACAGTCAACCACGGGAATAATGAATACTGCTGGAAAATAACCGCCCTGTCACCTGATGGTTTTTTAACAATCTCTCCATTTGCAACTATCTCCCCGGAGGTAGGCTTATCAAGACCAGCTATCAATCTTAAAAGAGTGGTTTTTCCACAACCGGAAGGTCCTAAAAGACATACCAACTCACCATTATCAATGTGTAAATTGATATCCTCCAAAACAGATAACTTATCTGATTTTTTACCTTCAAAGGATTTGTTAATATTTTTAACTTCAATTGTCATCTAACACACCTACCAGAATATCCTGTCTTGAGCTTTTGTAAATACAAAGTCAAATGCAAGTCCAATCAAACCGATTACCAACATACCAACAACAGTAGTACCAGTATCGAACAGGTTTGTTGCAGTTAAAATCATGTAACCCAAACCGCTGCTTGATCCAATCATTTCAGCAGAAATTGTACACATTAAGGCAATACCTATGCCCACTTTCAAACCAGAAACTATATATGGCACCGCTGAAGGCACGACTACACGTCTTAAAACATTCCAATCATTAGCCCCCAAGGTTTGGGCTGATTCGACCAGAACTTTGTCCGTTCTTTTAACTCCATCAATGGTATATACCAAAATCGGGAACACACATCCCATAAATATAATGAATACTGCAGGGAATGTGCCGATTCCAAACCATAAGATTGAAAATGGAATCCATGCAACAGGAGGAATTGGTCTTAAAACGCTTATGACAAAAGTGCATAAATCCTCTAATGTTTTATACCATCCAAGCAAAATTCCACAAGGAATTGCCACAACAGATGCGCAAATTAAACCTGCAAATACCTTAAATAATGTGTCAATAGTATTTGTCAAGAGCTTACCATTATCAATTACCACCCAAGCGGAATTAACAACATCCAAAGGCCCAGGCAATATATATGAAGAAAACAATCCAAATCCATTTGTAATCAAATACCAAATGAATATTATGATTATTGGCACGATAAATGGAATGAATCTATTATTATAATCGTCTAACATTTCATCACTTAATTAAAAATTTTTATACATTATTAGTTATGTCAACATAATATAAAAACTTTAAAAAATAATAACTATTGATATATAACATGAAAAATGAAATATTGTTAAATGGTGAGAATTTGAACCAAGATGAAAAATTTTTCTCAAAAATAGGAATTAACTATCTGATATATGCCCTATCTGCATTAATCATCCAAATAATCGCAGTAAATATCCTTGGAGCGACAAATAGTACTTTACTTAATGATTTCAATGTTATAACAATATTATCCGCAATCTCCAATTATGTTTTGCCGTTTCCCATTCTGTTCTACTTAATGAAAAAAATTGATGCACAGACATTGGAAAAGCAAAACCTAAACTTAAAAACCTTCTTGCTTTATTTGTCAATAACATTTACATTAATGTGGATTGGAAATATCATTGGACTTGCAATAACATCAGCACTTGGAATCATTTTCCAAACCGAAATAACAAATCCAGTTGAGACACTAATCAACTCATCGGATATTTGGCTAAACCTAATATTGATTAGTGTGGCAGGACCAATATTTGAAGAAATATTCTTTAGGAAACTCCTGATTGACCGAACAATCAAATATGGAGCCAGAGTTTCAATAATTCTCTCAGCAGTCATTTTCGGATTTTTCCATGGAAATATCAGCCAATTCTTTTATGCATTTCTGCTTGGAGGATTCTTCGCATACGTCTATATCAGAACCGGAAAAATCATATATACGATGATTTTACACATTATTGTAAATTTAATGGGATCTGTCGTCAGCCTGTTTGTGGTTCAAAGTGCCCAAACCTTCATTTCAAACACATATACCTCAATTGATATAGTTATTGTACTAATCTATGTATTAATCATTCTCTCAGCACTACTGGTTGGAGTTATTGGGCTGTCAAGGTTTAAAAAAGCCAAATTTAACGGATGTAAAACCCAGATTTGCCTAAAAAATCCCATAAAAACAATTCTATTAAATCCCGGCATGATTCTTTTAATTCTATTTTTCATTGCGGAAATTATCTACATGCTATTTAATTAACATCTGAAATAATTTTTGCAATTCAATTTGTAAAAATAACACTCACATCATTAATTTTTTCATGATAATATTGATTTCACTATATTAAATTGTTTTTCGATAAACCAACAATCATTTAAATTATTAGACATAAATTAGTTCTTAGAAAGAAAAATAAAGTACTATACTTCAATATAGAACAATTTTACGAAGTAAAAGCAATTTTTCATACTCAAAGCAATGGAGCAAACATTATGCAGATTAGTGATAATTTTTATCTAAAATCACCGAAAAAAGTTTAAGAATTTATAAAAGAAAATGAAAAAACAATTGAAATCCTTAAGGCAATTGAACCACAGTTACTAAAACATTTTCCAGAAAGCAAGTATGCCCTTGAAGTCTGTGACGAACTTGGATGGACAACATAAACTCAATTACTATTGAACATAGCAGTTAGTGACGGAATGTTTTTTAACGGTATGGTGGACCATATGAACTGCATCTACAAAGAAATCGAACCAATTATAGAAGACATATTATGTCCAGTAGTATTATTTCCAGAAATTGAAAATATAAATTTCAATGACATTAAAATGAAAAATAACAGTGCAGTTAACCTAATTGCTAGAACTACATACTTCAACAATGATAGAAATGGAATTATTCAAAGAGAAATGACCTTAAGAGAAATTCCTAAAGAACAACAAGTTGAAGAAATAATTAACTATTGTAAAGAGCATGAGAATCCGAATTTGTCAGATTTACTGTTTGAATTACAACTAGACCTGTTTAATGTTGATTCAATACTTGATGAATTAGAAGAAAAAGGGATTAATTTAAATGTAGAGTATTAAGGTGATAATATGGAACCTACTTGAAAAAAGGAGATAAGATTAAAGGAGAAAAAATTATCTGTAATGCTCGAAAAGTTAGTGGTCCAGACACTCTTTCCGAAAACAAATCGCCACAAAACCCAACAAGTTGTTTTGAAAAATAATGCAGAATGTAGAATAGAAATAGAAACAAAACACAACACAAAAAGGAAAAATAATGAAGAAAGTTAAGCCTTATCTTCCCTTTCTTCTTCAATAGCTTCAGTGACACTATTTAATATTTGAAGTGATTTGGAAAATGCAGGCATACCAGAAGTCAATAATACAACTCTTAAGACATCCACAATCTCTTCTTTAGTGATACCCAATACTTCAATTGCACTTCTGATTTGTTTTTTGGTAGCTCTAGGGTCTGCACGAGATGCAGTGATACCAATGGCAATTAGTTTTTGAGTTTTATAATCTAAAACTTTACCATCCCATACTGTTTCATTAATGTTAGATACTAACTCATACAAATCAGGATATTCATCTTTTAATTCTCGGATACCTTTACCGTAATATACATCACCTTTCATAAAAAATCCTCTCCAAAAATTATATTAGTTAATTAATATTTTAAATTTCAAGATATATATTAATAGCTATTTTTTCTTTTCATTTAACAGTTAGTTTTACATTAACAACAATGATTTTTTTCAATATTGGATTCCAATATCGGACGGGAAATTATTTTTGGAATTAATGTTGATATTCAATTAGTAATACATAGTATATAAATGAACTCAAAAAAAGTAATACTTTTATATACTTCAAATTGCAAAATTATAATTAGTAATACTGAGTATATAAATGAACACAAAAAAAGTAATACTTTTTGGCTGTTTGGTAGTTACTGAATTTAATTTTTTAAGATATTGCAAAATTTTGGGATACTCTTGAAAAAATTTTTGAGTAATACTGAGTATTTAAATGAATTCAAAAAAAGTAATACTTTAAGGTGTTTTATATGATTGATGAAATAACCGATTTCCTATTCGGATTAAAAATGACTATTATTTCTGGTATATTCCTATTGATAGCAGTTATTTTCATGATATTCGGAATTGATGTTCCAGTTTATTTAAACCCTGCATGGGGAACAGTAATTATAAGCGGTATCCCCATGCTGCTTCTGGCAATGACCAGACTGATTCGTGAAAAATGGATTTCATCTGCGCTTCTGATTGCAATAGCAATGGTGGCATCACTTTTGATTGGTGAGGTATTCGCAGCAGGTGAAGTTGCATGGATTATGGCATTGGGAGCACTTTTAGAAGATTGGACAGTTGAAAGAGCGAAAAAAGGCTTAAGAAATTTAATTAATTTAACTCCACAAACCGGAAGAATAATAACCGATGGAACTGAAGAAGTAATTCCGGTAGATGAAATAAGACTCGGAGATACATTAAGAATTCTTCCGGGTGAAAGCGTACCGGTAGACGGTGAAATCATAAAAGGCACTTCCTCACTTGACCAGTCAATCATGACTGGAGAATCACTTCCAGTCGATAAGAAAGTCGGCGATGAAGTATTCTGCGGCACCATGAATCTCTATGGCACCATAGACATTAAGGCAACCAGTTTAGGTGAAAATTCATCACTTCAAAAACTGATCGATCTTGTAAAAGCCGCTGATGAAAAGCAGGCCCCAACACAAAGGATAGCGGATAAATGGGCGACATGGCTGGTTCCTGTTGCACTTGCAATTGCAATTGCCGCATGGATCGTAACAGGAAACCTCGAAAGAGGAGTTACTGTTCTTGTTGTATTCTGTCCATGCGCATTGATTCTGGCAACACCAACTGCAATCATGGCAGCTATCGGTCAGGCCACAAAATATGGGGTGCTCATCAAATCCGGTGAAGCACTGGAAACATTGGGCGGTTTAAATACTCTGGTATTCGATAAGACTGGTACTTTAACTTACGGTAATTTAGAAGTTTCTGATGTTATCTCCCTTAAGGAGGATTTGCCTAGTGAGGAACTGCTTAAAATTGTTGCCTCATGTGAGAAACTAAGTGAACATCCTTTAGCCAAAGCAATTGTTAAAAATGCAAAAGAAGCTCAGATTAATATTGAAGAACCACAGGACTTTAAAATGTATCCTGGAAAGGGCGTTACATGTACAAATTCTTATGGTAAGGTATATGCAGGAAACTCCAAATTTCTATCAGAATATAATATTGATGTTGATGTTGATTGTCAAATGGACAAATTGAAACATGAAGGAAAAGCTTCAATAATAGTTGCATTGAACGGTGAGGTTATCGGATTAATCGGTTTGTCTGATGTGATTCGTGAAGATTCCAAAGACATGATTGAAAAATTGCATGACCTTGGAACCGAAACCATATTGCTTACTGGAGATAACTCAGAAACTGCTAATTACTTTGCCGGCCAGGTAGGAATCGGTAAAGTATTTGGCAATTTACTTCCTGAAGAAAAACTTTCATGGATTGAAAAACTCAAAAGTGAAGGCAAAAAGGTATGTATGATTGGAGATGGCGTGAATGATGCACCTGCACTTAAAACAGCTGATGTCAGCGTGGCCATGGGATCAGTTGGAAGTGATGTTGCAATCGAAGCGGCCGACATTGCACTTCTGGGAGATGACATAGGTAAGATACCATATCTTAAAAAACTGTCTAATTCCACATTGTTTACAATCAAAGCGAATATTGCAATGTCAATGGCAATCAATGCAGCAGCTATCGTTTGCTCCGTATTGGGTCTTTTAAATCCAGTAACTGGAGCGATTGTTCACAATGCAGGATCATGTTTAGTGGTTCTAAATGCCGCATTGCTCTATGACAGGCATTTCGATGATTCAATTAAAAAAATCGATACTGCGCATACCGAACATTCACATTATCACTTCCACAATGACTGCGAACATACTCACTCCCATGAGGGTGTTAAAATCATTGATGAAATCATTACAGATAATGGAATTAAGCATATGCATACTCACAAGCACTCAATAACAAGACAAAGTTGTGAACTTCATCACAACTAACTTTTTCTTTTTAAGATTACTTAACATTAACATCATCCATTTGCAATTCGAAGATTTAGTTTGAAAAGGCTCATGATATAGCAAAGTTGAATTAAATTTGATCTTCTATATCATTAGTGTTAATGTCAAAAACACATCAGCAAATCAAAGTTTCGAGAATAAGTTTCGTTTTATACGAATTGTTCGTGTTATTTTTGGTTTTCTTTATAAAATGATGATTTTTTAATGGCAATTGATAAGTATCGGCAAATATTTCAAACATTTTTTTAAAACATAATAAACATAAATTTTTCCATGTTTTCATGAAATTCATGTTTTTATATTCTTTTTGGCAGTTACAGTATTATCGCTGGTCTGTTCTACATTAATAATATAATTTTCAGATGCACTGCAGTTTCATTAATATTGCCGGCAGCCAAAGTGGCTATAGTGAACAGAGATAAGGACGTAAATGAAAAGTGTGCATCTTTCTATTTTTTAATAAAATCTCTATAGTAATTCAAAATTAGTCGAGAAGTATTTCAGCAATCCGATTGAATGCCTCTTTTGCTTCGGGAACCATTGGATAAAGAGGATACACGTGGCTCATTTCCTCACCGACAATCAGTTCTGCATCAACGCCATTATCCTGTAGTTTGTTGTAAAATTTGACAATGTCTGGATATATTATTTCGTGGGTCCCTATGAATATTGTGGTTTTAGGAAGCTTATCTACTTCTCCAAATAGCGGACTTACCTTATAGTCTTTAGTGTCCAAATCTCCAGCCCAGGCTTTACCCATTTCACGAGCACCATCCACTCCAAGCATTGGATCATATTCAACCTCATCGTAATCTCCGGACATTGATATGTCAACCCATGGGGATATCAGAATTATGTTTTTAGGTTGAGGCATATCCTTAACTGCCAGATATTCGCAGAATGCTGCAGTCAATCCTCCTCCGGCAGAGTCTCCCATGATTATAATTGGCTTTCCGGTTGTCAACAGGCGATTATACAGTTTTTCAACAATCTCATAGGTTTCTTTGTAGGTATGGTTTGGAGCGAGAGGGTATATCGGAGCGAATACGCACCCGTTGATTTTTTTTGCAAGTCTGTCGCAAAAAGAAATGTGGGGCAGTCTGATTTCATTTACGTATATACCTCCATGAAGATATATGACCATGCGCTCTGTATCTTCAACATCGTTGAAAGTTATCATTTGGCATCCAAACAGATTTTTGCTTTCAACTTTGGTGTGATATATCTTTTTTGGTATTTTGTAGGTTTCATCTTCTTCAGTGGAGCGTTTCTTCAAATACTCATCAGCAGCATCTGCATCATCAATATATTCGCGATGATTTTTTTCTAAAATATTTTCTATAATTTTTGATCTCTTTGACATTTTGATACCTTTTGTGTTGATTATTATATATTATATTTATTAAATTATATAAAATTATGAATTTATAAAAATGTTTGTCATATTTCTGAATGTGTATCTCATCGCTGTTTTTTATTTCAATTTCTTTCTTGTGTTTTTTACATTAAAGGCAAGATTTTAAAGAAATAAAGACTGCAATGATTTACACATGGTTCCCAAGGAGACAGATTATTTAACGGTGAAGACAAGCCGGTTATCATGGGGAGATATCTAACACCTATTTTCGGTGAATGCAACTGTTATGCCCTATGACACCAAGCATTTCGAAAAAATACAATCATTATCTCAATAACATGTTTTGCCTAAGTTAAAAGAAGAAAACATGGAAGTTCGTTTCCAAAAGATTGTGCAAAAGCTTTTCGAATCCTTGCAAAAATTTTATAATTACAAAAAATAAATTTTGTATTAGAGTTTTAGTGCTGAAAATCGATAAGGTTGCGAACAATATCATACGTTTTATACGAATGAAAATCTTTAACTATCATAAGTTCTAAAAAAAAAGTAGTGTAGAGAGACCATAAGTATGACAACTATTACATGTCCTTTCATATAAACTCCTCTCTAAAATTATATAATTAATTAATAATCTAATTTTCAAATTATATATAATTAATTAGAATCTGAGTTAATTTTCCTTATATGAGCGATCTTGATAATTTGCACTGACCGACAATGTGAGAAAATGAAATGTGAAAATCAACTATTAATATAACATTACCCAACAGAATACTCAAGTCAGATTTACATTAACGTTCACATTTCAGTATCTAAAACTTAATTTTGAAAAGTATTGAGATATATGCACAGTTAAAATGTAAATTGGTTTTTAATATCATTGCAGTTAATATAAAAAACACTTCATTAAAATTAAGCTTATCGATTTACTTTTGATTTAATCAACAGTGCATTAAAAATTATGAAATCTATTGTCCTTAATCATTATCACTGCATTAAGACTGAAAAACTTCATGATCGATATAATGAGTGTTCGCCAAAATTGATTTTTTGATTTTTCATCAAAAAATTTCAAATCAACAAAGTTTTTTGAAAGATTCTGGTTAAATGCAAATTAAAAAAAAAAAGAAGAGAATTTAAAATAAATCCTCTTTTAAAGTTTTATTTTTTGCGATATGTGATAACCAATGCACATAATGCCAATAACATCATTGCAATTGGATTACCTGTTGCGTTAGCGTCAACAATCTCAGATGAAACGTGTTTGGTGGTTTTGTTCTCATCCGTATCGTTGTTGTCAGGTTCAGTGTTATTATTGTCATGTTTGACTTTAATGGAAATTGTTGCAGAACTTGCGTTGTAGTAGTCGTTTCCTTGATAATAAACATCCGCCACAGTGTCCTCATCAGGAATCACAACACCTTTAAATGTTGCAACGCCGTTGATGACTTCTGCGGTATATGTCTTACCATCAACAGTCAATGTAGCAGTACCGTTTTTGACCGGATTGCCGTTCTCATCAACAATTTTCACTTTAATGTCTTTTTTCTCACCGGCCTTTCCGCTGACATCTTCAGCTGAAGGAGCCTTGGTGTTGACCTTTTCGACATTAACGCTGATTGAAGATGAACTGGAGTCATAATGGTCGTTGCCTTTATATGTAACGGTTGCATTATATTCTCCAGGGTTTGGCAATTCAACGCTTAATACGGCCTTGCCGTTTTCTACAGTGGAGTTGTATGTTTTTCCATTTAAGGTCAATGTAACTGTTCCGTTAGCGACAGGATTATTGTTGTAATCTAAAACAGTGACTGTAACGTCCTTTTTATCATCAGGTTTTCCTGATATGTCAACGCCTGAAACTGTAGTGTTCACTTTCAGGATTGTAAGTGTTGATTCAGCCTGAACATCATCAGCATCACCGCCGGAATAGGTTACTACATACGGGTATGTGCCCGGATTGTCAACTTTGACATTGAATGTGGCCTTACCGTTGGAAACCGGAACAGATTCATCCGCACTTAAGATAGGATATCTTGAAGCTGCAAGCAGTTCTTTATTATCATACTTGACGGTCAAACCTGCAGTACCTTCACTGACAGGATCCCCATTCTCGTATTTGAACTGTACAGTGAAGCTGACCGTTTCACAAGCATAACCGGTGACCGGAGCAATAACAATTGAAACAACATGCCGGATATGCAGTTTGGAACTGTTGGATACACTTGTATGGTTTTCATCCACAACAGTAGTTAAACTGACAGTGTAATCGCCGGCAGCCAAATCAGAAACACTGATTGGATTATCAGGTTTTACAGTGCCGTTTGCAACAGCCTTATCGTTAGCGTCAATAATCCTGTAGGATATTTCAGTTGCATTGACTGATGAGACCGGAATTGAAACGGCATCACCGAAGCTTGCAACAGCATCCTCCGCACTGACAGTTGAGTTTGCTGGTTTAACAGTAATCTTGGATGTGTAGTTAGCAGCAGTGTAATTACTGTTTACTACAGTTGTTAGATTGACTGTGTATTCTCCAGCAGCTAAATCAAGACCAGTGATGTTTTCACCAATATTAATGGTGCCTTCTTTAACAATAGCACCTGAACTGATGATTTGATATGAAACATTAGTTGCATTCTCAGAAGTTACAACAACCACAATTGAATCGCCATAGGTTACTTCAACATCCTCAGCTTTAACAGAAGAGTTAGCAGGTTTAACAGTAATCTTAGATGTGTAGTTAGCAGTAGCGTAATTGCCGTTAACCATAGTGGTTAAATTGACTGTGTAATCACCGGCAGCTAAATCAAGACCAGTAATGTTTTCACCAACATTAACAGTACCTTCTTTAACAATACCCTCTTTACCAATAACCATGTAAGATACACCAGTAGCATTATCAGAAGTAACAACAACCACAATAGATTTACCATAGGTAACCTCAACATCTTCAGCACTAACAGAAGAGTTAGCTGGTTTAACAGTAATCTTAGATGTGTAGTTAGAAGCAGTGTAATTGCCATTAACCATAGTTGTTAGGTTGACTGTGTAATCACCAGCAGCCAAATCAAGACCAGTAATGTTTTCACCAACATTAACAGTGCCTTCTTTAACAATACCATCTTTACCAATAACCTTGTAAGATACACCAGTAGCATTCGCAGAAGTAACAACAACCACAATAGAATCACCATAAGTAACCTCAACATCCTCAGCACTAACAGAAGAGTTAGCAGGAATAACAGTGATATTGGTTGAATTGACTATGCTGTCTGTTTCATTTTCATGATACCGGACTGTGACCTCATTGGTTATGTTGCCCATGACAAGGCCGTTGGCTCTAGCAGTAATCAGTAAGATTACACTATTTCCGCCGGCTATTCTGGTAATACTCCATTGAGCAATATCCCTTTCGACGCCACCATCTTCAATAATATCACTTGAAGAAAATTCAAAGAACGTTACAAACTCTTCGTCACCGATTAGAATAAGCAAATCAGGTGAATCGAAAACCTCATATTGGCCTTCAGAATTTATAACACCTGCTTCGATGAAAGTCAAACCTTCCGGCAACCAATCTGAAACCTCAACATTAGTAGCTTCGGTAGATCCGTAATTGGTTATGTTGATTGTAAACTGGACTGTTGAGTTATAGGTAACTTCAGTTTTATCAGCTGATTTTACAACAGACAATCTGACATCATTTATGGTTACAGTTCCATTGTTGACAGTTACATTATCCAATCCAGTATATGATGCATTTACTTCATAGACTCCGTAATCATCAAATGTATGTACTGCCCACCATGTTCCGTTACCACCATAATTGGCACTAATTTCCTCACTGTTTGGGAGGATAAATAGTAATTTACCATCTATGATTTCATTTGGAATGTTGGATTTTGCAGTGATGTTTACTGTCCTGTTGTTGGTTGTCTGAGAGGTAACATTCACACTGAATTTGGTGTTGTTTGAAATTGTTTTTTCAGCTTCAGTGTAGTATGAATCTGTGTCATGACGAGCACCAATGAAATAATTTTCACCTGCTTTTATGTCTAAAACAATTGTACCATTCTCATCTGTGAGATAGACTCCAGTTAAAACAATTTTACCATTAACAATTACACTGACAGTGATGTTTTGACCAGCTTCCTTATTGGATCTTGAAGGTTTGATAGCAGAACTGCCAGTTTTTGCGATTCCGTTTGCACTCCAATAAGTAACATTGGTAAATGTAACTTCAGCATCATTTCTGGAATAGATTGCGTTTAAAAGGTTATCCTTACCTGTGAAAGTAATTGTAATATTGTTATAGTTTTTGGTTACTTCCAAAGCTTCCGCATTTGCCCTATTGTTTAGGAAACGAGAATTGAAAACGGTTTTAGTGGCTGAAGTACTGTAGAAGTAAATAGCAGAACCAGTATTTGCATTATTGCCAGTAAAATTACAATTTGTTACATCACCATCACCATAGAAGTAAACTGCACCTCCACGATTAGAAGCGAAGTTATTAGTAAAATTACAATTTTCAACACTACCAGAATACATCCAGATAGCACCACCATTACCATTGGTTGCGGTGTTGTTAGTAAAATTACAATTTGTTACAGTACCAGTTCCATCAAACTCAATTGCTCCTCCATAACGAGCAGAGTTATTAGTAAAATTACAATTTGTTACATCACCATTACCATAGAAGTAAACTGCACCTCCATGATTAGAAGCGGAGTTATTAGTAAAATTACAATTTGTCATATTACCTGAATTCTCAAAGTAAACTGCACCACCATCATCATTTGCAGTGTTTCCAGCAAAATTACAATTTATAGTCCTACCATTTGAACCTTCATCGAAGTAGATAGCTCCACCATTTTTAGTTGCAGAGTTATTAGTAAAACTACAATTTGTTACATTACCTTCACTATCTTTGTAGAAGTAAACTGCACCACCACAACCGTCATCACCAGTTGCATTGTTACCAGTGAAATTACAATTTGTCACACTACCAGAAAACAACCGGATAGCACCACCATAACTAGCAGAGTTATTAGTAAAATTACAATTTGTTACAGTAGTAGGGTTAAAAGAATTTCCGAAAAAGATAGCACCACCCTTACTATCATCACCAGTTGCTTTGTTGTCAGCAAAACTACAATTTGTTACATTACCTTCACTATTTTTGTTGAAGTAAACTGCACCACCATTACTGGAAGCAGTGTTGTTAGTGAAATTACAATTTTCAATACTTTTGGCAGAACCCATATAGATAGCACCAGCACTGGAAGAAAATCCAGTTACTCCGTTGTTTACAAAACTGCAGTAGGAAATGTCAGCTCCATATTCACAAAAGAGAGCTCCTCCGAGTGAATAAGCATGGTTGTTTTCAAAACTGCAGTTGAAAACATCACTCCTACCATCTCTTAGCCAGTAAACAGCACCACCGCAGGCTTCTGCGTAGTTATCTATAAAAGTACAATTAGATAGAGAATTGTCATAATTTCTGAAGTTAACGGCACCACCATCGGAAGTAAAGTCAATGCCAAAGTTATTCACAAAAATACAGTTGCTGATGTAACTGTAGTCGCTTGCCGCAGTAAACGCAGCACCTCCTTTTTTAGCGGAGTTGTTTTCAAAACTGCATCCGTCAACATTACTATTGCCGCCAACTGCATAAACTGCACCACCGTAATGGGCAGCGTAGTTTCCCACAAAGCTAGAATCAGAAACATGGCTTTCTGTACCTGTAATATAAATGGCACCGCCGCCTCTGTAACTGTCTAGGAATCCTCCGCCTTCACTGGTGTCGGCAGTGTTATTGATGAATGAACAGTTGTCAGATACAGTAGCATTATTACCGTTCCAGAAGATTGCTCCTCCACCTCTATATATGCCCTCAGTACCTTGGGAGTAAGCGGAATTCTTTATGAATCTGCAGTTATCGGTTAGGGCACCGTTGTCTCCCTGCCAGAAGATAGCGCCACCATAGGTGATTGCCTCATTATCTGTAAAAGTACATTTGTTTGAAATGTGGCCTTTATTACCTTTCCAGTAGACTGCTCCACCTTCGGCGGTAGCGTTGTTGTCTTTGAAATAACAGTTGTCTGTTATGTTACCGTCATTTGCAAACCAAAAGACTGCACCACCCTGAGCAGCCGTATTGTTGATGAAATTGGATCGGGTAATGGTTCCGTTTTTAGCCTTTTCATAATCTGATTGTGAATCGGGTTCGGTTTCAGTGTCACCCCAGTGAACTGCACCTCCTCTTCTAACAGCAGTGTTTCCTGTGAAATTACAATCAGATATGCACCCATTATCACCAAGCCAGAAGACAGCACCCCCATAATAGGAACTGCCGTTGACAAAGTTACAGCTTACCACATTACCTGATGAACTTTCGAAATAGATAGACCCACCATAGTCAGCAGTATTTATAGTAAAATTACAATTTGTTACAGTACCATTACCAGAATAACGGAAGTAAACTGCACCACCACAATTAGCGGAGTTATCAGTGAAATTACAATTTGTTACATTGGAACTTTGACCATTACTGTAGAAGTAAATTGCCCCACCATAGCGTGTTGCATTGTTATTAGTAAAATTACAATCAGTTACATTACCAGCACTATTAAACATAATAGCACCACCACCCTCAGAAGCGAGGTTATCAGTAAAATTACAATTTGTTACTTCACCATTATCCACGAAGTAAACTGCACCACCTAGGGCAGTTGCTTTATTGTTAACAAATTTACAATTACTTACTTCATGGGTAACCCCTAACATCATCTCAAAAGTGATAGCACCACCAATACGAGCGGAGTTATTAGTAAAATTACAATTTCTTACAGTACCAATGCTCTCAAAAGTGATTGCACCACCATATTTAGCAGAATTATTAGTAAAATTACAATTTTCAACAGTACCATGACTACTAAAGTAAATAGCGGCTCCATTACCATTAAAGTTAGCATTTTTAATGGTTAGGTTTTTAATTGTTATGCCAGAACCAACTACATTAAATGCACGAATAGTTGAACCAGCCATATCAATAACTGCACCTCTACCATCAATAACCCTATTATTTCCGGAGATAGAAATAGTGGACTCACCACCATAACATCTATAATAATCATGCAGCAATTCAATATTTCCACCAACAGAAATCTCACTATCTAATTCAGAATAGGAAACCTCATCAGCACTCAATACATCCAACTCATTTGATACACTTAAAACATCAACCGGATTGTTTGACAGTTCATTTGAGCTTATATCGCCTGTGTTATCACATATAGATAAATCAATGCTTTCACTTGTTAGATTTCCATCATTGTCATTACTTACTGCTACTACTGACTGAACAGAGAACAGCAATAACAATAATACTGAAATCAACAAGATTCTTGTTTTCAACTTATCCATTTTTAAATTCAACTCGCTTTTTTTTGATCAAAAAAAATATTTTTTATCACATTTTTTTACATAACATGCCATGCAATAAGAATTCTATGTGATATACGTGTTTTAAATCCTTATCACATGTTTAACCATATCTCCATATATACATATATACTTGATTGAAAATTCCCAAAAATCACCCTGAAAAACAGTTGGCTGATTATTAATAATGGATAACCATATAATATCATTTAATTCACCACTACACAAACAATCACGACATTATCTGCAATCTGAGAGGATATGCAAAAAGTTATATGCCTAACAAAAAGTCAAAATTTCAGATTAGAAATTCTATTTCTAAAATACCACGAGTATAATGTTCAAGTTTAACCGCACACCTAAAACTAGTCATTCCAATTATTATATTTTTTATTATATTATAGACATAAAACAAGCAATAAAATTTATGGATTTAGAAAAATTACTGGTGAAGGGTAGATGAAAATATTTAATAAGAAAAAGTTCTAAAAAAAAGTAGTGTAGAGAGGCAAAAGTAATACAACTATCACATGAGTTTTCATACAAAATAACCTCAATTATTTTAATTAATAATATTTTACTTTTTTAAATTATATATAAATAGCTATTTTAATTGATTCAATATCATTCAAGGCTTTATTATCATGGGATGTTACTCCATTATTTATTCACCAGAAAGTTCGATAATTATTTGTAAAATACAGCAAAAAATGGAGCAAATATACAAAATTTATATACTTACAAAAAGGAAGTCGGCAAAAAATTGTATTGTTACCCTTTTATCCAGATTTAAGTGGTCAAATAGTTTAGTTTGGAAGTAACTATATTTTAAAAATTTTACTTACACAGTAACTAGTCAAATTTTTGAATAGTTACCAAATTCTTAAAACAAATTAAAAATTCGAAAAAAATTATAAAAACTTTTTAGCTTCTTTCATGAATTCTTCAGCCTTATTAATACAATCATTGGCAACGCTTTCATCGATGTCATCAACAGCATCATAATCAGCGGCCTCTCTCAAGGATTGTGTGCTTGACAGATATTTAGAGATTTTTCTGTCAAAAGAGTCATTCAAAACATACTCCTGACCAAATAATGAGATTACACCAGAATGAGTTTTAGGTTTAAATCCCTTTTTAATCAGTAACGCTTTAGCAGCATTGAACATGCAATAATAACATGCACTAACACTAGTGGAAAATTGCTCAACATCATACAATGCCTTAGCCGAAATCAATTTATCATTTGATTTGTTCATATACTCCTCAATTTCAGACAAGTACTTTTCCCTCCGCCAAAACATTTGATAAGAATGAATAATCCTGTGTGGTATTGAATCTTTCTGTACTCATTATATGAGCAGAAATCAATTCCTGTTTCTCAAGAACAATTTCTCCAATTATATCTGCAATATCTTCCCAAATTTCATTACGATAATCAGATATTATTAAAATGTCTATGTCTGAATCTTCAGTGTCATCGCCACGAGCAACTGAACCAAACAATATAATTTTTACGATTTTATCAGAATTGATTGATTCTGCAAACTCCCGAGCAATCTCTAATCTATTATTCATAAACAAACACCAACGATTAATCCTATAATATCTTATTTCAATTTCATTAATAATAAATATTTTTGAAGTGTGACTTTGTGCAAAAACACACTCATCTTTTCTTGAATGTTAAGTATAGTAATATTCAAAACATGAATGGAAAAATAGGTTTATTGTTTTGATTTGTATCCATGATGTAATTTTTTATTATAGTTTTTCTCTAAAAGTTTATACCATTAAGGTCTAGCCAATTTTCATAGAATGATTTATTTTCAATAATTTCATAGAATTTATCCTCAAATATTTTAATTAATTCTTTTTCAGAATTATAATTAGATTTATAAGTTGTTTTTTTAATTA
>JAFRFD010000005.1 GCA_017434525.1 Methanobrevibacter sp.
TATAAAATATATTTTATTTTTTATCATTTTTCAATTAATATTATATACTTGTTTATACAAAATTACTATTGTAAAGTTTAATTTAATTTTTTTTATGTTAACTTTATAATACATTGAATCGAGTGATTGAATGAAGGTCAATAAAAATATTTTTATTTGCGCTATTTTAGTAGCAATGATGCTTTTCTGTGTCAGTGCAGTTAGCGCAGAAGATTCAAACTTAAACGTAGCTACAAATGTAGCTTTAGATGGTATAACGGAGGGTGATGCTCTTTCTATTGCAGAAGAGGGTAGTAGCTCTGGGGGTGATTTGCTAACAGTAGATGGAGCTACTGTTACTAATGACACCTTCTTTAATTATTTTGATGATACCGGTGTCATTAACAAAAGCATATCATCAAGTGATCTAACCTTTAATGGTACTTTTTCAGGATTAGGCATTGATACTATTACTATTGATACACCTAAGACCATTTCAGGTGACAATGCATTATTTAAAAACATCGGATTTAAAATTTTATCTGATAATGTTACAATAAAAGGAATAGGAATTGATTTTGCATGTGACGGCGCTGCTATTGATGTTCAAGCTGACGACGTAACTGTCGATGGTGTGACTATTGATGTGGCTAATACCGGTGCGGAAAATACTTATGCTGTTCGCGTGGCTGAAAGTGATAACTTTAATTTAGTTAATTCTGTAATTAACTTTAATGCAACCGGTACTACTGTTATTCAACATGCAGTTGAAATTCGTGATTCCACAAATTCTAAAGTTAGAAAAAATGAGATTAATGCTAACTTGCCTGCATTAGATGTTGATTACAGTGGGGCAACTGGTATTGATATGGATTTACCTTTAGCTATTGCTATTCAAAATGGTGAAAATATAACCATTAATGAAAACAATGTAACTGTTGATGTTACAAAAGCAGTCGGATATTATCCTACTCTTGATTCATTATTGGCTAACGGTCCTAAAAACTTAGTAATTTCCGATAACTCATTTACCCAAACTGACTTTTCAGGTGAAGGTAAAGCAGGTTACTCAAACGTTGTAGATTTATACTATTTCAACGGTGCCCAAGTTACTGGAAACACTATTTTAGTAAACACTACAACTGGTAGTGAAGGTGCAGGTACTGCTTATACTATTCAAGCAACAGGTCCTTACACTGCTTTTGTAGTTGACGGAAATCAATTAACCGCTGAAGGTAAAGGCCCATCTTTAGGTGTTTACTCACAGAATTATATGGGTGGAACAGACATTACTATTACTAATAATGTAATTGATGTGACCGGTTTTGCTACTGACAACCCATGGGCATTAGTTTCAGGTATGGAACTTCAGGATGACAAAGCACTTGTAAGTGGAAACACAATAACTGTAAAATCAATTAATGATTATGATGATGCAAACAACTTGTATGGTATTAGTTATGCTCAACAAATGAGTGGTGACCACACTTATAATATAACCAACAACACAGTTTATTCTGACAGTTTATATGCAGTTTATATTGTCAATGCAGTTAACTCCACAGTAAAAGAAAATACATTAATTGCTCATGATCTTTCAGGTAACAAAGCTATAAGCATTGCTGGTGAAAACAATGTAGTTGAAAAAAACATTCCACCAACAAAAGCTGAAATTATCATTGATTCTCCAGCAGTTTGGACTGGAAATAATGGTAATATTAGTGTAGTCGTTACCGATGCCGTTGGAAATGTCTCCATTAGAATCGGAGATAAAATCTATGAAAACTTAAAATTAGTTAATAATTCAGTTTCTCAAGAAATTAATGCTAGTGATTTAACATTAGGTGCTAATGAAATTGAAGTAACTTACTATGGTGATGAAAACTATGCAGAAACTACTGCTGTTGGTAACTTAGAAGTTATTGATGGTGTAATCACTGCTGATACATTCAAATACTACTTCGGTGAAGATAAGTACTTATCCGATAATGTTCCTGAAGGAGCTACCTTAGACTTCCAAGGTTCATTTATCAGTGATAACTTTACTTTGTACATTAACAAACCGGTTAACGTAATCTCTTCAACTGGTGATGCATTATTCGACAGTAACACTACTAACAGAAAATGGATTATGTTCAATATTGTTGAAGGTGCAAACAACACCAACATTACAGGCATCAACTTCTTGAATGCTGACTTATTCATTGAAGCTCCATATGTGACTGTGGATAGCATAAATGCTGTTGCAAACATGCAAGGTGTTGGTTCCCAAACTGGATTTGTAGTATTTAGAACTGATGCTGCATATGGCACTATTAAAAACAGTTACTTAGAAAATGGTGGAACTGGTTCAAGTATCCTTGTTTATGGTTACGGTGCTCCATACGGAACCATTGATAATAATATTATTAATGTAACCGGAAACAGTGGAAACTTAATTGGTGCAAACGCTTATGTCGGTAAAGGTGTAACACCAGCAAACATGACTGTTACAAACAACCAAATATTCAATGAACAAACTGGTACTTCATCATCTTATGCAGTAACCCTTATGGGTTCATATAATTTTGTTGAAAACAACACCATTAGACACAAAGGTGCAGGTATTGTGAATGCAAATGTTGCATGGGCTTCCGGTGCAAAAGACCCTATGGAAAACAACACATACAGAAACAATGTTATCATAGGAACTGGTATGACTGCTGCAATTGGTTCTCTTGTAGAAAACAACACCATGACTGGTGCTTTATCATTCGCTGGTGCGGGTATTGTTGCTACTGGTAACACTGCAGGATCAATGACTATCGGTACAACTTCCGCTGGCGGAAATATAACTGTTGACAACAACACAATCAATGGTGCAGTAACTATTAACAAAGCTGCTACTGGTACTGTTTTCACAAACAACCTTGTAAAAGATACTGTAACTGTAAACTCAAATAAGAACACAATTACTGATAACCAAATTTCAACTGAAAAAGCTTATGCAATCGATTTAAAATCCACTACTAACAACACTGTAAAATACAATACTTTATCCAGTGCTGATAAGATGGGTGATGATGCAGTTAATTTCGCAGAAGATAAAGACAATGTCGTTAAAAATAATGGAATGAACGCTATTATTCAAATTGAAGTTGTTAATTCCTGGAGTGGTGATAACAACACAATCAACATTACTGTTGTTAACGCTACAGGTACTGTAAATGTTAACATCAATGGTAATGAATACAAAAACATTGCTTTAGTTGACAGTAAAGCCCAATTTGAAATCCCTGCCAATAATATTGAAGTCGGATTAAACGATTTAACCGTAACTTTCAATGGTAATAAAGTTATCAGTTCTGAAAGTAAAGCTACAACATTCTATGGATTAGACAATGTCGTATTCACCGAAGTATTCTTTGACTTCTTCGATGAAAACGGTATCTTAAAAGACAGTGTTCCATACACTGATTTAATCTTTAAAGGTGATTTCGCTAAATCTAAGACTGTTCAATATATTGTCATTGATAAACCGATTTCCATTTCAAGTGATGGTGCATCATTAAGCCTTATTGGTATTGTAATAGGATGTGATAATGTAACTATTGACGGTTTAAAATTAACCACTACAGTTAATAGTGCTGCCTCCGCATTAGGTGATTTAATTGCTATTAATGCAAATAATGTAACTTTATCTAACTTAAATATTAATTACAGAGTTACTAGAGGAGATTATGATGCAATCGCTATAGATGCTTTCGATGCGGATAATGTAAAACTTATTAACAACACTATTGTCTTTGCAAGTGTAATTTCAACTGATGACTATTCTGCTAACGCTATTAATTTAGATGGTGTAACAAATGCTTTAGTTGACAATAACACAATTACCACTACTTTACCTGGTTTACTTGCACAATGGGAAAACTATGACATGGATTATTTCTTAATGGGATTAAACTATGTAAATCCTGTTAGAATCAGAGCTAGTGAAAATATTACATTTACCAATAATGATATTGAATCAAATATAAACAATGTGGGTAAAACCACTCCTACTATTCAAGCTTTAGTCGTTGTTGGTTCAGATAATGTTTTAGTTGACTCAAACAGCTTTAAAATGATTGATACCAAATCCAAACCTGGCAGTGCAACATATCTTTATGCATTCAACTTTGGATATGATAAAAACCTTACTGTATTGAACAACAATTTCTATATGTCAACTACTGGTGGTCAAGATTCCGCTGGTGCTGCTTATGCTTTACAAGGTGTAGAATCTGAAATATATGTAAGTGGAAATAACATTACAACCATTTCAAACGGTCCTAACTTAGGTTTCTATGTTGCAAGTATGATGGGTGGTTCTTCCGAATCTGTCATTGCTAATAACTTCATAAATGTGACAGGTAATGCAACAACTTCCCAACAATGGGCTTTAATTTCAGGTATTGAAATTACAAACGGTAATGCAAAAATATATAACAACACTATTTACACCTACAATAAAGCAGGATATGTTGAAGACGCTCCTGTACATGGTGTAAGTTATGGTCAATACATGTATGGTGAACGTTCATTAGATGTCCAAAATAACACTATAATCACTCAAGGAAAATACACAGTTTCAGTATTGGAAGGAACTTCATGTAATGTAACTGGAAATACTTTATATGCTGAAGAATTATTCGGTGATGACTCTGTTGCTCCAGGATATGAAGGTATTGTAGAAAACAACACTCCACCATTTGATGCTGAAATAATTATTGAAGGTCAACCTGTATGGATTGGATCCAACTCAACTGTTACTGTAACAGTTCCTAGTGCAACAGGCAATGTAACTATTGTAATCGGAAACAAAACCTACAAAGAAGTACCATTAGTAAACGGTACTGTAACCCTACCTGTTGATGCAACTGATTTAGTTGACGGCGCTAATGATGTAAATGTAACCTACAATGGTGATTTATACATTAAAGTGGGCAATGCTATTGGCAACTTGCAAGTAATTAGTGGTGTAATTACCAATGAAACATTCTCCTACTACTTCAATAAATCAAATGGTAACAAATTAGCAGATATTGTTCCTGAAGGAGTAACTTTAGACTTCCAAGGTCCATTTGTCGGTGGAGACTTCTCATTATACATTAACAAACCTGAAAACATTGTTTCAACTACTGGTGATGCTGTATTTGACAGTGGAGAAAAACCTAACTACAACTGGTTTAAATTCAATGTCGTTGAAGGAGCTAACCACACTAACATAACTGGCATTAGTATTATTAACGGTGACCTATTCATCAAAGGTGCATCTTATGTAACAGTTGATGATATCTCCATGAAAGCTAACATGAGAGGAGTAGGTTCAGGTACCGGATTCTTATCAATCCATTCAAATGCATACTACACTACCGTTAAAAACTCACACTTTGAAAACGGTGGAACCGGTTCAAGTTGTGTTGTATTAGGTAAAGGTGGTAAATACGCTACATTTGACAACAATGTATTTGATATTACTGGTTCATCCGGAAATGTTTTATCATCCAATGTATTTGTCGGTGCTGGAGAGCTTCCACAATTTGTAAACTACACAAACAACGTAATCAACAGTCAAGTTGCAGCTTCCGGATTCATGTACGGTATTACTGTATGTGGTGAAGGTAACATCATTGAAAACAACTCCTTACTCAACTTCAAAGGTAACGGAATTATCAACCAATTTGGCGCTACTTCAACCAAAAACATCTACAGAAACAACACCATTACTGGTGGAGGATCAATGGCTATCGGTACTTACAGTTTAGTTGATAACAACCATATTGATGAAGGTGCATTAACCGTAACCGAAGGATGTACATTTGTAAATAACACTGCTAAATCCTTAACTATCAGTGGTAAAAATGTTGTAGCTGAAGACAACGTAGTTTTAACTACCGTAACTATCTCAGCTGCTGCTAAAAACACTACATTCGCTGATAACATTGTAAACGGTCTTGTAACTGTAAACTCTGCAGAAAATAACATTACAAACAACATTATTATTGCTGATAACAGTGAATATGCAGTTGATCTTAAATCAACTGAAAACAACACTGTAACTGACAACATCTTATATGCTCAAGATTTAGTCGGTGATAAAGCGGTTAATTTCCTTGAAGATAAAGACAACACTGTTGAAAATAACTTCCCAATTGACCCAGTTTTAGTTGTTGAAGTGGCTGACATCAATGTCGGTGAAAACGCAACTATCAATGTTTCATTCAATGAAAATATTACTGGAACTGTTGAAGTTATAGTAGATGGTAAAAAATACCCTGTTGATGTAACTGAAGGCAAAGGTCAATTTAACGTATCCGATTTAGCTGCTAATAAATATACTGTTGGCGTAAGTTATGAAGGAGATTTATTATACATCCCAACTACTAACTCAACCGTATTCAGCGTAAATAAATTAGACGTTAAAGATGACGTTAATGTCACTGTTCCTAATGATGTTAAACCTGGCGATAATGTTACTGTTAATGTTACTGTTCCTGACGCTACTGGTAATGTGACTGTAATTGTTGATGGTGAATCTACTGTTGTACCATTAGATGAAAATGGTACCGCTTCTGTTCCTATTGATAATATCGGTGCAGGTAATCACGCTATTGTTGTGATGTATTCCGGAGACGATACCCATGCTCCAACTTACAAAGCAACTACAGTAAACGTTGAAAAATTAGACAGTCAACTTGATATCACTGTTCCTAGTGATGTTAAACCTGGTGATAATGTCACTGTAGGTGTTGCTGTTCCTGGTGCTACCGGTAATGTGACTGTAATTGTCGATGGCGAATCTACTGTTGTCCCATTATCCGAAGGCACTGCTTCTGTTCCTATTGATAATATAGGCGTAGGTAAACATGGTATTGTTGTGATTTATTCCGGTGATGATACCTTTGCACCAACTTACAAAGCAACTTCAGTAAACGTTGAAAAATTAGGCAGTTCATTTAATGTAACTGAAGGCACTACATTTGAAACTTATGCTGTTGAAACTGCTGTAGGTGAAAAAGGAGCATTATACGCATTTGTATTAAGAGATTCCAATGGAAACCCTATTGCAAACGCTACAGTAACATTCGCATACAAAACAGTGGTATTCAACTCAACCACCGATGAAAACGGTACATTATACTTAGGTATCAGTACATATCTCGCACAAGACGCACTCTGTGCAATGTCATACCTTGGAGACGAAACACACAATGCAACATTCGTAGCATTCAACTTCAAAATCCAAAAGAAACCAACAGCAATCAAAGCAGCAGCAAAAACCTATAAGGTCAGTAAGAAAAACAAATATTTAACTGTTACTTTAAAAACCATTAAAGGTGCATCCAGAGATGGAAAAACATACCTCAAGAAAGGTAAGAAAATAACCTTAACAGTAAATGGTAAAACATACGTTGGTACCACAAATGCTAACGGTAAAGTAACATTTAAAATAACTAACCTTAACAAGAAAGGTAAATACACTGCTGTCATTAAATATGCTGGAAGTGACACATACACAAGTGCAAAAACAAAAGTAAAACTGAAAGTTTATTAGTGAGATTTAATTCTCACTAACCTTTTTCTTTTTTTTAGTGCAATTTGACTTTTTTTAATGATATATTTATAAACTATTTTTAACAAAATATCTATTACCTTTTAGTAATTCTTGTTACTCTAAGAGTTATTCATTTATGGAGGTGATAGGTATAAGGAATGATGTGAAATTATTCACTTTATTAATGATTATCTGCGTTATAATTTCAATTTCATCTGTTTCAGCTTTCGATTTGAATGAAACTAATTCGACAAATAATTTGTCCAGCAATGATTTGTCCATTTTAAGTGTTGATGAAGAAGAAGTTCCAGATGAACCTGATTTGATTGTAAATAATACAATTTATTTGGATTCGGATAATATTGATGATTATTTCACAAATGGTATTTTAAAATCAAGATTCAATGGCAAGACTCTGATCTTTAATCAGAATTTCGAAAATCTTGGTAGATTGATCATTCATGCAAATGATGTTACGATTAAGGGCATTGGATATAATTTGAAAAATACTGTATTTCAAGTCGATGCTAAAGATGTCACATTATCGGATTTGAATTTGGAATTGGATAGTGCATTTCCGTCAAATGACGGTGCAGCTATTGAAATCTTTTCGGACAATGTCAATCTGGTTAATGTAAACATTAATTATATCACACCTCAAAACGTTGAAGCATATGGAATTTATGCAATGGGCAATCCTGAAAACCCATTAAGAAACCTGAAGATTAAAAATTCATATATCAACTTTGAAGGTCATAATGATGATGTCAACGTGTATAACTGTGCTTTGAAATTGGAGCATTGTAAGGATGCATTGATTGAAAACAATACTTTTATTTCAGCATTGCCTCTTAAGGACATTATCTTCGGGGCTAATGGTGCTGAACTTGCATCCGATTTGGTTTTGACTGTAGGTATTGGAAATTCCGATAACACTACATTCATTGGAAACAGTCTTTATTCAGAGGTAAACAAAAGGCCTGAAAACTTATATCCGTCCTTGGATTGTATGTTGATTTCAAAATCAGATAATTCATTAATATGCAATAATTCCATCTTTATGACAGATTTCCTAACATATCCTGGTATTGACAATTACCTGTACGGATTGGATATATATAACTTGAAAAACATTACTGTATGCCACAATAACATTTCTATCATTACCAGTGGTGGTAAATTGGCTGCTGGTACGGCTTATCCAATTCAGATTACTGGTCCGATTTCCCAGGTGAATATAACTGAAAATAATTTATATTCATTCTCCAATGGTCCGAACATAGGAATATACTCTCAAAATTACTATGGTGAAACCTCTTTATCTATTACCAAAAATAGAATTAATGTCACAGGACTTGCGGGAACTCATGAATGGGCGTTGGTGGCCGGAATCGAAACACAGGATACCTGTTCAACAATCATTAACAACATTATTGAAGTGCATAGTGTCGGTGACGTTTCAATTGACGATAATCTTTACGGCATAAGTTATCGCCAAACAACAGCAGGCGATCACCATTATGACATTGAAAACAATACTGTGTTCAGTGATGGATTTTATGCCGTCAATCTCCTGACTTCCGTTGATTCAAAGGTTGTTAACAATCTATTGGTTTCCTATAATTCCAAGGTCAATGGTGGAAATGGAGGATTTAGATATTGGGATATAAATTCACATAGGGGTTTAGAATTCTACAATAATCAGATCATGAGAGCTTTTGATTATTTTGCATTAAACAGCAACAATGTTGATAATGGGGATACTAATGATTATTCAACACCTAAGAATAAGAATGATATTTCCAATAACCTTGACGGTTCTAAACTTTCAAGCTCTAATGAAGAAAACAAGTATTCATTCAATCCTTTAATTCCGGGCAATTCAATGGATTATGGAAGGAATGACCAATCACAAACCGGTGATGACAAAAAAGATGATGATTCTTCAACTTCACAGGGAGACAACGGCAATCAGGGAACTGGTTCCGGCAACTCCTCCAAAAGGGAGGCAATGTCTCTAAAAGAAGCTCTGATTAATTTCATCAATTCAAACACTGAAGGTGGAAACGTAAACACTACTTCATTCAATGGAAAAAATGTCAATGTCCAATCAAATGAAAGTGATGCAACACCGTCTGCGGAAGGAAGTGAGTCTGCTGCAAGTCAGTCAAAATCCTCTGCAAGTCCGGATTCATCTTCAGGAGAATCTGATAGTGTAAGTAAAAAGGCTTATGAAATTGATGAGAAAAATGAAAGTAAATTCATTCCATCAGTATTTTTCATCATACCTGTGTTGATTCTGTTATTCGTTGGAATTAGACGCAAAAAATCAGATATTTAATTAATTAGTTGTTTTTCAACTAATCTTTTTTTTTAATTTTTAACATTATGCTAGATAATTTTAAATATTCTTTTTTTCATAACTATATATATCATAGATAAATGATATTTTATAAAGTATAATTAATATTAATTGGGGCATTTAATTTGAAATTTAATAAAATAATATTTATATTGTTCATTATTCTCATGCTATTGTCGATATCTTCGGTAAATGCGGAGAATAATATGACTGACAATGTCACTGCAGGTCTAGACGAAGGTAATGGAATATATGTTGATATTCACGGTTTGGATTCTCATGATGGCTCACAAGATTCTCCAATCAGAACAATAAAGAAAGCCATATCCATGTCTCAGGAAAATGATACAATCTATTTATCCAATGGTGAGTTTAATGGACCTAGCACTAAACTAACCATCACAAAATCCCTGAATTTTGTAGGATCAAGCGATACAAGAATAAGCGGATTAAATACCAATTACATTTTTGAAATACCTGACGGTGTTACTGTCACTTTTAAAAATATAAAATTCATAAATGCCTACAAAGCACCTGAATCCTATTCAGCTTCTTATAACAATAACGTATACGGTTCTGCTCTGGATATCAAAAATGCAACCGTTACAGTTGACAATTGTTCATTCATAAACAATGTTTTGTCATATGGTTCAAGAGACAATTATATTTATGGAGGGGCAATCAGCAATTTCGGTGATTTGACAATACTTAATTCCTATTTTGATAACAATACTGCCTTATCAACATCAGGCCTTTTCTCCTATGGGGGAAGCGTCTATAATAAGGGCAAATTAAGCATCACCAATACAACATTTTCAAAATCAAAAAGCGTTGATTTCGGATACGGCGCTGCAATAGCCAATGACGGTGAAGTGATAATGAAGAATTCTATTATTTCACAATCACAGGCACTTCATGAATGTAAGGGATCTGCAATATATAATACAGGTGATTTTAAATTATTCGATTCCATAATTGAAAACAACTACATTGAAAGAGCTAACTTTAATTATATTTATGGTGTAATCTATAACTCAGGCACTTTAACTGCAAGAGGCAGTATTTTTAGAAACAATACAGGTTATTATGAGGCTCCAACACCTGCATATAAGGGTTCTGCAAACATCTACAACATCGGAAAATTGAATTTGACATACAATGCATTTGTGGATAACGCACCTTTTGACGGGATTTCAACAGACATCTACTTCAATGGTGGGGAAATAATCACCATCGACAATAACTGGTGGAATACAAATGAAAATCCATATGATGAGACAGGTTCAAAAATCAATGTGGACGGAATAAACTCATGGTTAATACTCAATCTAACTCCCGAATACTCAAAATTAAATATTTCAGATTCCATAACAATTAAAGCTTCATGGACAAATAACATTAATCTATTGTCTCAAGTAAATTCAATTCCAGTATTCGACATTACCTTCAAGACTGATGTGGGAGGAAAACAGATAATTTCAACCAAACAGTTAGTTGACGGCAAGGCTGATTTCGAATTCAATTATGCTCAGGATAAGGGATCCTATGAGGTCACTGCCCAATTAAACTCATTCAGCAGGTCCGTCATTGTTGATGTCGGAAAAGTATTAACTTACGTAAAATATGACGTAAACGACAACATCACATATCTGGATGACTTGAATGTGAATGTGGAAGTGGTTGGATTGGATAATTCCCATCCGACAGGAGTGGTTCTATTGAAGATAGGTGGTGAAACCTATGCTGTTGATTTGGTTGACGGAAAGGGAAGCCGTTCCATTTCTGATTTGACTCCTCAAAAGTATACCATGGAAATAATCTATAACGGTAGCGATAATCATTTCAAGGCTTTCAACAAGACTTCTGTCAACATAAAAAAACAGGACATTGATTTGGCCATTAACGTTCCTGAAATTAAGGTGTCCGAGAAAGGAAAGGCAATCGTGACTTTAGGACCAAAAGGAGTTCAGGGCCAGGCAATCCTATACGTTGATGGGGTCAGAAAGAAAATCGTTTATCTCTATAATGGAAATACTACAATTTCATTGAATAACTTTGCAGAAGGTGAATATAACATATCTTTGGAATTTGTTGAAACCACATTCTATAACTCTGCAAGGGTCTCTGGAATTTTAAACGTGACAAGATATGATGCAGCAATCAATATTTCAGCCGCTGACATCAAAGTCAGTGAAAATCAAACTATAATCATTAAAGTTTCACCGGACACACTAAGGGGGGAGGCGACATTAATCATCAATGGAGTCAATAATACTGTATTCATTGACAACGCCATTACAAATGTCACTTTAACCAATTTAAATGCTGGTGAATACAACGTTACTTTAATATTTGATGGAGATTTAAGGTATTACTCAGTCAATGCTTCAACATCATTTAAAGTTTTAAAAATACCAACAGCTTTGGCTGTGGATATAGTTCAGGACGATAAGAATCTGAATGGTACAATTACAGTCAGGACAAGTTCAGCCAACTGCACAGGAATCGTTGGCGTCTATGTCAATTACAACCTATATAAGGCTAACTTAACTGATGGGGCAGCCAGATTTTCAGTGAAATTTGATAAGGGTACAAATTACATATTTGTATTTTATGAGGGTGACAGATACTTCGAAGACGCTTCATGGAATACCACTTTAGGCGTTGCTGATGAATTTGTATTCATCGGCGAAAACTCAACAGGCTATGAATTCGGTGACTTCAACTATTCTGTAAGGTTAATGGAAGTAAATGGAATTCCAATGCCTGGAAGAGTTGTGGAAATTGATTTTAACGGTGAAAAGTATAATGTTACAACCAATGACAACGGTTATGCATTCTTCAAGTTGAATCTGGCAAACGGAAAGTACGATATATCCGCCAGCTATAAAAATTCCACAATACACAATACAATAACAGTTAAGAAAGTCGACTTTAATCTGACAGCCAACAACATCGCCTATGGTGAATTGGAAGTGATTAAGGCAATATTTGAACAGGGAGTTAAGGGCAGTGTCGAATTCATCATCTCAAAGGATGTTGATGTGACTGTTGATATCGTTAACGGTACTGCAGCATATAATTGCAGCGGCCTTAAAGTTGGAAACTACACTGTAAAAGCACGTTATCTTAATTTGAATCACACACAAACATTCACTGTCTCTAAAGCGCAGTTGGATTTAATCATTAATGCGAATCCCGCAACTCCATATGTCGATGAGATAATTCAGGTTTCAAATCTCAACAATATTATTGGTGAAATCATATTCATTTTCAATGAAACAGAATATAAAATACCTATTGAAAATAATGAGGCTATCTTAAACTTATCAAAATTGAGTGAAGGCAATTATTCTCTGACAGTTAAATTCATCGGTGATGATAATTATTATCCTGCAAATAAAACCATAAGCTTCTATGTCAAGGAATTCTCATCAGACCTGATTTTAACAATAAACGATGCGGCATACGGAAGTGACATCGTAGCTACCGCAACCCTTAACAGCAATGCTACAGGAATTGTAAGGTTCAGCCTGTTGAACACTACCAAAGACATTATCATCAACAATGGAAAAGCCATATGGAAGTTTACAGGTGTTGATGTTGGCAGTTACAGTATTTCCGCCAACTATTTGGGAAATGAATACTATCTCGAATCATCAAATGAAACTTCATTTAATGTATTTAAGGCAAATTCCACCATTGAACTATATGTAAAAGAGGTTACTTTAGGGGAAAATATTAGAATTTATGCCGATTTGAGTCCAAATGCAACCGGTAGCGTATCATTCAGTATGGTCGGATATTTCACACCTAGGGATAAGCCGATTTCCAATTCCCATGCAACATGGTATATCGCTCCATTAAATACAGGTGAATATGAAGTAATAGCCAAATATGCAGGTGATAAAAACTATTATGGCTCAAATACCACTTACATTTTAAAGGTTAATCAACGCAAATCAATCCTGGACGTTGAACTTAATGACGCAGGCATTAATGAGAGGGTAATCTGTGAGGTAAGCTTGAAAACCAAAGATGGTGAAAAAATAACTTCCAGTGTTATTTTAAAAATAGGAACTTCAAATTATGTTATCGATGTTGAAGACGGCGAAGGATCTATGGTATTGGGTAAGATGGCCATTGGAAACTATGACTATGAGGTAATATTTGAAGAATCTCAAAACTACACCGGGGCAAGCTATAAGGGTAGTTTCAAGGTAGTGGATGATTTGCTGAATGTTAGTTTGACATGTGATGATTTGGTCAAGTATTACGGCGGCAGCGAACAACTTAAAGTCGTTTTGAAAAATTCCAATGGCAATGCATTCGCTGATGCTCCAATCATTGTTAAAATCAATTCCAATAGCTATTATTTAACAACTGATTCAAAAGGCGAGGCATTTCTGGATATAAATCTGAATCCTGGAGATTATGAAGCGCAGATTATATTTGAAGAAACTGAAAGGTATCGTTCTGCTGTGATTAATGTTACTATTGCTGTTTACTCTACTGCTGAGGGTCTTGATGTTGTTAAGATGTATGGCAGCTCAACCCAGTATTATGCAATGTTTACAGATGCCAATGGAAAGGCGCTTGGAAATACCAAGGTCACCTTTACAATTTCAGGCAATTCCTATGATGTGACAACAATGCCTAACGGTGTTGCAAAAATCAATATTAATTTCAAACCTGGAAGCTATGTGATTTCCACTGTTAATCCGGTAACCGGACAGAAGTTGTCCAATAAGATTACCATTAACTATCAGATTATGGGTAGGGACACTTCAAACTATGAGGGTGCAAAAACCATTTATAAAGTAAGAATATTTGATGCGAACATGAAACCTGTCGGTGCAGGACATGTTGTGAAGTTCAAGGTCAACGGCCAAATATACAAAGTCAAAACAACCAAATACGGTTATGCAAAATTATCTCTCAAATTAAAAGCAAATACCTATTTGGTAAAGGTCAAATATTCCAAATATGTATTATACAATACTATAACTGTTAAAAAACTTTTATCTGCCGACAACATATACAAGAAGGTATCTAAAAAAACCTACTTCCAGGCCAAACTTGTATACAGCAATGGTAAGGCTCAAAAAGGCAAAAAGATTACCTTTAAGGTTGATGGCAAAATATACAAGGCCAAAACCAATAAGTATGGAATAGCCACCATTGTCCTGAAGAATTTAAGTGTGGGCAAGCATAAGGTCATTTCAGCTTATGGCCAGACAGCTATAGTGAACATTATAAAAATTAAAAAATAGAAGTTTTCTTTAAAACTTCTCTAATTTTTTATTTTTCATGTAGATTGGCATGTTTTAGTTTTATTGTTTTTTCATGGACTTTATTTTAATTAGTTTATTGAATTGTTATTTTTATCATTTATCTCTAAACTATTGATATTATTAATCGTAACTGTTAGTATTTGCGATGAAAAATTATATTAGTTTTTGGATACAATTATTATTCATGATTTTTAAAATTTACTCAAAAGGTCATGAAAATGTGACCTCTCATCACAAGTCTACCTTTGAGATTACAAAAGATCCTGAAATCGGTCCGACTGCAGACTGCATAATTGGAGTTGATATGGATAAGACCATGTTGAACTTCCCTCAGGAATTTAAGGATAAAATCGCTGATTCAAATACTAGGATTGTCGTTGAACTTAAAACAGAAAACGGTCATGATGAGATTACGGGTTTTGGCCATGAGGATTTGGAACTGAGCCATCCAACAGACATTGTCATAAGAAAAAGCGATTTCACATGTCCAAGGACATTGATGATTAATGCCGATAAGGCTGCAAGGGACCTGGATGAAAAATTGATTGAAGATTTAAAAAATGAAAAGATTTTGGAAACTACCATAAAATTATGCAAAAAATAGATACCTTTATATAACTTAAAAAATATATTTTTTTATAACTACTTTTGTTTTATGCGGGGGTGGTCGAGCGGTCAAAGGCGCTAGGTTGAGGGCCTAGTGGGTCAGTCCCTTCGCGGGTTCAAGTCCCGTCCCCCGCACTATTTTACAACTTATTTTCAATGTAATCTAAAAATTGGAAAATATTATATGAATATTTTGTAATAGTTGGGTTAATCTGATTTTTTTTCATAACTTATTTAAAATATTAAGTTAAAATTATTATTATTAAATAAAAATTATTGGTGATAAATTATGAAAGCTGTAATTCCTGCAGCAGGTTTCGGTACTAGATTTTTACCTGCTACTAAAGCACAGGCAAAGGAAATGTTGCCGGTTTATGACAAACCTACTATTCAATATGTTATTGAAGAGGCGGTTGCTTCCGGCATTGACGACATTCTAATTGTTACTGGTAGAAATAAGAGATCTATTGAAGATCACTTTGACAAGTCATTTGAGCTTGAACAGACCTTGCAAAGTGCAGGTAAGGACGACCGTTTAAGGCAAGTTCGCGCAATAACTGATTTGGCGGACATCTGTTATGTAAGACAAAAAGAGCAAAAAGGACTCGGTGATGCAATCTACTGTGCTAAAAAGCATATAGGTGGCGAACCTTTTGCAGTTCTTTTAGGCGACTCAATTACTAAAGGCCCTACTCCATGCACTAAACAACTGATTGACGTTTATGAAAAGTATAATGCATCTGCAATTTCTCTTGAGGAAGTTCCAAAAGAGAAAGTGGAAAGGTATGGTATTATTAAGGGAACTGAAGTTGAAAATAATGTTTACAATATCGAAAAGCTTGTTGAAAAACCTTTGGCTCACCAAGCACCATCAAATCTTGCGATTATGGGCCGTTACGTTTTGGCTCCGGACATTTTCGATAAGATTGATGAAACCGAACCTGGTGTCGGTGGCGAGATTCAGCTCACTGATGCCCTTCAGAAATTGGATTCAATTTATGGTGTGACCTTTGAAGGAAAAACATACGATATTGGTAACCGTTTTGAATGGTTAAAGACTTCAATTGAATTTGCTATGGATGATGAGGAATCCAAAGATGATTTGATTGAATATATGAAAAACATTATTAAGGAAAACGAATAAGTTATTTTTCTAAAATAACTTTTCAAACTTTTTTTATTGATATTATGCAGAACCGATTAATTAAGAAAACAGGCGATGAAATCTCACCGTTGGGTTTTGGAGCCATGAGATTGCCTTTAAAAAATGGTAAGGTTAATCGGGAACTTGCTAAAGAACAGATCTATCATGCAATTGATAGTGGAATTAATTTTATAGACACGGCTTATCTTTATGGGGACAGCGAGACATTTTTAGGTGAGGTTCTGCAAGGGGAATATAAGGATAAGGTGAAACTATGTTCTAAGCTTCCTTCCATCAACGTTAGAAAGTACGAGGATATGGAAAAATATTTGGATGAGCAGCTGAAGCGTCTTCAAAGGGATTGCATTGATTATTATCTGATTCATTCCATTGATTTGAAAACGTTCAACCGACTTTTAAAAAGGGATTTGCTCAAATTCATCAGCAAAGCCAAAGAGGAGGGCAAGATTAAGCATATTGGCTTTTCCTATCATGGGCCTAAGGATGAGTTTGAAACGGTTCTTGATGGTTATGACTGGGATGTTGTGATGATTCAGTATAACTATTTTGATGACAATGTTCAGGTTGGCATGGAAGGAATTGAACGTGCCGCTTCAAGAGGAATGGGCATTTTTGTAATGGAGCCTTTAAAGGGAGGAATTCTTGCAGGCAAAATGCCCAAGGAAGCAGAAGATATCCTTAGAAAGGCAGATGCCAACAAAAGCAATGCTCAATGGGCACTGGAATGGGTTTTGAATAATGGAAACATTACTTGTGTCCTGTCGGGAATGAATTCAATCGATCAGATTGATGAAAATATTGAAATAGCCAGTAAAACCACTCCTCTGTCTTTGAGTTTTGATGAAATGGAGACGATTGAATATGTTAAAAGAGTAATGAGGAATTCATTGAAAATTAACTGTTCCACTTGCGGATACTGTGTTCCATGCCCTCAGGGCGTTAATATTCCTACATGCATGAGGATTTACAATGAAAAATACCTGTTTGAGCATAAGGGACTTTTTAATCCGTCATTGATAGATTATTTCCAGTATGTTGGCGGCGTAATGGGAAATGCTTCAAATGCGGGACTGTGCAACGGCTGTGGAAAATGCCTTAGGAAATGTCCACAGAAGTTAGATATTATTTCAGAGCTTGAAAAAGTTAAAAAAGAGTTTGAATTTCCTGGAATGGATTATGTCTTATTATTCATTAGGAAAGTGGGTTTTCCAGTTTACAAATATCTTGTAAAGTTATTAAATCGCTAATTTTTTCTAATTTAAACTCTTGAATATAAAATTATATACTACAAAAATAGAAATATTAACTAGGTGAAATAATGAAACTCGAAGAATTATTGGCTCCATGTCCAAAATGCGGTTCAAAAGATAAAGTGGCTAAAAGAAAATTATTGGACAATCACAGGGCACATGCAGAAATGGATGCAGTCAAATGCTCAGAATGTGGTTACATTTTCTTTGTAAACGATGATATGGATCCGGATGAGAAAAAGAAATTATTAAACGAATTAAATAAAATTCACGGATAAAATGACATTTCATGTAATGATTATCCCAACACTGAACTGTCCATCAAACTGCAAATACTGTTGGGGATCTGAAAACAAAAAGGAAATGATGGATTTGGAAATCATCGACCAGATTATTGACTGGCTGGGTGATTTTAGAGATGACAAGGTTCACTTCACATTCCATGGGGGAGAACCTCTTCTTGCAGGATACGATTTTTACGAAAAGGCATTAGAAAAATTATCCAAATTGCCTAATCTTGAAGGATTCTCTCTTCAAAGCAATATCTGGCTTCTGACAGACGAGCTCATTGATTTGTTTCTTAAGTATAATGTTGTCGTCAGTACAAGCATCGACGGGCCGAAGGAAATCAATGATTATCAGAGAGGTGAAGGTTACTTTGACAAAACCATGTCCAAATTCAGGCTGGCCAAGGATAAGGGATTGATTATCAACTTTGTTTTGACAGTTACAGACTATTCCAAGGACTTTTCAGATGAATTGTATGATTTCTTTAAAAGTGAACAGATGAATCTTAAGATTCATGCTGCTCTTCCTTCCCTTAGAGGGGATAATGCAGACCCATGGGCACTTGACCAGGAAGAACATGGTAAACTGCTTGTTGATTGGCTGGACAAATACCTTTATGATTTGGATAAGTTTTCAGTAATGGATTTGGACCATATCTGCAAATCTTCACTTAGAAGAAGGGGAACCTTATGCACCTTTGCGGATTGCATTGGAACAACCCTGGCAGTTGGCTCTGACGGTTCCATTTATCCATGCTACAGATTTGTCGGAATGCCTGAATATGTTTTGGGAAATGTGGCCACCAATCCAAGCTTTGACGATTTGAAGGAATCTGACGCATGGGCAAAACTAATGGAATTCAGGGCTTATGTTGATGAGGACTGCAAAAAATGCAGGTATAAAAAATACTGTGAAGGTGGATGTCCTTACAATGCCATTGTGGCTTATCAGACACCTAAGGCGGTTGACCCACAGTGCACTGCATATAAGATGATTTTCGGTGAAGTTTCAAAAAGAATGAATAAGGAATTCGCCAAGTCCGCCTTTGGAATGGGTGCACCGGCACCTAGAAAGGAAGGCGAACCGTTCAGCATTATGGATTTGGCCATGAAGCCTTGATTAGGGTGATAGTATGATTTGTGATGAATGCGAACATTTGGAATTAAGAAACAAATACAAAATTGTATGTAAAGTTCATGAACATCTGTTGTTGGATGTTAAAGAATGTCAGAACTTCAAACCTAAAGATGAATAGATTTAGGTCTATTCTAATTATTTTTTTTTAAGAGATTTTACTATTGATTTTATAGTCTTTTTTTTAGTTGTGTTTTTTTAAATTTGAATGAACTTTTTTTTGTGATAGGTTAATCATGGTTTTCACTGAAAAATGCTTTGAGTAATACTGAGTATTTAAATGAATTTAAAAAAAGTAATACTTTTATATACGTCAAGAGACAAAATATGTAATTAGTAATACTGCATATATAAATGACTCCAAAAAAAGTAATACTATTAATAAATATTTTAAGAAGGTGAAAATGTGATTGATGAGATAACAGATTTTTTATTTGGCTTGAAAATGACTATCATCTCTGCTATATTTCTCGTAATTGCAATTATTTTCATGATATTTGGAATTGAAACTCCAATTTACCTGAACCCTGCATGGGGAGCAGTAATAATCAGTGGTATTCCAATGTTGCTTCTTGCTATGACTCGGTTAATTCGTGAAAAATGGATTTCATCCGCACTTCTAATTGCAATAGCAATGGTCGCTTCACTTTTAATCGGTGAAATCTTTGCAGCTGGTGAGGTTGCATGGATTATGGCATTAGGTGCACTTCTTGAGGATTGGACTGTTGAGAGAGCTAAAAAAGGTTTAAGAAATCTTATTAATTTAACTCCACAAACCGGTCGAAGAATTGTTGATGGGGTTGAAGAAGTTATCTCTGTTGATGAAATTAAAATCGGTGATGTATTAAGAATACTTCCTGGTGAAAGTGTGCCTGTAGATGGTGAGATTATTTCAGGAACAAGTTCACTTGACCAATCAATTATGACTGGTGAATCACTTCCAATCGATAAGGAAGTCGGTGATGAGGTGTTCTGCGGAACCATGAACATGTATGGTGCAATTGACATTAAGGCAACCAGTTTGGGTGAAAACTCTTCACTTCAAAAGTTAATCGATCTTGTAAAAGCCGCTGATGAAAAACAGGCTCCAACTCAAAGAATTGCTGATAAATGGGCAACTTGGCTTGTTCCAGTGGCATTAATAATAGCTATTGTGGCATGGATTGTTACAGGAGATGTTGAAAGGGGAGTAACAGTTTTAGTTGTATTCTGTCCTTGTGCATTAATACTTGCTACACCAACAGCAATAATGGCTGCAATTGGCCAGGCAACAAAATACGGTGTCCTAATCAAATCCGGTGAAGTGCTGGAGACATTAGGTGGACTGAATACTTTGGTATTCGATAAAACTGGAACCTTGACATATGGTAATTTACAGGTATCTGATGTGATTCCGGTCAATTCGGATTTGTCCGAAACAGATTTGCTTAAAGTGGTTGCATCATGTGAAACTTTAAGTGAACATCCATTAGCTAAAGCTATTGTTGATAAGGCTAAAGAACTGGAAATGGATTTGGAAGAGCCACAAAACTTCAAAATGTATCCTGGAAAAGGTGTAAGTTGCGATGTTTCATACGGTACCGTATATGCTGGAAATGCTAAATTTTTAGCGGAGAATAATATTGATGTTGATGAAAGCTATTTGGATAAGCTAAGAAGCGAAGGAAAGGCCGCAATAATCGTTGCATTAAATGGCAAGGTTGCAGGTTTCGTTGGGTTATCTGATGTTGTTCGTGAAGATTCTGCAAGCATGATAAAAAGCTTGCATGATTTGGATACTGAAACCATATTGCTTACTGGGGATAACGAAGAAACAGCAAATTACTTTGCATCTCAAGTTGGAATCGGTAAGGTCTATGGTAATTTGCTTCCAGAAGAAAAACTTTCATGGATTGAAAAACTCAAAAGTGAAGGCAAAAAGGTTTGTATGATAGGGGATGGTGTAAATGATGCACCGGCACTTAAAACAGCTGATGTAAGTGTAGCAATGGGATCTGTTGGAAGTGATGTGGCAATCGAAGCTGCTGACATTGCACTTTTGGGAGATGACATTGGAAAAATCCCATATCTTAAAAAACTTTCTAACTCTACATTATTCACAATCAAAGCAAACATTATAATCTCAATGACAATCAACGCATTGGCTATTGTCTGCTCTGTTTTAGGTTGGTTAAACCCAGTTACAGGAGCAATTGTACACAATGCAGGATCTTGTCTTGTAGTTCTAAATGCAGCATTGCTTTATGATAGGAAATTCGACGATTCCATTAAAAAAGTCGACACAGAAAATGTAGAGCACTCACATTATCACTTCCACAATGATGGTGAACACACCCACTCTCACGATGGTGTTGAAATCATTGATGAAATCGAAACTGATAGTGGAATAAAGCATATTCATGCGCACAAACATGCGTTGTCAAGACAGAGTTGTGAAGCATATCACAACTAATTTTTTTCTTTTTTTCAACACAAACATTAAATATTTTAATGAATAATCTATTTTGTAGGTATTATTATGAATGATAAAATAATTTTAGGGCTTCCGAAAGGAAGTTTGAATAATGTAAAAAGAGGAAATACTTATCAGTTATTTATTGATGCAGGTTATGAGGTTAAAGGATACGAACCTGGCGATGAATCTTATGAAATCGAAATCTTAAATGATGATGACATCATTGCATTCCTGACCCGTCCGCAATCAACTCCAGTGGAGTTAAACAGGGGAATGGTTGACATTGCAATTGTCGGTGAGGATTGGATTAAGGAAGAATCAGTCTTAAGGCAATCAAATACCATTAAAATAGGTGATTTGGATTATGGTAAAACCCGTTTGATAGTTGCCGTTCCTAAAGAGGCTCCATATGATAATCTTTCAGACTTTTTCAGAGCAAATAAGGACAGAAAGACTCCAATCTTATGTTTCACTGAATATCCTAACTTGACCAGAAAATTCATCATGGAAAATGAATTGTATCAAGAAATCTATGGTGATGCAGTACCGTTTGTTCAAGTAAGAGGATTGACTGACGGGGACAACGAGATGGTGCAGGTCATTAACTCAGACGGTGCAACAGAAGTTTATATTGCAAAGGGCGCAGACTTCATTGTGGATAATACTCAAACAGGAAGCAGCCTTAGAAAAGCCGGATTAAAAGAGATTGAAACAATTTTACATTCTTCAGCGGGCCTTTATGCAAGCGGCGAGTGCAGTGAGGAAAAACTCGCTAAAGCACAAATGATTTATGAGCAGTTGTTGGGTGCAATTACAGCTAAAAAATACTTTGATGTTAAATTCAACATTGCAAATAGCAAAATTGAAGAGGTTTCTAGTTATTTAATCGACAACAAGCTCTGTGCTGATGAACCTACAATAACTCCGGGATCCGATTTCTCACAGATTAATGTTTTGATTCCTAAAGCAAAATTCCCGGAAATGGTTGATGCCATTAAAGGATTTGATGCAACTTCCATTATCAGAAATGATTTGAAACAGTTAGTCGAATAATCATTTTCTTTTCTTCTTTTTTTAAACACTGTTCAAAACCCACCAAATTCAATCATGATAAATCATTAACATTTATAAACTATACTTTATATAAATTAATATATTAGTTAATGTAATGGGGATTAAACATGTTAACATCTGTTCAAAAAGAAATTTTACAAACCCTAATTAATTTATACCAGTCTTCCAATGGAAAATCCATTAAGGGTGAAGACATTGCTGAGGTCATGGGCAGAAACCCTGGAACAATTCGTAACCAGATGCAATCATTGAGAAGTTTGGGTTTAGTTAAGGGGGTACCTGGTCCTAGAGGCGGATACAAGCCAACCATTGAAGCTTATCACTCTTTGAATATTTCCGTCTCTGATGAAGATTCCAAAGTTCCTATCTATAAAAATGATGAGAGATTGGATGATATTTCAGTTGCCAGAATCGAATTTACAAGTGTCCCTCAACCTAGTGAATGTGAAGCGGCAATTAAAGTTTTGGGAAGCATTAAAGATTTGAATCTTGGAGATACCATCAGGATAGGCCCTACACCCGTAAACAATTTGGGAGTCATGGGTGTTATTGTAGGAAGGGATGATATGGACAATATCCTTTTGGTCGACACAACTACAATCAGAAGCATTCCTAAAAAGACAGTCGGAGACATTGCAAGCCGTGATGTGATATCCTTCAAAATGGATTGCAATATTAAAGAAGCAGCTAAAAAATTGACAGACAATGAGATTGATGGTGCTCCGGTAATGAAAGACGGAAAGGTAGTTGGTGTATTTACAGTAACTGATCTTGTAAAGGCAATAGCCCATGATGAGGATGACAAGACTGTTGGAGAGCTGATGTCAACAAATGTTGTCATTGTAAATGAGGATTTAAAAATCGCCAATGCTATTGAAGTGATGCTTAAAAAATCAATTTCAAGATTAATCATAGCTGACAACGACAATAGCTTACTAGGTATTGTTACAAGAACAGATTTAATTGACAGCATTACCAATTTAAAGCAATTCCCAATAATTACTAATTAATTTTATTTCATGTGATTCAATGAAGGTTAACCAGATAAGTGTAGATAAGAATATGAGTGTGCTGGATTTGTTAGACCAGTTTGATGAATCCGGCGTTTTGGGGGCGGGAAGGGTATCCCGTGCATGCAACATATTAACTGAAATGATTCTAGATGAGGACATGAATGTATTTCTAAGTTTAGGCGGTCCTTTGATACCTGGTGGAATGAGAAATATCGTCACCAAAATGATTAAGGAAGGTCATGTCAATCTAATTGTTTCAAGTGGAGCCAATATCACTCATGATTTGGTTGAAGCTTTCGGAGGTTCCCATTATCGCCATGAAGGAAAGGATGATGAGGAGCTGAATGAAGAAGGAATCGGCAGGATTGCAGACATCAATGTGGGTTCTGATGATTTTACAATATTTGAAAGTGAAATAACAAAAATCTTTGAAAAGATATCCGAAAGGAAAAAGGTTGTTTCCATTCAGGAGCTGCTTCATGAAATCGGCCTTTTGGTTGAAGATGAAAACTCATTTGTAGCTAGTGCCGCCAGAAACAATGTGCCCATATTTGCACCCGGACTCATTGACTCCATGATGGGCCTTCAGTTGTGGATATTCTCACAGGACCATGACTTTACAGTAAGTGCTGCGGGAGACATGCCTTTACTGTCAGATATCGTATTCGGATCTACCAAAGTTGGAGCCATACTTTTAGGGGGAGGCCTTACAAAACATTATACCTTGGCTTCCAATGTTATTACAGGGGGTCTTGATGCGGCCATTCAAATCACAATGGACAGGCCTGAAGCAGGCAGCTTGGGAGGAGCTCCGCTGGAAGAGGCAAAATCATGGGCAAAGGCAAGATGCGGTTCTAGTTTGGCAAGTGTCGTTGGTGACGTTACTGTGATTTTCCCGTTGATTTATGCAGCCGCCCTAGATAAAATCAGTCGTGATTAGATGAGTTATATAATTTTAGCTATATTGTTTATATTATCCGGATTTTTCATGAAATATTCGGATGATCTGTTTGATGTTGATGGTAATTTAGCTTTTGCAAGCGTTTTTGGTGTTTTTTGCGGTATTGCATCTGCACTGGCTTCAGTCTATAGTTTTGAAGCGGCCTATATATTCCTAGCTATTTTGATTGGTAATTTCATAGCCCTAAAAGTGGACGGAATTCATCACATTATTTCATTAATAGTTTTCATTGTTATTCTGTTGGTTGGCGGAATTCCTGAGCTGAGTTTGGTTATATTATTGATTTGTGTTTTAGCCGCCCTTTCAGATGAGGTTGGCCATGAACTTATCTCAAAAGTCACTCAAAACAAGTTTATAAATCTGTTTTTTGAATATAGGTTTGTAATGAAGATTGTGATATTCCTGCTTGCAGTGTGTGGTGTTTTAAATATCTGGATATTTGTCTGCTTTATTTTGTTTGAGTTATCTTATTTAACTGCAGGAATTCTATTTGAAAGTTTAAATTAAAAAAAAGAAGTTAAAAAGGAATATGAAATTCCTTTATTTTTTTTGTTTAGTCGTCTCCAACTTCGATACCCATTTTACCAGCTATTCTAGCAACGAGCACGGTAATAACGACTGCAACAATGGTTACAACAATAGCATATATGAATAAACTAGGAATTGCATCTCCTGATCCGATAAAGGATTCGATTAATTTTTGGATTGCATCATTCCATGCTGAACCTGCAACGAACGCAAATGCAGTGGTGATTAATGCTAAGATTGTTTCCATAATCATTTTTGTTACTTCGTTTGCCATATTTTTCACCCCATTTTTTAATTGTTTGTTCATAGATAATAAGAACAATATTATATTTATTTCTTTTAATTAAAATAGTTTAGCTTTATTTCAGTGATTCGATTAATTCTTCGCAAGCTTCTTTTGGATTGTCTGATTCATATATGCTTCTTCCGACAATGATTGCATTGGAGTATTCTAAAGTTTTTTTGCCATCTCCACCTTGCTTTCCAACGCCGGGGGATATGATATATGCGTCCTTTCCGACAATCTGACGAATATCTGAAAGCCTGTCAAGTCTTGTAGCTGGTGCAACGTAGTTTGTGATTCCCATATCAACACCCATCTGGGCTATTGCATCCGCATTTTTTTGTAAAAACATTTTAGCTCCGGGATGGGACATTTCGGTAAGAAGGAACAATTCCTTTTCGTATTTGTTTGCCATGTCAAGACATGCCTGCACGCTGTCTGATCCAACAAATCCATGACAGATTATCGCATCCGCTCCTGCCTTGAATGTCTCATTGCATATTTTGGAGTTGGTTGCGTCGATGTCTGCCACTTTAAAGTCGCATATCACCTGAAAACCGAATTTGTCTTTTAATTTGTTGATTATTTCAAGACCTTCTGCAAGTGCCAAGGGGTATCCTATTTTTATTGTGTCAATGTATTCTTTGATTGAATCGCAAATTTGAATGGCTTCACTTTCACTTCCCACATCAAGGGCTAAAATCAAGTTATTTTTTATATCCATATTATCATCTTTGTTTGTTATTCTATTAAAATTATTAGGTTGTCCTAAATTTAGTTCATGGTATTACTAATAATATTTATATATAATAAGGTATATAATAAGATTATCAATAAAACTTTAATAATATTTAATTGTAATTTAAATTTTTATTGAGTAATATATCAAATTGTATTGATAGGTTATTTGGAGGAAATTATTTATGCATATTATGGAAGGATATTTACCATTGACCTGGTGTATCATATGGTTCGTCGTAGCCTTCATCGTGGTCGCTTATGGTTTATATCAAATCAAAAAAATCGTAGATGAAACCCCTGAATCCAAAGCTTTACTTGCAGTGAGCGGAGCATTCATGTTCGTCTTATCATCTTTGAAATTACCTTCTGTTACTGGAAGTTGTTCTCACCCTTGTGGTAACGGATTAGGTGCAGCATTATTTGGTCCTGCAGTAACTGCAGTATTAGCAACTATCGTTCTTCTCTTCCAAGCAATCTTACTTGCTCACGGAGGATTAACTACCTTAGGTGCAAACATTGTATCTATGGGTATCGTAGGACCATTAGCAGCATGGTTAGTATATAAAGGTTTAACAAAAGCTAATGTATCTTCTACTATTGCAATTTTCTTTGCAGCATTTTTAGGAGACTTATTAACATACGTAGCTACTTCATTCCAATTAGCTTTCGCATTCCCTGCTCCTACTTTTGGAACCGCATTAACTAACTTCTTAGTTATCTTTGCAGTAACTCAAGTTCCATTAGCAATCGGTGAAGGTATCTTAACCGTAATTATTTGGGATAGATTAAAAGCTTACAAACCTAAATTGTTAGATAAACTTAATGCATTAGCTCCTAATGAAGCATAAGGTGATTTAAATGAAAACATCAACATTAATTATTTTAGCAATTATTTGCGCAATTATTTTCATTGCACCATTAGCAATGTATAATGGTCATGGGGAAGATGATGGGTACTTTGGTGGATCTGACGATGCAGCAAGTGAACAAATTGAAGCAACAAATTTTAAACCATGGTTTTCATCTATTTGGGAGCCACCTAGTGGTGAAATAGAAAGTTTATTATTCGCTCTTCAAGCAGCTATAGGTGCAATCATTATTGGATATGCATTTGGTTACTGGAGAGGACAAGGTAAAGAAGAATAATTATTTATTCTTTCTTTTTTTTCCTATTTTTTGTGATAATATGAAATTTGACATGGATTATATTGCTCATCATAATGCATTAACAGAAACAAATCCTTATTTTAAATTGTTTTTAACAATTATTTTGTTAATTGTTACATTGGCACTTGATAATCTATATTTTGATGTATTGATATTTATCATAATGTCTTTTACAATATTGTTTATTGCAAAAATAAGTATTAGGTCATATTTGAAATTTTTATCAATTCCAGTAGCATTTCTTGTAATTACATGTTTGTTTTTAATGTTCTTCTTTGGAAAAGGGGATGTAATTTATGAAACAGGAATTTTTGGAATTGTTGTAACAACTGACTCTTTCCATTATGCGGTTTACACATTTATGAGAGTGTTAGGTTGTTTTCCTTGTTTAGGCTTTTTAGCACTTACAACTCCAATTGCAAAAATCCTACATTGTTTGGCAACTCTTAAAGTTCCAAAAATAATGATTGAAATTGGTCTTTTAATGTATAATGCAATATTTATTTTCTTAAACGAAATTGACACCATGCAAAAGGCACAGGATACAAGATTAGGCTATCATTCTTACTGGTCATCATTCAAATCATTAGGCGCCCTTACAAGTACAATATTTCTAAGGTCTCTTGATAAAAGTGAAACACTTCAATTTGCTCTGGATTCAAGAGGATATACTGGTGAACTCCCACTTTATGAACCAAAAAGGAGATAAAGATGTTAGAAGTTAAAAATATTAAATATTCGTACAATAAAGATTATCAGGCACTGAAAGGAGTAAGCTTAAAAGTTGAAAGAGGTCAGATGGTGGCCCTTTTAGGTAAAAATGGTGCTGGTAAATCTACTTTGTTCTTACATTTGAACGGAATTTACCAACCTGATGAAGGACAGGTTTTCATCGATGGTGAAGAGTTAAAATACGATAAAAAATCATTACTTAAATTCAGACAAAAGGTGGGTATTGTATTTCAAAACCCTGATGATCAAATATTCGCTCCAACCGTTGAGGAAGATGTTGCTTTTGGCCCTCTTAATTTAGGTTTGTCAATGGAAGAAGTTCAGGATAGGGTTGAATATGCTTTAGCACGTGTGGGCATGAGTGGATTTGAAAAAACAGCTCCTCACCATTTAAGTGGAGGTCAAAAGAAAAGAGTGGCTATTGCAGGAATTCTTGCAATGAAGCCTGAAATCATGGTTTTGGATGAGCCTACTGCAGGCCTTGACCCGCAGGGAGTTGTCGATTTATCAAAATTGTTAAGGGAACTCAATGATGAGGGAATTACAATTATCATTTCAACACACGAAGTTGATTTGGTTCCAAACTATGCGGATAATGTTTTCGTTCTCGTCGATGGTATATTAATCGGTGAAGGTACACCTAAAGATATTTTTGCACAACCTGAAATACTTGAAGCTGCAAATCTAAAAGTGCCTATCGTCACTGAGTTGTTCCAACAGCTTGAAGCTGAACATGGATTTGACATGCATGGGGATTATCCATTAACAATTGCCGAAGCAAAGGATAAGTTTTTAGAGCTTTTTAATAAAAGCTAAATTTTTTTTGTAAAATATTTTTTTCATAATTTTAATTGTCAAAGTATTACTCTCAGTAATAATTATTAATACATTCTTATTTTTCCTTAAACATTTATATTAATAAAAACATATTTTTTCATAAGGTGAATTTACATGAGAATTGGAATTTGTGACACTACATTTGCTCGCTTTGACATGGCCGCAGCGGCTATCGATGAGCTAAAAAATAACGCTTATGATTTAAAGATTATTCGCGAAACAGTTCCTGGCGTAAAGGACTTGCCGGTAACTGCCAAAATTCTCATTGAAGAGGAAAACTGTGATATAGTCATGGCTTTAGGAATGCCAGGGCCTATGGAAAAGGATAAGATGTGTGCTCATGAGGCATCAACTGGCCTTATCAATGCACAGCTCATGACCAATACTCATATCTTGGAAGTGTTCGTACACGAGGATGAAGAGGAAGATCCTGTTGAGCTTGCAAAACTGGCTGAAAACAGAGCCCGTGAACATGCACAGAATTTGATTAAGATGATGTATCACAGAAAAGCAATGAGAAAAGAAGCTGGAATGGGAATGCGTGAAGGAAAAGAGGATGCAGGACCATTATAGAAAAGGTGTAAAATGGAATATGAAGTAACTGCGGAAGACAAGAATGGTACATATGTTGTTCTTCCAGCATATAATGAAGCTACAAGAATCCAACCTGTAATCGAGGCTATTACAGAGAAAGGATATAAAATGGTCATTGTCAATGACGGCTCTACAGACAATACTCTGGATGTTATTATGGAATTAAAAAGGAAATATCCAGACAACATTCATGTTTTTTCTCTCATAATTAATCGTGGAGTGGGTGTTGCAACACAAACAGGTTTTGATGCGGCTTTAAAATTCAATCCGAAATATATTGTAAGCATGGATTCCGACGGACAGCATTCAGCCGATGACTTGGATAATGTAATAGCGCCTTTAGCGACAGGTGAGGCTCAGGCGGTCATTGGAGTAAGGCCTCTCAAGGACATGCCTATAAGCAGGAATTATGCCAATGCAATCATGAACCTCTTAACCAGAATATTCTATAGGGTAGATGTAAGCGACTCCCAAACAGGATTTAGGGCAATCACAAAAGAGGCATTGGAAAAGATTAGCATTAATGCTACCGGATACTTGATTTCTTCAGAATTCATACGTGAAATTAACGATAATAATATTCCATTTGCGGAAGTTCCAATCGAAACAATTTACACTCCTGAAACCCAAGCAAAAGGAACAAACGTTACTGTTGCAATAAAGATATTGCTTCAAATGATTAAACATCAATTTTAAAGGGTGATAATATGTTGTTATATTCTTTATTATTTCCAATAATATCCGTAATAGCCATTTTGTGGTTTGTGCTAAGATACATGAAAAACAAAAATTCATTCACTACTGTTATTTTATGGTCCATATTTTGGATTTTTGTTAGTATATTTGCACTTTTCCCACATTTAAGTACTTCATTTGCTAGCTTATTTGGTATAACTCGTGGTTTGGACTTTGTCATTATTTTAGTATTTGTAATATTGTTCTACACAGTTTTAAGATTATACTTTATTGTGGATAAAATGCAGAATGACTTGAATACCATAGTTAAGGAAGTGGCTTTGCAGAATGAAATTGCTCTTGAAGATGAAGAGGAATAATTACCATGTTATATTTTAGAGGATGCACCGCACGGGAAAAACAGACTGGCATTGCCCAAGCAACCGAGAGACTTCTGAAGGTTGCCGGAGTCGATTTTCACACATTGGACGATGAAAAATGCTGCGGGTCTGTGTTGCTCAGAACTGGTTTTATTGATGAAGCGACTGAGCAGATTAAAAAGAATACTGAAATTCTTAAAGGAGAGAAAATTATCACTTCCTGTGCCGGATGTTATAAGACCTTGAAGGATGACTATGACGGTTTGGATGTCATCCACATATCTCAATTTTTAGATGAACTGATTAAAGAGGGCAAACTAAGATTGTCCAAAAAGGATTTGGACGTTACTTATCATGATTCATGCCATTTGGGCAGACATTCCAATGTGTTTGACGAACCCCGAAATGTCATAAATGCTGTTGCAAATATTGTTGAAATGGAAAATGTCCGTGAAAACAGTTTGTGCTGCGGTGCCGGAGGGGGCGTTAAATCAGCATATCCTGAAATTGCAAATCAGATGGCTTCATCAAGAATTGCTCAGGCTAAAGAGACTGGTTGTGCGACATTAATAACTCCATGTCCTTTCTGCAAGCTCAATCTTGAAAATGATGATTTGGAAGTCCTTGATTTAACCGAATTTCTGGTAAAGTATGGTGATATAGATGAAATCTAGTGAACTTGAAACAATGAGAAAATCATTCAATACTGTTAAGAAAAGATCCAATGTCATCAAGGAATCACCATCCACCAAAAGGCTGATTGAAAGGGTCCAGGAAATTAAAAAATATTCCATTGAAAACAATGATGAGTTGTTTAGTCAAACCCTGGAATCATTTAAACGCAACGGCATTGATTTTGAAATTGCTGAAACTTCACAGGATGCACTCGATATTATTGATGAATTGCTTTTAGAATACGATTGCACTACAATTGCCAAGGCAAAATCAAATACTCTCGGTGAAATCAATCTTAAGGCACATCTTAAGGGCACAGACATTGATGTTGTTGAAACTGATTTGGGAGACAGGATTCTGCAGCTGAAAAAAACCGACAACAAGCCGGTTCATCCGACAGGGCCAGCTTCCCATTTGAACATATCAAAAATCACAGACATAGTCAACGAATCACTGGACGTGCATGTTCATCCCGAAGCCAGAGAGATTATGGAAACCGTAAGGGCAGATGTACTAAAACGCCTTGAAAATGCAAATGTAGGTATAAGTGGAGCCAATGCTATAGCATCCGAAGAGGGGTCCCTTGTAATGGTGCACAATGAGGGCAATATTTCAATAGTTTCACTAAAAGATTTGCATATAATTGTAGCTGGAATCGATAAAATTGTACCTTCTCTTGAAGACGCAATCTCTGTTGTAAAGCTTGAAACCATCTTTGCAACAGGAAGCTATGTCACCTCATATATGAATGTTATTTCAGGCCCGTCAAAAACAGCAGACATTGAGAAAAAACTTCTGAAAAACATGTATGGTGCCGAAAAGGTTGTGGTAATACTTTTGGATAATGGAAGAAGCCAGGCAACACCGGAATGCCTTTACTGCATTGGTTGCGGCAATTGTGTTGTTCACTGTCCGGTGTATAATGCGGTTGGAAACGAATTCGGATTCAACAATTACCTCGGAGGACGTGGGGTTGCAATGTCAAAATTCATTGAAGACGATGAAACCTGCTATAATTCAGGCCTTTACATGTGCACTTTGTGCGGATTATGCACACTAAACTGTCCCGTATCAATTCCAACCAATGAAATCATTGAGAACATGAGGAAACTGTCGACCGATGTTGGCTTTTATCCAAAAGCGCATGGCATCATCAAGGATAACGTTTCCAATAATGATTCGCCTTATTAATTCTATTTTTTTTTTGAAATTTCCAATACACCAATAATATTTATAAATAATAAAGAAGTAATATTATTATATTATAAAATTATATTTTATTGGAGGAAATACATGCTTCTATTAATAAGTCCTATAAATCGTGAAGAAGCTCTTGAATCAATTGAAGGTGGAGCAGACATTGTTGATGTAAAAAATCCTAAAGAAGGTTCTTTAGGCGCTAATTTCCCTTGGGTTATTAAAGAAATCAGGGAATTGACTCCTGAAGATAAACTCGTCAGTGCTACTTTAGGTGATGTGCCTTACAAACCGGGTACAGTTTCTCTTGCAGCAATGGGTGCACACGTTTCAGGAGCAGACTATATTAAAGTCGGATTATATGGAACAAAGGACCATGACGAAGCGGTTGAAGTCATGGAAAACGTAGTAAAAACAGTTAAAGATGTTAGTGAAGATACAATTATTGTAGCAGCAGGATATGCTGACGCTCACCGTGTAGGTGCAGTTGGCCCTATGGAAATTCCAAAGATAGCCAAGGATGCAGGATGTGACCTTGCAATGTTGGACACTGCTGTTAAAGACGGTCATACTTTATTTGATTACTTAGATATTGATCAATTAAAAGAATTTGTAGAAGAGGCTCACAGCTATGATCTATTGACTGCACTTGCAGGATCCGTTAAAAAGGAACAACTGAAACCATTGCATGACATTGGTTGCGATGTTGTCGGTATTAGGGGAGCCGCCTGTGTAGGTGGTGACAGAAATACTGGTAAAATACACCACACTGCAGTAGCTGAGCTTAAAGAATTATTGGATTCATTCTAATCAGGTGTAATTATGTCATATTCAAAAAAAGTTCAAGAAGCAAGAATGTCTTTCACATTTGACGATTTTCTTTTGACTCCTAATGCAAGCTATGTGGAACCTAAAGACATTGACACAAAAGTTGAATTGGGCAAAGGAATTAAGTTGAGTATTCCGGTTTTAAGTGCAGCGATGGATACTGTAACTGAAGCTGACCTTGCAATCGCTATGGCACAGCAAGGTGGTGTGGGAGTACTTCACAGAAACATGTCACTGGAAAGGCAAGTTGAAGAAGTCAAAAAAGTAAAGAATGCTGAAGATTTAACAATCCGTGATGTCATAACCATCTCCCCGGAGTCCACTGTTACTGAAGCCTTATCATTAATGCGTGATGAGCTTATAAGTGGTTTGCCTGTTGTTGATGGTGATAAGATTATGGGAATTATCTCAAAAAGGGACATCAGGCCTGTTTTAAAATCAGAACCAAACACTCCAATTAAAGACATCATGACTTCTGATGTAGTCACAGTCGATGAAGGGGTTTCTTCTGAAGAAGCATTGAATGTTGCTTATGAAAACAAAGTTGAAAGACTTCCTGTTGTTCATGATGATAAATTAGTGGGAATAATCACTATTAAAGATATTTTAAATCAAAATCAATATCCGAATGCTGCACGTGATGAGGACGGTAACTTTTTGGTTGCTGCAGCATGCGGTCCATTCGATTTGGAAAGGGCAATGGCACTTGATGAGGCCGGCGCTGATATCATTTCAATTGACTGTGCTCATGCACATAACATGAATGTAGTTAAATTCACCGAAACCATCAAGGATAATATCGATGCTGAACTATGTGTAGGTAACATCGCTACCGCTGAAGCCGCTGAAGATTTAATATCAATGGGCGTTGATGCACTTAAAGTAGGTATCGGTCCGGGTTCAATGTGTACAACCCGTATTGTTGCAGGTGTAGGTGTACCTCAACTTACCGCCATTTCAGATGTTGCCGATGCAGCAGCAGACTCAGGAGTTCCTGTCATCGCTGACGGAGGTATCAGATACTCCGGTGATGTTGCAAAAGCTATCGGTGCTGGAGCAGATGCAGTAATGCTTGGAAACTTACTTGCAGCATCCCTTGAAGCTCCTGGAGACATTGTTGTAATGAACGGTAAACAATACAAAAAATACCGTGGAATGGGATCAATGGGTGCAATGACCAGTGAATATGATGGTGGTTCAGACAGATACTTCCAGGGCAACAAAAGTAAAATGAACCATACCAAATATGTTCCTGAAGGAATTGAAGGTGCTGTACCATACAGAGGAACAATTGCTGAAATATTATTCCAATTAGTCGGCGGTTTAAAATCATCCATGGGTTACTGTGGTGCAAAAGACATAGCCGCAATGAAGGAAAAAGCAAACTTTGTTAGAATTACAATCAGCGGTATTAAGGAATCCCACCCTCATGACCTGTTGATTACTAACGAAAGTCCTAATTATCCAACTCTCGAATAGTTGGATATCATTTCATTTTCATTTTGATGGGAATCTGATAAAATATGCGATTTGTAGGGGGAAGTATTTTCTCATCAAAATTATTTATATTTTACACAATAAATTGTGTTTTTTATTAATTTAACTAATTTTAAGAAAACATTTAAATATAAGTAACTACTATATTATCATATTAGATAATTTTATGATTATTTTAGATAATCTATGTAAATTCAAGAAATTTACATTTTTTAATTAAATTTTATTATTACGGAGAGAATATAAATGGCAAGAACTAAAAAAGTAGGTATCACAGGTAGGTTCGGTGCAAGATACGGAAGAAAAGCAAAAAGATCTGTTAAACTCATTGAAGAAAACATGAAAAAGAATCATGTTTGTCCTAAATGTGACAGACCTTATGTAAAAAGACAAGCTGCTGGAATTTGGAAATGCAGAAAATGTGGTGCAGTATTCACTGGAGGAGCTTACGTTCCACAAACTCCTATGGCAAAATCTGCAGCACGTAGTATCAGAGACATTAAAGTGGAGGAATAGGCGTTGTATAGATGTCCACGTTGTGGAGCAGAAGTAGACCATAAGAGCTACATGGAGAATAAATGTCCTAAATGCAGATATAGGATTTTATTCAAAAATGTTCCAGAAACTACTAGAATTATAAAAGCAAGATAATTTTCCTGCTTTTACCATATTTTTTACTATTTTTGATTTAAATGTTAATTTCAACTTCTAGAAAACCTTCTCAAAAAACTAGGAAGTTTTGTAAAACTTTAGCGCGCACTACCGATTCTACTTCTGTTAACAGGGGTAAAATGAATATGCGCGAACTTCTCCTAAAAGCTCTGGAATTGGATGAAATTAACTTAGCTATCGTTAATGAGATAAAGGGAAATCCAAGTAAAATAACTTTCTATTCAAATAAAGGCGAAGTTTTGCTTGTTCTTCTCATCAGCGTATCCATGGCAAATAATGAGAAACTTAACATAGCTCCATCCCAATTAAAAATAGTTTCCAGTTTCGATGAGCTTAATATTTTAAGCGATATTCTAGACATTGATTTAGTAGAAAGGGCAGAAGACAATTTCATTATTATTTCTCAACATAAGGATTTAATAGCTAAAATTAATTTTGTTAATAAGTTTGGAGATAAACTCGATTTCCAAATCAATGTTAAAAAGATTTTAGAGGCGCCACATGATTGATGAGACTCCTCTTGAATCTGTTAAAAGTAACATTTCTGTTGAATTTGAAAGTAGTGCTCAGGCAAAAATAATCTATGATGCAATTGTTTTGGAGTTTGAAACCGCTCCGGATTTCAGATCATCCATGACTCTTGATTTGGACGGGTCCAATATCCTAATTGATATTGATGCGGAGGATTCCACTTCATTTAGAGCATCTGTAAATTCAGCAATCAAATGGATTAAATTAGCTTTAGAAATAAATAAACTAACAGACTAATAAAATTTATAAATTATTATATAAAATGATAAAATAGGTGATATTATGGAGATTCCTGAAAACATTCAAAACCAATTAAATCAGTTTCAACAATTACAACAACAGGCTCAAGCTGTAACCATGCAGGTTCAAAATGTTGAAATTCAAATTCAAGAAACTGAAAAAGCTTTAGAAGAACTCAAAAAAACCGATGAAAATACTGAAGTATTCAAACAAGCTGGAACTTTACTTATTAAAGTTGAATATGCAGATGCATTAGCAGAAATGGAAGACAAATTGGAAACTCTTCAATTAAGAAAACAGACCATGACCCGTCAAGAAGAAAGAGTCATGAAAAAACTTGAAGAAATGCAATCTACTATTCAAGCTGCTATGCAAGGTATGGGCCAATAGGCTTAATACTTTCATTTCTTTTTTTAGATTAACATGTCCAAGCTTAAAAAACTATCCCAAGATGATTTGTCCACTATTTCCGATGACTTTGGTGAAATTTTAGAACGTGAAGTTTCAAAAAACATTTCAACAAAGGAAATTGAGGATTTGGATTTGGATATCACTGTCAATTATGAAAATGATCAACTGGATGTGGATGTTGATGTTGGCGTACTATTCGACGAATTATCCGAAATCAACCAGGATCAAATCATGAAATCCATTGATGAGGCTTATTTGAAGTTCGATTCCTATATTGATGATAATTTCAGGGAATAATTATTTTTTTTCAAATCTATTGTAATACTTATTTTATATTTTTTATTATATAAAGTAATACTTTTTTATAAAAAAGTATTTATACTATTAATTTACAATATAATTATTGTGCAAGAATACATTTTTATATCCTGCCATATTATTGAAATTAATTCATTTAAAGTTTGAAGTAACCTCAATAGCTTAGCAATATTATAATCTAAAAATATAACTATCTTTCAATTTCCCTCTAATGTTGCTTCAAACTGAATTTTTTCAATTAGACTTTATCAATCAGATTTTATTAATTTTTGCCAATTTTAATTTCATTAAAAAGGTGGGATTCATCAATCTATGAATTTTATCTATTTTTGTTTTGATATTATTGTAAATTTTAAATGAATATTAAATTTTTTGGATTATTTTTAAAAATTATTTATTCAAGTATACTTTAATTTTTCTAAAATAGAGTAACATTTATATACTATGTGGCTAAAACTAATAAGTAGAGGTTCATAACATACTGTTATTAATCTAAATTGATCATTATTTTTATATACTCGAGGGGGGCTAAAAACACATTAGCCTTTCTCACCTCCTTGTATATTTTTGAAATCTTTTTTATAGTTGTTTGCTCTAATTATTATTATGATTAAGAAAATTCCAGTAATCGATTTAAAGCAGCATCAGGCCGTAAGCGGCAAATCCGGCATGAGAGATACATACGCTCCTTTAAGAACTGTTTTTGCTCCATCCTCAAATCCCGTTGAAATAGCTCAGGGATTGAAACTGAACGGTGCCGATGAGATGTACATTGCGGATTTGGATTTGATTGAATCACAGGGCCACAACATTGATGACGTTAAGATGGTTAACACAATTTTACCGGTAATGTTTGACGGGGGCGTGAAAAACCTTGAGGGGTTTGAATTTTTCCTGAATTATGCATGCAAGATTATCGTGCCTACCGAAACTCTTGAAAGCATCGATGAGATGAGAAAGATATTCGAAAAATACCCGAAGGAAAGAATTGCCGTAAGCGTTGACGTCAAGAATAACGAATTGCTTGCAAAACACTTGGATTTGAATCTCTCCGAGTTCAGGGAGATTTTAAAGGAACTTGATCCAAACGAGATAATTCTTTTGGACATTACTGGTGTGGGCACCGAAAAGGGCTATAACAAAAAGCTTCTGGATGAATTCGGCGAGCTCAAGGATAAGCTGATTATTGCAGGTGGGTTGAATAAGCAGTCTTTAAGTGAGTTAGAATCCCTGGGAATAAAAAAAGTATTGATAGGCACAAGCCTACATTCTGGTGAAGTTAAATTATTAGACTAAAACGCTTAAAATTATATAAGGGAAAATGCATGCAATAACAAACAATGCTATTCCCAAACCTAATTTAGGTTTGTCTTCATCAAGGGTTCCGGAAATTATTAATAATATTGAGAAAAATCCGAGAATTACCGGAATGATATGTGAAAATATTGTTGTTCCAACTATCGCCATTTTTAATCACTACCTATAATTTACGTTTTTTAATTATATAAATATAACTTTAATTTTTCTATCTCTTAAGTTAAATAACTTATTTATACTCATAAAATATAGTAATAGCTATGAGAATTGACATTCATCATCATCACAGGAAGGCGGGCAAAAATCTTGCATTCGTATTTTTCATGAACCTTGCCTTCAACATAATTGTCATCGTCGGAGGATTGGCAACAAACAGTATGGCAATTCTGGCCGATTGCATTCATGACATGTCAGATACCATTTCAATCGCTTTTGCATGGTTTCTCGAACGGGTGTCCCAAAAGGATTCCACAGACAAATATTCCTATGGATATCAGAGATTTTCAATTCTAGGGGCTGTGGTGATTTCCGTTTTTGTCATTGTTATGGCAATATTCATTCTGCTTGAAGCGATTCCAAGACTGTTTTCGCCTGAAGGCGTTGACGCCGGGGGAATGCTTTTAGTTGCAATTTTGGGAATAATCTTTAAATCCATTTCAGTCCACAGGCTTCATGAAGGCGAAACGTTCAATGAAAAGGCTATCCTGATCCATCAGCTTGGAGACATTTTCGAATGGGTGGCCATTTTGATATTGAGTGTCATATTGATGTTTTGGGACGGCGCACCATACCTTGATCCATTCGTTTCCATTGGAATAGCATTGTGGCTGATTTTTAATCTGGCAAGAAACCTTTACAAATCCCTTGAGGTACTGCTTCAAAAAACTCCCGACCATTTCGATGTTGGCCAATTCAAGTCATCAATCACATCAATAGAGGGCATAAAGGCAATCGACGATTTTCATGTATGGTCCCTTGACGGAATCGATTCTGTCCTGACCTTGAAAGTGGACATTGACGATTGGAATAATCAGGATGAAATTAAAAAACAGATTTATGCAATCGCTTCCAAATATCATATTGTGGACATCACAATTGAATTTGACTGAGTTTTTAATGGGGAATTTTAGATGACGTTGGTTGTTGTTGGGCCTGTAACTAAGGATTTGATTGAAATTGGCGATGAAAGGTCTCATAAGGTCGGTGGGGCGACTTATTTCCAGTCATTTGTTTTTGAAGAGTTTTTTGAAGATTATTTGGCCGTCGTGAACTGTTGCGACGAGAAGCTGGTTGAAGGGTTTCCCGATTCCGACAAGGTTAGGGTTATCTTAAAGGACAATGACCATTTTTTCATCAACACATATCCTGATAAGGATAATCTGAATCAAAGATGTCAGTTAAGCAATTTTGCCAACATTCCAATCTATCCCGATGATTTGAAGGGTTTGCTTCCCGATAAAATAGATGGGTTTGTTTTAAATCCCCTAAATAGGTATGATTTTCCCCTTGAGACAATTGAATTTCTAAAAAGCTTTGATGTTCCGATTTTTCTGTCCGTTCAGGGATTTTTAAGGGTTCGTGATGTTGAAGTAAACGGCAATTACACCATCAAATTAGATAACTTTGACATGTTAAGTGCAATTTTAGAGGGCGTCTCTACAATATTTTTGGATGAGGCGGAAGCAAACATCATTGGCATGGACTATGATGTGGATGAGATTGTCATAACCAACGGAAGTTTCGGTTCAAGAATAGTTGGCGAGGGTGAAATCAGAATTGATGCGGTAAAATGTGAAAATGTTGTGGACACGACAGGTTGCGGCGATACATATATGGCATCATATGTCTCTCAGAAATTATTGTTGAAATCTTCCAAATTCGCCGGTAACTTCGCTTCGTTTATTGCCAGTGAGAAAATCAAAAACTTTGGACCTTATAATCCTAACGAATAGTTGAATTTTATAAATTATCAGTAATACTTTTTTTACTTTTTTGTTTTTAATTTTGGCTTGTTTTTAATCGAAATAAATTGGTTTAGAAAACTTTATTAATTAACATTATAATAATTATATATGTATTTTGAATTTTTTTAAACACTACAAAGGGTCATCATGTTAAACAAATCATCAAACATAATCGAAAAGGAATTTAAAAATTTACGTAGGGAGCTATTAGACCTAACTTTAAGAAATCAACTTCTTAACTTCAAATCAAGAGCTAAAACCATTACTATTGTAAATCAGTCTCCTGTAAACCTTTTTCAAACATTGGTTCTGCAAGATAGCAAAATGTATTTTGTAGCCAATAAGAAGGATAAAAAGGAAGACAAGTCTTCAGTCTGGGACCATATCCCATTTGACTTTTCAAAGTTTTCCGAAGGAGATAAGAAATTAGCTACTGATTTGACCCCAAAAGAGCTCCAGAAACGATTGTATTACATCAATAACCAGGCTAAAACAATGCTTCAGGAGCAGGGTTATAACATCCTATACCTGGCCGTTGGATTTTTGGAATGGAAGGACAAATCCAAGCCAAGACAGAAGAATAAGGCTCCTCTGGTTTTGATTCCGGTTGCAATGGAAAGGAAAAAGGTTGGAGAATCATTCAACCTCGAATGGACCGGGGAAGATATTCAAACCAACATTTCACTTAAGGCCAAACTGTTGGAAGCGGGCATTGAACTTCCTGATTTTCAGTTTAAAAGATATGGTGAGGTCATTGACCATTACATAGCAAGCGTCAGACGTGCGGTATCACGTATGGACGGATGGGAAGTCAACAGTGATGTGGCTTTAGGTTTCTTCAGTTTCACAAAGTTCGTAATGTATAATGATTTGAATCCCGAAGCTTGGGCGGACAATGTTGACTTGACTAAAAACGAACTGATTCAGGCCATTTTCAATCCTGCTAAAAACGATCAGGAGGCATTCAGGGAAGAGGACATCGATTCCCAGCTTGAATACCGAACAATGTATCAGGTTCTCGATGCGGATTCATCACAGATTGCGGCCATTCAGGACGTTAAGGCGGGAAGGAACCTGGTGGTGGAAGGTCCTCCTGGAACCGGTAAGTCACAGACAATTGTAAACCTTATAGCCGAACTTTTGGCAGAAGGAAAATCAGTATTGTTTGTATCAGAAAAAATGGCGGCTCTTGATGTTGTAAAAGACAGATTGACTGCAGTAGGATTGGGCAAGTTCGTTTTAGAGTTGCATTCACATAAAACCAGAAGGAAAAAATTCCTCAAGGACCTGCAGAAGGCAACCAACGTAAGGGCTCAGGAACCTTTAAACATTGACCAGACCATTAGAAAGCTGGAGACCCTACGCCGTCAATTGGATGATTATTCTCAAATTATTCACAAACCAGTATTTGCAGTCAACTTATCCGCATTTCAGTTATATGGTATGAAAGAGGGGGCTGATGACCATTTCGCCCGTAAAGGTACACTAATGCCATTGGTCAGATTTGAAAATCCCGAAAGCGTCACCCTGAAAGACTTGGATGACATGAAAATCGCTTTGGAAAATCTGGCGGAACTCTACCAAACCATATCAAAGGAGAATCCTTGGAGCAAATGCTCTCCAAAAAGCTTGCTTCCTGCTGATTTAAGGGAAATTGAAATGCTGATCAATGATTGTCTTGTCAGTTTGGACAACTTCTTGGTGGAACGTGGAAGGGTCTATGACATATATGGAATCAAACAGCCTGATACTTTAAACGAATTCCAGAATTCCCTTTCAGCATTTGAAATAATCAAATCCCAAAACGCAGAATTGATTGATGGAAGCATCATTAAATCAGGCGCATGGAACAATAATAATGATGACGCTTTCCTGCTGATAAGGGAACTTGAAAAATACCAAAAATACGCACCTGCCTTGGACAAATTCAATCAGAGCATTTACCAAGCAGACATTGACAGATTAATTGCAGAACTGCATCAGATTTCAAACAAAAGATTCCGTTTATTCAATAACAATCAGCATATCGAGCTCGTTGAGAGATATTATGCCGTGCCGGTATCAGGCAGTGCCGATGATATTATCCGAGAGCTAAAACAGGCAAAGGCCATTATCAAAATCAGAAAGAATTTGGAGGCTAATGATGCATTGGGCCGCAAATATTATGGCGGCTACTGGCATATTAACGCAGACTCTAATGATTTGAAAGCCATTGCCCGTTGGATGCATGAATTCACCGCACTTGTTCGAGATGGTACATTTTCCGAAAATACCATTGACCTGATGAGCAAGGACCTCTTTGACATCAAGCCGGAAAGGGACCTTGCAGAATATATAGATGCCGGTGAGGAATTCGTAAGGGTTCTATCAAGATTAAAAGACAAATTGAATCCTAGAAGCAAGCTGATTTTTAAAAGAGAAACAGGTGATGTGCCGTTTGAAGCATGGAAGGAACAGTTGTATACTTGGAGAGGCCAGCTATCAAGCCTTCATTTATGGTCACAATACCTGAATACCAAAAATGCACTTAAAACATCCAATGCAAAGATGTTCGTCGATTCAATTGAAAAGAGAAACATCAATAAATATGATATTGAAGCATTGGTTGAAGGAAACTTTGCAGATTCACTTTTAAACATATTATTTGTAGAAAACCAGGAACTTGCCACATTCGTTGGTGAACTTCATGAAAACAGGATTCGTGAATTTAAGGATCTGGACAAAAAGATTTTGGTGTTAAACAGAAAAAGAATCTTTCATAAGCTGAACAGCAACATTCCAAAAATATTTGGAGGAACTGAAAATCCTCAGGCAAAGATATTGGCAGGAGAATTTACAAGAAAAAGCGGGCACATGCCCGTTAGAAAACTCTTGGAAAAGGCTGGTGGAATGATAAAGCAAATCAAGCCATGTTTCATGATGTCTCCATTATCCATTGCACAATATCTCGACCCGACAAATGAGGAGTTGCAATTTGATGTTGTTATTTTCGACGAAGCAAGTCAGGTAAAACCTGAAGATGCATTAGGGGCATTTATGAGAGGTAAAACTGCAGTCGTAATGGGAGACACCCAACAATTGCCTCCAACTTCATTCTTTGACCAGATGTCCGATGCCGAAAGTGACGAGGAAGAGGCAACATCACTTGATATGGAAAGCATTCTGCATTTATGTAAGTTATCATTCCCTGTAAAAATGCTTAAATGGCACTACAGGTCTCGCCATGAATCACTGATTACAGTTTCAAACAGGGAATTTTATGACAATGATTTATTGGTATATCCGTCCCCATCACACAATGACCCTGAACTTGGTTTAAAATTCCATTATAATCCGAACACCGCATATCACAGAGGATCCTCATCTGCAAACCCTCTTGAAGCGGAGGATGTTGCTGAGGAGATATTCAATCATTTTGAAAAATATGGTGATACTAAAAGTTTGGGTGTCGGAACATTTTCAGTTGCACAAAAGAATGCAATTTTAGAAGCATTGGAGGTAAAACGTAAGGAAAGGCCGGAATTCGAACCTTTATTCTCTGAAAATAAGGAAGAACGTTTCTTCGTTAAGAACCTTGAAACAATACAAGGTGATGAACGTGATGTCATTCTGATTAGTGTAGGATATGGTTATGACCAGGATGGAAAAATGTCCTTGAACTTCGGTCCGCTTAACCAGGATGGTGGGGAAAGGCGTTTAAACGTATTGATTACACGTGCAAGAGAAAAATGTGTTGTATTTTCAAACTTCAAAGCTTATGACATGAAATTAACAGCAAATCCTCCATATGGTGTCAGGTCCCTTAGGGAATTCTTGGAATATGCAGAAAACCTGACTCTTGGAACTAAAATGGCTGATGAATACTCAAAGGAACCATTTGAAGATGCAATAGCTAGCTTTTTAGAGGAAAACGGCTATACTGTAGATAGACAAATCGGTTGTGCAGGATTTAGGGTGGATTTAGCTATTGTTGATGATGAAAATCCAGGAAAATACATATTGGGAATTACAACTGATGGAAAAATGTACTCTTCAAGTAAGGTAGCTCGTGACAGGGACAGACTTCGTGAACAGGTTTTAACAGGTCTTGGATGGAAATTATATCATTTATGGTCCACTGATTGGTATAGAAACAGAGATTTGGGACGTAAAAAACTCCTTGAAAATGTTGAAAAGTCAATCAGAAGAACTCGCGAAGAGGAAAAGCGCAGATCTGAAGAGGAGAAAAAATTAGCCGAAAAAAGAAGATTGGAAGCTGAGAAAAAAGCTGAAGAATTACGTCTGGCCCGTGAAAAAGAAGAAAAAGAACGTGCTGAAAGGGAAGCTGAAGAAAATGAAGTAAATGCTGAAGATATTGGTCCAAGCGACTTTGTTGAAGTTGAAAAAGTTGACGATGGGGATATTTTCGAAAAACCTATTGACGTTTCAGAAATTGATCCGAAGGACTTGTTTGGTGATGAAGGCGAAACAGTTTCCAGCGAAAAGACTCAAGATAATGCAATAAATGAAGAAGCATCCTCTCAAAAAGAAACTCCTTCAGAGTTTGTAGTTGCAGATGCTCCTGATGAGGAAGTGAAATATGAAGAGACTCCTTCAGAGTTTGTAGTTGCAGATGCTCCTGATGAGGAAGTGAAATATGAAGAGACTCCTTCAGAGTTTGTTGTTGATAATGAAGAAGATGTTCCTTCTGATGATAAAGAAAATGATGAAACAATTGAGGAAGCTCCAAACGTTGATGTTGATGATGAAGCTTCAGGCATCGAACCTGATGAAATAAAACCTGAACCTTCAGTTGATGACAAAGAGGTTTGGGAAGTGGAAGAAGAACCTGCCGCTCAGAATGATGATGCTGAAGTCTGGGAGTCTGATGATGGGGTTTCACCAGAAGACAATGCTGAAGTCTGGGAAAATGATAGGGATTACTCTGATGATGAATCAGAGCATGTTTCATTTAAAGAAAAAGTCAAGTCATTCTTTAAACATGATGATGACGGTGAGGATTCATCTAAAAGTTCATTTTTCTCAGGATTATCATTTGAAAAAGATTTAGGTGAAAATTCAGATTTAGAAGAAGATGAATCTGATGATAAAATAGTTGATGAAAAACAGATTGAAGACGATAAAGTTGATTTGGGTTCTGATGATGACTATATTTATGTTGACCACAGCAATGATGAGGTAGCCGAAGACGTTGAGGAATCCTCTCGACCTGATATCAATGATTATGTTTCTAAAGAGCAAACCGATTATTCAATTGATGATGAACCAATTGTTGAAGAAGTCAATCATGATAAACCTGCCAATGAAAAGAATATTAAAAAACCTGTCTTCAAAGACAAAATCAATATTAAAACCGATGAAACAATTGATGATGATAATTCTGATAAGGTAGAGGATATTAAAGTTGATTTGGGTTCTGATGATGATAATTTTGATAATGTAGATGATGTTAAAGTTGATTTGGGTTCTGATGATGATAATTTTGATAATGTAGATGATGTTAAAGTTGATTTGGGTTCTGA
>JAFRFD010000090.1 GCA_017434525.1 Methanobrevibacter sp.
AAAAAAGGCTCCCAATTTACTTATATAAGTATTACTTAGGTTTTTTAAAGCCTTTTTTTATTTTCTATATATATTATATTAAAATTTTTTAAAAAAATCAATTTTTAATTAGCGCTTTTATAAGCAGCCTAAATAACATTTTCTACATTTATTGTAACTTCCCAAGCAATTTTTGTATAATTAGCTAATGTTTTTTCCATCGTACCTTTTAATTCCTAGTCCCATTGTTTTATACTATTTGTTGTATAAATAGCTGAGAATTTAATTTTATCTGATTCTTTCCTATATTCTTCAACAATTGCTTCTATAATTGAAGAACTTGGTACTATTTTATCCTATATCAAAAAAAATGTATTAAAATAAAGAGCTTCGTTTTCCCCCATATCAAAGAATGGAATATTCTCGGCAGCTTTTGAAGATACTCCAAATTTTTTATCTAATCCAATAATTCTATCTACATAAAGCTTAAAAACTGAATTCATATATCTTTCATCTGTAGGAGTGACGACATGTTCAATATGTTTATATAAATTTTCATATCTTTCTGTTGCATCATCTACAGGAAGGTTATAACCATAAGTCGCAAAAAGATTTATTAATATTTCTGAAAGTGGAGAAGGGATTTGAGCTCTACTTGTAATAAAATTCGCGGCTTGATTTGACCCCTAAAAAACAACTTTACCTTTTTCATCAATTGTATAATTTTTTATCTGAAATCCTGCATCTTTTAAAATCATATCAATAGGAATTGAGCGGTTTTTTAAGTCTTTTACTACACCAGTGGGAACTGTATCAAAACCTAAATATTTAAAAAAAGCATTCCAATAAATTTCACCTAAAAAACCTTTTATAACTATTAAATTTTCTGCTATACCATAATCAGAAAATCTAAGTTTAATTTCATTATTTATATATTTTGCAGCTTCTCCTCCAATATTAGCAGTAATAGTATCAGTTATATCTTTAATAATTTCCTATTTATCTTCTGGATTATATGGACTACGAACTTTCACTTGTTGCTATTGCGCTCCAACAACTTCATTATATATTTTTGCTAAACGAGTTTTGTAATCAGAAGACATATTACCATCTAATTTAAATATTAACTAAGCCTTAGTATTTCTACTTGGTCTAACATATGTTATTTCAACGCGCTCATTTAATTTTTTTGCATTAAAACCTCTTTTGCCAGAGGTCACGCTTTTACTTATTTTTGACATTTCAGCAGCAAAAATTTCTTTGATTTCTTCATCTGTTACGGCATCATCAACAGCCATTCTTTTTAACATAATATCAGAAAAAACTTCCTAAGAATAAGCTTGAGTTAACTAATCAAAATCAATTCCTCTATATTTTTTCTCTATTTCAAGACAGATATCTTTGACTCTTCCCATTATCATATCTGCCGCGCCGGCATCTTGATTCCATTTATCAATTTTCTTCTATAAAATTTTTAAAGCTTCTTTTGGATCATTAGTAGTAATCCCTATTTCTCTAAAAAACTCTAACTCAGAAAAACGGCAAGCTATAGCTAAACTTTTTAACTCATCTAATCGTGAGTCAAATATTATATTTTCATCATAGTTTTTTACAGCAGAATTAACGGCCGATAAACCTCTTTCATAATAATATCTAACATCCGCTGCAGTATAATGCCTTTCTGCCATTTCTTTCCTCCTAAAAAAATAGGGAGACTACTAACGGTCTCCCTACGATGTATATAAAACAGACACGAGATCTGTGGGTCTTTAGTCATCCAGCAAATTAGCTAAATTCGCCGTCTCACTACGTAAGGTCTCGTTTAAATACACATATCCAAAAAGTCTGCTTCCGCTTAACTTTTCAATCATTTTTAAAATACCATTATCCTTATCAAAAACCCCTCGATCTGTCTGGTGCGTGTCTGCATTTATCATCAAAACAGACCCTTCACCTATCCTACCCAATAAAAGTTTTGCAATTTCAGTGGTAATATTCTACCCCTCACTAACATAAACGATAGAATTTTGGAACGACCGCCCTCTAATAAACAGCAGCGGCATAAGCTCCAGCCTATTCTGTTCTATCATCTATCTTACGCCTTCTTCCCCTCCCGCCTTATCAAAGAGCGGCCCAAGAGTCCACGATAATTTATCATAAACTCCACTCGGGAGAAAACCAATATCAGGCACGTCGCGCACAGTAACATTAGGTCGTATATACACTATCTTATCAAATCTCCCCTTATCCAAAAGCTCAAGAGACTTTGAGAACATTAGATAGTCCTTTCCTGACCCATAAACGCCGCGCACTAACTTTACGGTGATTGAATCATCATCCAACATATCGAGTGCAATTTCCTACTCAAAATTCTGCGGCTTTACCGTACCCATATAAGTAGTTTTAACACATTTAAACTACAATTTTTTTAGTTCTTTATCCTAAAATTTATACTTATCAACTATTTCCCCATTGGTATTCTTTAGACAGATATACTCATTCTCATAAAAAGAATTAAGAGGAAGATTGTTGAGGGCGCGATTAGCATAAAAATTAGCTATCTCGTTATCTTTTAGGGTTAAATCTATATATCCTTTATACACTTACTCCAGTTCTCCTAAATTTTCTATTACTTTATTGCACACTTCGTACTTAATGGCATCTTCCTTGCGGACATACCATTCTCCTACAATTTTTTCCTCAATATCTTTCTTGGAAAATTTTGTGTGCGCCGCCATAAACGTAGATAACTCTTCTACCTAATCCTAATAATCCTGCATTTGAGCATAAATTTCGGCAAAAGTCCCCTACAAAACACCTCCTCCCTAATGGAAAAGGAAATATGCGTGCGGCATCATAAGGCGCTGATGACATGAAAGATAAATAAAAGCTGCAGCGCTTGCGCACTGTCCAATATTTACTCCAATAACCGGCGTCTTTGACATAGTAATAGTGTCAATTAAAGCATAATTGACATCCAAAGATCCACCTGGACTAAAGAAAAACAGCTTTATTGGCTTTCTCTGTTCCGGTGGTAATACTTTGTCTTCTTCATTCCAGCGTAAAATGTACTTAATTAGCTCCAATGAATAGTTGTCTATTTCATTATCAATCCAAAATATTCTCTTATCTAAGTCAATGTAATAGTTTAAAAGGTCCGAATCTGGAAGCTAAAGATTTTCTAATCCACGAGGGATAATTACATTAATATCATTTATATCCATTAGTTTACCTCTTAAATTAATTCTATTTTTAAGTAAAAAAATAATCCGCTTAATACAAAAAAAATAGTAAAATGGCAGTGAGGGCGCGACTTGAACGCGCAGCTTACGGAGTCAAAGTCCGTTGTGTTTACCAATTCCACCACCCCACTTTAAAAAGCCAGCCTAAGCTGGCTGTGACTTAAATCCAGAAAATATCTGAAAGGTCAGGTTTGTCTGAGGTAAAGGTATAATGCCATGAGCCATAATCCTGGCAAAAAGCTCGAAGCTTTTCATCATAGTTTTTCTTTGCCTCATTAAGTTTCTTGAGAGCATCTTCCACTTCTTTTGCCCTAGTTGCTCTCTCACTTGCCATCTTTGCCTTTTTCTCTTCCTCTTCTTTAAGCTGTTTAAGGTGCGCGGCCTCTGCTTTCTCGCACTCTTCAGCTGTATTGAAGAATTTATTTAGTTCATCACTATAATAACGAATCATTTTAAAAATCCTCCTACTGATTTTTATTTTTAGACTAATTTATCCTATTAAATTAATCTTTATATCTCCATTTATATCCCTTTGCAGTTTGAGCTCTACCTTTACAAACATTTACTATACTTGAAATAGATTTTAAACCTAATTCATCACAAGCTTCTTTTATTGTTGAAAAGGTTTTTATATATTTGCCATCTAATGAATACTATTCTACTGAACGATTACGGTGGTGCATTTTTTCGTTAACTTTTTTTACTCTTTCTTCTAATAAATTTATACTATCTTCTTCAGAATATATCCATATAAAACGTCCTGCCTAAGAATTTTTACCATTACAAGCCTTACTTAAATTTCCTGTAGTTAATTTTGGATACATTCTTACTACTGCGCTTAAGGAAGGAAAACTCTAAATAAAAATACCGTCTAAAGTATACTAATTTACTGGCTTACTTTTATATTTATATCCTCGATCTGCTCTTTCTCTATGATCTATATTTGCTTTATTTAAAATATCATAAATAGTAATATTACTACAAGAAACTATAGATAAAATTTCTTGAATATTTTTTCCTTCTTCCCAAAGCTTTAAAACTTTTTCTTTAAAAAAAGAAGTAGTTATATAATCACGACCTCCAGGAGTCATATTATATCCTTTAATATATTCAGGATCTCCTATATAACAATGATAATAATTAATCCAATATTTTTCTCTATTATCTAAATCATCTGTTTCTTCAATAACTTCAAAAGAAAAATTCTATTTATCATATTTTAATAAAGCTCTATGAAGTAAACTATTTTTTTGAGAATCCCAAGGTAAACCAAGACAATTTGTGTGTTCCTTCCATCTGATTTTATAATCTCTTGTTGTTATACCTATATATATTGCATCATTTATTTTATTAGTTATTTTATATACAAATCCCATTTTATCACCTCTATTTATAAGTAATAAAAATTGAGATTAAATACAGAAAAATAGGATAAAATCTCATTTTTAATCCTATTTTTATATTGATGGCGCGACGCCATCATTTTTTGGCAAGCCCACTAAGATTTGAACTTAGACCGATAGTTTTGGAGACTATCATGCTACCATTACACCATGGAACTCATAAAAGTAAGGGATTTGCACATTTGGTACCCTTACATCGTAAGTCAATCTTAACTTACACCCTCCTTCACCAAATCACGCTTTGCAAGGAGTTTCTGCGTCATTAGTCGTGCTTCTGCAGAACGCTTGGAGCCAGAAAAGAGACTCGGACTCTTGACCTGCCGCTTACAAGGCGGCTGCTCTACCAACTGAGCTATTCTGGCATTATTATACGCCGAACATTCTATTGGAACGCTTTCACCTTGCGGAACTTCTATTGTTATTTTGCCGGCAGAATTTGAACCATTAACCGTGGCGTAGGGTGATTTTATAACAACCAGTAGTAAAACTTCCCATAAAACTACTGATTATAAAAAATGGTGCTACCGATGAAATTCGAATTCATACTACATAGATTTTAAGTCTATTGTCTCTCCCGATTGGACTACGGTAGCTCGTTGGTGCCGAAGACCAGACTTGAACTGGTATGATATTATTATCGGGGAGTTTTGAGCCCCCTGTGTTTGCCTATTTCACCACTTCGGCATATGGCGGCGGCTACAAGACTCGAACTTGTGCTACGTTTTAGCGTAGGAAGGATTAGCAATCCTCTCGGTTACCACTACCGCAAGCCGCCTTAAAAAAATAGGACGGTCGTCACCGCCCTATTGGTGGTCGTCACCACCTGAAAAATTAGAAAAAATTCCCTCAAATTTGGACGTTTATCCTATTCGGACTTGGGACCGATGGGGAAAGCTCATTGTAGGCGCCGCATTCCCCAGTATTTTAAATTTTTTAGTGCTTTGGTAAGAAGAAATTATCTCCTTACCAAAAAGTCCATAATTATGGTAGCATCATGCGGATCTTCACAATAAATCTCTACATCCTTTAAAACAGGGTCAGTAAAAACTGAAAGGAGGGCTACGTACTGACAAAGCTTAGATTTAAGATTTATTACGTCTCCTGCGCCGGTTATCAATGTTACCTGTCCTGTACATTCCTTGAGTCGCTCAAAGAACTTCTGCGGCTCTCTAATGTCGATAATTTTAAATGTCATTTATCTTTCTCCAAAAATTTATTTAAAGAGTTAAGTATGCAGTTTCAATCATACGCATCCCACATGGATTCAACGAATGTAACTGAGGTAGCTTACACGGATTTACTGCGCCTCGAAAAGGGCTGATAAGAATTTAATTTCGATATTTGGTCAGAATTACCGCCGCCGTCTGTGGTGTCTCTCCACTGCTTTCCATTACAAGGGCTCCTATTGTCTTGGTGGCTTTTAATGCTTGCCTATTAACTCTTTATTTTTATAAAAACCACTGATTTAGCCGGCTCAGTAATTAAAGCCTCTACAAATCCTAAGCTATAAGCAAAGGACTACACTTAAAAAAAGGCAGTTTTCAGTCTAATTCTGGTTTCAGCACTCTGCCAAACTCAAACCAAAATGCACTTTACTTCGCTTTCTTCATAATTCGCTATTTTTAAGTAATCTTTTTGCACGTTTGTAGTTGTTTTGATTAGGAGTAATTCCTAATATTCTACAAGCCTAACAAATATTTGCAGTATTCTACAAAACTTCTAAGAACTCCTCATCAGTAATATTATTACCGTTCTTTTTATAAGTCCAATTTTCAGTTTGAGAATGACAATTAGGACATAAAATCATTAAATTATTTCGCACATTATTATTGTGATTACCATCTATGTGGTGGACCTATAATTTAATTGGCTTTTCATTCCACTAAGTAATACCGCAACATTCACAACGATATTCTCTTTCTTGAAAAAGTAGCTCCTTTATAGTAGTCCAATTATGTGTTCCAAAATCGGTTAAATTATTTTCATATTTAGACATATCTTTATTCCACGCATGCCCTTTAAAATGAGAATAATCTATATTTTTTTCTTTAAAAACCTTTTTTAATGTTTCAGAAATAGAACCGCTTTTTCCTGTATATCCTAATTTTTTCTATACCTCTATAAAAGAGGTACTATTTGCTACTATTTGTCTTAATTCCTCTTCAGTAAAATTTTTCCATTTTGCTTTAGGCATTTTATTTTTCTCCTTATTATCTTTCTACTAATAAGTAGAAAAATATGGCAGACGCTATAAAAAATTAAGCAAAAATAGCGAATTATGGTACTTTCGTACGGTATAGCGTTCTCCGCTCTTTCGTGCCACATATCACAACGCCCAATCTTAGGACCGATTTACGTGCCGGTGGTAGTTTAAGTGCAATCCGTGTTAACGCTGGTGCAGCTTTAAGGTCAGCCAACCGCACATCCGTTTACCCACTTATTTGCTATCGTGCTGGTTGCAGAGGACGGTACCGCCCCGCCGGAGTCTAGGTTATGAGCCTAGATTGAAGACTTCTTCTCCCTGCAATAGATAGGCTGTTCATCAAACTCCATTTAACAACAGCTTTATTAAAGTAATCTCAATCACGATTAAGTAACTATGCGTTGCACCTATTTTTAAAAATGAGTAGAAAGTTTACTGCATGAAGGGCTTATTCGCCGGGTCATGACTCCCGTTTCTTATTCGGCGCCTTTGTTTATATGGACTTTATCCGCGTTTCACCATACATAACTCAGCAAGGTTCTTGTATTATCTTAGAACGAGCTTTCTTTTCTCATTTTCTATATATATTATAATTGATTTTTAGAAAAAAATCAAATTTTCACTTAGTAACTATCATAAAAATATGCTACTGCCTGTGGATGCGTCATAAGATATGCTTTTAGCCATCCAAGATTTACTATATCCTGTGCAAGAATAGGAATTATTTCCTCAAAAGTCCATATTGAACCACCGAAGTCTTCATCATCCCAACTATAAGTTCCATCAAGATAATTAACTATAATATTGATGATTTCGTCAATATTAGTTATAGATAACTCATAATCTTTATTTTCATCACACACATCATCAATTTTATCTAAGATAAAACCACGAATATTCCAGCATTTTCTCCAATAACAGACATAAGCTGTATCAGGTTCAGAAGCATAATACTCTAACTTTACATAGTTAGGTACTTCTTCTTTATTAAAGTCACCTTTCTGTTTTACATAAATACCATTATCAAGACCCATTTATTTTTTCTCCTTTCTTTATCTTACATATATATTATATAAAAAATTCAGAAAAAAATCAAATTTAGTCTGGAAAATAAGCTAGACCTTGAAGGTCCATTATTCCCCTATTACCATTAGCACATTTATGAATTTGTTTTGGTTCATATGCGGGCGCGAACGGCTCAAATTTGCCCGTTACTTCTTCACATAGAGAACGCGCTTCATCATATCGTATAGGAAGTTCGACGACACCGCCGCACATTCGACATTTATATCTTGCTTTATACATAATTACACCTAAGCTATTTTATGAAGAAGATAAACAGTATCTCCATTGTAGAAGTACCCCGGACCATCCCAATCATCCTCATCGCATTCATGAATAGATTCAGATCCGTTCTTCTCCATCCATCTTCCATCTCTTAGCACCTTAAAGTGAAAATCCCAGTCATCTAATTCGTAAAAATTGTGTTCATCAACAGAAACTCTAAAAGCTATCAGCTCATACTGCGCGGGGTCATAAAAAGTATCCGAAAAAGCTACAGTAACCGCGCCGTCAAAATCCTCAAGAATTTTATCAACACAACGATCAGTTAATTCCTCTGTAAGCTCATCTTCATCATAATTATGAGAAGCTACCTCTTGATTTAACTCATCTTCATCTTCATAAGGTAAGTACCAAGAATAAGTGCGTAGGGCATACCCGCCGCAATTATACGAAACTGATTTTGTGTTATTTTCATTTCTCTTTTTAAGTTTGTTTAAATAATCTTCATTCATCTTTATCCATCACTTTCTTTATTTCATTATTTTCTTCTATAAATTCATAAGGATGGTCGTGCCGATAAACAAAGTATTCGGCGCGCTTGTTAAGCCATTTTGTGATTGCGTAAAGTCCTTCAGTAAACTTAAAGTAAGGAACTGGATAAAGAGTATTTTTTCCAATTAACTCTGCACCACCAATATCACGACACATACGCAAATAATCAGGGAAAGAAAGACCGCTAATCCTCGCCAATAATACGGCGCTCGCGCCACCTTCTTCAAACCCATTAGGGAGACAAGATTTAAAAGCATCATGATTAAGAGTAATGAAATATAAGTTGTTAGTGGGGGATTGTTCATATGTAACATATGTCATATTGTTATCTCCTTCCATAATTCTTTTATTTCAGCAATTTCAGTTTCAGTTAACTTACAGAGTGGCGCCCAATTTTCCACTCCTTTAAATAAGGAATAGTCCAAATTTTCGGGAATCTGGTCTTCGGTAAAGATTTTTTTCTCAATTTTATCCTGCGGGATATAATCAGGGATTACATATTTCTTTACCGTTGACGGCGCGAACCCCGTCTCACGTGCGACCGCAGCGTAAGTTTTGTGCTTGACATAAAGCTCATTAATATTGATTATATCTTCCTGTGTAACTTTACTTGCCATTTTTATCTGTTCTCTCCTTAAAGAATACACAATCTCCACAATTTACCAAGCCGCATTTTTTGCACTCACGTCCATTGGGATCGATGCCAGTATTATCCCAAATGTTGTGGCGCCCGCCGTATGCGTCAATCACTTCTACATGAAACCCCATTCTTTCATTGTAGTCGAGGAGTTTGAGGACGGCTTCAAAAATGTCCTGCTGTTTTTTAAGTGGAATATTGTCTACGGAAAAATTTACTTTGTATAAGTTTTTCATACTTTTCTCCCTTTTTTCATTCTATATATATTATAGCAAATTTTTGGAAAAATTTCAAATTTAAAAGGATGCGGCTTGCGCATCCTCTTTATTAAACTTCTTGCCAAGAAGAACCATTATAAACTTTTATGTTTGTTGTAGTGACCCATGAACCATTTAGGTAGACTTTTAAGGGAGCTAATTGCCAAGAACCATTTACATAAACTTTTGCGACATCTTTTCGTTTCCAATTAACATAAAGAGTTATTGTTTTATCAGCCGTTAAATAAGCATTACCATTCATTCGATAGATAGTGGCGGCGTTTGTGCTACCACTTTCCATGTTTATATCGTTACCGGTTCCATCTGCTTTTGTATTGTATTCAGCACCAGTTTCAACTCCATAACCAGCTCGTACTATACCTCCATCATAAGAAGTTGTTTGATTAACGAGATTGTGGAGGTTCCAGTTGCCTTGAGTCCCACTCGTAAGAGTTAAATCTGCCCAAGTTGAACCACTATTGGTTGAACTTTGGACAATATCTGAACTAACTCTATATCGTGTTGTACCAGTTCCAGTATTAATTGTACCACCATTAGCACTATATTTAACTGTTAACTGCCAAGGCGTCCAGTTTATATACAAAATAACCGTTACATTACCTGTGAGTGTCACGCTACCTGTTAGATGCTCAATGGTCGCGGCGTTTGTATCAGAAGCAGATGTGGTTTCCTAATTTATGAGCGTACCAGTTGATGCATTGCCAGCGCGATATGCCGTCTCAGCAACAATGTGATGTCCATTTAATTTTGCACCACCATCATAAGTAGAGCCTCCAATATTAACCAGATTTACATAAGCTGTACCCTAAGATATACTTGACGTATAATCTGCCCAGGTCGCACCACTATCGGTAGAACGTTCCAAAATACTGTCTGTTCCAAATCTATAACGAGTTGTGCCAGTACCTGTTGTAAGTGTACCCCCATTAGCATGATATTGAATCGTGACTTTGTAAGGAAGCCAGTTTATATATAATGTAACAGATACGTTTGCTGTTAATGTTGCACTACCAGTTAAGTTTTGTATTGTACAAGCGTTTGTGCTAGTAGATGATGTAGTATCTTGGTTTATAAGAGTACCACTAGTTGAGTTAACTCTGTATGCTTGGGTACCTGTTATATAATAACCTCCTTTTGTTGCCCCAAATGTTGAAACATTATAAAGGTTTAAATAATCTGTACCAGTTGCAATACTTTGCGTAAAATCTGACCATGTACTACCAGAGTCAGTGCTTCGCTAAATTATATTGCTTGAAACTCTATATCGTGTTGTTTGAGAAGTATCAGTAGTAATTGTACCACCATTTACGTGGAATTTAATTGTTACTTTATAGGCTGTCCAAACAGGATATAAAGTTGCGGCGGCATTCGCTGTGTATGATGCGCTAAGGGCATATGCTTGCGCGCCGCCATCGGAGGTTGCCCATCCAGACTAATAGTAGCCTGAACGAGTAAAAATTGCTCCCTTTAAGGTAAGCGCCGTACCATGAGTTTTTGTATCGGTTGTATTAGTTCCAGTTCCGTTTGAGCCTTTATTATAGGAAATTGTATATGTAGCGGCAGCAACAGATAAATCTTGAGTTACATATCTTATTTTGTTGCCAGATAGAGAACTACTCTTTTTTCCTATAAAGGTATATGCACCATTTGATGGAGCAGATGTTGATGTTTTACTCTTAAAAATAAATAATGCAACATCATCTAATGAAACCGCAGCTCCATTTGTTGTAGTGTATGTAATTGTAAACGCTCTACCACTAGTGGGGAAACCTGTTGCATTAAGTGGTGGTAAGTTATTTGAAGTAGTATTACTAGCAATCATACAGTTACTGTTAGTACCTGTATAACCTGTAACTGATGTTGTACTTGTCCAACTAAGAAGAGTACCATAAGAACTAACATAAGTAGTTGTTCCACTTGTGTTCGTAGGTGATACTCCAGTTCTTACTTGTACATATAATGCCTGTCCACTTGTTGTATCCGAAGATGAACCATTACCATAAATAGTGCCTGAAACAGTTAATGTAACTGTAGTACCACTTCGGGCTATTGACATTGTATAGTTACAATGAATATTATTAGATGTATAAGCATAAATATCAGCCATAATTTACCTCTTAACTAAGTACAGATGTATCAATCCATATATCTCCAGCAACCATTCCACTAGTCGGCGCAGTTGTCTGTGCCCAAATTTTTGAAGTAGTAGAAGATGATATATATCCTACATCGTTCGTGAAAGAACTAATATTAGTCGGGATGTCAGTAGTTAGAGCAACAGTACCAGTTTTATTAGGAAGAGTAATGGTTCGATTACTAGTTAAAGTTTCTGGAGTAATATTTACTCCATAGCTATTTCCAATAGAAATATATCCAGGGCCTATAATAGTTACACCAGTTTGAGTAAAAACACCAAACTCATGGGATGAACTATTATACATTATATTATTACTATAAGTTGCAGTATCAGTAACAGTACCACTTTGAGTAGTAGTAGTAAAAAGTGGATAAACAGTGTTGTTTGCTCCTAATGGTGTTTGTGTTACTTTTGTATCTGTACTAGATTTATTATTCCAATTCGTTATATCAGATGAAGTAATTCCTGCAGCAGCACTCGCACTAAATACCGGATCACTTTCTGTAAAACTCGTAAGCGGAGTAATCGTATTTGATCCAAGTGTTATTGTTCCATTTACAATTTTAGCATCGGTAATTCCATAACCTGAAAGAGTAGTAGCTTTATCTGCTTTATTTGAAATATCAGGTATATCAGAAGTTAAAGCAATAGTGCCAGCTTTATCTGGAAGATATATTTGTCTATTAGCTGTTGGTGTATTAGCATAAAGATAAATACTATATGTACCATTTTTAATAGAAAGATGACTATAACCTAAAGACAAACTCTTTGTAGAATCATTATTATATGTTAATGTTAAAGTCTAAGCATAATCATTGTATGTTATATATCTACCATATGTTATGGTACCAGTAACACTATTAGTTGTTTGTAAAGAAGAAGTAAAAAGAAAATTTTTACCAGAATTAGTGCCATTTAAAGATTCCTATTTTACTTTTTCGTCTGTATCTGATTTATTATTCCAAGTATACATATCTCCAGTATTAACTACTGAAAGTGTTGTACCTCCACTGGTGGCCGTTCCTCTAGTATTAACTATTGTTACAGCTGTTCCATATGCCGAGATATGTCCTTGCGCATCTATTTTTATAGGATAAACTGCCTAAGTTGTTTGCGCTGTTACGGAGTTTGAGTGATTAAATGTTGTACTATCAAGTGAAAGACCCGTTCCGGCTGAATATGCTGTACCTTGCGGCAGGCTCTCCCAAGTACCTTTCTAAGAAAGATATTTTGTTGTGGTTGAACCATCAAATGTAGGACCATTTGTGATTTTACTTGCGCTTGCATCATTTATAACAATTTGGTCACCGTTTGCTATTGTCGGCGCCGTGGCTGTAATATCACCACCATTTGTGATATTTCCATGAGCGTGATCACTGGCTGCCGCGCCCACCTCTGAAGCCGTATATGAAGGCTTTGATGAAGCTTTTGCCCAACTTGGCACTGTTGGGTCCGTTTCTGTATAACTAGTTAAGTAGCCGGCGTCATTAGTAAAAGCACTAACATTCGTTGGTACAGTAGGAATATCCGTCGTTAAAGCTATTGTACCTGTCGCATTAGGAAGTGTCCACGTTCTATTAGCTGTTAAGCTGTTGGCTCCAATAGTTCCTGGGTTTAAATCTCCATAGTAGGTGGCGCCGGTGCCATAAAGCCTAATGGTTCCATATGCACCCCCAGTAGATGTATAAGCTGTTGTGTTACCAAGAATGAGTCTACGATAACCGCCTGCCGTATTATAATATTGATAAAAGCTAATACTGTTTAAAGTATTGGCTGTTGATGTCGTAGCAGTTGAAGTACTCTAAAGTGGATAATATGTGTTTGAAGATGTAGAAGCTGTCCACTTTAACTTTTCATCAGTATAAGAGGTTATATACCCACTATCATTTGTTAATTCTGAAACCTTTGTCGGAATTACTGTAGTACTAGGTAATGCGCCGACTTCCGATGCAGTATAAATTGGTTTGGTGCTGGCTTTTGCCCATGCAGGAACAGTTGGATCCGTTTCGGTATAACTTGTAAGGTATATACTACTAAGATCGGGAATATCTGCTGCTACAAGCGCCCTAAAAGTTGGCGCTCCCGCTGTATTAGAGGGCGCGGCAAGCACATAGTTTTTAGTTTTACTACCATATGGATTTTTTGTATCGCCATATGCGTCTGTTAAGCTAATTGTTGTATTTAAAGTCGCACTTTGCGCGGTTGAAGTGCTTGACTAAACAGGAGAAGTCGCCTAAACTCTAACTGATGTCACCGTACCAGTATTTGTCGTGTATCCGGCGTCATTTGTAAATGCAGAAACATTTGTTGGAAAATCACTAACCTAAGATTTTGTAATTGAAATATTAGAAAAAGTTGCACTAACCTACCCGTTGGTTTGTGAAAGTGCCGTAAGCGTTTTCCCTGCACCTGGCGTTCCAATTGTTCCACCATCAAGCGCTGCAATTAATCCGTCTGCATAACTTTTAATAACTTTATTCTAAACCGCATTAGTCGATGAATCACTCATCGTCGTGTCAATTGTTATCGAAGTACCGGTGGCAGTTAGCGTGCCAGTACTTGGGTCAATTGATAAACCACTTCCTACTTTTATCCCTCCTAAAGTAGATGAGGAAGCAATAGGTAAGCTGTATGTAGGAAGAGTATAGGTTTTACCACCTATGGTTAATTGTCGCATTTCTCCAATAACTGCCATATCCTTACTCCTTTAATCTATAATTTGTATTTGTATCAAAAAGTGTTGACCAAGTAGAACTTGCTTGTTCTACCCAAACACCATTAACTTTTTTATAAACTTTTGAATATTGAGTCCAAGTGCCATTAACTTTTACAAAAATTTTTGGCTATGAAGCTCCTCCACCGATTGTAACGGCAATAGTCATATCACCACTAATTGTTGTTTCGTAAGTGTAATAAACTCCTGAAACTTCATATTCAAGATAAACCGTTGCTCCATTGATGGCGCCGCCGTAATATCCTAGTCGGCACTAAACCTGTAAATTTTCAAGCTGTGCGACCGTTGGTGTAACATTTGCAGTAACTGTTTGAGTGGAATTTGAAGTGCCAATTGACTTAAAGTTTAATTCATCAGATAATTCAGTACTACCACTTATTAGCTGTACACACATATACTCTGATGAGTTAGAAGTTGATTCGGCATGACCATTGACCAACATGTATAAACTATTTATCGTGGCGTTATCTGGAATTCCGACAAAAGGCACATCATAAGTAAATACTGCAATTACGCCACTGCCACCAGAATAATAGTTTGATGTGGTTTGTGTATTATCATGACCTTTCCCAACCAATCCTTGGAAATAAGACTCACCACTATTAAAACTTCCGCTGACTAATGTGTAGTCACCTAATACATTAGTTTCTTCTGTAGCACCACCTTGATGTTTAGTTAGCGTGATGGATGTACCATTTTTAGTAGCAGTAACTTCATCAGACACATTAGTTGGTTCAACAACTAGACTATATTCATCCCCATCATACATTGTTTGTGTACCTGATGGATCAATAGTTCCATTACCTGTTAAAGTAGTAGTAACTGTACGGGGAGTTGGAATTGTATAAATAACTTCAATTTCTGCACCATAAATATAAATGTAAGATGTAGTATTTCTTGAAGATCTACGACAGTTAATTCTAATACCAAAATCAGACCCTGCCGCAACTATGTTACTCCAACTATAATTACAAGTAAATTCATGTGTAGTAACAGTGCTAGAAATAGAATCTGAGCTACCCATGGATGTACTTGTTCCATCATAAAGATACATCGCTTGAGAATATCCACCACTATAATTACATTTAATTCTAATGGTAAAATCTGAAACTATAGCATTAGAAGGAACATCATCGAAATTGAATCCTCTTATATAAATATAATAAGAGCTTGTTGATGTTCTTGAGTTCGTGACGGTCGCATAATTTGTGCTATCAGTATCATCGTACATATTAGATGCATTGGATACTGATAAATAGTTAGAGTTACTTAAATAATATGTACTTGGTACAAGTTTAATTGTTGCCATTTATCTGCCTCCTTATGTCTGAAGATAAATATCTCCATTACTTCCAGTTGAGGAAGAAGGAGCAGAACTTCCAGTATAAAAGTTTTGTAACACAACAGTTCCATCAACACCGAAAATTGATGCGCCGCTCACTATATTTGAACCAACTAAATCTGCATCACCAGCTATTGTTTGTATTCCAGTTAAATATGTTCCCGCAGCTATCGTCTAGTTTGTTGTGCTAGGTGTTATTGTCGCGGCTGCTTTTGTCGTAACCGAAGCAGTTAAAGTGATCGTTGCTGTTGAAGCAGTTGCACTCGATACATAGCCTGCACTAACTGTAGGAGTTGTAGTAACATTCGTCTTTGTTAAAGTAAGTGTATTAGTTCCTGTTGAAACTGTCGCGCTCGTTCCACTAAGAGAAGAAGGACCTGTTGCACTTCCGCTCGTCACAGATTTTGTGGTTTGTGATGAGTAGTATCCAGCAGGTATTGTAACTGTTGCACCACTTGCAGTAGGTGTTGGATTAACTGTTACACTTGCTGTAAGTGAAACTGAACTATTCGTTGCTGTACCACTCGAAATATATCCGGCACTTACAACTGGTGTTACGCTAACTGATTTTGTTAAGGTTATTGTATTTGTTCCGGTTGTAATTGAAGCTGAAGTTCCAGAAATTGTTGTGGGCGCGCTCGCCGAACCATTTGCGACAGCACTAATTAAATAATACGCTCCCGCACTGTTATAGCCTGGAGGAATATTAATGTACTGCACCGATGTTGACCTACTAATTGTGGCCTTTGATGTATAGCCGGTTGTAGCTGCAGAAGCCGCAGAAGTAGGCAGAGTCATTGTAGTGACCGATTTTGAGGCGGCCGCCGCATAGTATCCCGCAGGAGCTGTTACTGTCGCACCAGAAGCGCTAAGATCATCAGAATCGCGCCGAGTAATTCCTGAACCAACGTAAGTACTTGAAATAGCACTAACAGTAACAGGTTTATACCCATCAACGCTTGAACTGTTATATGTTTGCTCTGACTCAGTTGGTGTAACGGTTAACGAATCTATTGTGGGAGTATCCCCACCTCCACTAACATTAACACTAACTGTCGCATAATTAGTAACATCTATATTATTTCCATTTGAAGTTATAGATTTATTTCCACTCACAAGTTCGCTCGCGCTAACTGTTACTGCAGTACCAGTTTTAGTTGAGCCAGTTATATAACCAGTCGTATTCGTGACAGAGGGCGTCACGCTAACCGAGTTATTACTCACTGTCCCCTTTGTTGCAGTAGGCGTCCCCGCAGTTCCATTAGGTACTGCCGAAACCTTATAATATGCGCCAGCCGCATTATATCCCGTAGGAATATTTATATACTAATCTGCTGTGCTTCTACTAATTGTAGCTTTTGAAGAATACCCACTCGTTGCGCTGGAGTCTGCCGATGTCGGTAATGTCATACTCGGCATCGCATATATAGTAACTGTTCCAAGTCCAGTATAACCACTATCAGCAGTAATTGTCTATTGGGAGGTTGTCGGCGTAACCGATTTATCCTGATTGTTTATTGTTGAACCCGTTGGCACAGCTACTTCAACACTTGCATAGTTCGTAACGTCTTTTGTGCCATTGGTAGTAATTTCCAAAGTCCCACTAACTAATTCGCTGGCGGTGACCTAAACAGCGGTTCCATAAATAGAACCCCCGCTTATAAAACCGGCAACATTTGTAACGCCAGGCGTGACGGTAAGCTTATTTCCGCTCACTACGCTTTTTGTTGCTATAGGTGTGCCTGCTGTACCGGCTGGTACAACAACCTACGCGCTCGCATACTACGTAACATCTTCTGTTGTAGTCCCCGCGCTACTTATATTAATCGTTTTAGTGCCAGAAGGAACAATTCCTCCACCGCCACTTATCGTTAAAATTGCTTCTGCCATTTCGGAGGGCAAATAGGTATTCGATAACCCAGTCTTCGACCGTATAGCATCTGCAATATCCTCTAAATATTGTTCAGTTATCGCTACTTTTGCCATTTTTAATACTCCGTACTATCAGCATCTCCTAAGGAGCCAACAGTTAATTCAACATTATAAGTGGTACTATCATAAGTAGAATCAATACCAACATTGGCATCTTCAATGTTATAAACAGTACCATTTGGTAACTAAATTTTTGAAATTTTATTGTCTGCCATTTTTTTGACTCCTTTTTACTAATTAATAGTGTACGAACTATCGCATTTTTTGCGATAGTTCGTACATTAACTACTATATTATTCACCCTTTGTAACATTAAGTGTTGTAGCATTCGTAAGTGCTGTAACAGTATCCTTATTGTTCCAAGCAGTATTAGCTCCACTAGCAGTTGCCTTAATATTGGTTGTTGTAGGCGTAACAGTAATTGTTGAACCAGTTCCAAGAACTGTATCTGTGCTCGGTGTTCCAAGCGCCGTAAGAGCGCTTCCTGTTCCATCTGCACCAACTTCTGTCCCACTAGCACTAGCGCTAAGGTATCTTGTTGTAGCGGCTCCAATTCCAGTAGCTACTGTAACATCACCAGTGGTTCCCGAAGCAAGAGTAATTGTCGGATCAGTAACAGAAATAGTTGCCGAAGATCCAATAACCGTAGCTGTCGAAGCTGTTCCAAGTCCTGTAAGTCCAGATCCTGTGGTTCCTGCATTTGCGGCTGTTACAACGGTTGCACCGTTCGAATCTGTGTCGGCGACAGCACCTGTTGCCACTCTTGTGGCGTTGGCTGCGGCGGTCGGCACCGTAACATCACTAAACGTATACTGCGTCGTTGTCTGCGTATTCATTGTAGCTGCGCCAATAACAAGCGTCTCGTTTGAAACGCTAACACCCTTAAGCCAATCAGTATTGGTTGAGCTTGCAGTGCCGGCGCCAGTAGCTGTTGTCTAGCTAGTGCCTGCGGCTGCTTTTGATGCGGTCGTGCTTCCGCTAACTCCGGTAACCGATGTAGTCACAAGCTTTTTACTAGTAGACGACACAGTTTTCACAAAAGTATCACTTGAAGGTGAAGCATATCCAGTAACAACTGTCTTTGAATCTTTTGAATTCCAACTTGCGGCAGCGCCTGATGCAGTCGCGCCAAGTTTTGTTGTCGTCGCAGTTCCCTAAGCCTGAACATAGGTAATTCTTCCTGTTCCTGTGCTTGTATTAGCTGTTAAGCTAATCGTCGGCTGCGCAGTCACCTAAACCCCTTTAAGGAAAGTATCACTTGTGGTGTTGGAATATCCTGTTACTGCCGTGACGCTATCTCCACTAGCGCTCGCGCCACTAATACCGGTCACAACCGCAACTTTTCCCGTTCCGCTTGTTGTATCCGTAGCAAGAGCAATAGTCGGCTGAGTAATCGTAAATGTGGCATCCGCACCAATTACAGAATCTGTTTGCTTGTTAAGCGTTACTCCCGTAACAACATCACTAAGATTTACACTGGTGTCGCCAATTTTCTCCCAGAACCAATCAGTTGTAGTTGAGGTCGGCTTAATAACTGTGTACTCGTCATAAATATCCAGCGGCTGAGACGAAGGAGTTGTTGACGACTTAACCAAATAGAAGGCACCAGTTACTGCATCTCCAACAGCTAAAGTACCTGTATAAGTAGTTCCCTAATAAACAACCTAAACTCCAGCAGGTATATTAGCTACGGTAGGAGCACTCGTGCCATCCCATGCGATTATAAAAGATACCCCACCCGCAATAGCTTCACGCGCAACGCTATCTTTTATATCATACGTAGTACCCGAAGGTAATGTAATTTTACTAATATCTGGCATCTTTTATATCTCCTTAATTTGTAGTAAAAATTAAATTATCATCTTCAATAGTGGAATAAAAGCATCTCACTTTATTATTCCAAAAAGTTCTTTCCGCATCGGTAATGTGTATCGTAGTATCATTAATATGCTCCTCAAGCAACGAAGTTGAATAAGGTAAATCCACCACATAAGCATTACCATCACCTATCTTGTAGGCGGGCACATTGCGCCCTTGCGAATCGATTGTATGGTTTGTATAGATATAAACAGCATCCTTTTCAGAAATTACTGTATTATCACTAAAGGAATCTTCTGTTCCTATATAAATCGCACTAACTTTTATGTTGAGGGCGGCGATCGTAGCTACGAGTGCATCCTTTGACACCAAATTTAGGTCATCCGCACTCAAATTACCCTCTAAGGTTATCCCCTCAATTTTCGGCTTATTGCTTAAAATATTATAATCCGCAATAATTTGTGGAGTATTTAAAACCGCATTAAGCCCGCCAATCGGAGAAATCTTACCTTTAATTGTTACAACCCCCGACAGCTTCCCACTAAGAGCCATTAATGTACCTCTCTAGTCAGTATGAATTTTGCATCTGCTATGAAGGTATCCACATCTCCATTAGCATAAGTTAGCTCTATATCATAAGCATAAGTTCCAAAGTTAAGTTCTTTTGTATCTTCGGGGGTAAGATGCAACATCAGCGTATCTATTGGAATATCCTTTAATATAAGAGGTGTTTTATCTAAAAATTCATTTTTGGCAGAGTTCATTACATTTCTTTTTAAAGCAAAACGTACTGTATCGCCCTCAACAGGAGTATAAATTGACCCATCTGTTCTATACATCGTAACAGTTGTAAAAAAACTGTCGCCTCTGGTCAAAGAAATAGTAGTTTCATCAATTGAAGAAGCCATGTTACACCTCCTGATAATATCTCAATATAAAAGTGCAGAAGACAATACACAACTCTATTTTCTTCACACATAATAATTATATCAAAAATGCCTCCGAAAGTCAAATTTCGGAGGCAATCCATTAATTACTGTTCGTCAGAATTTATATCTTTTTCCGTTATTACTATATCATTTTCATTATAGTAATTAGCAGACGCAATTCCAAGCAGCGCGCCGAGTAGCACCGATATTATTGCGCAAGTCTGCTGCACTTCCTCACCAAAAGGCAGCGACCAAACACCCGAAAGCGCCCTATAAGCTGTGCCGAAAGCGTTCAGCGCGACCATACACAGCCACTTAAGTATATCATATACCTTATTTGAAAGTCTCATATTAAACCTCCTCAATATGCTTTAGGTCTTCTAAATTTTGTCCAAGGTTTCCCCGTCTTTTTTACTTTGTTAACAAAGTCATATCCGACCCTGTTATCAACATTGGTAAGCTGGCATCCATAAGCTCCGCCATAAAACTCAACAACGAAGCCGCCGCCAACATAGGTTCCAATGTGCCCATCCTTACCTACCCAGTCACCAGGCTTAAGCTGCGCTCTCGTAATAGCTGTAGAATAAGTATTTCCACACAAACTATTAGCTGTGGCATCGGCCGTGGCCTTAATCAACTTATGCTTTCTCATATACCCTATCTCCATGCCTGAGCAATCTGATGCAGGCATATTTGGGTCTTCCTTAATCCTATCCAGCATCCATTCTTTTCTACCATCACTAAAGTAGGATGGGTGGGCTTTATACGATTTTTCAACACCAGCATTAGTCGCAATATTCAGCGTAAGGTCCGCATTATAAAGGTTCGCTCCAAATATGTAGAGGGCGCGAACTTTTGGACTTGTTCCATGGTCATAAGCGTATTTAAGGATTTCGAGGACAATTTCCTTACGAAGCTCACTGACTCCTTCCAAATCTTTTTCAATAAGTTTACGCTTTTCTTTAGAAATATGAGTATATTCATCTAAAAGCCCTCCTTCGCCCTTTTTATTATCTTCATTATAGTCACGAAGAATAGCATACCAGGTAGCCTTTCCAATTATACCATCAACAGTTAGCGGTTTTCCTGTTAAATCTTTATTATGAGATTGGTAAAGTTTAACAGCTGTCACCGTATCATTTCCAAAAGTATTTGAAGAAATCTTCTTTATAGAATCGCTATAATATCCAAGATAAAATAGTAAATCCTTCATATAGCGAACATCAGCTCCGCCCATTCCTTTTTTAAGGTCTCTTGTGAACTTTACAACTTTAGTGTCTTCATAATCTCGAACGATTGCGTTCCAAGTTTTTTTACCTATAATTCCATCAGAGGTTAATTTGTTGCTATTAGCATCCTTGTAACGACTTTGGTATTCTTTTACTATCGCTTCAGTTTTAGGTCCGAATTTGCCATCCGCGCCAGAACTCCCCAAATTATATTTTAATGCAACTAAACAAGATTGCATATATTTTACGTCGTCACCGGACATTCCACGTTTTAAAGCTCTTGTGAATTCCATGTTTCCACCTCCTATCAATAATAAGTTAAGTTTTACGGCGGCGTCTTCATAATTTTCTAAATTTGACTAAAAAAGAAAAATATGTTATAATAAAGAAAAAGTAAAAGGAGAAATATATATATGGAAGATAAAGATAAATTATATAATGATTTATCTAATGTAGTTTTAGTAAACTTATTTAGCTTATCAAAAGATAATTTTAAAATAGTTTTAAAAAACTTCAATAGAAAAGATAAAAATCATTTATATATGTTTGAAATGGCAAAAATTTGCAGAAATATTTTTGCAAGAGAAATCTATTTAGATTGTGGTTTCTTTGACTTTTTATTCTTAAAGAAAAAAGGCGATAAAGTTTATAGAATTAAAAAGAAAGATATTACCAATGAAATAGATATTCAAGACTTTTTGTCCCATATTAGTAAAGCTAATGAAATTGATGATGGTGTTTGGTCGGATATTTATGATGAATGGTGGAACAAATGATATATGCTTACACTGACGGCGCGACGTCAAACAATGAAAAGGGGAAGGGTATTGGAGGAATTGGATGGGTTATACTAAGTGAAGGCGAACAGGAATTAAAACATGGAAGCGCGCATTTAGATAATACCACAAATAATGAATGCGAATTAACTGCTTTAATAGTTGTTTGTGAACACTTAAAAGCTATGATGGGACCAGTAGATATTGCTTTAATTTATTCAGATTCAGCTTATTGTGTTAATTGTTACAAGGATAAGTGGTGGGTAAAATGGGAGCAAAATGACTGGGTTAATTCTAAAAAGCAGCCGGTACAGAACAAAGAGTTGTGGGAAAAACTTATTCCTTATTTTAGAGATGTGCGTTTTAACTTTAGAAAAGTTAAGGGGCATGAGGATAATTTTTGGAATAATTACGTGGATGAATTGGCAGTTAAGGCTAAGGAGATAAAATGTTAAATTTAGTTATACCTACATATAAAGCAACAGGCATAATTTCTAACTTATTAGATTCGTTAGTTGCTTAGACAAGAAATAACTTTATCACTACAATAGTAAATGATTGCGATGGAGAAGATTATTCAAAAATTATAGAAAAATATCGTGATTTGGGTTTATTTATTCGTTATTTAGTGCTGCCTGAAAATAGAGGACCCGGTGGTGCTAGGCAGTATGGGTTTGATAGTGATGATATGTGTGACTATGTTATGTTCTGTGATGCAGACGACCGCATAATGCCATTTGCTGTTGAATTTTTATATACATATACTAAGGGCGCGAACGCAGACGTAGGAATGTCGGAGATTTTGCACGAAAGAAAAAATGGGATTAGTGACATTCTTGAAAATGGAGAAAACACTACTTGGCTACATGGAAAAATTTATCGCTGCGATTATTTAAGACAAAATAACATTAGATTTAACGAGTAGTTAAGAGTTAATGAGGATGGAAACTTTAATACTCTGGCTTTTGGGCTAACAGACAAAATAAAGATGATAAATGTTGTAACATATATGTGGTGCGACTATCAAGAGTCTTTAACTAGAAAAGATACTAGAGCATTTGCAAAAAGAGGTAACTGGCAGTTTCTTCATGGTAGTATTACAGCCGTAGAAACTCTTTTAACAAAAAAAGAATTAGACAATGATTATTATTTTCAATTAATTCCTTCTTATTATAGTTCCTATCAAGGAATTAGGGGTGTTGATGGAGAATATGGGACTTGTAGAGATGATTTAAGGCGCTTCTTCCAAATTCCAAATGTAAGAAAAATCCTCACAAATAAATCATTATTAGGACAACTTTCTGATAAAATTGCAATCTTTAGAAGGATAGATAAAACACCATATTATTTTGAACAATCATTCCCTGATTGGATTTTAGAATTTTCAGGCATAGATATAAAAAATCTTGAATAATTTTTAATTTTGTGTTATAATATTTATAGAAAAATGAAAGGAGAATAAGATGATAAGCAATATTGATTTTCATGACTTAGAGCCTATGAAATACTGGGCGCCGCCCTCTACTTGGACTCCAGAAAAGAAAAAGGAAACAACTCAGTTCCGAATCTTTAGTGGTGAATGGATTGGAGCCAGAAAGATGGACGGAGCTTTCTATAAATTTGTAAAAAATGATGATGGATCAATGGAGCTGTTGGGTCGTTCAAAAGGAGTTGGCGGTGATTATCTTGATAAAATTGAGTGGGTGCCGCAACTCAAATCTTTTTTTGATGAATTACCTAATGGGACTTGTCTTTTAGGAGAACTCTATTTTCCTAGTAATGAAGGTAGCTCCAAAGTAACCACAATTATGGGGTGTTTGACAGAAAAAGCTATTGATAGACAGAATAAAGGTGATAAACTTAATTATTATGTTTTTGATGTATTAGCTTTCGATGGTGAATCTTATCTTAAAAAGACAGCTGAAGAAAGATTTGAAGAACTTAATATAATGTGTGAAGCCTATTCGCATAAATATGTCCAGTATGCAAAATACTATGATGGAACCGAGCTCTGGAATCAGCTCCAAAGTGTTCTCGCAGAGGGCGGCGAAGGCATGGTTATCACTAGAAAAGAATCATTATACCAACCTGGAAAACGCCCCTCTAAAGATTGTCAAAAAGTTAAAAAGGAACTTCAGGAAACAATCGACTGCTTCTTTACGGGGAAAATAATGCCCCCATCTCGACTTTATACAGGAAAAGAAGTTGAAACATGGAAGTATTGGCAAAACGAAAAAACAGGTGAAAAATTTATAAATGAAAAAGGTTATGATGATTACCTGGCGGGCGCGCCAATCTTTCCGATTACAAAACCATTCTTTAATGGTTGGGCAGGCAGCTTGGAGATAGGTATTCTACGAGACGGAAAAGTTTATCCTCTTGGGTATCTGAGTGGTTTATCAGATGCAATAAAAGCACATCCTGAAGAAGTAAAAGGAAAAGTAATTGAAATTACAGCTATGGAAATAATGGATACTGAAAATAAAGGATTGCGCCACGCAAAAATGCTCTGTTTTAGACCAGACCTAACCTACAAAGACTGCACTTATGAGAAGGTATTTGGTAATGAATAATTACTCTTTAGGCGAGGAAAAAATTATTACCATTTTAAAAAAGGAAAAGATTCCTTTTGAAAGAGAAAAAACTTTTAAAGATTTAAAGCATGGTCTTTATAGATATGATTTTTATCTTCCCTCCTTAAATGTGCTTATTGAATTTGACGGTCAATAGCACTTCACTTAGGTGAAAAAATTTCACAAAACTCGTCAAGAATATTTGAAGGCGCGGGAGCATGATAGGTAGAAAAATACCTACGCTCTCGCGCATTCAATTCCTCTCTATCGCATTCCTTATTGGGATTTAACCGAAGTTAATTCTTTAAAAGATATAATGCAAAAAAAATATAAAGTTGTCACCAAATGGCATAATGATAACCTAAATTATCGAGTTCATTAAAGCCGTCTCCACTTTTTCTTGTAAGTGAAATTGAGGAGGACCTGGGGCTATGGACTTAATCAGAGACGTAGCGGCCGTTGTGGGCTGCATTTCCAGTGTTTTGGCACTTTTATCTATCTTTTCCGAAAAGGTACAATCTTTCATAAAAAAATTTTTTACAAAACATACTAAAGAAATTGTAGAAATTGATGCCAAGCAAAACTAGGAAATAAATGAAGTAAAAAGCATTTTGCTTGAATTTATTAAATCATAGAAAAACTACCATGAAGAAGTAAATAATTAGCTTAATGTGATTATAGAAAGCTCAAAAGATATGATGCGGCAACGTATTATGAGTTATTATTATAAAGGAAAGCCAAATCATGAATTAACTATTTATCAAAAAGAAGCTGTTGATGAACTTTATAGAGATTATAAGAAGTTAAAAGGAAATAGCTATATTGATAAATATTACGAAAGAATGAATAATTGGAAAGTTAATTATGAAGATGAGCTTGAAGATTAAGTGAGAAGAGTCAGAATTTGACTCTTCTCTTTTTTATCATTTGACTTCTTTTTTATATATTCCTATAAAAGAATAGTCACTTTTTTATAGAGGTGATAAAATGATAGGCATATATAAATTTACTAATTTAATAAATAATAAAAATTATATAGGATAGTCTGTTAATATAGAACTTAGATATTATTAGCATTCTGTCAATTATTTAAATCAAAATCATAAAGAATATAATACTTATTTTTATAAAGCTTTACGTAAGTACGGTTTTAATAATTTTAATTTTACTATTCTTGAAGAAACCACAAAAGAAAATTTAGATGATAGAGAAAAATATTGGATTAAATATTATGATAGTAACAACAAAGAAAAAGGATATAATTTAACAAGCGGAGGAAGTAAAAATAATACAACCTCAAAATTAAAAAAAGTATATCAATTTGATTTAAATGGAAATTTTATAAGAGCTTATAAAAGTTCTAAAGAGGCAGCAGAAATAATATTTAATGATATTAGTTTTTTCCATGGAATCTCAGCTTGCGCGCAGGGAAAAGTTTCTAAAACTTTTCACAACTATATTTTTACTTACAATGATACGTTATCAAAAGAAGAATTAAATAGAAGAACTAGTTGTAAAACTTCACGATAGGTAAAATGTATTTCAAAAGATGGAACAATAGAAAGAACTTTTAAAACAATTAAAGAAGCTAGTAGAACTTTTAACATAAGCCCTACTAATATTACAAAAGTTTTAAATGGGGAGCGAAAAACCGCTGGAAAGTTCTATTGGTATGAAATTTGAAAAATAAAAATATTTATGATATAATAAAAATAGAAAATAATGGAGAGATATATAATATGGAATATATTGGTATTATATTATTATTATTTTCTATTTTTCTTTTTTATTAGATAAAGAAATTAAAAAAAGAAATACAAGAAAAAGATAGGTTAATAGAAAATGAGTATTAGGAATTAAAAAAAGAAAAGGAAGAATAGTTAAATAATGAAGTAAAAGGATTAGTTTTTTAGAAAAATTAGCTTTAGAGCGATTTAAATGGATTAAATAACTCTATAAAAGAAAAAGAAACTTTTAATAATTCTTTGTTACGAATTAGAGAAGATGAGCTAAATTCTTTAATGAGAGAAAAAGAAGAGAGGGCGCGAATGCATATAAAGCATAATTTAGAGTAGTATTATGTGCTTTAGCGAGCCGAAAAAGAAAGTTAGTTAAAAGCTGTGGAAGAAGCTAGCGCCGCCGAAAAAGAAAAACTTTAGACTGAAATTAATGAACTTGCTCTTTAGCTATACGACTTTAAAGAGCGAAGAGATACAATAAATGAAGAAATACGTAGAGGGCGCGCTCTCGAAGAAAATTAGGCATTTTATAAAATGACAATAAATGACCTAGATAAAAGAGATATAGAAATACTTAAAAGCGCCTCATTAAAGCTATCAAAACCTGATGCTGTAAATAAAATAATTTGGTCTGGATATTATCAAAAACCTCTTGCAGATTTACGAAAAAGACTTCTTCCAAAAGGAGATATAAGTGGAATTTATAAAATAACTCGGCTTAAAACAGGAGAAGTATATATTGGGCAAACTGTTTCAATGGATAAAAGATGGCAAGACCATACAAAGTCTGCGCTTGGCGTTGGGACATTGGCATCTAGTTAGTTGCATAGAGTAATGGCAGAGGATGGACCAGAAAATTTTTTATTTGAAGTGCTTGAGGAAACTCCAAAAGAAAAACTAAGAGAAAGAGAATCTTTTTATATAGACTTTTATGATAGTAAGAACTATGGATTAAATAGTATGAAAGGGGACTAGAATGGAAATTAATGAAATTTAGAAAGCAATTATAACAACTAAAGAACCAAAAGTTTTGGTATCAAGCGCTGCAGCCAGCGGAAAATCAGAAACATTAGTTAATAGGATTAAATATTTATTAGCTACAGGAGTTGATCCGTCAAAAATTGTTGCAATAACTTTTACGAATAATGCGGCCTCCGTAATGCTGGAAAGATTAAACTACCCAGTTGGACTCTTTATTGGGACCGTTCATTCTTATTGTAATTATCTTTTACGAAGCGGCGCCGTAGACACAAGTCGTCTATTAGATGATGAAAAATTTGATGACTTGTTTCCGCTTATTGAAGAAAATCCATATTGTTTTAAAGAGGTTGAACATTTACTAGTTGACGAAGCTTAGGACTCAACTGCTTTATAGTTT
>JAFRFD010000091.1 GCA_017434525.1 Methanobrevibacter sp.
AGGTCAAACCAAACTTTATAGTAAGACACAAGAGGAAGAATCGACTTAAACTCATCAGAAACAGAAAGAGCATAACCGCAACCTTCCAGAATCTTAAGCATATTCTTACCAAAAGTACCATAACGGCCAAAAACCAACCATTTTCCGGAAGTACCTTCTATCGCAGCATCAAAAACAAAATACCAATCAGCAGCACCCGGCTGAAGACTTCCTTTCCATAAACAACGAGTAGAAGAACCAACACTACTCAACTCAAAACGATCAACCCAAGGAAAATAAAATATACTATTCAATAAATTACGAAAAAAAGTCATCGCAGCAACACCAATGGAATCAGACATATCACGAATAATATAACTTCCATTAAGATAATTTTGAGAAAAAGAAGAATCATCAGTAATTTCAGCAATATTATATTGACCAAAAGAACGCATAAACCAAGTCAAAGTACAAAGTCTAACCGAAGGTATATACAAAGGTATATACGAATGACCAGATCCATGATAACTCTGCTTCGTCAAAAAAGACTCAAAAGCATGCCAAATGTCAGGAATGGGGACAAAGGCATTAAAAGTCTTAACCTGAATCTGACCAAAAGTAGGCTTTACCATAGGCTGTGCAAAAACAGCCTCACCGATACGGAATTCATTCACACTCTCGGGCTCAACCTCATTACACATAATAGGCTGACAAAAAGCAAAATCAGAAGTCGTCGAAACCTGATGAGTAAGGTTATGAGAATGCTGACCATGCTCCTTCGACATCAAAGGTACATTTGCTTTCATGATTCATTATCTGTTTTAGGGAACAACATATCTTTAATATAATCCTGGTGTTTCTCCAAATAATCTGCAAGTATAAAGTTTTGAGATTCCTGCAACTTATCAAGATCTGACTTATCAGTAATCGACAAAGAATTGAAAAAATCACCAGGTTCGATCTTACAACCTGATTGAAGCAACGTAGTAATATTCACAACACGGGGATCTAAAACAGACTCACAAAGCTCCTCTGAATCAACTTTGATAAAAGCAACAACAGTATTACCATTATCTTTGGGATAAGTCTTTCTATCCTCTACAAACAAACGATCAGGCGCAACATGATAAAGCGGCCTAGTAATTTCTTTCTTCGACCAAGGCATAATCAAGCAATTTTATTTGTTAAAAATTTATTTCGTCTTCTAATCTCTCTATCCTCAAGATATTTTTTATTACACTTAATACGATATATACTCTGACATTCACGTATAATCTTAAATACATCAGTAAAACCCTCAAAACGAGAAAGCGCATCAAAATAATAAGCACCATCGAAACCAGGGTTAAACACAGTAAAAATACCATCAGGATGAAACAAATCAACCTCATCAGAAATATAAAGATTCTTAAAATATCTACTGCACGATGCATCCAAAAAATCAGAGAAACTAAGTGAATCTAATTCACTTAATTCCTCTCTATTATATGTCCAAAGACCAGACCAGACGGAATTCCACAAAACAAACTCTGTCACACCCTCATCGATGGGGCAAGATCCAGAATGCCTGTTATGTAAAGATGTCAAAATCTCTGTAATATAACTAATAATATCATCATGAGAAGAAAACCTTCGTAATATTTCAGAATCATTAATATCTGAATTATCAATCTTTGCCTTAAGATCATCAATATCCAAATAACGCAAATACCGGTTAACCGAACGCTTAACATCCACTAAAAACTTGTCACGCTTAAACTCCTTACCTCTATCATTAAGCTTCATCTGACCAAGTTCATTATAATCATATAACATACGTTTCTGTATATACATCGGACACTTACGTTTCAACTGCTTACCTCGAGAAAGTTCAGAAGATATCCGAAAATCATATCCATTAATAAAATTCTCCTTAATACTGTATATACGCTCCAATGTAGCACCAAACTTCAAACTCTGCCAATGATGAGGGAGATAATCACGTACAGATAAATACTTTTTATCACTTAATGAAATCTTAACATCTTTCATGTACTCGTCAACTTCTGGCTGTTTGTAAAAACCAACATCCTTAACCAAATACTTAGAAGCATAGATACCGGCAAACTCAGAATTAACGAAAATACTATTACCAGGTGACCACCTGACAAAACCATAATGCCAAAAATTTTCTATTAAACGCTTCCAGGCAGGTTCAAGAGAACCTACCAAATCAATCCATTCCTTAGGAATGAAAAAAAGAATATGATAATGTGACCGATGAGTAGCCTCAGGATCTGTACCATACTCAGAACACCACATAACTTTAAAAGGGTAACTATACTGAGGAACACCATTACGACGCCTGAACTCCTCTTCAAAAAACTTCCGAAAAGAATTAAGATACCTTATCTTATGATGCTTATTAAAACAAGGAAAAGACTTATCCTCACCATCATCACCAACATAATGAAAACGAGGAAGATGATCATCATCATACGTAAAAGTGCTGAAAATTACTTTACCACCATGATTTTCACACTGCAAAAACTCTTCGTATATACGCTGAAACCATTCATCAGTCTTGGCAGCACGACACTCGTCACACTTACCACATGGAACGATAATGGATTCACGAGTAACACCAACAACACACGTCTTACTACGATTCTTTATAGTAATTGGGCTCGTACACATCTTTTTATAAACTTACATAAAGACAATTCAGACAAATCAACAACATAAAATTCACCGGCAAACTCCTTAAAAAAATCCTTAAATAATTGAAAATTCCAAGGGTATATACCAAGATCATTCTTAAACGTCACAAAACAAATATCATCAATCTGAAAAGCAACATACTTATACTTTTTTCCTTTAATAACCTTAAAATTATCCATAAAAAACAAACTATACACCAACAAAAATATATAAAAAAAACATACAATGCAAATTTACAACCAAAAAATTTACACAAAAGAATAAAAATCCATATATTTGCTCACGAAAAAGGTACTCGTGAGTTGGAAATACGATATCCAAGTTTTAACATCTCGCTCCAAAAATGTATATAAATCCGCGATATTAATGAATAAATATTTAATATAAAATGAATATATTCATACGCGCGCACGTAACGCGCACGCGATAAAATTACAATGTATGAAGAAAGTACAATTCAACGTCAGAATCGACAAGGACATCCTAGAATGGATGAGAGACAATCACTGGCCCATCGGAACAGTGATCAACGGAATGCTCAGAGCACGTGTAGAGGATCACAAACGAAAACAAATGAATCTATTCAAGTAACACCATCGAGAGAAAAGGCGCGTGATTTAATCTTGCTCTACGAGCGCGTCACGGACGTAGTATCACGCGCACCACAAGAAATGGCAGCAAATTTTTTAGATTTTTATGAAAAATACATCTCTGAAGACAAAATATGCTGCAACCTGCCTAAATGTTAAAATTATATTAAAGTGTACATTTTATTTATTTATGTGTACACTGTAACTTCTACACAAACATCATATACTTAGGATCAAATCACAAAAATTTACCACCAAAACTATTTGACTAACATGAGCAGACCAAAAGGAATCAACCAAATATCTATACACCTAAATAGAATAATACGATATATACTTGAAAAATACACTAATACAATATTATAAAAGAGAGGTGGCCGCCAATGGGCGACCACTACTCAATATAAAATTTCCTAAGACTACTTACCAGGCTTAATCAATTTTAGGGCACCGACTAAAGTTCCTATAGGCAAGAAAGCATCAAGAACATCTTTTGCCTGATGCCACTTAACACCAAGACCATTTTGTACATCATACTGAAGACGACGCAAACTATTTTCAACTACAGCACCACCAGTTTGTACTTTTTTCAAATTAGTATCCTGGACATAATTCTGAGCAAGTGCTCCAGCAACAGCAATCTGAGCAGAATTAAGGCCAATATCACTCATCAACTTCTGTATACGCGCATAAGACTCACGTATACCCTGATAAACTTCACCTACCTTAGCATCTGAAAGATCACCGGACTTCTGAGCTTCAAAAGCCTGGGCTGCAAACAGCTGCAGCTGCACCGGCAATTTCTGCCAATCCATCTGCAGACGCTCAGTAATATCCTTTACAGTCGCTTCTGTAGTAGCAATGCTATTTACACGCTGCTGGTCATTATACAGTGCCATAGCAACTTGATTCTTAGAAGATGCATCCAAATTCTTAATAGACGCCTGGTACTGAGCTTCACCATAAGTAGAATTTAGGAAATTTTGAATATCCTGACCTACAGTCTCAGACTCAACTTTCTTCGCCTGGGCATCCATAAGCCTGGCACTTGCTACAGTTTGAAAAATACCGGCAATATCCGGAGCTGAAAGCTGCACACTCATTCCAGGATTAGAGGGAACATCCATATTATTTGTCCCTGCAGGCGTTACACCAGTACCATTCGGATCAGCAGTATTATAACCAGCATTTTGCAAAGACTCTTTCATAATACTATTAGCATTCTTCATAAGATAATCCTGACGAGCATTTTCCCGGTTAAAAGCTTCTATATTATACAAATTCTGCTCAGCCATGAGTTTTTTATTATACTCATAATTAAGCCGAGCATTACGCTTGGCAAATCCGGCATTAATCAGACCTTGCGCAATACCACCAGCACCAGAAATCAAGGCAGAACCACCAATAGTATCAAAAAAACCCATAACTATGACAAGTCAACACGAAGCTTCTCACCATAAGCCTCAGTCTGCCAACTATCAGCAATAGGCAGAGCAGGAGAAGTCTTATTATATTCTATATACAAATCAACAACAAAATTATCATCGATGCGATCATAATACTGATAACGTGCTACATCAAAAGCAACATCAGGCGCAGAAGCATCACCGGAATTAACAAAGATCCGGTTAAACTGACCTAACCAAGGATGAAGACCAAGATATCTCCAGTTACTTCCTGCTACCAAAAGAGATGGAGATAAATTATGTATCACAATGCGACCAGTAGTATTAGAATCCGAAACAATACGAGCATCAGTATATGGTAAAAGCTTATCAAGAGTAAAAGGTAACATCGAATCACGAGTAGATCTCATTCGAAATTCACCAGAAAGAACATTTTTCTTAAACTTATACTCAAAATACACCGGAATATTACCAAAACCTGAATCATATACTTTGTCAAAATTAACACTACTAACAAAACCACCATAATCAGATTCACCAAAAATATTAGCCTTCGGAGTTGGTACAAGAGTAGAAGAGTCAACATCTCTTGCATAGAAATCACTAACTGTACGTCTAATAACCTGCATATCTTGACCCTGAGACATATTAGAACGAGGAACTATACAAAAAAGTGAAATCACATAACCAAAGGTACTACCATTACCAGTATTTTTGTAAACAAAATTACTACCACTCTCAGACATACGTCCAGCACCAGCATACTGCCCAAGATAACCTTCTGAAGTTTCCGCATGATTCATGATCTCAGAGATATCCAAATCAAAAGAAGTAGAACCAATATAATTCGACTCCGTCTGATCAATATAATCACTACCATAAATACTACGAAGAATCACATCCAAACGACCACCAGCTACAGATTTTACATTAACTCGCCTGGACAAAATATCTAACATACGAATAGCAGCCGAAGATTCTAAAAGACCTGACGAAGGAGTCGCCTGGGAACGAGATATCAAAGAATCAACAGAATCCATCTGGTTATTAAAATTCAAATATTTTAATGATTCACCAGCTACAATAGAATTACGATTACCAATAATATGAGCAGCAGCATAATCAGGATTCTGAGTGTAGTAACACTGAGGAAGCAAATCCAAAAAAGCAAGAAGACGACTCTTAAAATCATCATCATACAACATATCCCAGTTTCCAGACTGCTCAGAAAGTTCCATCAAAGAAAAAGCTGCAGAATCCTTCCAAGTCTTATCACGAGCAGGCATAAAAAGGTCAAACCAAACTTTATAGTAAGACACAAGAGGAAGAATCGACTTAAACTCATCAGAAACAGAAAGAGCATAACCGCAACCTTCCAGAATCTTAAGCATATTCTTACCAAAAGTACCATAACGGCCAAAAACCAACCAT
>JAFRFD010000019.1 GCA_017434525.1 Methanobrevibacter sp.
CATGTCATAAGAATCTTTGTATTCTTTCATTACATCTTTAATTTCATCCAATTCAAGATGTCCTGCAATTTTTTTGCTTCGTTCAACCATGAATATAACTTTGTATTTCATATGGTATAAACTTTTCGAGAAAAACTATAATAAACAACATTTTGGAAAAAGTAACAAGTAGGATCTTTTGGAATCAAATCTTTCAAGTCCAAAGGAATTAATAATTGCTGGCCAATTTTATCCTCTCTCAAAACTATAAAAAACACAACTAAAAAGTTGATTAACTCTAATAATAGATTATACTTCCCAATATATAAAATTAAAGGATAATAAAATAAGAAAAAATTTTAAACACAAAAATTATGAGTCATCATCTAGTTTAAAAAAAAGAAAATAAAAAGCATTTATTCGGGAAAAATGCTTTTTGGAGGTTTTTCCAAATCAGTAACATATTTGTTTTCAAGGTTTTCAGGACCTAATGGAGTGTGTGTTGACAGATATACTGTTGGATTATCCTTAATGAATTCACGTATATTGTCCATTGTTTCTCTTGCCTTTTCGATATCCTCAAAAACAACAGATAGCTTATTTGCATACAGAGCTTCATCAGTATATGTAACATCACCATGAATCATGTAATACAAATCGTCATTTTCAACAATGACTATACTGTTGCCTGAAGTGTGTCCTATCGCTTCGATTATGTAAATGTTATCTGCGATTTTTTCAGCTTTTGGGAAGTTTTTGTAAGTATCATTGAATTCAACAGAAACAATATTGTCCCCTTCCAATTCCAATGCTTCAGCTTCGGTTTTTGAAAGGTATACATTTGCATTTGGGAATTTTGCAATTTCACCTGAATGGTCAGGATGCTTATGGGTGATAATGATTTTGGTTACATCATCAACATCATATCCCAATTTTTCAAATGCAGTTAAATAATCTGATATTTTTACACCATTATAAATCATCAGGCTTTCATCAAATTCCTGTTCAGGCATTTCCTCAGGAATACCTGTGTCAACAAGAATCACTTCATCTCCAGTGTCGATTAAGTAATTTTGAATGCTTGCACGATATTTGATGTCTTCATCAAATGCATCCATTCCATCTTCTCCGCCAAAAGCAAATGTTTGTTTCATGAATCCGTTTTCAAAAGTTTTTACTGGTTTAATTTCCATTATGTCACATCCTAAAAAATGTTATTCTGCTGTTGGACCGTTGATTAATAATTGAGTCAAGTAGTTTTCTTTTCCAAGCATTTTGCATAAATCCAGCTGCTGTTCGCTCCAGTACATGTCATCCTCTTCATCCTTGAGATATACCTTCATCAAATCATATGTGGTTGCATCAAAGATTCCGGAGTCCATTAATTCATTTATGAATGCGATTCCTTCAACAGAGACATTGTAATCATATTCTATGAATTCTACGATATCAGTGAAAACTGGTTTTGCTTCCTGTGCTTCCTGCTTGATTTCACCGCCGAGGTCAAGTATACGGTCCATGAACTGTTCTACAAAGTCTATTTCTTCAGTTGCATGTGTAGTGTATTTATCACCCAATGCCTGAAATCCTAATCCTGCAAAGATTTTTGATTGGATTCTGTGCTGAAATGAATTTGCAGACAAACCTGTTACAATAGCTTGTAATGCTTCAATTGTCTTTTCTTTATCGGCCATAATTTCACCTTAACAAAAATTCTACTTAAGAGTCTTAAGTATATATTTTAATCTGACTTTCTATCAATATAAATTTAATCAATATTCAGCTGCCCTTTCACAATAGTCATGAATCATTTCCCTGAATTTATCCTTATCTTCAGCAGAATAATCCTTAAATAATTTAGATTCAAATTCAACAATAAGATTCAGCAATGAATTGAAAGCTGATTCACCCTTATCAGTTAAACTAAGAATCTTTTTGCCACTGTTGTCTTTTACAACATCACGTTTTACATAACCATTCTTCTCAAGCCTTTTAATTATCTGAGCAACATTCGATTCTGAAACGAAAAGCAGGTCAGCCAGCTCCCTTTGGGAGAGGTCTTCATGATAATAAATATTGGACAGATAAGTGAAATCCCTGGGGGCAATGTCATTGAAGTTATCCTTTAAAAAGTTATCATGAATAAGATTGATGTAATTGATAAAATAAAAAACAGGCATTTCATCCAATCGGGCTTCGTCAAAATTTAAATCAACCATACACAATACCTCCTTTCATTAATTAATATATTGTCCATTCAAATTTATAAGAATATCACTTCAAATGAAATTAAAAAAAAATAAATTCATTCTATGAAGGAATCTATTGATTCGATTACCTCACTTTTCTTTTCCAAATATGCAATATGGCCTGCACCTTCAATTATTTCCAGTTGCGAAGTTGGAAGCATTTCATGAACCTTAATTGACTCTTCGGGAGGGTTTATTCCATCATATTCACCAACCAAAATCAAAACAGGTATCTGGACTTTTTTGGCATCACTTACCATATCATAATGGCTCAGAGACGCATAGACATTTTTTCGCTCATCATTTGTAAGTTCAACTTCACTTCTGTTTCCATTATAGAAGTTGGCCACATCTTCCGGCGTGGTATCAGGTGCATATACCCTTCTTGAAATCAGTTTGCCCATTTCCTTTAAGTCAATGTTGCCGTTGCCGTTGTTTTCCTCTGCCGCCTTTTGCATAAGTGAGATTTCACCCTGACCCCGTGTTCCTAAAAGAATTATTTTTGAAAGAATTGTAGGATACTTTTCGGCAGTTTTAAGAGCGATATAAGATCCCATTGACAATCCTATGACAATAGGCTTGTCAAGATTCAATTCATTTATGATTTCCTTTAAATCATCTGCATAGTCATCCAAATCAAATTTTTCAGGTTTATCGCTTTTTCCATGGCCTCTGACATCATAAGAGATTACATGATAGGATTTCCTATAATAGTCAAACAAGAGGTTCATGATTTCCTTGCTAGCAAAGATTCCATGAATCAAAATCATGTCCGGACCGGTTCCTGCCTGCTTTAATGAAATGTTAATGCCGTTGACGCTTATTGTTGACTCCACTTTTTGGCCTCCTTGTTAATATATTAAAAATTCCCCTATAAAAATAACCATACTGCCACTTGACAAATTCATCAATAGAAAATAGCATATAGTCATATTCAAGAAATAATTACTCAACACTTATTCAAGGGGAAGTATTATGAAAGCAACAGAATTACTTGAAGAAATTAGGGAAAATCTTAAGGATTATCCTATCGAATATCTGAGAAACAAAGTCACAGACGATAGATACAAAGACCCAATAACTAAAAGTTTGGCAAAATACAATTCAGAAGCATGGGATGAGATATTTGCCTTAAACATCACAGAGGATTATGACATTAAAGACGGAGTAGTTGAAAATCTCAAAAAGGATACCGATTACTATTTTGACACTTACGCCGGAGGAGATGAAGAAACAAGAGAATTTACAAAATACATATCTCTTTATTTGGCTTTAATCGCTAAAAGACCACTGCATCCTGTTGGAGACAATCCTACAAAGGACCAGGTATTTATGCAGAATAATGAATACAAATGCAAATCCAGAATAATGAGCATTAAAGAGAAAAATTCAATGTGCCGCTACTGCGTATGTAAAAATGTCGGTTTAGCATTCGGATTTTAATAATAGGGAGCATCATAATGTCAAACGAATATCTGGAGATGTATGATGAATTTGCAAGCATCATATCAGATGACGAAACCATTACCGGCAATTGTGTTTTAGAGATTCTGAAAAAATATTCATCAAGCATTTCCGTTTTTGACATGATGGAGTTTACATCACAGGTTATTGAAGAAAACAAATATGTTCAGGAAAGCTATAGGCAGGACAGTCAAAAATCATACATCGAATCCTTTTTATTTAGAATTAAAGACATTCTCAATGACAATAATGATTACATTCAAAACATTGATGGGGAATCATTTGGCGAAGCTATTGAAATTCTAAAAACCCACCATGAAACCGGAACTCAAGGCAAAAAAACCAAAGTTCCTCTGATTTTTGAAATAGCTTCATTATATGCAACATTCATTTTAGAGGAACCAATACATCCTGTAGGCACCCCGTTTCCAGGATCACTGAAAGTTGAAAAGGAAAACGGAGAATTTTTGTGCCCGGTAAAGGAAGCAAACATCGATACACCAAATGCCGTTTGCAACATTTGTCTAGCAGAACAGCTGGACTTCTAAACCAAACTGATTAGTATTTTAAAAAAAATATTTAAGTACAATAATCCAAATATCATATCAAAAAACTTAAGTATCTTAAGTCATAGTGGTAATCAAAAGGTGATTGCGGCATGGACAAAATGCAAATTATTAAAACTAGAAAAAGCGTAAGAACATTTGACGGACAGAAAATTACTGATGAAGATAAAGAAAAACTTCTAAACTACACCAAAACAATCGAAAACCCTTACAATATCCCCGTGGAGTTCCTTATACTGGACAGCGAAAAATATAATCTTTCAAGTCCAGTTATAGAAGGCGAGGACACATATATCGCTGCAAAAGTGGCTAAAGTGGACCACTGCGAAGAGGCATACGGATATTCATTTGAAAAAATGATTTTGTATGCATGGAGCCAAGGAATTGGAACCACCTGGGTCGGAGGAACTTTAGACAGGCCCCTCTTTGAAAAAGCGGCAGCCACACGGGACAATGAATACATGATGATAGTGACACCAATAGGCTATCCTTCAAAAACACTGTCCAAGGTTGACAGCGCGCTGCGTGAAAGCGTTAAGGGCGATGAAAGACTTCCCGCATCAAAGCTATTTTATGAGCATGACTTTTCAACCCCATTAGACAATAGTGAAGATTGTCTTGATGCGGTTCGTTGGGCTCCTTCAGCAGCAAACAGACAACCTTGGAGGATTGTAAAGAACGATAATGATTATCATTTCTTTTTAGAACATACAAAAGGATATTCATCAGGTGTTGGATGGGATGTTCAAAAGATTGATATGGGAATAGCAATATGCCATTTCCTGTGTGTGAAAAATGGAAATCTGGTTTTTGATGAACCGGAAATTGAAACAGATGAGTATACAGAATACATTGCAACAATATCATGCGAATAATATAGGTGATTAAATGACTAAAAAAATAATAGCTGTTAACGCAGGACCTAGAAAAGGATGAAATACTGATACATTAATTGATGAAGCGATAAAAGGTGCAGAATCTGCAGGAGCAGAAGTGGAAAAATTCAATCTATTCCGCTTGGAAAAATACACCGGCTGCATCTCTTGTTTTGGATGTAAAAAAGAAAAATACAAAGGACATTGCATACGACGTGACGGTTTAACCGAAGTCTTGGATGCTATTCGTGAAGCCGATGGATTGATAATAGGTTCTCCAAATTATCTAAGTGAACTTACAGCATCATTTAGAGCACTTTATGAACGATTGGTCTTTCAGAATCTGACATATAATGCAGATGTCCCGTGCTGCAATGAAAATCCGATTCCAACGTTGCTTATCATGACCAGCAATGCTCCAGACAATGCCTATGAAGTATTGCTTCAAAATTATCAAAACGTATTCAACGGTTTTGTAGGGCCAACTGAAGTTTTCGTATCAGGTGAAACACTTCAGCTTAAAGATTACAGCAAAACCGATTGGCCATGGTTTTTCAATGCTGAGGAAAGATATGAAAGACATGAAACTGTTTTTCCTAAAGAAAGAGAAGCTGCTTTTGAAAAAGGAAAAGAATTAGTGTTAGGATAACATGAAAACATTATATTACACATCAACAGGCAATAATCTATACATTGCTAAGCAGTTGGGCGGAGAACTGATCAGCATCCCCCAACTGATGAAAAAAAATGAGTTTGATATAGAAGATGATGCTGTAGGCATCATTTTCCCTGTTTTTTATGCAACATCTCCCAAGATGCTTAGGGAATTTGTTGAAAAAGTCAATGTCAAAACCGATTATCTGTTTTTAATCACTTCTTATGGAAGCGACGGGGATCAAAATGCATTGAGAATCATGAAAGAAACATTAAATAACAGAGGAATTGATGTTAATTACACAAACTCCGTTTTGATGGTTGATAATTTCCTACCGACATTTGACATGGCCAATGAAAAGGAATTAAAAAAGAATTTAAACATCATCGGCGAAATTGAATCTATAAAAGAGGATATATTCTCAAGAAGAAATCATATTCATGACAAAAAACATTTTACCGATATTGAAAATATTGAAGTCATATTGGAAACCACAATGACTGAAAAATACCATATCCAAGTAGGTGAAGGCTGTAGCAATTGTGAAATATGTACTAAAGTATGTCCGAGAGGAAATATTGAATTGATTGATGAAAAACCCCATTTCGGAGATAATTGTGACTTTTGTTTAGGCTGCGTTCATCACTGCAAAACACACACATTAACAATTAACGATGAATTGAATCCAAATGAAAGATATAGAAATCCAAATATCAAAATTTCAGAGATTATCAAAAGCAATCAAAACATTTGAATTGAAAATCTAAAAGCAAAATGGTACTGACAAACATTGCAAATAATGATTTTTTGCGAATGTTTCTTTAATTCACAACTTAAAAATAGAAAATAAAGATTATGCAATTCTTATTCTTTAAATTCATTCCATGTAACTGTTGGCATAACAATAATTGCTTGTCATCAATTGTTTATAAATAATTTCAGCATCTTACCCTCAACTTTTCCAATAATACTCAAGTAGTTACCTTTGCATCATTAGTTGGTTCAGGTTATGTCAGTGATTATAGTAGATGTTCAGG